>CAJOEN010000001.1 GCA_905233475.1 uncultured Bacteroidales bacterium
TGGTTTGATTTTGCAAAGATAAACCAAAGGGCTGACATTTGTTAGTGTCAGCCCTGTTTTTTTTCAGATGCTCTAAAAAGTTTTATCGGACACCAATAATTGAATATCAATCGGATACAAATCTCCAACCAATGGTTGGAGAAATAAGTTGGGTTAAACATATAGCCATTATGACCAAGTGCAAGGATTCACAGGAGCGTCAGTTCTACATACTTGCCACTAAAAAATATGGTTGGACAAAAAATGTTTTGATACACCAAATTGAGCTAAAGGCATACGAGAAGTATCTGCTCGGTCAGACCAATTTCTACACCACTTTGCCGGAGAGCGTCCGCAATCAGGCGGCATTGGCTGTTGGGGTCTTCTATAAATTGCCTCGGAGAGGCAAACTCTCAGTAACCTCACATGCAAATGTGAGGTATATCAAGCAAATAAAGAACAGGCGTGTCGAAGTGAAGAAAACGCCTGTGGCTTTTTCGATAGTGAAACGGAGAATAATAACGCTCTCAAATGAATAAATAGAAGTCCCCTTAATTGTTTATGAAAAGAGTACCTTCAACAAACTCAGTCACCGCTTTTATGACTTTTTGGGAATCAATTCCCAAAAAGTCATAACTTTTTTGGAGTTAACTCCAAAAAAAGTAAGGTTTTTTATTGGTAAATATTCAGAAATAAAGACCTTCGGATTATCCTAAATCCGAACTCCGCATTTCGAGTTCAAAAAAAAATCGTATCTTTGCAGGCGTAACCAACATCATCCCGAAACAAAATAAAAACCACATACGGAAATGAAAACCCTCAAAACCCTTTTACCAATCTTTTTGATAGTCATGACAATAAGCTGTTCCAAAAAACAACAGGCCGACCTGATAGTTTACAACGCCCTTGTATATACGGTCGACGAAAATTTCTCCACCGCCGAGGCTTTCGCCGTCAAGGACGGGAAATTCGTGGCCGTGGGCTCTACCGACGACATCCTTGCACAATACTCTTCCGACAGTCTTATCGACATGAAGGGCGGTCCTGTGTACCCGGGTTTCATCGACGGTCACAGCCATTTCTACAGTCTTGGCGAGAAGATAGCCCGCTACGCCGATTTGGTGGGCTGCCGCTCTTTCGACGAAGTGTTGGAACGTTTGCAGAAACACTCCGAGCAATACCCCTCCGACTGGCTTCTGGGACGCGGCTGGGACCAGAACCTCTGGGACGACAAGTCCTTCCCCGACAATGCCAAAATTGAAGAGCTTTTCCCCGGCAAATACGTGTGCCTTACCCGCATCGACGGTCATGCCGGACTGGTGAGCAACAGCGTGCTGTCATTGCTCGGCTTCGACAAAACCACCAAAATCCCCGGCGGACTCATAGCCCTCGGCAGCGACGGCAAGCCCACCGGCATTCTCCTCGACAACGCCTACGACATGGCCAAGGCCATAATACCGCAGCTCAACCACAGCGAGAAATGCAATGCCATGCTTGCCGCACAGAAAGCCTGTTTCGAGGCAGGACTTTCGGGCGTGGCCGACGCTGGCACGAGCATCGAAAACATCGAACTGATGGACAGCCTGCAAACAGCCGGAGTGCTTAAGATTAAAATCAGCGCCTTCCTCAACGACGACCAGGCCACACTCGACTATTTCCTGCCCAAGGGCGTAATTGCCAAGGAACGTCTTTCGGTGCGTACCATCAAACTCTACGCCGACGGTGCTCTCGGCTCGCGCGGCGCCAACCTCATAGAGCCTTACAGCGACGACCCGGGCAACCGCGGACTTATGATAAACTCCCTCGAATATCTCGACAGTATATGTCAAAGGGCATACGCAGCTGGCTATCAGGTGGCTACACATGCCATCGGCGATATGGGAGTACGCAATGTGCTTACCGTTTATTCCAACTTGCTCAAAGGCAAAAACGACCTGCGCTGGCGCATAGAGCATTCGCAGGTGGTGGACAGCGGCGACATGGCCCTCTACGGCAAATATTCGGTGATACCGGCCATACAAAGCACCCACGCCACCAGCGACATGCCTTGGGCCGCCGACCGTCTCGGCAAAGACCGTGTGCGTTTCGCCTACGCGCAACAAATGCTACTGCAGCAGAACGGCTGGCTGGTAAACGGCACCGACTTCCCCATCGAAAGTATCTCGCCCATCTACACTTTCTATGCTGCGGTGGCCCGCAAGGACCTCGACGGCAATCCCGCACAAGGATTCCAAATGGAGAACGCCCTCACACGCGAGCAGGCACTGCGGTCCATAACCATCTGGGCGGCAAAGGGTTATTTCGAGGAGAACAACAAGGGCAGCATAGAGGTGGGCAAGGAAGCCGATTTCGTGGCTCTCGACAACGACATTATGACCATCTCCGAAAAGGAGATACCGCTAACCAAAGTGCTGTGGCTCTTTGTCTCGGGCGAAAAGGTGTATTGAAAAAATAGATAAATCATGTTAGGAAATGGCCTCTCGCGAAAAAGAAAAAGACAGAATCACAATCTCCGCAAGCGAAACGTACATTCGCTAAAAACTCATCTTTCAAATAAAATATTTTTTTCTCTTGGTTCCGAAGAAGTCTCGGAGAGACTTAATCTCAATAACCCCACACGCAAGTGTGGGGTTACACAACCGCCACACTTATAGCGTCTCGGAGAGACGCACTCTCAATAGTTCGTAAGAATGCAGATAATCATGAAAAAATTTTTTTCCTCAAAAAAATTGCATAATCCATTATTTTTTTGTATTTTTGCTAATTGGGAGAGGATGTTTTTTTTGAGTAGGGTAGTAGTTTAATTATTTGATATGTAATAATTTAAATAACTTTTACCGATAAAGAAACACCCCGATTCCGGTAATTTATAACGATTTAATAAATAAAAAGACATAAAAACAGATGGAGAAAAGAAAAATAGAATTCTGTTTGGTTTACAGAGATATGTGGCAGTCGTCGGGCAAGTTCGTGCCCCGCATCGACCAGCTGCAGGAGATAGCCCCCGTCATCATCGACATGGGCTGCTTTTCAAGAGTGGAGACCAACGGCGGTGCATCCGAACAGGTGAACCTGCTTTACGGCGAAAACCCCAACAAATCGGTACGTGCATGGTGCAAGCCTTTCAACGAAGCCGGCATCAAGACACAGATGCTCGAACGCGCCCTAAACGGACTGCGTATGTACCCCGTGCCCGCCGACGTGCGCGAGCTTATGTGCAAGGTTAAAAAAGCTCAGGGCGTGGACATCGTTCGCTCGTTCTGCGGACTCAACGACCACCGCAACCTCGAACTCTCAGTGAAATATGCCAAAGCCGCCGGACTCATCTCCCAAGCCGCTCTCAGCATCACCTACTCCGAAATCCACACCGTGGAATACTATATGGGCGTGGTGGACAAGCTAGTGGAATACGGTGCCGACGAGATAGGCCTCAAGGACATGGCCGGTGTTGGCCGTCCCGTAATGCTCGGCCGTCTGGTGAAATGCATCAAAGAGAAATATCCTCATATCCGTGTGCAGTACCACGGACACACCGGCCCCGGTTTCTCGGTGGCTTCGGTGCTCGAGGTGTGCAAAAACGGCGCCGACATCATCGACGTGGCTATGGAACCCCTGTCGTGGGGCATGGTTCACCCCGATGTCATAACCATACAGGCTATGCTTAAGGACGCCGGTTTCGACGTGCCCGAAATCAATATGAACGCCTACATGCAGGCTCGTAGCCTCACCCAGAAATTCATGGACGACTTCCTCGGCTATTTCATCGACCCGAAGAACAAGATAAGCACCTCGCTGCTTGTTGGTTGCGGACTGCCAGGCGGCATGATGGGCTCCATGATGGCCGACCTCAAAGGCGCTCACGCCGGCATTAATATGTTCCTCAAAAAAGGCGGCAAGCCCGAACTCTCCGAGGACGAGCTGCTTGTGAAACTTTTCGACGAAGTGCAGTATGTATGGCCGAAAGTGGGAAATCCCCCGCTGGTAACGCCTTTCAGCCAGTACGTTAAGAATATAGCCTTGATGAACATAATGCAGATGGCACAGGGCAAGCCCCGTTACTCGCAGATGGACCAGAACACTTGGGACATGATACTCGGCAAGACCGGCAAACTGCCCGGAACCCTCGCCCCCGAAATTGTGGAACTGGCCAAGGAAAAAGGCTACGAGTTCTTCACAGGCACTCCGCAGGACAACTATCCCGACGAACTGCCCAAATATCGCAAGATGATGGAAGAAGAAGGCTGGGATTGTGGCCAAGACGACGAAGAACTCTTCGAAATGGCAATGCACGAACGTCAGTATCGCGACTACAAATCGGGTGTGGCCAAGAAGAAATTCGAGGAAGACCTCGAAAAGGCCAAGCAAAAGGCCGCTGCCGCTCCTGTTGCACCTAAGGCCGCCGCTCCCGTCGATGCCAAGAAAGTCGAAGTGGAGAAAATGATGGAGAAATATCCCGATGCAAAACCCGTTACCGCCAAAGCCGACGGCACCATCATCTGGGACCTCACCATCAACGAGCAGTCCATGAATCCGCCTATCGGAACACCTTTCAAAGAAGGCGAGACTATGTGCTACGTGATAGCCTACTACGGCAACGACCCCGTAACAGCCCTTTTCGACGGAAAACTTATGCACGTATTTGCAAAACAAGGCGAAAAGGTAAAAAAAGGCGACATCGTGGCTTTGATACAATAACAAAACAACAACGGGAATGCTGGAATTTATCCGGTGTTCCCGTTTTATATAAAAATTCAAACCCGAAAAAACAATGAAAAAAACACTATTTATAAAGGTGGTACTGCTGTTGGCGGTGATTTTGATTGTAATTCATCGTTGTGAAAATAAATATGTCAATCAAAGTCAGGACATTGATGTCCCCACTAATGACACTGTGAACACACCAGACACCATAGTACATATACATGACAGTATGGTTAGCGAAAAAGTTATTGCATAGCCGGGAGAGTGTCTTGGAAATGAAAATGATTATTTATGTAACAAGCGACATCACTCTGGAATCTTATTGTGATTGGGATAATGAAAGATACTTCTTGTAAAAATTATATATACAGTTTACCATAGCAAAGTACTGATAATAAAGTGAAAATAGAAATAATAATATATTTTCAATAAAAAAACGTAAGATTTAAAACAAAAAAACGTCTAATCTAATTGACCAATAAAAAAAATCATCACATCATGAAGAAAGTAATAATATTGGCAGCTTTGGCCACCTTGTTCGCAACAACGGCAGCCGCACAGGAAAAAGTTTCGACAAATGCCGCTACCGCTACTACAGTAGCCGCTCCACAATGCAAGAAATCGCAGCAATGCCCACACGCAAAACATTGTCAGGGCAAGGCTACCGAAGCTAAAACCTGTGAGAAACACGCTACAGAAAACACCAGCAAAGCATGTTGCAAGCAACATAACAAAGTCGCCGCAGAAAACAAAAACTGCGACAAAGCAAAAGACTGCCAAAAACCTTGCTGCAAAGCAAAAGGAGAGGCAACTCAAAACAAAAAGGAATGCTGTAAGGCAAAACAGCAAAACAACACGGTGAAATAAGGGATTTGACATAAAAAGAATTTTCGTTTCAATTTTTCCGCGGAATGGACGAAAAGACATTAGTAGAATCTCTTAAACAACACGACCCCACAGCTTTCCAACTGGTGTACGACAAGTACCACCAGCGATTGTTGTATTTGAGCTATGGTATCGTGCACAACACCGAGGACGCAGAAGACATTGTGCAAGAGGTGTTTATCGACGTTTACGACGCGATTTACAGCTTCAAGCAGGAATCAAAACTGTCCACATGGCTGCATCGCATAACCATGAACAAATCGTACAACCTGCTACGTTACAAACGAGTACACAACATCTTCGCAAGAATGGAAGTGTCGCTGCTGCAAAAGGCCGATAAGCCCGACGACACCGAAGAAAAGGACGAAAAAATAGAACAACTGCACAAAGCTATCGCAGCACTGCCAAAACGACAAAATATGGTGTTTACCATGTTCTTCTACGAAAAGATGCCGCAAAAGGAAATTGCCGAAATTATGGGTGTGGCATTACCTGCCGTGGAACAGCTCATTTTCAGAGCAAAACAGAACATAAGAAAAAAAATAGGTACAGACATATAATCAACGAAAGGAACAATCATGACAAACAACGACACCCTGTTTGACAATTTCCTGCAAGAGACCATAGATCGCGACCGCTCATTGGCGGGTGCCTTAACACTGTCGTTCTCCGATACTTGCGGAAAAATCGAACAAAAACGCAAAGCCGATATGCAACGGCAAAAAATCACCATCCGTTTGATGATGTCGGTAATACTCGCCATAATTGTTACCAACATATTGATTATAACTATGGACAGCCCCGACACCCTTGCCGGAATCGATGATAACGGCTACATAAGCGAATCCACCAATTATTTCACCGAAATACTTCAATAAAAACAATACTATGAATAAAAGACTGAAAAGGATATTTTGTTTAGTGATTACATTGCTGATAATTAGCAATATAGCTACCATATATATGCTACTTAGCAACAGACCTAAACACGAGAGGCTTTCCGACAAACTGGAACTGACAGGCCAGAAACGCGAGGATTTCATCGCTGTAAAAGAAAAATACAAGGACCTGTCCAAACCTGTTATCGACTCCATGCGCAAATGTCAGGCCCAGCTACTTGTGCTGACAATTAACAAGGACAACGACTCGGTTTTGGAAGCGACCAAAGACCAAGTTGTGTGCTACCAACGCGACCTTTTGGACAATATCTTGGCTCAATTCGAGGAGTCGCGCGCCATGCTCGACAGCACCCAAAAGACCAAATTGGACTCGTTTTATTTCGAAAAATTCCAGTGTCCAATAAATTTTCTACACCGCAATCCGCGCCAACACCACAAGCATGGAAGACACCATTCCAAATAGCCGTGGTATGTACGAGTACCAATATCCGCGTCCTGCCGTAACTGCCGATGTAGTAGTGCTTTCCGCAGACAAAAAAGAAATACTGCTTATCCGTCGCAAAAACGACCCCTACAAAGGCTGCTGGGCTTTCCCCGGCGGCTTTTTGAATATTGACGAAACCCTTGAGCAGTGCGCCCGCCGCGAACTGCAGGAGGAGACCTCGCTTGTGTTGGCCGACATACACCCAGTAGGCACCTATTCCACAGTGGACCGCGACCCGCGCGGAAGGGTTATAACCACAGCATATTACACCTCGGTTAAAAAAGAGGATGTAAATCCAAAAGCCGACGACGATGCCGCGGAAATAGGCTGGTTCAGCCTGGACAGCCTGCCACCCTTGGCTTTCGACCACGAAGAAATCCTGGCCGACGCCATTTTGTTAGTTAGGAATTAGGAATTGGGCGGAAGCCGTCCATGTTTGGAAGTTTAATAATCACAAATACCATGAAGAAAATATTTTACCCCTTAGTTTTCGTCTTTACGGCAATAATTGCCGGATGTACAGGCCGTATCCAAACGGAAAACAAGATAGACTGCAATGTGAACCCCGACGAGTATTTCGGACAGAGCTACCAAGCGCAGGATTTCCAGTTCTGGCGTGTGCTTGCAGTGGGCGAAACATACGCCAATATTATAGACTCCATCAAGTATAAACTTGGCGAAAGAGCCGATGAGGATGCCTATACTCAGTCTGGTAGCAGGTTGGTGCCCGTGTCCGACACGGCAGCGTTTGGCGAAGTGCTGCGGCAGATGACTTTGAAATTTGCAGACGAAATGCCCGGCCATTACTGCTGGCTAAAGGACGAGTTCACAGGCGATTACTGCGAGCTGCTTTTCCTTTATGGTGAAGCCGAGGGCCGTCCCCTTATCGACGGAAGTCATATCGATTCGGCCTGTGTCGTTGAATGGCGCGGACAAATGTCGGTGGATTTTGTTTTCGACAAAGAAGGAACGGAGATGTTCCGTAAACTCACCGCCGAAACAGTCGGAGAAAGATTGGCCATGACTTTGGGCGAAAGGGTTTTGTCCACACCTATGGTGAACAGCGAAATCAATGGTGGAAAATGCTCTGTATCGGCTTCCGATACCGAGAAAGCCTGCGCCATAGCCGCGGTGCTAAACAAGAAATAACTCTTTTGGCTTGAGTTGAAAGTGGAAAGTTTAATGCTGTTGCAGCGGATTTACTAAATCCGCCGCAATTTGGCAAGTGTAAAGATTGCTATTTTTGGGGTTGTTAGTACGAAAATATGTGGTACAGCTCCAAAATAAATTGGTTCGCAAACTAGTTTTCGAGAGTTATATATTAGATTTACGACAATTGTTGCGCAATTACTTCCGCCAAAGTGTTGAGCATCTTGCATTCGGCACGGCTTATATGGCGCTTGGATGCGTAGTATTGCCATGGGCTGAGGATAAGCACACGCCCTGCGGCACAGGCATCGAAAAGTCTGTCCTGTGGTTTGTAATAATCACGGAAACCGTTGTCGGCCAGATAGATGAACGGCAGTTGCTCGTTCAGAAGCACTTCCATTACTTGTTTTTCTTGTGGCGAGATAAACGGCGATACTAACACCGAGCCTTGTCGTGCGGCCGTTACGCATCCGTTCATATAGTCGCGTAGAGGATTGGGGGTGTTGTGTTCGGCAGCATAAACCATAGTGCGGCGCACATGCACAGGAGTAAAACTTTCGGCGAGGAGCAGAGCGGTGTTGCCCGCCCCGTCGTAGTTCCGGCCATTTATTTCTATGCCTTTCTGCACTCGGAAAAAGCCTGGCATAAGGCGCTTGGTGGCCAGCCGCTGCGGATTGAGTTTTACGTAGCGCATCATATTGTTCAGCTGTCCTCGCCGCGACATGGGGCGTATGAATGGCATTTCGCTAAAGACGGGGTCGAGGCTGTCATAAAATTCGTGGCCGATTGTGGCGCGTAGTTTTTTTGCCTGGCTGGCAGTATTATGTCTGTTGGCTTCTTTTTGTTTGCTATCGGCTTCTAAACTCTGTCCATTAGCCGGAATTGAATTCTGGCCAACCGACAAAGAATATGCTCTTCCTAATTTTTTGGCACCTTGCCAGAAGCCACGTACCACCTCTTTTATGCTGCAAGGCATTGAGTGGGTTATATATAACACAGTGTGCAGATGGTCAGGCATAAGGCAGAATTGGAGAATGCGTATTTCAGGGCGGTACTCTTTAATTTGTAGCATAAGCTCCACTAAGGACTCCCCCAATTCTGTGCGTTCCACCCTTGCCTGAGCAGGGTCGTTGTTGGGTATGACAAGTGTGCCCAGCAATGGCTGACGCGAGGTAACGGTGAGGGTTACGTGGTATATGCCTATGCCACGCCATGCTGTTGCCGGCTCCTGCCAGTGCCATTGTTCCTGCTCTGCCATTGTTTTAGAGTGTTGTTACGTTTTTTTATCGTGCAATATGGTTTTTCTGCGTCTTTGCCTATTTCCATAACGCACAATCCTCGTCTTTATTGCACTATGCCAACTTGAGTTGAAAGTTGTAATTAGTTACCCCAAATCAACATTCTTTTCACTTTTCACAGATCACTCAAAAATCAACAGTTCAACACCCCATCTCAGTCCCTGAAAATGAAATACACTGCTCCGAGCATACACAGGCAGGCCCACAGGTAGTTGAGCTTGAAGGGTTGGTTCATCACAATCATGGAGAAGGGAATGAACACCGACAGCGACACCACTTCCTGAATGATTTTAAGTTGCGGCAAAGTGTAAACCGTGGAGCCGATGCGGTTGGCCGGCACCTGAATCATATATTCGAAAAAGGCTATCAGCCAGCTTACTATGGCCGCCACGTACCATGCGCGATTAGACATGTTTTTAAGGTGTCCGTACCAAGCGTAGGTCATAAAACAGTTGGAGCAAACCAACATAAAAATGGACACCACACGGGGGTTGGAGATTATTTGCCACATTCTTCGTTTACAAGCTTTATAAGATCCATAAATACGTTATTTACAGTGCGTTCTACAGTGCGACTGCGGTTGTTGCCGAGGCTCAACATACGTGTAACGGTTTTGTTTGCCGATGCCACGCCAATCCACACCGTGCCTACGGGTTTGTCGGGAGTGCCGCCCGAAGGTCCTGCTATTCCGGTGGTAGCCACGGCATAGTCGGCGTTGGCTCTGCGACGGGCGTTTTCAGCCATCTCGGTAACGATCTCCCTGCTCACGGCGCCGTGTTTTTCGAGAGTGTCGTGGCTTACACCTAAAATACTTTCTTTCAATTCGTTGGAATAGACAACAAAACCGCCTTTGAAATACTGCGAAGCACCTGCAAGACGGGTAATGCGGCTTGCTATGGTGCCTCCAGTGCAGCTCTCGGCCGAAGTCAGGGTTTTGCCTTTGGCGCACATCAGTTTGGCCACGCATTCCTCCATATTTTCGCAGTCCTCGCCTGCGGCATACTGTCCGGCGATGGAGAGCAGTTTTTCCTTTTCGCATTGCAGGGTGCGTTCGGCCGAGGCTTTGTCGGAGCCGAAAATGGTGAGTCGCATTTTAATCATACCGGCGCTCGGCAGGTAGGCCACCTTTGCGTTTTCGGGCAGCGCCAGCTCCCATTCCTCCACCAAGTCGGAGAGGAACGACTCGCCTATGCCTTGGAAAATGATGTTTTTGCGAACAATGGCGCAGTCGTTGAACATGCGGTTGAGACGCGGAATAACGAGCTCACCCATAAGGTATTGCATCTCGTCGGGCACACCGGGCATTGAGACAATGATTTTGCCGTTTTGCTCGAACCACATTCCGGGAGCCGTGCCCATTTTGTTGAGCAGCACCTCGCAGTTGTCGGGCACAAGCGCCTGCATGCGGTTTATCGGCGTAAGCTCGTAGCCCAGCACTCGGAAACGTTGTTCGATATTGTGCAGACTTTCAGCGTCTTCGCGGAGTTCCGAACCGAAATACCTGCAAAGAGTGTGTTTGGTTATGTCGTCCTTGGTGGGACCCAATCCACCGGTAATAAGCACTATGTCGGTGTTTTGCAAAGCGCCGTCGAGGACGGAGATGATGGCGTCGGCCTTGTCGGAGATGGTAAGCACCTGCGCAACGTCGAAATTGTTGTCCGTCAAACGTTCGGACATCCAAGCGGCATTGGTGTTCACCACCTGCCCGATAAGCAGTTCGTCGCCAATGGATATTATTGTAACTTTCATCGAATCAATAAATTGTCTTGTTTATTTGTTTCAAATACAAGATGCAAAAGTACACATTTTTTCGCAGAAACTAATACCCCAAAATCCACTCAAAACAAATAAATGATGTTCGTACACAAAAGGTCTGAAATTTTCTTCCCTAAACATTTGTAAATTGGCACTTTATGACAACAGCCATTTTTATTGAAATAAAAAAAGCAAAAAATGTTGGTCAATTGAAAAATAAATTGTAACTTTGCAGGCCGAAACATTTATTGGCCGACATTGGCACAAAGCAGGTGATTTCGATTGGTAAACCACTGTTAATCAATGACAACGGGCAAGATGTTACGGATACAATATAATAAAACTATAACGTAAATACACACTTGTGGAAAATTACAGAATCAATGTAAACTACGCCAAAGCACTGTTTTTGCTGGCAACGGACACCGGCGAGGTTGATAAGACCTGTGAAGATATGAAACTTGTCAATCAGGTGTGCACAGAGAACCACATTCTGAACGTGCTTTTCAGCAATCCGGTGATAAAAGAGGCTAAAAAACTCGGCATAATCCGCGACCTCTTCGAGGAGAAGGTCAGCCATCTTACAATGACTTTCCTAAACTTTGTTGTACGCAAACGCCGTGCTGTAAGTCTGCGCGGAATTTCGGAGGCATACCTCGACCTTTACCGGCAGAGCAAAGGCATAGTGCTTTCGGAACTGCGCACTGCAGTGGAAGTCGATGACGAAGCCAAGGCCGAAATCGCAAAAATTATAGGCAACTACACCCACAAAACTGTGGAAATGAACGCCATCACCGACGACACCATGCTTGGCGGATTTTGCGTAAGCTTCGACAATAGCATGTACGACGCACGTATTCGCACACAAATAAACAAACTGCTGAAAGAATTCAGCAAAAACACATACGAGAAAGCAATTTAGTAAATAATACAATAGAAATATATGGCTGAAATCAAACCTGCCGAAGTATCGGCGATACTTAAGAAACAACTTGCCGACGTTGATCTCAACGTGGAACTGGAAGAAGTTGGCACCGTGCTTACTGTCGGCGACGGCATTGCACGCGTGTATGGATTAAACAACGCTCAATCAAGTGAATTGGTCGAGTTCGAGAACGGAACACAAGGCATTGTGCAAAACCTCGAAGAAGACAACGTGGGTATTGTGCTTTTGGCCGAAGCCGACGACATCAACGAAGGCGACACCGTTAAACGTACCAAACGCATTGCCTCCGTAAAGGTGAGCGAAGCCATGATTGGTCGTGTTATCAACACCATTGGTGAGACCGTAGATGGCAAAGGCCCAATCGAAGGCGAGACTTTCGAAATGCCTCTGGAACGCAAAGCCCCCGGCGTTATCTTCCGTCAGCCGGTGGAAGAACCGATACAAACTGGCATCAAGGCTATCGACTCCATGATTCCTATCGGAAGAGGACAGCGCGAGCTTATCATAGGCGACCGTCAGACCGGAAAAACGGCTATCGCCATCGATACAATCATCAACCAAAAGAGCTTCTACGATGCAGGCAACCCTGTTTACTGTATCTACGTTGCTTGCGGCCAGAAAGGCTCCACTGTTGCCAATATCGTTAAAACCCTCGAGGAAAAAGGCGCTATGGCATACACCGTAGTTGTTGTGGCAACAGCCTCCGACCCCGCAGCCATGCAGTTCTACGCACCGTTCACCGGTGCCGCTATAGGTGAATATTTCCGCGATACAGGACGTCATGCCCTCGTTATCTACGACGACCTCAGCAAACAAGCCGTGGCTTACCGCGAAGTGTCGCTGCTGCTCCGTCGTCCGCCGGGACGTGAGGCTTACCCGGGAGACGTGTTCTACCTGCACTCAAGACTGCTCGAAAGAGCCGCAAAGATAATCAACAACGACAGCATTGCCGCTACCATGAACGACCTGCCGGAATCGCTGAAAGGCAAGGTAAAAGGTGGTGGTTCGCTCACAGCCCTGCCTATTATCGAAACCCAAGCCGGCGACGTTTCGGCATATATCCCCACCAACGTAATCTCCATTACCGACGGTCAGATATATCTGGAAACCAGCCTGTTCAACTCAGGTGTACGTCCGGCTATCAACGTAGGTATTTCAGTGTCGCGTGTGGGAGGTAAAGCTCAGATTAAGTCCATGAAGAAAACTGCAGGTACGCTGAAACTCGACCAAGCCCAGTTCCGCGAACTGGAGGCTTTCTCGAAATTCGGCTCCGACCTCGACGCCGCCACTCAGGCAGTGCTCGACAAAGGTGCCCGCAACGTGGAAATTCTGAAACAACCGCAATACACACCTATGAAAGTGGAAGACCAAGTGGCCATCATCTACTGCGGTACCAACGGACTTCTTTCGGGAATACCTACCGACAGAGTACGCGACTTTGAGACAGAATATCTGTTCTTCCTCCGTCAGAACCATGCTTCGGTATTGGACAACCTCCGTGCCGGCAAACTCCTTGACGAGGATACCAAGATACTTCGCGAAGTGGCCGCCGACCTATCGAAAAAATATGCAAAATAACTGGATTTCACCTAACAAGGTCTGAACAATGGAAAATCTGAAAGAAGTTCGAACCCGCATAGCATCGGTAAACTCCACACAGCAAATTACCTCGGCCATGAAGATGGTGTCGGCTGCTAAATTCCGCAGAGCTCAGAACGCCATACTTGCCATGCGTCCTTACGACAAAAAACTGTCGGAGATAATACGCGACATAAACGTGGAAGACGGTGTGGACACACCTTATCACACAATACGAGAGGCAAAGAAAGTGCTGATGGTAGTGGTTTCCTCCAACAAAGGTCTTTGCGGAGCATTCAACTCCAACGTCATAAAAGAGGCAAACCAACGCATTCAGCACTACCGTAAACAAGCCGACGTGGAACTTAGCCTTATTACAATAGGCAAACGCGCCACTGAACACTTTGCCAAGCACACTACTTTAGTGAAAAGTTCCTATGACGAGGTGTTGGACAAACCAGCTTTCGACGATGTGGCAGAAATTGCCGAGGATATTATGAATCGCTTCTGCGAAAAGGAATACGACAAAGTTGAGATTGTGTACAACAAGTTCAAAAACTCGCTTACACAGATACTCACCACAGAACAATTCCTTCCCGTAATGCCCGACAATGCCAAAAAGGACGAAAACAAGGTGCAAAGCGACTACATTTTCGAACCCAGCAAAATGGAAATCCTGAAAGAGATGATACCCTTATCGTTGCGTTCGCAATTCTATAGGGTAATCCTTGACTCGTTGGCTTCGGAACACGGCGCTCGCATGACGGCCATGCAGAAAGCCACCGACAACGCCACGGAACTGCTTAAAGAGCTGAAACTGACATACAACAAAGCCCGTCAGACAGCAATTACAAACGAAATTATCGAAATAGTAAGCGGTGCCGAGGCCCTGAACGGATAACATCAAATTTTTGAACTCATTTTTCTTACGGGAAGTGCCTATAAAAACACTTCCCGTTTTTTTATATCACAAAACACTGAGTGCTAACAATCTGAAAAACATTTGCACAAAACCGTCGAAAAATTGTTTTTTTTTATGTAAATTTGCAAAACATACGGACACTATATTTTGTATGGTTCTTGATGTTTAAACTTTTAAAAATCAACGAATAAATGAAGTTAGTAACGCTGACCACAGACTGGGGCACATCCGATTTTTTCGCCGGCATGGTGAAAGGGCGGCTGTATTCTATGATTCCCGACGTGCAAGTGATTGACATTACCCACAACATTGAACCGTACAACCGTTTGAAAACCGCCTTTATAGTGCGTAACGCCTGTCTCGGATTTCCGGAAGGGACCATCCATATTATCGACGTGGACTCTCACGAGACCAAAGAACGCCCCTATGTTGTCATCGAATACGACAAACAATATTACATTTGTGCCGACAACGGAATTACGGGACCTGTGTTTTGGGACAAAGAGGTGAAAATCGTGCAAATTTCCATGTATCAGGATTCGAGTTTTTTCAATTTCCCGGCATACAACTTGTTCTGTTTTGTTGCCGCACAAATAGCAAACGGCGCGCCTATGGACGAAATAGGATTTGTCCGCCAAAATTTGGCACCATACACACGACTCAGCCCGCTCACACACGAAGACAGTATGGAAGTGCAAATTATGTACGTGGACTCCTACGGCAACGCTTATTTGAACATTCTATACGATGATTTTGTCAAAATTCTGAATGGCAGGAAGATGCGCATTACTGTTGGTTCCCTTGTTCGGAAAAAACTGCAAATCTCGGGTTCTTATTTTGACTCCGAAGATTATGGCGAAACTGGGCTTGTACTCACAGTTTCGGCAACAGGATATTTGGAACTTGCCCTTCTGCACAACTCTGCGGAAGAACTTATGGGCATAGAAGTAGGGGCCAAAGCAGTTATACAGTTCGAATAGATTGCCTTGGGAATGTCCCAACACAATTTCCATACATAGGGTAACGACTTTTCAGAAAAAAACATAACACATGCAGAAAATACTGACAGCCGGACAGATACGCCGTGCCGACGCATTTACCATAGAACATGAGCCAATATCATCCATTGACCTCATGGAAGGTGCCGCTTTCGCCTGTTACAAATGGATTGCCGAAAATACGCCCGACAAAAAAAATGTTGTAATAGTTTGTGGCACAGGCAACAACGGTGGCGACGGCCTTGCTTTGGCACGTATGTTGAGCAACGAGAGACATGTCGAAGTATTTATACTGCATTCGGACAAAAGTAGCGATGACTTCAAAACCAACCTTGAAAGGCTGAATAATTGTAATGACGTAAAAATCAATACCATAACTCCACAAGAAACCTTTTATATCCCCCAAAGCACGGACATACTAATAGACGCTGTTTTCGGTACCGGATTGAGCCGTCCGGCAAAAGGATGGTATGCCGATGTCCTGACGACAATGAACAATCACAGACGTTCCACACACATAGCCATAGACATTCCTTCGGGACTTTTTGCCGACACCCCTACCCCACCCGACGGAACAATATTCGAAGCCGACATAACACTGACTTTCCAATTCGCGAAATTATCATTCCTTTTTGCTGAAAACTACCGTTTTGTAGGGGATTTCGTAGTTCTGCCAATAGGACTTTCGCCACAATTCACAGACAACGAGTACACCCCATATCACCTCACCGACGACATTGCCATACCGGAAATACTACTCCAAAGGCCAAAATTCTCACACAAAGGTACTTACGGGCATTGTCTGCTTATTGCGGGAAGCTACGGCAAAATGGGGGCGGCAATACTTTCGGCAAAGGCTTGCCTGCGTACAGGGGCGGGACTTGTTACCGCTCATGTACCCAAGAATGGCGTTGTTTGTATGCAGACAGCTTTTCCCGAGGCTATAGTATCAATCGACAATGACGAACAAGTTTTTTCTGCACCGCCGGAAGATTTAAGTCGTTATAACACTGTGGCCATAGGCCCGGGAATAGGCACTTCGGGCAAAACCGTAGCGGCCATCGGAAATCTTTTTGAAAAATACACAAAGCCTGTGGTGATAGATGCCGACGCAATCAACTGTATAGCATTGGATAAGAGCTTGTTAGAAAAACTCCCCGAAAACAGCATACTTACACCGCATCACAAAGAGCTTGAACGCTTGGTGGGGCCTTGGGAGAATGGGTTCGAAAGGTTGGAAATACAAAGACAAATATCACAGTATCATAAAGTTACTATTATTTTCAAAGGAGCTCACACAAGTGTATCCTTACCCGACGGCAAAGTGTTTTTCAATACCACCGGCAATGCGGGCATGGCCACAGCAGGAAGCGGCGACGTGCTTACGGGAATCATCGCGGGTCTTATGGCTCAGGGCATAACACCCGAAATGGCGGCCATCTACGGGGTGTTCCTGCACGGAAAAGCCGGCGACAGGGCTTTTGTACAAAAAGGATTATCACTCATTGCCTCCGACATTGTGGAGAATATCTGCAACATCTGCCAATCACCTATTACCCAAGATATTACACAATAAAATCGTGGTTGCAACGAAAATGTTTTTTTATAACAATACAGTATATTTATCAAAAATGAAACGGACTTTTTTAATCGGATTAGTTTTGGCTGGAATGAGTATTATTTCGTGCAACCACAACGACAATGCGTTGGAATTATTTGAAAAACGCGATACCAAGCGCGATGGTTTTGTGTATGTTGAAAACAAGCGTTTTATGCTCGACGGAAATGAGTGGTTCCCCTTAATGCTCAATTACAGGAATTACATTGACAACAGCGACAGCATAGTAAAAGTTTCTCCGTCAGGACATTACTACAGCAATAGCATGGCCGATGATTTCAAGAAAATTTCTGACATGGGTTTCAACTGTTTGCGTATCTGTCTCAAAATGAGCTATAATTCCGACACTGCGGCTGTTTATCAGGCTATTGGCAATATGATAGATACTGCGGCACAGGCAAATTTGCGCGTAATGATGTTGCTCAACCCTCCGTTTGACAGCACTTCGATGGAATTTGTTGCGGGAATGTTGAGACATTTTGCCAACACCCCCGCCATTTGGGCATACGATTTTTTCAACGAGCCATTATATTTTGACGAAGTTCCCGACCGCAACAAAATCGAAGCTTACAAGATTGTAAGTTCTTGGCGCAAGCTGATGTGTGAAAACGCGCCAAATCAGTTGTTTACCATCGGTTTTTCCGAACCCATAGAGGTGTTTGAATGGGATCCGATAATGCTGCCCGTGGATTTTGTAGAAATGCACACATACCACCCATTAAGGGTTGCCAGCGAAATGTATTGGTACAGCAACAATTGCACTACAAAACCTTGGATGGTGGGAGAAATTTCGCTACCCGCCGACAACGACAGCGTGAGCTACGAAGAGCAACGGCAGTTTATGCTACAGTCGTTTGCCATAGCCCGTAGCATGGGTGCGGCAGGATTTGGCTGGTGGGAGTATATGGATAACCCCAACGAAGTAAATTTCGAGGGACAATACACAGCCCTTATCAATCCTTCAAAAATAATGAAACCCGCTGCGTATGAAGTGGCTACGCTTATGAGCCTGCCTATCTCCAAAGAATTGTCGAACATGCCCCCCAACTATTACAATATGGTGGGTTACAACAATATAGCCTTATCAGGACGTATTATCGACGACAATGGTCGCCCTGTAAGCAACGCCTTGATACGCGGCTGGACCGAAGACTGGATAGGCATGAATACCTACAGCGATAACGACGGGTGTTTTGTGCTTTACAGCAACGATTTCAGCGTACATTTCGAAGTGTCGGCTCCCTATATGGGAACTACAAAATTCCATTTGGACAACATTAAATACACTTTTGCCGATTCGGTTAAAAACAGCAAATGGAAACCCGAGAGTTTCCCAAACAGATACCTTGAATATCAGAGCATTGACTACCATCCGTTTCTTGAGGGAGACAGCCTGACATTGATTTTTAACCCTAAATTGTTCAATAGGTACAAAGCCAAAGGCTGTTTGGGAACCGTTAAACTGAAACGCATAAAAATCCGAACTTAAAAATCTACTCATAAATGCAACTCGGTTGCGGCAAAAAGTTGCTAATTTTGCAAAAAAAAAATAAAATAAAAATAAAAACCATGAACAAAAAACTTTTGCGAACAATAGCAACGGCACTGCTACTTGCCGGCGCCGTAACCATCGAAAAAACAACCACTTTGCCGATATGGCAGTTACTTCTTGTGTACCTTGTCCCCTATCTGCTGATAAGCTACGACATACTTGCCGAATCGGTGGAAGGAATTATGGAAGGAGAGCCTTTCAACGAGGATTTATTGATGTCCATCGCCACAATAGGGGCTTTGATGATAGGTTTCCTCCCTCAGGCTGAAACTCAGTTCCCCGAGGCCGTATTCATAATGCTGTTTTTCCAGATTGGCGATATGTTCGAAGATTACGCCGAGGACAAAAACCGACGCTCCATAGCACATCTTATGGACATTCGTCCCGACCACGCCAACGTGATACGCGACGGAGCAGAACTCTCCGTGTCCCCCGAAGAGGTGACGGTAGGAGAACTAATACTTGTAAAAACTGGCGAAAAAGTGCCTATGGACGGGACCGTAGTTGAGGGAGCTTCATCGCTAAACACTGCGGCACTAACAGGCGAAAGCCTGCCACGCTCCATTGCCGAAGGCGACATCGTACTTTCGGGAAGCATAAACATCTCCGGCACAATTAAAGTGCGTGTTACCAAGGCTTTTGCCGACTCTACAGTATCCAAAATCCTCGACCTTGTAGAAAACGCACAGCAGAACAAATCGCGTAGCGAGACTTTCATCACCCGTTTTGCAAGGATATACACCCCTGTTGTTGTAGCTGCCGCCGTGCTTGTGGCATTTGTCCCACCCTTGCTTTCGGGCAGTTTCGCAATAAATTTCGCCACATGGCTTTACCGTGCCCTTATGTTTCTTATAGTGTCTTGTCCGTGTGCCTTGGTAATTTCGGTACCTCTTGCATTTTTCGGCGGCATAGGCAAGGCTTCACGCCATGGCATTCTTGTAAAAGGCTCCAACTATATGGATGCCTTGTCCAAACTTGATACTGTAGTTTTCGACAAAACCGGAACCCTAACTCGCGGCGAGTTCGAGGTGGTTTCGGTACACCCCAACGAGATTGGGGCCACAGAACTTCTGCACCTTGCCTCGCACGTGGAGAACTACAGCACCCACCCGATAGCCGTTTCACTGAAAAACGCATGGCACGAGGAGTGTCCCGACTGCACGGTAACCGACACGCAAGAGATTGCCGGACAAGGCATACGGGCCGTGGTGAACGGCGACACAGTGTGCGTGGGCAACGCCAAAATGATGGACGCAATCGGTGTGGAATACAACCACAATACCACGCACGGTACAGTGGTGCATGTATGTATCAACAACCGCTATGCGGGACATATTGTGGTTTCGGACAAAGTGAAAAGCGACGCCGCACAGGCCATTGCCGACTTGTACAAAACAGGTGTGCGACGCACCCTTATGCTCACCGGCGACAACGAAGAGACTGGCTTGGCTGTGGCCTCGCAACTTGGAATAGACGAATATTGTGCAGGACTGCTTCCCGCCGACAAGGTAGAGCACATGCAAAAGATAATTGCGGAACGCGGCAAAGATGGTTATTCGGCTTTCGTCGGCGACGGTATAAACGACGCTCCCGTGCTGGCTTTGGCCGATGTAGGCATAGCTATGGGGGCACTTGGCTCCGACGCGGCTATCGAGGCCGCCGATGTGGTAGTGATGGACGACAGTCTTGCAAAAATACCATTGGCCATGCAGATAGCACGTCAGACTGTACGCATAGCCACAGAAAACGTATGCTTTGCCATAACGGTGAAAATTTTGGTGCTACTATTTGCCATTGTGGGCATTGCCCATCTTTGGATGGCCGTTTTCGCCGACGTGGGAGTTACAGTGCTTGCCATTCTCAACGCCATGCGCATGTTAAAAAAATAACCACAAATGATGATGGATTCTACGCTTTTTATTTCGTAATTTTGCATTGAAAATACAACAATCATGCAACAGCAGAAATACGTGGAAATGCTTGAACAGCATGGCGTTAAGCCAACAGCTAACCGTTTGTTGGTACTTGCCGTTTTGTGCGAAGCCGAACATCCGCTTTCGCTAAAGGAGATAGAAGGACGTGTGGCCTCCATCGACAAATCGGGGGTGTTCCGCACCTTGTCGGTATTCCGCAACCATCATCTTATACACGTTATAGATGGAGCGGAAAACGGTGTGCGTTACGAACTGTGCCACAACCATACCGACGATGCCGACAACGACCTGCACCTGCATTTCTTTTGCGAAAACTGCAAAAAAACCTACTGCTTGGAAACCCCTATTCCCAATGTATATCTCCCAGAAGGATTCGAAGCCCGATACGGCAACTATATTATAAAAGGGATATGCCCAAAATGCGGAAAAAGATAATGCGACGGGACAACCGTCAAACCTTTTTCTTCATTCTTACGCAATCTCGCTCCATCTTACTGAATATCAATATAAAACACCATTGTTTTGTTTCTCGACAAAGGTTGGGGCAAACGAAATTAAAAAATACGGAAAAAAAATCGTATCTTTGCAAAATTCTTAAAATAGAAAAAAATGTTAAACTTACAATTTTTATGAATATGAGAAAAAAACTATTGGCTATTTTGTTTGCCGCAGCGACTTGCTCAGCCGTTGCACAAAACAAAGACTTGGATTACAGCAAGGCTGAAGGGGAAAAATCCAAAATTGAGTTTTCGGTTAACGGCCTTTCGGGAATGTCATCGTTCCTGTATCTTGACCTTAAACAGGGCAAGGAAGATTTGGCCGAGAAATATGATTTTGTACAAATCAACGGCCAGTGGAACGTAATAGCTCTTATGAGCATTAACGCCGACAAAACACCTTTGTTGGAACAATTCGGCATATCCAGAAACGGCACTCAAAAAAGCAAATTCAACAGTTTTTCCATTCCTGTGGACAATTTTGTTGCCTTTGTTGAATCCAACATTGCCGACTATATCGACATTGGCGACAGAGCCCAAACACAGATGGACTCGGCACGCTACTACACCCATGCCGACTGGGCACAGGCCGGAAGAGGCAACAACGTTTCGTTACCCAAAGGCTATTGCGGAAAGGATGTTGTGGTTGGTATTGTGGACATAGGATTTGACTACACCCACCGCAATTTCTTTGACTCCACAGAAACAAAATACCGTGTGGTAAGAGTGTGGGACCAAAACAACAACGGCACTCCGCCTTCGGGATACAGCTACGGCAACGAGATGAAAACACGTGCTCAAATTCTTGCCGCACTGTACAGCCACAACGACCAAACCCACGGCTCGCACGTGGCAGGTATTGCCGGCGGTGGCGGAGCCAACTGCGACACGACAAAACAATACAAAGGCATGGCTCCCGAAAGCGACTTGGTATTTGTTTCCGCAAGCGGCAACTCAAGCCTTTTATTCGACGGAATAACATACATACTCAACTATGCCGATTCGATTGGCAAACCATGTGTGATAAACCTCAGCTGGGGCAGTCAGGTTGGTCCGCACGACGGCACCGCCGCCATAGACCAAAACTGCGACTACCTTATAAACAACTACTACACCGAGGGATCTCTGATAGTAATTTCGGCCGGCAACGATGGCGCAATGCCACTGCATCTGAGCAAGGAGTTTTCCTCAAACGACACCTCTATACGGACTTTTTTGGTAACAACGAACTATGAGCATAATGTAAACAATTATATTGACATTTGGGGCGAAGTGGGAAACACTTTCTCCGTCCGTGTATCGGTTGTGGACACCGTAACAGGGCAGGTTATTTCCACAACACGTTTCGGTATGGGAAACTCAACATCCGGCAGCACATCCATTGCCAACTGCAACATAAATTACTATATCTATCCTCAATCCAGTCTAAACAACAAGCCCAATATTACTCTGTATATCAACAATAGTAACGAAAGCATAAGAACACGCAAGGTGCTTATCGAAGTGTGTGCAACCCGTGGCACCGTACACGAATGGGCATACCAAGCCTATCTGTCTTCGTGCCAAATAAACGGTGTGCAGGCCGGAAACACCAATTACACCATCAATGCGTGGGGACAAGCCGACAAACAGATAATGGTGGCTTCGTATAACACCCGCCGCTACTGGTACAATCCCGGGGTAAGTGGCTGGTATCACATGAGCAATGCAACACCCGTAGGAGCACGCTCTGTCTTCTCGAGCATAGGTCCGAGCCTTACTTCGGGGAAAATAAAACCCGACATTTCCGCTCCTGGCTGCGTGATAATCTCCTCGTACAACTACGGTGCCGGATATAACTTTTCGAGTCCCTACATCACCCATTCTATTTACAACGGCAACCACAATAGCGTTTTCGGAGCCATGCAAGGCACCTCAATGGCCGCTCCAGCCGCTTCCGGAATTATCGCTCTTTGGCTTGAAGCCTATCCGTATCTCACCGTAGATCAGGTTAAATATCTCTTTAACAATCACTCCATAACCGACAACTACACGGGTGTTATCCCCGCTTCTGGAAGTGTTTATTTCGGTCGCGGCAAAATTGATGCCTTTGCTGGACTGCAGACCATACTGCAAAAAACGGCAAAACCTGTGATAACCCTCAGCGGAGACACCACTTTATGTACAGGACAAACGCTTACTATGACCGCTCCCGCAGGTTACGCCCAATACTATTGGAGCAACGGCGACACTACACGTGCCATCACCGTTTCGCAACAGGGTTCTTACTCTGTACGCCTTGTATCCGCCGAAGGATTTCGAACACCTTATTCCGACACCATCAGGGTTCGCGTGCTGCAACGCCTGACAACCACCATAAGCCACGACACAATCGTATGCGTGGGCAACAGCGTAAGCCTTACGGTAAACGGCGGTGCCAAATACCATTGGAGTACCGGCGACACAACAGCAACCATAAATGCAATCCCCTTGACTACAACTACTTATACCGTAATCAGCGACAGTGTAAACAGATGTTCGAAAACCGACTCTGTAACGGTTACCGTATTACAGCCCATGACAACCACCATTAGCCGCGATACTAACGTATGTTCGGGCAACAGCGTAAGCCTTACGGTGAACGGCGGTGCCACACATCTCTGGAACACCGGCGACACAACAGCGACTATTAGCGTAACACCCTCGTCTACAACTACATACACCGTAGTTAGCGATAGCGCCGGCAAATGCCCACAACACGACAGCGTAACAGTTACCGTATTGCAATACCTTACAACCTCCATCAGCCGCGACACAGCCATCTGTATAGGCGAAAGCGTTGCCCTCGCTGTCAGCGGAGGCACCTCGCAACTTTGGAGCACCGGCGACACTACAGTAACCATTGTAGTAACTCCTTCGGTTACAGCGATATACAGCGTAATTAGCGAACAAACAGGTTTCTGTTCCAAGACCGACAGCGTTACAGTAACCGTAAAAAGATACGTTTCAAATTGGTGGGTATCCAATGACACTACAGTGTGTCCGGGAGAGTTTGTAACCCTCACTGCAAGAGGCGGCGATTCGTACGCATGGATGGGAATACATCCAGGATGGGATACCAACCAAACTATTATTTATGAAGTTATGTATCCTTGGCAACCTATTTTGGTACGCATCGACAGTACGGGACTTTGTTCCGTGTGGGATTCATTAAATATTTATGCTTACCCTCAGGCACACGTGGAAATCCGCAACCAAGCAGGCGAAGTGGCCGACCATTATGGTGTAAGATGGGATATTCCGGACTACAGCACTACACTTACCGCCACCGGACAGACGGGACAGACATACCTATGGTCGACAGGCGACACAACTGCCTCCATCACAGTTTCGCCCACCGTGCCGACACTCTACTCCGTTGTTTCTACAACCGAGCACGGATGCATGGATAGCATTTCGGTAACAGTGCTATGTCTCAACGCCTCAATATCCACCGCCGACGAGCTTGGCTTCAAGCTGTATCCAAATCCCGCCAGCACTTCGGTAACTATCGAGGGTGCCAACATGAGCGAAATTACCATCTACAACACTTTGGGACAGGTGGTGAAAAAGTTCGAAAACAACGACAAAGACACCATTGTTATCCCGCTTAAGGACTTTGCCAAAGGCGTTTACGTGACTTCCGTGAAAGACAGCCTCGGCAAAACCGGCCGCAGGACTTTTGTGGTGAAGTAAAACACCACAACCATTTATACAAAAAATCGTGCCTTTGAAAAGGCACGATTTTTTTTTATTCTATTACGAAATTCAGAACAGTTCGCCCTGATTTCCTGTTATACGTATTTTGCCAAGGTGCTGGTATGCCAAAGGAGTAACCTCGCGTCCTCGCGGAGTACGCATAAGATAGCCCTCCTGTATAAGAAAAGGCTCGTAAACCTCTTCGATAGTACCTTGGTCTTCGCCAACAGCGGTAGCTATGGTACTAAGTCCCACAGGGCCTCCCTTGAATTTGTCAATAATCACACTCAGAATGCGGTTGTCCATCTCGTCAAGGCCATGTTTGTCCACATTAAGAGCCTGCAAGGCATAGCGTGCTATATCAAGAGTGATGGTGCCGTCGCCTTTGACTTGGGCAAAATCGCGCACACGACGCAACAGAAGGTTGGCTATACGCGGTGTGCCACGGCTACGGCTGGCTATCTCCCATGCCGACTCGCTTGTTATAGGCACATTGAGCAGACCCGCAGAGCGCTGTATTATCTTTGTAAGAGTCTCTACATCATAGTATTGCAGACGCGAGGTAATACCAAACCGCGACCGCAGTGGAGCGGTGAGCAGTCCCGACCGTGTGGTGGCTCCGATAAGGGTGAAAGGATTCAGACTTATCTGAACGCTTCGGGCACTGGGACCTGTTTCTATCATTATATCAATACGATAGTCCTCCATTGCGGAATACAGGTACTCCTCCACTATGGGCGACAAACGGTGTATTTCGTCGATGAAAAGCACGTCGTTAGTCTCCAGATTGGTAAGTATGCCGGCAAGTTCGCCCGGTTTGTCGAGCACCGGTCCGGAGGTCATTTTCATATTCACTCCAAGTTCATTGGCTATGATATGCGAAAGGGTGGTTTTACCCAATCCCGGAGGGCCGTGCAGGAGAAGATGGTCGAGAGGCTCGCCACGGTCTCTGGCAGCCTGTACAAAGATTTTAAGATTGTCGATAATCTGTTGCTGTCCGGCAAAACTGTCGAAATGACTGGGACGCAAAGCGCGTTCCACCTCACGTTCTGTTGTAGTCTGGCTTTTGCCGGTAGCGTCTAAGTTGCTGTTCATTGGTCAATAGTTTTACTTGTATTAAACGGCCTGTGCAGGTTTGGTTTCATGCATTTTCTTGGCAATCAATTCTATAACAAAAATCAACGCAAGTCCCGCAATTATCATAATGATTGAGAGCCAGAACTCCGAGTTTATCTGCGGCAGTATATTGCTCTGAATCAATGGCTTTACCTCACCATGACGGTCGATAAAAGTTTCCAAAGTCTCTTTCCAAGGCCAGATTTTGTTCAACGAACCGAACATAAACCCCGTAAGTGCGGCCAAAGTTATCTGCTTGAAATGGGTGAAAAGCCAGTTGAGGACGTGCGAAAACGACACAATGCCAATCAGCGCACCTGCGGCAAACACAAGTATCACCGCTGTCTGCAGTTCCGTAAGGGCGGTAAGCATAAAGGTGTACTGCCCCAAAAGCACAAGTATGAAACTGCCCGATATGCCCGGCAAAATCATGGCGCAAATGGCTACGGCTCCGCAAAGGAATATATACCAATAGCTGTCGTTCTCGGCCAAAGGCGAGTTTTCGGGCGAAGTGATAAAAAACGACAGAACGGCAAAAAGGATGAATGCCAAAATGGTCTTCCAATTCCATTTAACATCACGTCCCACAAAGATGGTGGAGGCCAGTATCAATCCAAAAAAGAACGACCACACGTACTGCGGATAGGCATTGAGCAACATGGTTATGAGTTTGGCCAACGACAAGAAACTAACGCCAATACCGGCCACCACGCACACAAGGAACCATCCGTCGATATTTTGCCAAAACTCCTTGAATTGTCCTTTAAAAAACAGTTTCAGATTGGCAAAATTTATGCTTTTTATGGCGTGGATAAGTCGTTCGTAAATCCCTGTTATAAAAGCAATTGTACCTCCCGAAACTCCCGGAACCACATCGGAGGCTCCCATTGCCATACCTTTAAAAAAGAGTAAAATCCATTTCTTCATATTGTAAGTATTTTTAATTCAAATGATTAAAAGTAAAAAACTTCGTCATCCATTTTTTTCCCATCCAAAAACGAATCGTTTTTGAGATAGCACTCTATCTGCCGCAACAAACCGTCGGAAATATTGTCCCCGACAATAAATTTCCGTAAGTTGCTCATTGCCTGTTTAATCTTTCCGTCGCTTTCTTTGCCGAAATCGAAGCGACGGCATTCCATTGTGTCGGGCAAAGAGATGTCCACCAACCTTTCGGCCTGCGCTACCCTATTGTAGTCTCCATTGATTATCAGCAGTTTGTCATAATATTGCAAGAGTCTGTCAAGGGTATTGTTTTTTATGTCGAGCAGAATATAAAATAGTTGCGTCCCCTCGTCGATGTATGTGTACAGCACACAAGTTTCGGTGCTGTTTCTGGAACTTATCTCAATCGCACCTTTGTTTTGCAGTCTTATTTTCAGGGCTTTGTTCAAACTTGCTACAAACTGGTAGCTTTGCGATGTGGTAAGCAGTGCGAGAATTTCGACGTTTTCCACTTGCAACAACACATCGTAAATCAGATTTTTTTTATTTGCTGTCTTCTTTGCCATAATACTTCAGATATTTTTTTCGAAAGATTCCTCGTTTTGGAAACAAGGCTGATACACAATATCTTGCGACAGTTCCTGCTCCCACCCTCTGTGAAAACCAAGACGGCGGCTGTGCTCGCACACTTCGGCGTATTCTTCGTACGGAACAAAACGACCCAAACTGTCGGGAAGCTCAGCAATTCCTTTAGGCGGATAATACTGCGCCATCAGCGACAGATGCACGTTGCACGACAGGTTTTCGGCAATCCACGAAAGTGCGTTCTTGGAGTTCTCCACACATCCGGGCAAAACCAAGTGCCTTATTATCAATCCAGAACATGCAATATCGTGCTCGTCGGTAATCAGCGTGGAGCCTTTCTGCCTGTACATCTCAAGCAGGGCCTTGGCGGCAGTTTCGAAATAACCGGGGGTTTGCGAGTAACGCATTGCCAGACGGTTGTCGCTGTATTTGAAGTCGGGAAGGTAGATGTCGATATAAGGTTCGAGCTTGCGGAGGGTCTCCACAGTGTCGTAGGCATTTGTATTGTAGATAGTTGTGGGGTGGAATCCACGCTTATGCAGCTCGTCCAAAATGTAGGGTATGCAATGCGCTTGGTGCGAAGGACTTACAAAGCCCAACACGTTTTCGGTCTTCGCAAGAACCTCAACTATACGGTCGATTATGGCTTCAAGGGAGTTGTAGCGGTATTCGGTTGTGGCATTGCGACTTATATCTACATTTTGGCAGAAACAGCACTGCATATTGCAATGGGAAAAAAACACGTTGCACACACCTTTTTCGCCACAAAGCACGGGTTCTTCGCCCTTGTGCACGCAAATCGACGAAACCGTCGGTTTTTCGGCACAATTGCAGAAACCCATTTTGCCATTACTACGGTCGGCACCGCAGCCTCGTGGACACAAGTTGCAGTTTTTGAGCATTTTAAAAAAAACTGCTATTTGTTGGCCTCCATGTACTGTTGTAGCAACTGCTGCACGTATTTGCCAAACACATCGAACTCTATGTTCACCACGGTGCCGGGTTGGAAGTTGTGGAAATTGGTAACCTTGTATGTGTAAGGTATTATTGCCACGCTGAACATGCCGGGCTTGGAGTCCACCACAGTGAGGCTCACGCCGTTGATACTGATGGAGCCTTTGGGCACGGTGATAGACGGGGCTTTTTCGGCGTCGTACTCGAAGTAGAAACGCCAGCTACCGTTGTCGTCCACAACCTTGGTACAAGTGGCAGTCTGGTCCACATGGCCTTGGACTATGTGTCCGTCGAAACGTCCGTCCATGCGCATGGAGCGTTCCACATTGACTTCGGTGCCCACCTTCCATGTGCCGAGGTTGGTCTTGAGCATAGTCTCGTCCATGGCGGTAACCACGTACTGTTTCTTGGCTTTGTCCACCTTTATAACCGTAAGGCAGCAGCCGTCGTGAGCCATGCTTTGGTCGATGGCCAGCTCGTCGCCGAAAGGCACTTCAAGGGTGAAGTGGTAGTTGGTGTTCTCTTTCTCTATCTTAACGACCCTGGCCGTAGTCTCTATAATTCCTGTAAACATAATTTTACGTTTTTTTGTATAACGAAGATTGGTGTTTTATATTGCAATGAATGCCGTTTAAAGATTTTTGTCGTCCATGATCGACACTTTCCAGTTGCGGCAGATGTTGTCCTTAGTCGAAACGGTTTCCTCCCCATCGTAAAGAACTTCTCCGGAAACAACGCTATCTCCGTAAAGTGTTCTAAAATAGTCTATTCCGGCACAAAACTGTGTATTGAAGCGTTTGGCGGACTTTATCTCGTAAGCGTGGAGCTGTCCTAAACTCCGCTCTTCTACAAGATCAACTTCTTTTTGTCTGTTATCCCTGTAGTAGAACAGATTTGGAGTTTTACCCCGATTGAAACAACGTTTGAAAAATTCAGCAACCACCGTATTTTCGAACATTGCTCCCCTCAGCGGATGTGTGGCCACCTTTTCGGGAGTGTCCAGCCCCAGCAGATAGCTCACAAGCCCCGTTTCATAGAAATATAGTTTGGGGGTTTTTACAATACGCTTGCCGATATTGCGGTAATATGGTGGAAGAGTGAAAGTTATGTATGATGTTGTAAGAATGCTCATCCAGTGTTGCACCGTTTTTACATCAATGCCAAGCTCGTTACAGATGTGTGAGGCGTTGAATTCGTTACCTACGCGACTTGCCATCAGTCTTACAAACTGTCGGAAAAGGTCGAGGTCCTTTATGTTTATCAGCTGTCGCAAATCTCGTTCAATATAAGTGCGGTAGTAGTTGGAGTAAACATCTTGCGGCTGGCGTCCATCGCCCCAAACAGCTGGATAAAAGCCACGTAACATCAGTTCGTCGGTAGTGATACTTGTGTCTATTTCCGAAATGGACAAAGGCAAAAGCGTAAGAAGCGCCGCCCTTCCGGCCAACGACTGGGTGATTTTCTCCATCAGCGTGAAATTGTTGCTCCCGCTGAGCACGAAACGCATGGATTTATCATCATCAACAAGCACTTGTATGTACGAGAAGAGCTCCGGATACCGCTGTGCCTCATCCAAAATCATACCTTCGATGTTGCCTTTGAGGAAAGTAATTGGGTCGGCAATGATTTCCTCCCTTGTGTCGGGGTTTTCCAAATTTACATAACGGTAGTTCGGAAATGCCATTTTGCATAATGTAGTCTTGCCCGACTGCCTTGGACCAGTCAAAATCAACACAGGAAAACTTGCTCCGACTCTTAACATTTCTTCTTTTAACTTTCTGTAAATCATGATAATATAGTATTTTTGTACCGATTTGGAGTTGAACTCCAAATCGGTACAAAAATACGTAAAATATTTGAAACACACAAAAATACAGATATTTTTTTATTGTTGTTCTTGGAAAAAGATTTTGACAGTTCGAAAAAATATTGTAATTTTGCAGGTTGGATTATGGAACAACAGAAAGTCATAGAACGGATAAAAGATGTTGCGGAGCGCATACTGCCTCAAGGGGCTTCTCTGTGGCTTTACGGTTCGCGTGCCCGTGGCGACGCCCGTCCCGATAGCGACTATGATTTGCTAATACTTTTGGATAAAGAAAAAATAACTTCTGAAGATTTTGACAATTATTCATATCCATTTTGCGAGTCCGGTTATGAAATTTGGACAGAAATCAATCCTCACATCTATACAAGAAACGACTGGATGTCATGGTCGTTTTCCCCTTTTTACAAGAATGTCGAACACGATAAAATAGTTTTGAAATGAATCTACTATTGTGTCAATCATTTCTATGGTTAAACAGTAATTCTTTTTTTCATAACAATGCTTTCCAGTTATATGATAATAATTTTCAAATAATTACAAAATGTTTTTGTGATTTCGAAAAAACATTGTAACTTTGCAGGTTGAATTAAATTAACTGAAATATAAACAAAAATAGTTTGCCAATGAAACAGTAGCATAAATTTTTTATGCACATTATAAAATAGGAAAAAGCGAAGTAGCTTATACACGAGAATCATTGAAACTTCGACCCTTTCAAGATTGACATTCTCAGAGTAAAGCAACTGTGCTCCGCCGACTGGCGTGGGCTTTACTTGTTGTAATTGAGAATGTCAGGTAGTCGAAGACCTCAATGATTCCAATGAAGACTTAAAAGTGCCACGCTTTTTTTATGTGCATATTAAAAAGGCACCTATAAATATATTTATTTAATGTATAAAACAAAAAAGAATAAATTATAAAAAACATAACAATATGACAAAAAAGAAATTTTTAGCAATTGTAGTAACATTGGCAACAACATTATTTTTTACTGGTTGTAGTGCCTATAAAGATAATTTAGCTGGTAATCTTATGACTCAACTAAATGGACGTTTTCAAATTACTCGGAGCCCTCAACAACAATTCTATGATCTAATCAATGGACTTCAAGTTAAGGTTGAACCAACACAACCTCAACCTTCATCGAACAGTAACATACGTTCCATGTCTAATTTAGGCCTATTTAGTACTCCAACAATCACTTATGTCAGATCTATGGGGTTCAAAGAAATGCGTTCCGGTCAAGATTTCTCTTTGATAATCACTATTAACAAGGCAGACATTAACACTTGGAATGGTAAAGTTGATATTACATTAGGTGTAAAAATGATGGATCCGTCTGGTTCTATTGTTTTTAACCAAGAATCAATAACATCAGAAAAAAATGCATTAGATGTAAGTAAGGCTTTGAACGAGGCATATACTAAAGCCTTAGAACAAATAAACTGGGTACAAATTGCATCATTTCTAAAAGTTGAAAAACTCGCCAAAAACGAACCCAATAAACAGGTTGAAGGTTTGGGGACAACGGCTCTTGAGCAAACGATTATCCGCTGGGACATTCAGTCCCGTCCGCAGGGTGCCGATATCTTTTGGCGCGTAGTATCCAAAACTCCCGATGTAAAAAGCACCAACAACAAGTATCTCACCACCACACCTTATGAAGCGACCAAGGCTCTCGACATCCGTGGGCTTACCTACCAAACAGCAGGCAATGTCCGCATTATTCTCCGTTGTGAGAAAGATGGTTACCTGCCTCAGGAAAAGGAGTACGACGTGCGTATGGTACTCGACCAAGAGGAGATTTCGGCTTTCTTCCGATTAGTCAAGGAATAATAATTTGGTTTAAAAACACCAATTCTCAATTACGGTTCACCCGCAAAAATCTTTTGCAGGTGAACCGTTTATTTCAAAAAATATTTCTCTATTCCGCAAAACAAGGAGCATTTTCCTCTCCTTCACTGACAAAATGTCACCCCATTGTCAATGGTACGCTCTTTGCTTACATCAAATGTGTATTCATTGTTAATTAACTAACTGAAAAAACGATATGAAAGGCAATATTAATGTTCAGACAGAGAACATTTTCCCTGTTATCAAGAAATTCCTGTACTCCGACCACGAGATTTTCCTGCGCGAGCTTATATCCAACGCCACCGACGCCACGCAAAAACTGAAAGCCCTCTCCTCGATGGGCAAGACCGACGTGGAACTCGGCGACCTTACCATTGAAGTAAAAATCGATGGCAAAAAACTGATTATCAGCGATAAAGGTATCGGCATGTCGCAGGAGGAGGTGGAGAAATACATCAACCAGATAGCTTTTTCGGGTGCCGAGGACTTTCTGGAGAAATACAAAAACGTCTCCGAAAATCTTATCGGACATTTCGGACTGGGTTTCTATTCGGCATTTATGGTGGCCGACAAGGTGGAAATCCGCACCAAGTCGTACACCGACGCTCCCGCCGTGGAATGGGTTTGCGACGGCTCGCCCGAATTTTCGATGAAAGAAATCAAAGACCACGAACGCGGCACCGACATCATACTGCACATCTCCGACGACTGCAAGGAGTTCCTCGAAGAACGCCGCATCCTTGAGCTGCTCAACAAATACTGCCGCTTTATGCCCGTGCCCATACGTTTCGGCGACGAGACCTACTGGGAGGACTCCGAAACCGAGAAGGACGAGAACGACAAGCCCAAACGCGTCGAGAAAAAGCGTCCCCGCATTGTGAACGACACCGACCCGGCATGGAAAAAAACTCCCTCCACCCTCACAGACGAGGACTACCGCAAATTCTACCACCAGCTGTACCCGATGAATTTCGAAGACCCTCTGTTCCAGATACATCTGAATGTGGACTACCCCTTCAACCTTACCGGAATACTGTATTTCCCCAAGGTGAAACGCACTGTGGACCCAAAGCAGAACAAGATACAGCTGTACTGCAATCAGGTGTTCGTCACCGACTCGGTAGAAGGCGTTGTGCCTGAATATCTTATGCTCCTGCACGGAGTGCTCGACTCGCCCGACATACCCCTAAACGTCAGCCGTTCGTACCTGCAAAGCGACAGCAACGTGAAAAAGATTTCGTCGCACATCAGCAAGAAGGTGGCCGACAAGCTGGAGGAACTTTTCAAGAACAACCGCGAGGATTTCGAAAAGAAATGGGACGACATCAAGATTTTCATCGAATACGGAATGCTCTCCGACGAGAAATTCTACGAACGTGCCGAAAAATTCGCCCTTTTCAAGAACTCCGACGACAAATATTTCACTTTCGACGAATACAAAACCCGCATAGAACCCCTGCAGACCGACAAGGACAAAGTGCTGGTGTACCTCTACGCCACCAACAAGGAGGAGCAGTACGCCTACATCGCCAAGGCCAAGGAAAAAGGCTACGACGTGCTGGTGATGGACTCCATACTCGACAGCCATTTTGTGAACCTGCTCGAAAGCAAGTTCGGACAAACACGTTTTGTGCGCGTGGACAGCGACGTGGTGGAAAAACTTATCCCCAAGGAGGACAAAATTCCTGAAAAACTTTCCGAACAGGAGAAGGAAAAACTGAAACCCATCATCGAAAAAGAGGTGGACGCCAAAAAGATAACCGTGCTGCTTGAAAGTCTCGAGGAAACCGACCAGCCGATGATAATAACCCAGAACGAATTTATGCGCCGCTACAAAGAGATGAGTATGATTGGCGGCGGCGGTATGGGATTCTACGGCGAGATGCCCGAAAGCTACAACCTTGTGGTGAACATCAACCACCCGCTGATAGGCCAGATACTGAACACAGACGACGAGGAACACCAGAAGGAACTCGTATGCCAGCTCACCGACCTTGCAATGCTCAGCAACGGCCTGCTAAAAGGCGAGGCGCTCACCAAGTTCATCGACCGTAGCGTGAAAATTATACACTGACAATTTTTTTCATGTTTTGTTTTTGGGCGGCTGTGGCTTTCACAACCGCCCTCTTTATTGCCGTTTGACAAACCGTTCTGAAAAAGAGAAAAAATACAGTTTTGTATCTTAAAAAGATAAAGTGGACGTTTGAAAGACCGTCTATTCCTCAACTGCAAGCACTTTGCAGAATATCTCCACGGCGTTTTGCACACATTCGTCGCAGGAACAAAGTATTCGTCCGGTACCGATACCTTTTATTTCTTTACATTTTATAGAACCGCACCGGTTGGCAAATTCTTCCGAAATTTGGCGTGCCACACGCATGCTTCCGTTGCCTTGGGTATGCGAGCCAGTAGCGATTACCGCCCCAACAAGAGCTCCGCAGGTGCCTTCCATGTTGCCCATGCCCGCACCGAAGCCAGCCGAAATGTCCAACAGTTGTTTTTCCGTCAGGTCGGTAATGTCGGCCAAAGCCGCGGTTACAGCCTGACAGCAGTTATATCCTTTGTGTTTGTATTCCAATGCCTTTTCGGCACGTTGCTTGTTTGTCATAATATTTGCATTTTATTTTTGCAAAGATACGCCTTTTTATTAAATTACAACTTTGTGCAGGCATAAGTCCAAAATATTTTGTATATTTGCAAAGAAATTTCAGCATTATGTTGAACTTTACAAAACTTTATCCTTCAACATAAAACAACAGGAAAAAAAACATGGATTCGATTTATCGAGGAGATATTATAACGGACTATATATTTTCATCATAATTACCATATAACCAATTAGTTATTTAATTCAACAAGAAACAAAATGACAACAGCCCGTTTCAATGCCCTACAGGTGTCGCACTCGCACAAACCCGTGCACGTAGACCACACTGCCGACAAGTCCATAAAGCTTTATGCCTGCAATGTATTCGATGATGTCAAGATGGCACGTTACATGCCCGAAGGTGTGTACAAAAAAGTGAAAAAATGTATTGCCGAAGGTCAAAGCATAAACCGCGAACTTGCCGACCACGTGGCCAACGGCATGAAACAGTGGGCAATGGAATTGGGAGTAACGCACTACACCCATTGGTTTCAGCCACTTACCGACGCTTCTGCCGAAAAGCACGACTCGTTTTTCACTCTTCAGAATGGCGTTCCTGTGGAATCGTTCGAAGGCAAGGTACTTGCACAGCAGGAACCCGACGCTTCGTCGTTCCCATCGGGTGGGATACGAAACACATTCGAGGCACGCGGCTACACCGCTTGGGATCCCACATCACCGGCTTTTGTCATTGGCACAACACTCTGTATCCCAACGGTTTTTATCTCTTATACCGGCGAAGCTCTCGATTACAAAACACCGCTGCTGCGTTCGCTAAACGCCCTCGACAATGCCGCCACCGACGTATGTCGCTACTTCAATCCCGACGTAAAGCGTGTTATAGGCACCCTCGGCTGGGAACAGGAGTATTTCCTTATCGACGAGGCTTTGTTTTCCGCCCGTCCCGACCTGATAGCCTGCGGACGCACACTGATGGGACATAACTCCGCCAAAAACCAGCAACTCGACGACCACTATTTCGGTTCCATTCCCGAAAGGGTGATGGAATATATGCAAGACCTTGAAGTTGAGTGCCATAAGTTAGGAATACCCGTCCGTACACGCCACAACGAGGTAGCTCCCGGACAGTTCGAATGCGCTCCCATCTACGAGGAAATAAACCTTGCTGTGGACCACAATATGTTGCTCATGGATTTGATGATGAAGATTGCCCGCCGCCACAATTTCCGTGTCCTTCTGCACGAAAAGCCTTTCGACGACGTGAACGGTAGCGGAAAACACAACAACTGGTCTATGGCTACCGACACAGGTATAAATCTGCTATCGCCAGCCAAGGACGAGAACGGCAACCTGCGTTTCCTCACATTCCTTGTAAACACCATAAAAGCTGTTTACAACCACGCCGACCTGCTTAAAGCCAGCATAATGACGGCTGGTAACGAACATCGCCTCGGAGCCAACGAAGCTCCTCCTTGTATTATTTCCATATTTTTTGGTTCGCAACTGTCCAAAACCTTGGCTATGCTGAAAGAGGAGACTGCCGCAGGCAAGGTACTCACACCAGCCACAAAACAATCTATCAAACTAAATATCAATCAAATACCAGAAATATTACTCGACAATACAGACCGAAACCGCACCTCGCCTTTCGCCTTTACGGGCAACCGTTTCGAATTCCGTGCTGTGGGTAGCACAGCCAACTGCTCGGCACCTATGATAGTATTGAACAGCGCCGTGGCCGCACAATTGGTAAAATTCCGTCAAGATTTGGATATGGCTATGGGCAAGGGCGGAACTTTCGAGGACAATGTACTTGAAATTTTGGGACAGTACGTAAACGAGGCCTACCCAATTTTTTTCGAAGGGAACAACTATTCCGACGAATGGCGGCAGGAAGCCGAGAAACGAGGTTTGGACACCACCGGTTCATGTCCACAGGCCATAAAAGCATACACAAGTCCAAAATCCGTAGAGCTGTTCGAAGGCCTTAAAGTGCTCACACGGCGCGAGTTGGAAGCACGGCAGGACATATACGCCGAAAACTACATGAAAAAAATCCAGATAGAGTCGCGCGTTATGGTGAACCTTGCCATAAACCATATCGTACCCACAGCCATACGCTACCAGAACTTGCTGATAGAGAACTACAAAGGCACCGTGGAGGTAGGTTTGGAGGAACTTGCCCAAAACCGTTTCGATACCATCAAAAAAATTGCCGAATACATATACACCATAAAGCGTGATTGCAACGACATGACCGAAGCTCGCAAAAAAGCCAACGTAATATCCGACAACCAGTTACGTGCCGAGGCTTACGCCGAAACAGTGAAACCCTATTTCGCCACCATACGCGACGCCATCGACCACCTCGAACTCATCATCGACGACGAAATGTGGCCATTGCCAAAATACCGCGAAATGCTGTTCTGCCACTAATACCATTTGCACAATTGAAATAAAATGCGTATCTTTGCTTTTTTGAAACGCATAAAACTATAAACAACCAAATTTAAAACCTTTTACACAAATGCCTAATAATCTTGTAATTATACCTACCTATAATGAAAAAGAGAACATCGAAAACATCATCAGAAAAGTGTTTTCGTTGGAAAAAGACTTTGACATACTGATAATTGAGGACAACTCGCCCGACGGCACCGCCGACATTGTAAAACGGCTTATGCAGGAGTTCCCCGAACGTCTGTTCATCAAGGAGCGCAAAGGCAAGCTGGGCCTCGGCACCGCCTATATCGACGGCTTCCGCTGGGCTTTGGAACGTAGCTACGAATATGTTTTCGAGATGGACGCCGATTTCTCGCACAATCCCGACGACCTGCTGCGCCTACACGAGGCCTGCGCTTCGGGCAAAGGCGATGTGGCTGTGGGGTCGCGTTATGTCGATGGCAAGATAAGTGTGGTGAACTGGCCCATCAAACGTCTTTTGATGAGCTACTACGCATCCAGATACGTGCGAATAGTAACGGGCATGCGGGTTTTCGACTCCACCGCCGGCTTTGTGTGCTACACCCGCCGTGTGCTGGAAAAGATGAAATTCGACAATGTGAAATTTGTGGGCTACGCCTTCCAGATAGAGATGAAATACACCGCCACCAAGCTGGGCTACAAAATCGCCGAAGTACCTATCATCTTCACCGACAGGGTGTTGGGCGTTTCCAAGATGAGCATGAAGATATTCAAGGAAGCCTTCTTCGGAGTGTTCTCGTTGCGTTTCCGCAACTGGAAAAATTATTAGAGTCCTTGCCCTTCGGGCAGAGATCTTGTAGATCTTGTAGATTAGTCATTCGATTTAATAATGGATTTTGATGAAATAAAATACCAAGTAAGGGGGGGCGGCAATAGAGGTGTATAACTTTTTTGGCCCTGGTTTATTGGAATCGGTTTACGAGAAAGCAATGATTCATGAACTTCATCTAAGAGGCATGAAGGTACAATCTCAAGTTAATATTCCGGTTTTATACAAAGGAACACCTGTTGGCGATAACTTACGAATAGATTTGCTTGTAGAAGATGAACTTATAGTAGAACTGAAATCCGTAGAAGAAATAAATAATGTGTATTACAAACAATTACGAACATATCTAAAGCTTATGAATAAAAAGGAAGGTTTATTAATAAACTTTGGAGAATACGACTTTAAAGAAGGTCTCAGACGAGTAAAAATATAAATCAAGGAAAGAAATAAGCCGAAGGCTTCCCAATCTACAAGATCAAAAGGATTTCGTGAGCCGAAGGCGAACAGGAAAACATAAAGAAAACAAGATTAAAAGATTTCGTGAGCGTAGCGAACAGGAAAATAAACATAAAGATTTCGTGAGTGTAGCGAACAGGAGAAAAACAAAATAAAACACATAGAAAAATGAAAAAATTGACATTACTCTTTGCGGTATTGCAAGTTTTTGCCACAGCCATCACCGCGCAAAACAAAATGCTCACATCAAACGACCTGATGAACGGCACGTTGTACCCTTCGCGTGTGCGTTCGGTTCAATTTGTGGGCAAGTCGAACCGCTACGCCTTTGTGCGCGACAACGTTCTGTACTCCGGTACCTCGTCGTCGCAGAAGGAAATCGTCAGCCTCGAGACATTAAGCAAGGCTTTCCAGTCGCTGGAAAACAAAGAGTTGCGCTACTTCCCAAATGTCAAATTCATTAGCGACAAGGAATTCCAGTTTGCCATGTCGAACACCATTTATATTTACAACATCAAAACCAAAAGTCTTTCCAAAGCAGTTACTTATGATGCCTCCGCAGAAAACATGGACCTTGACCCGAAAAACTATCAGGTGGCATACACCATCGGCAGCAACCTGTATGTAAACAGCCGTCAGCAGGTGTTCACCGTTGGCGAGGGCGGTGACGGCATTGTGTTCGGACAGTCGGTGCACCGCTCCGAATTCGGCATAGATAAAGGCACATTCTGGTCGCCGCAAGGCAACCTTCTGGCCTTCTACCGCATGGACGAGAGCATGGTTACCGACTACCCGATAGTGAACACCGCCACACGTATCACTACCGCCACTCCTATAAAATACCCCATGGCAGGGATGAAAAGCCACGAGGTAACCGTCGGCATTTTCAACACTCTGAAAGGCACCACCACATACCTCAACACCCACCGCGACACCACCGTGGCCGAGCGTGAGATGTACCTCACCAACCTCTCGTGGAGTCCCGACGAAAAGACTCTATATATCGCCAAGATAAACCGCGAACAAAACCACATGTGGCTGGAGAGCTACGACGTGGAGACGGGCGAGCTGAAAAAAGTGCTCTTCGAAGAGAAAAACGAACGCTACACCGAACCCGTTGACGGACTCTATTTCCTGCCCGGCAAAAACAACCAGTTCCTCTGGCTCAGCTACCGCGACGGCTACAAGCACATATATCTTTACGACATCGACGGCAATATGCTGAAACAAATAACCAAAGGCGATTTCGAAGTGCAGAGCATCATCGGCACCGACCCCAAGGGCGAAAATGTGTTTTTCTATTCCAACATCGAAAAACCTGCCGAGCGTGCCGCCTACTCGGTGAACATAAAATCGGGCGAAGTGACACGTCTCACCCCCGAACACGGCACACACACCATTGTGGCCAACAGCACCGGCACATTGTTCATCGACAACTACAGCAGCACCGACGTGCCCGCCAATATCGACTTGGTTTCCAACAAAGGCAAGAAAATCAGCAACATATACTCCGCTCCCAACCCCTTGGCCGACTACGCCATGCCTGAGATTGAGATGGGCACCATCAAAGCTGCCGACGGCAAGACTGACCTCTGCTACCGTTTGATAAAACCCCTCAACTACGACAACGGACAGAAATACCCAACCTTAGTTTACGTTTACGGAGGTCCTCATTCACAACTTGTTACCGACAGCTGGCTTGGCGGTGGCAACTTGTATTTCCTCTTCCTTGCGCAACAGGGATATGTGGTGTTCACAGTGGACAACCGTGGCACCGACAACCGCGGCTTCGAGTTCGAGAGCTGCACCCACCACCGTCTGGGCGAGGTGGAGATGGCCGACCAGATGGAAGGCGTCAAGTTCTTGAAATCGCTGCCTTACGTGGATGAAAACCGCATGGGCGTCGAGGGCTGGAGTTTCGGCGGATTTATGACCATAACCATGAAACTGGCACACCCCGAAATATTCAAGGTGGGATGCGCCGGCGGCCCTGTCATCGACTGGAAATGGTACGAGGTGATGTACGGCGAACGCTATATGGACACCCCGCAGGAGAACCCCGACGGCTATGCCGACAACAGCCTTGTGCGCAAGGCCAAGAATCTGAAAGGCAAGCTGTTGGTTATCCACGGCGCCGAGGACCCCACCGTGGTTTGGCAGAACTCCCTCGAATTTATCGACGCCTGCATAAAAGCCGGCAAACAGGTGGACTATTTCGTTTATCCACACCACCCGCACAACGTCGGTGGCCGCGACCGTCTGCACCTCTACAAAAAGATGTTCCAATACTACGAGGACTTTCTTAAGTGATGTCGGGAAAGATGTATACACCTGAAACTGTCATCCTCCAACGGAGAAATACCTGACAGACTGCTTCGCTCAAGAGGATATTAATGATGTGGTTAAAACTCTTCCCGGCAAGGCAACACTGGATTTCCTCGACTGTTTCACCTACAGCGACAACTTTTACAAAAAAGACGAGGTTTTGCCCCGTCTTTTTTCGTTTTTTTTCGCCAAAATTTCTATGTTTTTAATTTCCTTTGTTGGTGTGTATCAGCGATAACGACGGTTTTCTATTTTTCTGAAAGAAATCGGTAATGTCCTTTATACGGCCGTCGGACAGGCGTTGCACCATACGCTGGTTGGTGGTGGGAGAACTCAAGGGGCCGCAGGCGGCATCGTAGCGGCCGAGTTTTATATAGTCAAAAACGGTATCGTTTACATCTTTAGGAATTTCGTTTTTCCCCGAATACCACCCCACTTTCAGATCTTGGTGGGTACGTTTGATATAGTTGGCCAAGCCTGCCACTTCTTTGGGAGCCGCGTCGCCACCCATAAAACATACGCAAGTGATATTGTCCTTATATTTCGCCAAAATATCGTCCAATTCGGCACTGTCGAGTACATAGCCCTCATCCTTCCAAAGATAGGGACTATGGCAACCCTCACACCTGTTGGGACAGTTGGAGAGATTGATAGCCAGAGTTATATGGTCTGGTATCTCCTGAAAAACAATATCGTAGTTGGCGTATTTCAGCATTTTTCGGAATTTTTTGCGTAGTAACGGCGTCCGGCTTCCTCTTGTCTTGGTTCCGAAAAGTTCGACACTCGTTTAAGGTATCCTATAATACGTGTAAGGTAGTCAATATCAGTGCTTCCGCAGACCGGGCACTCTTTCAGATGACGTTTATCGATATGTCCGCACTTGTTGCAGATGGTGTTGGGAATATTGAAAGTGAAATAGTTACAGCCTTCTTTTGCGGCTACACGTAGCAATTGACGATATTGGGCTTTGCTCAGGTGTTCGTCGAGGTTGAGGTGCAGTGCCGAACCTCCTGTTAGGTGGCTTATGTATTTTTCGCCGTGCAGACGGAATTTCTCTATCGGGTCGATATTTGTGTCTTCCACAATGTAGAAATAACTGTTGTAGCAGTCGCGGTGCACTTCGTATCCGTCCTCCTTGTCCCATTTGGCATGTTTTACACCAACATTTTCGGCGGGAATCATCTCGCAGTTGAACATCAGTTCATCGGTACGATATTTCTTGTTGTAGGTCTCAATCAGTCCAAGCACTTCCTGCACAAAAGCGGCATATTCGGGATTGTCGTTGATTTTCAGTTTCAAAAATTCGGCGGCTTCCACGATACCGTTCACGCCTATGGTGAGGTATTGCCTTGATATATTGATAAATCCAGCGTCGAACAGCGGCAACATGCCTTTGGACTGCAGTTCCTTGAGATTTTCGTTGTAGGCAGTCTGAACCTTGTGGCAAAGATCTACCATCTCCTCAAGGAAAGTGAGGTAGTGCATATTGTTTTTCACAGCGTACTGCACACAGCGGTTGATGTTTATTGTAAGCACGCTTTTTGAGCCTGTGGACACCCCTCCGGCACCAAGAGTGTAGCTAAAGCCGTTGTCCTGAATTTCGTTGCGCAAACGACAGCACGACGACAGCGAGTCGGCGTTGTCGCTAAGATAGGTGAAGAACGAATGCCCTTCGGCGTACATCTCGGCAGTGAAATCGCCCCACTCCTTGTCAATAACATCCCCGTCTTTCGACAGCAAAGCCATAGTTTCCACAGGGAAAGTCAGCACACAACGCTGACGTTCGGCGTTGAACCATTTCATAAAACGTTTCTGTAGCCACGAAAGGCCATCCCAATCGGGTTGCGAGCCATCGGGGAAGTAAAATTCGCCAAACAGCGACTCGAAATAGTATTTGTCGTAGTAGGCCACATTCCAAAACACCGACTGGAAATTGCGTGCACCCGTAGGCTGGTTTATCGAATAAACGATTTGCTCAAAGCAGTCGGTAATAACCTTGTCGATGGAGCGTCTCTTGATGGATAAATCAACTATCTCGTCGGCACGTTTGTAATAGTCCTTGCCGTATTCAAGCCCCACAAAATAGTTCATGTACATAAGGAACTCCGGTGTGGCGCAGGCTCCCGACAACATCGACGATACCATAAACACAAGGTTTATGAAGCCTCCACAGAACGAACGCAGGTTGGTAGGGGCTATGGAGTTGCCGCCAATGGGTTTGGTGCCCTCCAAAAGCCATGGATACATGGTGATGGAAGCGCAGTAGTTGGCCAACGAAGTCTCATCATTCTTGTATATAAAATGGTTGTTGAGGTAGTATATATATTTGTCAGCTAATTCCTTGCCGTACATCTCCTTGATACGGTCGGTAAGCAAACGACGGTTTATTCGTATAAAATTGGATTTGGGCAGTTCTCCGATGAGGGTAGCAATGTTTTTGCGTTCCACATTGGCATTGGCATCAAATTTGGAGCCGGTAGCCGCGTTGGAGGCGTTGCAGTAGTTAGAAAGAAACTCGAGTTTTTCGCGTGTTTCGCGGTCTTCGGTATGTTTCTGACGGTAAAGTATGTAATTTTTGGCCACAATGAAGTAACGTTCCGCCATAAGTGCGGTTTCCACCTGATCTTGGATCTCCTCCACAGTCATGTCGTTGCTTACGCGCACACGTCCGAGGATGGCTGCCAGCTCCTCCTCGGTGGCAAATCCGCCTGCAGCGAGAAAAGCCTTGCGTATAGCTGTTTTTATCTTATCGATGGAAAAGGCTTCGCGCCGTCCGTCTCTCTTTTTGATGAATAACTCCGTTGTTGCCATAAAAATGTTTTCTATAAATGTTTATTTTTGATAATTTACTTTCCCAAGTGCTATTTTTGATGTGAAACAGAGCCTTGTCGATTCCGAAAACGACTGCTGTTTATGTATCAACAAATTACGCTTAAAGCCCGTAAATACTACGTATTTGCAAAGTTACAAAATATACCTCTACCAACCAAATGTCCCCCTTTCCAAGTTTTCAACAAAGCAAACTTAATTATGACAAATCTGTCTCATTATTAACAAAAAACGATATTTATGTTTTGTGAATAAAAAAAACAACTTTTTTAAAGATTTTTCACAACTTTTTCAATGTCAATATATTACCAATTTACAGGGACATTTCCATCTCCACTAAACGTAAAATCACATGACTATAAGTTAGTTAGCACACTTCATTGGCATTATACATGACAAATTGGGATAAAAAGTCAAAGACATAATTAACCATAGAAAAGCTGATATACGAACAAACTTAAATTTTACCACCGAAGCACCGCATGTAAAACAATGCCATTGGTAGTTATCATGTATGAAAAAACACACAAATCGGCAATAGTTTATAAAAAAACTTTCAAAATCAAAAAAAAACACGTATCTTAGCACACTGTTTTGCGGCAATAAAAAAAACGCAAAATAGCACACAACACACTGTAAACGAATTATTTATTCTTAAAAACAAATATTAAGTACACACGATGAAAAATTTCAAAAAGGGAATATTTGTATTGGCATTGGCCGTTTTGTATGCATTGTCGGGCTATTCGCAATCGAAAAGCATAACACAGAAAGCCGACGAGCTTTTCCAGCAAAAAAAATACATCGAAGCTGCTGAAAAATACGAGACAGCATTCAAATCGATAAAATCGAACCGTGCCGAAAAGAACCGCGTGCTCTTCCAAATGGCCGAATGTTACCGTTTTATGAACTATTACGACAAGGCCATACGCTATTACAAACGTCTCGTGTCGAACAAATACTACACTTCGGAACCAAAGATATATCTGTATCTGGCCGAAATGTATCGTTTTTCGGTGGTTGATAACAATATAGAGCTTGCCGACCAATACTACGATGAATATCTAAAATTGGTACCGGGCGACGAATACGGCACCGAACGCAAGTCCTCTCTGAAGCTGATTGCCAAAATGTACCGCGAACGCACTCGCCACGTAATAGACTCGGTGCCGCAGTGGAATACCAAATACAACGACTGGATGCTGAACTTTTTCGGCAATGACACAAACACTATAGTTTTCTCATCATCACGCATAAATGACGATGACGCCCGCAAGGACGAATGGACAGGTGAGGCTTTCTCCTCGATATACTATCAAACCAAAGACCGCAAAGGCAACTGGATGGATCTCCAGCTTATCGACGGCGAAGCGGGAATTATCAACACCCAGGCTAATGAAAGCGAGGCAAGTGCCACCGCCGACGGCAACATTGTATTCTTTACTCGATGCGCCGTTATAGAACACCGCGAAAACAACTGTCAGGTTTACGTTACAGTACGCGTGCAACCCGAACAGGACAAAAAAGGCAAAAAGAAATCCAAAAAGGACGAAAATAACGAACCCGAACAGGAATGGTCAAATCCCAAACTCGTTTATTTGGGCGACACCACATACAGCCACATGCACCCCTGCATAACACCCGATGGACTAACACTTTACTTCTCTTCCGACATGCCCGACGGTTTCGGCGACTATGACCTTTGGATGGCAAAACGCGCCTCCTTAAACGATTCTTTCGGCACACCGGTGAACCTCGGCGGAAAAATCAACACCCCGGGTAGAGAAGTATTCCCCACCCTCAACCAAGACTCGGTGCTGTACTTCTCCTCCAACGGCTTGCCCGGCATAGGCGGCCTCGACCTTTTCCGTGCCATACCAAAAGGAAACTCGTGGGAAAAAGTGGAAAACCTTGGCGTTCCTATCAACTCATCTTTCGACGAGTTTGGAATAATTTATTTTCCCAATACCGGTGCCGACTACAACGAGCACGGTTATTTCACCTCCAACCGATATGTGCCCGACCCACACAACAAAAACACCGAATTCAAAGGCAAACGTCTGCCCGACCTGCAATACGACCATTTCTCGTTTTTCCTGCCTCCACTGCTGTACAGCATAGAAGGTACTGTCAGAGACGAAAAATCCATGCAACTTATGCGCGGTGTAAAAGTGCGTTTGGTAGGCTCCGATGGCACAGAATACGAAGAAACCACCGACAAAGCCGGGTTCTACCGTTTTGGCAAAGACAAAATCAAACGCAACATAATTTACAAAATGTACCTCTCCAAGGTAGACTATTTCAGCGTGGAAGGCTCGGAAAGCACCTACGGTTACAACACCGATAAGGAACTGGTACACAATTTCCGTATGGAACCCGTTCCTAAACAACCCGTTACCCTTCCGGAAATACGCTACGACCTTGCCAAATGGGATTTGCAGGAACAATATCAGGACTCGCTGATGGACCTTTACCTTATATTGGTGAACAACCCCAACCTTGTGATAGAGATACGCTCGCACACCGACTGCCGCCCGTTTATACGTCTCACAAACGACACCCTGTCACAACGCCGTGCGCAATCGGTTGTGGACTACCTAATATCAAGAGGCATAGAACCGGAACGTCTTGTGGCCAAAGGCTACGGCGAACGTGTGCCACGTGAAATGGAAAAAGACATGATGGTGAAAGGATACCTGTTCAAGAAAGGTACGGTACTCGAATGTGAGTACGTGAAACGCCTGCCGCAACCACAACAGGAAGTGGCACACCAACTAAACCGCCGCACCGATTTCGTGATACTCCGCACCGACTTCGTATCGAAAAAACTTATCAATAATATGGCTTCCGACGTGGCTACCGTTAAAGAAACCGAGGACGGTAAAATTATCGACCTTGTGAATAAACCCACCGAAGAAAATGAAGAGCTGGAACCCTCCATCATACACGATGAGGCTGTGGTACCTGTTACCATGATACACTCCACCAAAGGCGAAGTAACGGCTATTGTAAACGGAAGTGCCGTAACAATGCTTATCGACGAGCGTTTCAACGAGGCTCTGGCAATATCGTGGGAAGAGGCAATGAACTTCCTCTACAAACGTCGTATCAACAAAGAAGACTTCCCCGAACGCGACAACTCTTTCGACCCCGAAGGTAATATCCTCGACAAATCTATTGTGATACTGAAAAGCGTACAAATAGGCCAAAACCGCCTTGAAAAAGTGGAAGCCGTTGTGCTTAAAAACGCTCCCGGCAACTTTGTTATAAACCGCGTTGGACTTAACGAGTTCGGTAAATACGAATTCAACAAGCAAAAGGCTCGCCTAACTTTCATAGACGATTGACAATGCATTTTATTTATTATAACCATTTTTAACGGACATCTCCGACACCTTTGCCGGAGATGTTTGTTTTTTGTTGAAAAACGAACGATATGCCTCCCCTATTGACAATACTCGGCCCCACAGCCTGCGGCAAAACGCATATAGCCGTAGAAGTAGCCTATCGCCTTGACGGTGAAATAATTAGTGCCGATTCGAGGCAGGTATTCCGCAGAATGGACATAGGTACCGGCAAAGACCTGATGGAATACCGTATCCACGATACCGAAATACCTTACCACCTGATAGATATTTGCGAACCCGGGTATGAATACAGCGCAGGAGAATTTTACCGCGATTTCTGGCGGGTGTACGACCTGTTGCAAACCAAGGGCAAAACTCCTGTACTATGCGGAGGAACAGGACTCTATATCGAATCGGTATTGTTGCAATACCCCTTTGCCTTTGTTCCCGAAAACACTGAACTTCGCCAACGTCTATCATCACAAAGCGACGAACAACTGACACAACTGCTGCAAACCTACATAAAACTACACAACCACACCGACACCGAATCCCGCGACAGACTCCTACGGGCCATAGAAATACAAGAATACCAAAAACATCACCCTCTCGAGCTACGTACTGATTTCAAGTATGTTACCTTTGGAATAACATACCCGAGGGAAACCATTATGAAGCGCATACGCCAACGCCTTGAAGAAAGATTGGAATCGGGAATGATAGATGAGGTTAAATCTCTGATTGACAATGATGTATCGCCTGAGCGTTTGCAACGGTACGGTTTGGAATACCGCTATGTAACGCAATATCTGCAAAAGCAGCTAACCTACTCGCAAATGCTTGAATTGCTGAACATTGCCATACGCCAGTTTGCAAAACGCCAAATGACTTGGTTCCGACACATGGAAAAAAGCAAAGGCATATCCATCAATTGGATAAACCCCGACATGGATTTTGAGGAAAAAGTCAGCCTTATTATAGAGACGTATAAAAGCTATACCTACTAACTCAACAACTCCTAAATTACATAAATCAATGACTAATTCCTTATTTAACAAGGAATTCACTATCACTACAACTACCTAATTATGACTGATTTAGAGTTGAAAAAGCACTGGCAAGTTATACTGAACACGTACCGGCTTGCCACGTTGAGTGCCGGGTTTCCAGAGTGGCATATTGCGAACCATGCGTAATACTTCCTCGTCGCAGCCGCCACCAATGCCTCGTATCACTTTTGCACTGGATATTGAACCGTCTTTTTCAACAACAAAAGATACAAACACCCTTCCGGTAATTTTTTCTTTTTTGGCTTGTTCGGGGTATTGGATATTGTTGGCAATGTATTTGTAAAGAGCTTCATCGCCACCAGGGAATTCCGGCATTTTTTCAACAACAACAAACAAAGCGTCGTCAACGGTTACCTCACGGTAATTGCTGTTGGATTTTGTGTCATCGGTTTGTGCCTGCAAGGAGAAGACGACTCCTGCGCACAAGGCTAAAAATAAAACTGCTTTTTTCATATTTTCGATATTTTTTATTTGTGTATAATTGTCAATTCATAAATTCATAAACTCTTAACTTTCACCACCACATATTCGCTTTTGGTTCCTATGCGGAATTTCCCGCCCCAAATGCCAAGTCCCGACGAAATATAATAGCCTGTTTTGCCACGTTGATACCGTCCGTAAGCTTTTTCATATAGCAAATCGGTAATAATGTTGAGTGGAAACAACTGTCCGTAGTGCGTGTGTCCGCTGAACTGGAAATCCACTCCGGCCTGCTCTGCCTGCTCAAGGTTGTAGGGCTGATGGTCGAGAAGTAGTATGTATTTGCTTATATCTTGGTTATCAAGTATTTGAGTGACAGTTTTTCGGTTTGGGACGCTACGGTCGTTGCGTCCGGCTATAAGCAGGTCGTCGCCGAAAGGCACACAAGTGTCGATAAGCAGGTTTATGTCCGCCTTGCGGTAGAAATCCACGGACTTACCGATTCCCGAAATATATTCGTGGTTGCCTAAACAAGCGTACACAGGGGCATTGAGTCGGTGAAACTCTTCGTACATCCGTTGCTCGTTCACAGGGTGAGTGCTTATGTCGATAATGTCGCCGGCAATCAGCACAAGGTCAGCGTTTTCGGCATTAAGCATATCAATCCATTTGGCCAAAGTACCTCGCTGGTTATGGTATCCGATATGCAAGTCGCTAAGCATAAGCACTTTGTAGGAACGACTAAGTTTCTTTTCTGTTTTAACATCAAGTGCTATACGGTATTTATGGTAATAGCGGATATTTCCGTAAAGGAATACGGCAAACACCATTCCAGCCACTATCAGTGTACCTTTCAAAGAGTTGAACATCAGTTCTTTGGGCATCACATGCGTAAGTCGCAGTATGTCCATCAAAAGGAAAATCATCAAAAGGTAGAGCAGTATGAAAAACCACGAGGTTGTAATTTCGTAAAGTAGTGCAGCAATGGTTATTGGCATTTTGTCGAGACCGATTACGAAACTCAAAAACATTGCCAAAACAAGTACTACGGCAAGCGAGACGGCCACAACTTTGCCTACTGTTCCGAAAGGCAGAATGTACCAAATACGGAACATAACGTATGCCAAAGCCGCAATTACCAAAGCTAAAAACAAGTATATCATAGTTTTATTCATTTTGCAAGATTCCGAATGAATTTATTTGTTTTTTACATCGAGGGCATCGCGAATGCCGTTGCCTACAAGCATGAAAGCCAGCACTATAACCATAATGGCAAAACCCGGCAAAAGAGCGAGATAGGCCGAGTCGAGAAGAATGTAACCATAGTTTTCCTTAACCATAGTTCCCCACGACGGCATAGGCGGTTGTACACCAATGCCAAGGAAACTCAATCCGGCCTCCAAAAGTATTGCCGAAGCAAAATTGGAAGCAGCTATCACCACCACTGCACCAAGCACATTGGGCAGTATATGTTTGAAAATGATACGGAAAGTACGGTAACCCAAAGCCCTTGCCGCCTCCACATACTCTTTTTCGCGTATGCCAAGCACCTGTCCGCGCACAACACGAGCTATATCCACCCACATGGTAAGTCCCACAGCCACAAACACTTGCCAAAAGCCTTTGCCTAAAACAAATGTTATGGCTATAACAAGCAACACAGTGGGTATCGACCATACCACATTGATAACCCACATGATAAGGCTATCCACCCAACCGCCGTAGTAAGCCCCCAAAGCCCCCAAAGTAATGCCTATCAGCAGGGCAATGACAATGGCAATGAAACCTACCGAGAGACTGACACGGCTTCCTATCATGATCTGACTGAGTACGTCGCGGCCATAGCCGTCGGTGCCGAGAACGAAAGTACGGGTACGTATATTATTGTTACGCACATAGTTACGTAAAGTTTCCACATCGTAGGTGTGGCGTTGGCCTTGAAGGTCGTAAAATATGGTTTTGTTGTTTTTACAAGTAATTGGTTTACTGAGATTTACAGCAAAGGCAATGTCGGCAAGGGCAAAACGTTTTATTTCTCCGTCGTTTGGGGTGGAGCCGGTATAGGTCTCAACACGCAGACTGTCTGCATAAAAGGTGTATTTGTGTATGGGATATGCGTAGTAGCTGAGCGGTTTGCCGTGAATCATCTTGGAAATGAAAGAAACACTCTCGTTTGCGGTATTCTCCTCAACACAAAGGAAAGTGGCTGTGGAACCCGGTTTCAGCGCCGCCAGCTCCAAATACTGCTGGTTGCAATAAGGGGTACTGTCGGGAGTTATGGAGTAACCCAAAATGGCTATCACAACAAACAGCACTATGACCACAAGGCTTGTCATGGCCATTTTGTTTTTTTTGAAACGTAGCCACACCTCCTTATTGAGCGACACTCCGCCCTCGGTATCGGCCACCGAATTGCGTAGTTTCTGCCCGAAAAATCGTCCGAAAAATCTTCTTTCAGTCATTAAAAATCTGTAAATAAGGATATTATATATTCAAAACATAGTGTTTATAAAAAACAAATATACGATTTTTCTTTTAATTGTAATAGTTTTCGGAATGTCCGACATCGCCTTGTGGAGCTACACCAGCAATTACGACCTACGCGAAAACATCGGATGAGATGATACAAGGTCATTGCGGTATTTTTTTGTGTTTTACGTTTTTTTTTTGTAACTTTACCAAATAATTCACACCTTACAGTTATGGACTTAAGCACTTATTTTGAGCCTGTTAGCCTCGACGACATACAGTTCGTCCACAACGATTTCTTTCCGCACATCGGCGACCGAATACAAACATATACTACTGAAAACGGTTTCCCAGAAACAAAAAAACAGCACCTCGCGCTTTTGGGTGTCTGCGACGACCGTGCGGCGGTAAACAACAGCGGTTGCAAGGACGCCCCAAACGAAGTTCGCAAGAAATTCTACAGCCTATCGCTACCAAACTACGACCTTAAAATCGTTGATCTTGGCAATATGGTTATGGGCAATACAGCAGAAGACACCTACTATGCCCTTGCACACACTATAGCCACTCTGATACACCGCAATGTGGTACCCATAGTAATAGGCGGAGGCAACGACCTCGCTTTTGCTATATACAAAGCATACGAAAAACTTTGCCAAATTGTAAATATCTGTGCCATAGACCCTCGTTTCGACCTCGGGACAAACGAAAGTGCCATAGACTCCCAATCGTACCTGAATAGTATAATAATGTCGCAACCCAACTTCCTGTTTAGTTTCACCAACATCGGCTATCAAAGCTATTTCGTTGATCAGCAATATATCAAACTGATGAACGACCTACATTTCGACACCTACCGTTTGGGAGTGGTGCAGAACGACCTCAACGAGTCGGAACCGCTTTTGCGCAATGCCGATTTTATAAGCATTGACCTCTCTGCAGTAAGGCAGAGCGACGCTCCGGCAAACGGAAATCCGACACCACACGGCTTCTACGGCGAACAACTGTGCACTATGACACGGTTTGCAGGAATAAGCGACAAGTTGTCGTGCATAGGATTCTTTGAAATGAACCCTCGTTTCGACAACAACGGCCAAACGGCTCATTTGGTGGCACACGCAATATGGTATTTTATCGAGGGTTTCTATGGACGCAAGTCCGATTTTCCATATAAAGACAAACAAAACTACCGACGCTATATTGTGCCTCTGATTGGCGACGAATCCATGGAAATAATTTTTTATAAAAGCAAGAAAAGCGACCGATGGTGGATGGAAATCCCCTGCCCCGACGACAGACAAGACAAATACGCACGCCATCTGCTGTTACCCTGCTCCTACCGCGACTACCAGCAAGCATTGAACAACGAAATACCCGAACGCTGGTGGACTTGCTACAACCGCATTCTAAACTGACAAATTCAGCTACAGACTTTAAACTATTCAGAGTCCCTTAAATAAAAACGCACGTGCCCTTTTGGGACACGTGCGTTTGTTATTTTCGCTGTAATATCAATCAGTCTTTTACAATATCGATTTCGTCGATGAGGTTTTTGGCACCGGCAAACTTGTCGATGATGAAGAGCATATAGCGTACGTCGAGGTTGATGCAGCGCTGCATATTCTCTTCAAAGTCGATGTCGCCCGACATGGCTTCGCTGTTGCCGTCGAAGGCAAGGCCGATAAGCTGGCCTTTGGCGTTCATAACGGGAGAACCGGAGTTGCCGCCGGTGATGTCGTTGTTGGTGATGAAACAAACGGGGAGTTCGCCTTTCTCATTGGCATAGCGACCGAAATCGCCGGCATAGAACAGGGTTTTCAGTTTTTCGGGAACGTTGAACTCGGGATTGTTGGGGTCTTCTTTCTCGATAACGCCCTTGAGGGTAGTGTAATGGTTGTAGTGTACTCCGTCCTTTGGGTCGTAGGCAAGCACGTTGCCGTAGGTGCAACGGATGGTGGAGTTGGCGTCGGGGGCAAGGGGTTTGTCGCCGTTCATCTGCATTATGCCGTCAACAAACAGACGTTTGCCTTTGGCCAGATCGGGGGTGGCGGCATTCACTTTCATAGCCACCTCGCGGTACATATTGTACGACTGCATACCGGCAATATACATTGGATCATTCTCCACAGTCTTCATCTTGGGTTTTTCAAGGAACTTGTTGAATTTCTCGGCGTTGGCAAAAACGGATTTCTTCATCACGTCGGCGGCGTATTTCTCGAAGTTGCCTTTGTATTTCTTGGCGGCTGTTTTCAGAAATTCGGGGCAGTATTCCTGTTCGATGTTGTTGTAAACATACTCGAACATGGCGGCAATGGTCTTCTGTTCGGTAACTTGGTCGTAGTCTTTGTAAAACTCGGCGGCTTCTTTTTTCAGTTTTTCTATAATATCGGGACGTTCCTCGGCCACTTTAACGCCAAGTCCCAACTGATATGCTTGGAAAGGCAGGTCGGGACCCTGCAGGAGACCTTCAGCGAGGTAGGTGCGTGCGGCCATGTAGGGTTTGCGTGCGTTGTAGCTGTCTTCGAGATAACGCAGGGCGTTCTGATAGTCGCCACCTTTGTATTTTGCCCATTCGGTGTACTGTTTTTCGATGTCTTTCTTCACAGCCATAGTGTTGAGGGCCTTGAGGGCTTTGTTTTGCTCATAGCTGTATTTCCAGTAGTTTGAGCAGCTGGCATATTTAGATGAGTATTTAATGCGTACGGCTTGGTCGGCAGCCATGGCGGCGCGCCACACGTTGATTTTAACGGTACGTATTTCGTAGCGCAGCTTGTTGGTGATGTTCATAGTCTCCTCGAGACCATAAGAGGTGAGGAAACGGTCGGTGGTGCCGGGAAATCCCATAATCATGGCGAAGTCGTTCTGTTCCACGCCTTTTATGCTCACGGGCAGGTGGTGCTTGGGTTTCAGAGGAACATTGTCCTTGGAGTAGGTAGCGGGCGAGCCGTCGGGGGCGGTGTAGATACGCAACAGCGAGAAGTCGGCGGTATGGCGGGGCCACATCCAGTTGTCGGTGTCGCCGCCGAACTTACCCATCGACGAGGGAGGAGCGCCAACCAGACGCACGTCTTTATAAATAACGTGAACGAACATAATGAACTGGTTGCCGTTGAACATGCTTTTCACCTTGGCTTCGTAGTAAGTGCCTTCCACAGCGGCCTTTTCCAGCTCGGTAGCTTTCTCACTGATAGCGCTGTTACGTTCGGCTTCGCTCATGTCGTCTTTGAGCACGCTTTTAATTTGGTCGGTAACGTCCTCTATACGAATAAGAATAGAGGCGGTTTTACCGATATTGGGCAGTTCCTCGTCCATTGAGTAAGCCCAGAAACCGTCGCGCAAGTAGTCGTGTTCCACGGTGGAGTGTGCCTGAATCATGCCGTAGCCGCAGTGGTGGTTGGTGCTTACCAGACCTTTGTCGGAGATGATTTCGGCGGTGCAGAAATGCCAGAACGACTGTCCGTCCTCGCCCAGTCCGATGATGGCGTCCTTGATACAGCTTTGATTTACATTGTAGATGTCCTCTGGAGTGAGTTTAAAGCCTTTCTTCTGCATGTCGGCATAGTTTTTGCCGAGCAAAGAAAGCAACCACATGCCTTCGTCGGCACGCATAGCGTCAGGGAGCAACAAGGCTATTCCCAAAACAATTGCTAAAATTCTATGTTTCATTGTAATAAGTGTTTTTTTTAGTTATTATTCTGTTTTTTATTTTCTGTGATTAATAGTTGCCGGCATTTTCGTACTGCCGTTGCTCCTCCTCGAGGGAGTAAATGCAGAAATCCGCCTGACGGATCATGTAATTGTAAGCCTCCATCTTTGTCGGCAGGTCGCTGATATTGGAGATTTCCTGAACAAGGTTGTCGATTTTTTGTTTTATGGCTACGTCCATATTTCGATGTTTTTTTTGTTTTTAATTTCGGCAAAAATGCCTAAAACGGTATAAAAAATGTGGTGCAAAGATACGTTTTTTTTTCCACAAAAAGGACAAAAGAAAGCATGTGGCAAAAAACAGTTTTAGATAAGTTTAATAATCAATGTCTTAGAGAAAAATAGAAGAAAATCGGAAAAAAATTTTTTTCTCTCAACAAAATATAGTACCTTTGCACCACGAATTAAAAACAAATGTTTAAATTAAAATTCAAAATATCATGAATGTACAAAACATTATGACCAACCTGGAAGCCAAACATCCGGGTGAAAGCGAATACTTGCAAGCAGTTCGCGAAGTGCTCGAATCCATCGAGGAAGTTTACAACCAACACCCCGAATTCGAGAAAGCAAAAATCGTTGAACGTATGGTAGAACCCGACCGTATCTTCACTTTCCGTGTAACTTGGGTTGACGACAAAGGCGAAGTTCAGACCAACCTCGGCTACCGCGTGCAGTACAACGCCGCTCTCGGTGCATACAAAGGCGGTCTGCGTTTCCACCCCAAGGTAAACGTTTCCATGCTTAAATTCTTAGGTTTCGAACAGATATTCAAAAACAGCCTGACCATGTTGCCTCTCGGCGGTGGCAAGGGCGGTGCTGATTTCGATCCCACCGGAAAATCCGACGCTGAAATCATGCGTTTCTGCCAAGCTTTCGTTTACGAACTCTGGCGCAACATCGGACCCGACCAAGACAGCCCCGCTGGCGACGTTGGAGTTGGCGGACGTGAAATCGGTTACATGTACGGTATGTACAAGAAACTGGCCCGCGAACACAGCACCGGCGCTCTGACAGGTAAGAGCTACGGCTGGGGTGGTTCCCTCATCCGTCCCGAAGCTACCGGTTTCGGCGCTATCTACTACGTAGAACGCATGGTAAAACAAAAAGGCGACAAGATGGAAGGCAAACGTATAGCTCTCTCCGGCTTCGGTAACGTAGCTTGGGGCGCTGCCATCAAAGCTTCCGAACTTGGTGCCAAAGTTGTTGCCCTCTCCGGTCCCGACGGCGTTTGCGAAATAGCCGACGGCATCACCAAAGAAATGATCGACTATATGCTTGACATGCGTGCTTCGAACCGCAACAAAGTTCAGGACATGGCCGACAAATTCCCCGGAAAAGCCAAATTCACAGCTGGCAAGAAAGCTTGGAGCGTGAAATGCGACATCGCTTGCCCGTGCGCTTTCCAGAACGAAATGGCTGAAGAAGACGCCAAAGAACTTATCGCCAACGGCGTTAAATACGTTGCCGAAGTTTCGAACATGGGTTGCCAGCCCGGCGCTATAGCAGCTCTGCAGGGTGCCAAGATACCTTTCGGCCCCGGTAAAGCCGTTAATGCTGGTGGCGTTGCTACCTCCGGCCTCGAAATCTGCCAGAACGCTGAACACCGCAACTGGACAGCCGAAGAAGTTGACAAAAACCTCCACACTATCATGAACAACATCTATGACATGTGTGTTGAATACGGCAAACAAGCCGACGGTACTATCAACTACGTTAAAGGCGCCAACATCGCCGGTTTCATGCGCGTTGCCAACGCTATGCTGGCTCAGGGTATCATATAATCTATTGACGAAGGTTTTAACCCTATATGAAAAGGGCTCCGCTTGCGGAGCCCTTTATTTTTGTGTTTTTTTTCATCAAACGACAGAAAATAAGACTTTGACTTTTCAGAAAAAAAAGCATATTTTTTCAGATTAAAAATAGTCATTTTCACCAGTAACCTTATGAACTTATTACAATTTATAAAAGAACAACAAAAGGGTTCCAATCTTTGAAACCCTTTTGTTGTTTGTCGAGACAATGTATTACCCTCAGCCTCGACTGTGATACGATTATGATTGTCTATTTATCCTCTAGGATAAAACTTATTTTTACGCGTCTATATTGGCGTAGGTGGCATTTTGTTCGATAAACTCCCTGCGTGGCGGCACATCGTCGCCCATAAGCATGGAGAATATACGGTCGGCTTCCACAGCGTTCTCCACATGCACCTGACGCAGTATGCGTGTCTCGGGATTCATGGTGGTGTCCCAAAGCTGTTCCGGGTTCATCTCACCAAGACCTTTGTAGCGTTGTATGTGCAGGGCGTTTTCGTTACCACCGCCCATCTCCTGAACCATAGCTATACGCTCTTCCTCTGTCCAGCAGTAGTTGCGGCGTTTGCCTTTCTCCACAAGATACAACGGAGGCGTGGCAATGTACACATAGCCGTTTTCGATAAGTTCGGGCATATAGCGGAAAAAGAATGTGAGTATCAATGTGGCGATATGGCTTCCGTCCACATCGGCATCGGTCATGATTATCACTTTGTGATAGCGAAGTTTGTCGAGGTTCAGAGCCTTGCTGTCTTCGGCAGTGCCTATGGTTACGCCCAAAGCGGTGTAGATATTCTTTATCTCCTCGCTCTCGAAAGCGCGGTGTTGCATGGCTTTTTCCACGTTGAGGATTTTACCCCTCAGAGGCAAAATGGCTTGGAATTTCCTATCGCGCCCCTGTTTTGCCGAGCCGCCTGCCGAATCCCCCTCAACGAGGTACAGTTCGCATATCGAGGGGTCGCCGTCCTGACAGTCGGCCAATTTTCCGGGCAATCCGCCGCTGCTGAATACCGTTTGCCTTTGCACCATCTCACGTGCCTTGCGCGCCGCCTGACGTGCTGTGGCCGCTAATATCACCTTGTTCACTATGGCCTTGGCCTCGCGCGGATTTTCTTCGAGATAATTTGTAAGCAACTCGCTAACAATGACATCCACCGCACCCATAACCTCGTTGTTGCCGAGTTTGGTTTTTGTTTGCCCTTCAAACTGCGGTTCGGCGACTTTCACCGAGATAATAGCCGTGAGACCTTCACGGAAGTCATCGCCGGTAATCTCAACTTTTTGTTTCTGTTTGTCGAGCATACCCGATTTATCGGCATAAGCCTTGAGTGTACGGGTAAGGCCGCGACGGAAACCAGCAAGGTGCGTACCGCCTTCGTGGGTGTTGATATTGTTTACATAGGAATGAATATTCTCTTTGAAAGATGTGTTGTACTGCAATGCTATCTCAATAGGAATATTCTGTTTTTCGCCCTCTATGCAGATGGGGTCGGGCATGAGTTTTTCGCGCGACTCGTCGAGGTAGTTGATAAAGTCCTTAAGTCCGTTTTCTGAGTAGTAGTGGGCTTTGCGTGTGTTTCCTTCCTCATCAACACGAAGGTCTTCGATATTCAGCTCTATGCCTTTGTTGAGGAAAGCCAGCTCGCGCAAACGGTTTTCCAGGGTATCGAACTTATATTCGCTTACGGTAAAAATTTGGGGGTCGGGATGGAAAGTGGTGCGCGTACCGCGTTTGCTTGTTTCTCCTACAACCTTTACGCTGTACAGCGGCACTCCTCTTTCGTACTCCTGACGATAGACTTTGCCGTCGCGATAAACCTCCACGGTAAGGTGGTCCGAAAGGGCGTTCACGCACGACACACCTACGCCGTGCAATCCGCCAGACACTTTATAAGTGCCTTTGTCGAATTTTCCGCCGGCATGGAGTACCGTCATAACTACCTCAAGGGCAGACTTTTTCTCTTTCTCGTGCATATCCACAGGGATACCACGACCGTTGTCCTCCACAGTGATGGAATTGTCCTCGTGTATGGTTACATCCACTTTGTTGCAGTAGCCTGCAAGAGCCTCGTCTATGGAGTTGTCCACCACTTCGTACACCAAATGGTGCAAGCCCCTTTCATTGACATCGCCTATATACATGGCCGGACGCATTCTTACAGCTTCCAAACCCTCAAGTACCGTAATATTTTTGGCACCGTAATTATCTTGATTTTGTGCAATTTCTTCGTTCGACATCGCGTAATTTTTGATTTGATTCAGGATTGCAAAAGTACGATTTTTTTTCGGATTTTCAAGGGTTTTTGGGCAAAAAAAGATATGAAAAGTTTTGCACAATTTCAACCGCCAAAAACAGACCTGAGGTAAAGGATTTCCGGAACTTTTGAGGGCGGTTTTTGAGGTTGGATTGAAAGGGAAAAGACACCCGACTTCATGAACTTTTGCTCCTACCAATAATTTTGTCCCCCTCATGGCGAACTAACAATTTTTTTGTAAGTTCGCTCTTTGTCCAATTCGCCCTCAGCACAAATATGTCCGATATGATAGTTTACATCCTGCTACGATGCATTAAAGAGTTTCATAATCAGCACCTCAGGGAGCCACACATCTTCGCCCTCGAATCTCACGTTTACCTGCGCAATTCCGTTGTCGTCCTGATATATCAGGAACGCATGATTGCTGTTTGCCAATTCGTTATTATCTTTCTTTGCCATATTTTGTTTTTTTTTGCAAAAATAATCAAACCACTTCTCTTCTTATACTATCCTTATACATTTTTAATTGTTTAACATCTGAAATGCGGAAATGGCACATCTTATCTTTCCTATTTTTATTGTTGGAACTAAGAGCATGTTTCTTTGTTCTTGCTAAGCCAACCTGTACCTGTATTTCTTGCTATTAGTACAACCCACTCCGATGATTTTGTTTTCTGATAGTAGTATGGATAAATGCCGTTTTACAGTAATTGTAGAAAGTCCTAAAGATGTTCTAATATCATCAATTGTAGAGTATGGCCGATTCTTTAATAGATTCAAGATGGCTTTTGAAATACTTGAAGTTGATGGAGATAGAATATTGGATTGTGGCGTTTTGTCATCGTTCTTACTATAATTGGCAATATTATCAAGGAAAGTTTGACGGTGGCGACTCCATTCCATTCCTTTGTCGGGTAATTGGTAGAACTCCATTAGCTCTTGATGTATGGCATCTAATGTAATAGGGCTATCAATCGCATTGGCTTTCTTCGGGTCACAAAGCCAGCCGACACTGTTAAACTCGGTTCCTGGCAACAAATAGAATCTGACATTGTTGTCGTATGCCCATACGGCACCCATCTCGTTGAGACATATTTCGCTCTTTTTGTAGTTGTTGGAGATCATCAGAAATGCGAAATCTGCCATCTGAAGGTTGCTTTTGATATGACTACGAATATCTTCACCATTCTTGATGCCGAGTTCTTCAATAGAGGTGCAAAAAATATCTTGTGCTTCAATACCAATACCCAATTTCAGAATTTGGTCCGTAAAATTTCGAACAATAGTCTCGTCTTTTGAAGAATGGCTTATAAAGATTTTTATCTCACCCGAGCATGGCTCTTCTAAAGAAATAATACATTTTGTAAGAGTTCTCAAAGCCGACAAGTGAACTATTCTATCACTATCATATCCATCAATATGTTCTTGCATTTGTGCGCATATAGATGGATATTTATTTTTGATTGCTTCCTTTAAACATAATAGTTTCTTTTCATAGTTTTTGATATCTCCTTTTATTAAATAGTCCGATAAAACCAGATTCTTATATGGGATCACTGTCTTAATAGCCTTAATTTCTTTTTCCTCAAATTCTTTACACTCAAGTGCAATTTTATATATCTCGCCTCTCATAATTACAGAATTTTCATTAACCTTCTAATTGCTTTCTATATACAACATCCAATGTTTGACCATCCTTGTCTTTCCAGACAAGCCAACCATTGTTACTGCTACCAATGCAGAAGTCGGCTGCGGTACTGGGACTTGAAAAAGTTTTATCTGACTCCAGTTCCAACTTGTCCGCATTGATGACAGCATACTCTTTGAGAAGAGCCTCTCGTTTATCTTTCCACGTAAAAGATGGAACAGATGTTTTTGCGATGATACTACCTTTCAAAACTGTAAAGCCATTGGTATGATAAAAACCTTTCGCATTGCATCCACGTCCTTTTGCATAAAACAAATGTTCTTTTTTAGGCTTTACTACATCGAAAATAGAACAACCGATAAATGATGTGAGAAATTTTACATCTTCAAAGAACCCATCCATATCGTCCTTTCTGTATTCTGGTAGATTAGGGGCCTTTGGTGTTTGCTTGTTTTCATTTAGAACAAATGTGTTTGATGCTTTTGCTTCTGCAATAGCTCGGTGCTCTAAATATTGTACATCTGCCTTTGTCATAGCAGCATCTTTGGAGATGAACATCAATGCCTTTTGCCAAAAGGCTTTCTTGCTGTCATGGTCTTTCACGCGTTCGCGAAAGTTCTCCGTCTCACCAATGTATGCTTTGGGCTTGGTCGACTCATCTTCTCCTAACAAAATATAAAATGCCGGCGTCTGCAACTCTTGACGTTCATTCAAAATAGAAAGACTAGAACGAGGTATCACATACATCTGACAAATTTTATTGCTTATGAACACATACTGAGTTCCTTTCGGATCTCCGTCTATCAAATATGTTGTTACTGTTTTGCCCATATCTCTTCTATTAAATAATCAATATGTCATTACTCATCACTTTTAGTGCTTGTATATTTATTATATTTGTATTTCCATATTGGATGCATTTTTTTCAATCTGCAAAGTTACTCATTTTTTCGGATTTTCGGGCATAAAAACGCCTAAAAATATCAAAAGTTTTGCACATTTTTTCAATACTGTGAAATTGAGAAAATAATTATCTCACAATTGCGTTATTTATACTTGTTTACAAAGAAAATAGCATGGGATTTATAACGCTTCTGCTTTTGGCAATAGGACTTTCGATGGACGCTTTCGCGGTGTCGGTGTGCAAGGGGCTGTCGTTGCGCAAGGGCTCGCCGCGCGCCTACCTCTCGGTGGGGCTGTGGTTCGGCGGCTTTCAGGCACTGATGCCAGTAATAGGATACTATCTCATATTCAATTTCAGGGACTACGTGTCCGCCATCGACCACTGGATTGCCTTTGGGCTGCTTTTGGCCGTAGGCGTTAATATGATACGCGAGGCCCTTTCGAAAAGCGAGACGGACACCGACTCCTCGCTGGGATTCAAGACCATGCTGCTGCTTGCCATCGCCACAAGCATCGACGCCCTGGCCGTGGGCATTTCTTTCGGCTGCCTCGACGTAAACCTGCCCCTTGCCGTTGCCATCATCGGCATAACGACTTTCATTTTGTCGGTGGCTGGACTCAAAATTGGCACTATTTTCGGCACACGCTACAAATCCAAGGCGGAGATAACGGGTGGCTTCATACTTATTATGCTCGGGGTGAAAATCCTGCTGGAACATACAGGAATAATAGGATTTTAATAAAAACACCGACAAATATCTATTCTACAAGTATTTAGGTTAGCATTTCGGCTTACCAACAAAAATATACTTTCACTTCATTTTTTGGCAGAAAAGAACCTTGATAGAGTCACAATATAAGTTATTATAAAAGCTATGATTCCGCACAAATCCACGGAGTTCTAATAAGCTCTACAACAACTTGAAAACCCGCATCAACGAATATGCTTAAAAATATGACAATCAAGCAGATAAAAATAGGCGTGATTGATTGAACCATCAACCAGAACTTCAAATCTGATTTGTTGTTATTTTTGCGGTCTAAATATATCTCCGCGATAGCAATCAATAAGATTATAGCGGGTAGTACTATATTGGAAATAATATCCATCAAATTCAACGTCCATTTAGATATTTATATTGGCAATTTTCAATAGCAATATTTTTTGTACGGGCAGCAACTGCCACAATACCTTCACACACAGCATCATCCATTGCAACATAAGCCAATTTTACTTTTCCATACATCTTTAGTATCACTATTGTTTGGTGATGCCCCTATTTATAATGTTTTAAGCTGTCGTTTGATACGCCACATTGGTTTGTTCTTCTTTGTTGCATGTTGTAAATGCAAAAATCCCTGTTATCAGCACAATAATAGCTAATGATATTTCTCTGATTTTCATATATTTATAAATTCAAATTAGTATTAGGTTTTTATGCAAAAAAAAACGTTTTTTCTCAATTTTATACTTTTTTTCATATTTTTTTACATAATAAATACCCAACTGCTTATCAATCAGTACTATATCATACAATAAAATTCACAGTAGTCGATACAATGAAAAATATTGCAGACGTATATATATGACAAACAGGCGGTATTCGCAAACAACAACATTTTTTTGAGAAAAATGCCACAAAATACAAAAAAATAATGTACCTTTGCAAACGCCGTACACAATGAGCGGATACAGTTGTCGTTTTCTGCAAAACGGGATACGGCAGCACATAAAGACATGAAAACGAGCACGACTTTTTGACATAGAAAAACACGTAACAACAAACGAAAAAAATAAAAACATTTAAATATCAAAGAAATATATGAAAAATTTTGACCCAGCAACAAACATCCAACGCATCGACGGCAAAGACGCTTTTCGCGGCGTTAATCCCGCCATCAGCGACAGTGCCACATTCACTTTCGAAAAGGCACACCTAATGACCGACACTTTCCACGGCGAAACCGAGGGCTATTTCCTTTACAGCCGTCACTGGAACCCCAGCAACATGGCTCTATGCAATGCTTTGGCGGCTATGGAAGGCACCGAAAGCGCATGGGTAACAGGCTCAGGCATGGCCGCCATCACCTGCGCCCTTATCCACGAGGTGAAATCTGGCGACCATATATTGTCAAGCATGACTACCTACGGCGGAACTTTCGCTTTCCTCAACAACTACATCAAAAAATTTGGCGTTGAGGTTACTTTCGTTAATTTCCAAGATTTGGAAGCCGTTAAAAAAGCCATTCGCCCAAACACCAAAGTGCTGTACACCGAAACAATGAACAACCCTCTGTTGCGCATAGCCAACGTGCCTGAGCTGTCGAAGATAGCCCACGCCCACGGTGCTAAACTTATTGTGGACAACACTTTCACCCCCATGATTTTCTCGCCCTACCAACTTGGTGCCGACGTGGTAGTTTACAGCATGACCAAATTCATAAACGGTAAAAACGACTGTGTGGCCGGAGCAATCTGCGGTTCTGCCGAATACATCAACTCTCTTATCGACGTAAACAACGGCACCGCCATGCTTCTCGGTCCTGTTTTGGATCCAATGCGTTCGTCGAGCATACTCAAAAACCTTCACACTCTGCACATCCGCATGCAAAAACACAGCGAAAACGCCATGTATTTGGCAAAACGTTTCAAAGAGGTGGGCTTCAAATACAACTACCCTGGATTGCCCGAACATACCGACCATGAGCTGTTCAAGAGCATGATGAACGAAGGCTACGGTTTTGGCGGCATGATTTCCATAGACATGGGTACTGCCGATGCCGCAAGCCGTATCATGGAGATAATGCAGGAAAAAGGTGTCGGCTATCTGGCCGTAAGCCTCGGATATTTCAAAACGCTGTTCAGCAACTCCGGCAAGTCCACTTCGTCGGAAGTTCCCGAAGAAATCCAGCGCGAGATGGGCATGAGCGAAGGTCTGATACGTTTCTCCGTAGGTTTGGACAACGACATCGAAGCTACTTTCCAACTTATAAAAGAAGCTGTTGAGGAAAGCCGCAAATAAGCAACACTAATTCAACAACCGACACAAAGGGCAGACGTTTTCACACGCCTGTCCTTTTTTTTCGAGAAAAAACGACATCCGGCCATGCCTTCACCCTATCCCGACACAAATTGAAACTCCAGCACTTCATTTTTTCGTATTTTTTTCGTAAATTTGCCCGATAAAGATTTTTTCACATAAAAAAACATAACTTTCTGATAATGAATAAAAGAGACACTCTATTCGGACTTATCGTAATAGGAATATTGTATTTTATCTTCGGTTTTGTGACGTGGCTCAACGGCACTCTGATACCATTTTTGCAGACCGCCTGCCAGCTTAGCGAGGTGGCGGCATACCTAGTTACTTTTGCTTTCTACATCTCGTATTTCGTATGGGCGTTGCCCTCGTCGGTGATACTCAAACGCACGGGTTTCAAAAACGGCATCGCCATCGGTCTTTTTGTTATGGCAATAGGCGCGGCTCTGTTCATACCTGCTTCATATACAAGGTCGTACATACTGTTCCTTGTGGCGTTGTTCATCATGGGTTCCGGCCTTGCGCTGATGCAGACCGCCGTAAACCCCTACGTTACCATCCTCGGACCTATCGAGAGTGCAGCCAAACGCATGAGTATCATGGGTATCTGCAACAAGTTTGCGGGCATCCTCGCCCCTATCATCCTCGGCTCGATACTGCTTGTGGGCTTCGACACACTTACCGCCGAAATCAACCAAGCCGCCAATCCCGCCGACAAGGAAGCCTTGCTCAACACCCTGTCCATCAGGCTTGTACGTCCTTACACGGTAATGACTGTTATACTCACCCTCCTTGGCCTGCTCATCTGCTTTATGCACCTGCCAGAAGTGGAGGACAAAGGCACCGACACTGCGCAAGGCCACTCCAGCATCTGGCGTCAGGCCCGCCTGTGGTTCGGCGTGATAGCCCTGTTTTTCTACGTGGGCGTGGAGGTTATTGCCGGCGACACCATCATCAAATACGGCATGAGCCTCGGCATAGCTCAGGAGTCGGCCAAATATTTCACCAGTTTCACGCTGATAGCCATGGTGATAGGCTATTTTATGGGCGTGGTGCTGATACCGAAAGTCATCAACCAGCGGCAGGCACTTATCGGCTGTGCGGTGGTGGGCATTGCCTTGGCCGCCTGTGCAGTGATAGTCCCCAAGGGGCTGTCGGTTAGTTTCCCCTTCATCGACCTCGGCACTTTCAGCCGGATACAGATGCAGGTGCCTATCACGGTGCTGTTTGTAGCCCTGCTGGGCTTGGCCAACGCCTTGGTGTGGCCCGCAATATGGCCGCTTGCCCTCGAGGGTGCGGGAGAGCATACCAAAACGGGCTCGGCACTGCTTATCATGGCAATAGCAGGCGGCGCCACTCTGCCACTGCTCTACGGCAAAATGTCAGGCATTTTCGGCACACAGACGGCCTACCTCGTGGCAATTCCCTGCTACCTTGTAATTCTGGCCTTTGCCATTTACTGCCGCAAAAGAAAATAAATCCCTTAACACAAAAAAAATACGATTAAATGCATTCGCTCCACATCGACCAATATCTGCAAATGGACACCACCGGATACCGTGTCCTTATCTCGGTGCTTGCCATCATAGTGTCCATCATAATCCTGAACAAGGTAAACAAAACCAAGCTCAACCATTTTATTAGCGACAAAGTAAAATTCCTCGCCGGCGGCATTTTCCTCTCCGGCATTATTCTGTATATGATAGGATTTTGGGACGAGGGTTCCAAGGGCAACATCCTCACTTTGTTCTTCCGTGCCTCGCTGTCGTCGCTGGAGATGTTCGTGTCGCATTCCGACCTTATCGAAGTCCGTCACAGCATGCACGAAAACGCCTTGTACATGTTTGTCTTTGCCCTTGTGCACTTCCTTGCGGTGCTTTTGAGTGCCATCTTGATAATCCCGTTGATAGCCTACATCTGGCACTCGAAGAGTGTTTTGCGCAAGCTGCGCACCCCGCGTCTTTTCATTTTCTGGGGCGAAAGCACCAGTTCCTTCATGCTTGCCGAGGACATAATTCGGACACAGAAGGACAACAATTACAGGATTCTTTTCCTCGAGACGCCTTCGGACGGCAAAGGCTCCGATTCGTCGATACATTTCACACACCTTTTCAGCGGCTCGCTGGTGAAAAACGAGCGCATGGAGCGTATCGCCAACCTCCGCGCCCTGTTGCTCTCCAGCAAAGTAAGCCTGCTTAAACGCGACAACGAGCAGTCGCTCAAGGACATATTAAGTTACGCCGGACTTTCGTTTCTGTACAAATGTCTCGCCAAGGACACCATCAAAGACATCAAAATATTCTTTCTGTCGAGCGACCAGGAGATGAACCGCAAAAACGCTTCCGCCCTCATCTCCACCACGGAACCGAAAGACAGCCCAATGCTGAAAAAGAAAGTCGAGGTGTACTGCCACTCGTTCTACAACGACCTCTGCGTGGTTTACAGCTACGGTTCGCTGTACATGCGCAGCCTCGGCAAAAACAACGTAAGCCTCAGCATCGTGGACTCCGCACGTCTGTCGATAGTGGAGCTGAAAAACAACCCCATACACCACCCGGTAAACTATGTAAATCCCGATACCACCACAGCCACGGCACGCAAGCCCTTCACGGCACTGATAGTAGGTTTCGACGAGTCGGGCGAGGAGGCACTGAAATTCGTTTATGAATTCGGATGCTTTGTCGGCGCCGACGGAAAAAAGAACCCCCTGAAATGTTATGTACTCTGTGCCAATGCCGAGGGAACCAAAAACCGATACTATCTGGCACATCCCTCTTTCGCCAACAACCCTGAGGTGGAATTCATCTCCTTCTCGAAAAATTCCAAGGAGTTCCACGCATGGGAGAAAAACGTGCTTAACGACCTCAATTTCGTGTTTGTGAACACCGGCGACGATATGACTAACCTGGGCATGGCCACCGACATACTGCACCTTGCCCACCGCAACCGCACCACCGACCCGCATTATTTCAAGATTTTCATCCGTTCGTACGACATAAAATATTACAACGAGCTTTGCGACATGGCAACCTACTACAACAACACCAACCCGGAATGGGGCGAGAACGTGGTGGTGTTCGGCTGCAAAAAGGACTTGTTCACCTACAAGAGCGTGGTGAACCAGCAGGCCGTGATGGACTCCATCGCTTTCTACAACGTCTTTGCCAAGATGACAGGCTGCGAGGACTGGATGACCCGCTACAAAAACCTGAGCCGCACCTACGCCCAGCATCAGGAGCTGGCCTACTCGCTCAACCAAGACATGTCCAACTATTGGCACGCCCGCACCAAGGCACTGCTTGCCGGCGTAAACAACACCTCCGACAAGGAACGTTTCGAACAGCTTCTGCAATGCGTGGCCACACGTCCCGACATGACGCACTACGCCGAAGAACTGGCACAATGCAAAACACCCGAGGAGCACAACGCCGTGGTTCGCAAATACTGCACCTACCAAGGCACCGACGAGCAACGGCAGATACTGTTCAACCTCGCCAAAACCGAGCACATGCGCTGGTGCGCCATGATGGAGATAATGGGTTACACGCCCTACTACGAAGACATCCAGGACGGCGACGCCAGAATAAAAGACACCATCAAGAAAAAGCACTCCTGCATGGTGAGCATAGAAAAAATGCAGACAGTATCGTCGCTGAGCGAGACAATACCCTACGACTACGCCGTGGTGGACATCTGTCTGCAAATGGCCGCCGGACTAATACACATGTAAAAACACTTACGACAATAAAAAACGGGAGGGTTGTAGCAACGCCTCCCGTTTTTTATTTTCTCTTGCCCTCTGCTTAAGCCTTGGCAGGTTCTTCGGCAGCAATTTCCTGTTGCTCTGCGGCCTCCTCAATCATGTCGTCGATTTTGTCGTTCATGTTCACCATACGTTCCTTGTCGGGATTGCGGTAATACAATTCATTGTTAAGATACTCCTGAACGGCGATAAGAGTGGGCTTGGGCAGCTGCTCGTAGTAGCGCACCACCTCTATCTGCTCGCGGTTTTCGAAAATCTCGTCAATAGAGTCGGACGACGACACGAACTCCTCAATTTTTTTATTCAACTCACGTTTCATCTCCGACGAAATTTGGTCGGAACGCTTTGCCAACATAGCTACCGTTTCGTAGATATTGCCGGTTTTGTTGTCAAAATCACGCACGTCACGTGTAATCGTGGTACTTGTTGTCTTGTATTTTTTTATATCCATTGTAATAATATTTTTATTTCGATATTTTTGCTAAAATGTTCCTGCTTTTGTTGTAAATATCCTGAAGTTCGGACTTGTATTTCGGATTTGTAACTAATGCCGCGAAACGCTCAAAATCGGCTATCACCTGCCTCAAACGTTCCTCCACCTTGCTTTCCTGACTGTTTATGGCCAGCTCGTAGCCCGCTTTTATCATATAAAACATGGCATCCTCCTTGCTTGCCGATTCGGGATAGTTACTGATAAAGTTGCCAAACGACACATAAGCCGCATGATACGCCTCAATCTTGTAGTATCCGTAAGCTATCTCGTAGTCCTTCTTCATGAGTTTTCCACGCATTTCGTCGAGATAGCCGTTTATTTCGGGAATATGGTTGCTCGATGGGTATTTTTCCAAATACAGTTCAAAATCGGACATAGCCTCCTTGGTCAGCGTTTGGTCGAGCGAATAGGCCGGCGACTCCAAATATTTGCAATATGCCGATCGGAACAGTGCCTCCTCAACATGTGTGCTGTATGGGAAAAGTCTTACAAAACTTTTGAACTGATAACCGGCATTGGTGTAGTCTTTGGTTTTGAACAACGACTGTGCGTAGTACCACGACACGTTTTCGGCTTTGTCGCGACCGCGGTAATACATGGTAAGGTTTTCGAAAAACTGAACGGCACGGTCGTAGTCGCCTTTTTCGTAACTTTCCATAGCAACTTTGTATTTGGCGTCAAAATCGCTTCCCTTAAGTATTTTCTCGTACTTGTTGCAACCAGCCAACAAACTAACTGCCAATAATATAACTGTATATATGCTACTTTTATTCATAACTTGCAAAGTTACAATTTTTTTTTGAATTTTTGTACCAAAAATGGAGTTTGTGTTACAATCAAAGCCAAAAAACTGTTTATTAGACTATTATGTCACAATATCCATAACAAGTTATCCTAACGTGATTTTTTGTATTTTAGTATATGGACAATAGTTTTTGTAAAAAGATATTTGCACCTATTGAAATATTGGAAAAATGCAAAAGATAATGAGATTTACTTTTACAGCAATCCATTTTTAGAGCTTACACATGCTCGCAATCTACAACAACAAAGCTTGCTCAACACATTTTTTTTACGTACCACAAAAAAACTGCCGTGATTTGAGAAAAAAAGCGTATATTTGCAGAGTTTTTCCGATATGTGAGCCGCTGTAGGACAATCGCCAGCAACACCACACACGGAAAAGGGGCATTTGTTGTTTTGTCCGCTGTATATCATAAACATACGATACGGCAAGGATAAGACACAGTGCTTTTTAGAAAAAGTTTTTTAATGCTAAAGCGACATTATTTTTAAAGGAAAATAAAATGAAAAAACAACTTGTCATCGGACTTGCAATTGCTTTTGCCGCTGCAAAGACAGCCTCGGCACAGTCAAACGACCCTGTAGTTATGGAGTTTGCAGGCGAGAAAATAACCAAATCGGAGTTTGTTAGAAGTTTCAAACAGGCCAACAACATCAACCCCGAAGCCGCTCCCACTGCCTGTACTTACGAAAAAAGCAAAGCCCTTGAGGAATATGTGGAGCTTTACGCCAATTTCAGGCTCCGTCTCTACGACGCCTACGCCAAAAAGTACGACACTTCTGCCGCTCTGCGCAACGAGTACCGCACCTACCGTCACGAAATGGCGTTGCCGTACCTCATTGATTCCGTGGAACTTGAAAATATGCTTCGACGCACCTACGAACGAAACCACTACGCCATACGAGCCTCTCACATAATGATACGAGTGGAACAGAACGCCGCTCCAAAAGACACTCTGAAAGCATACAAAAAAGCTATGGAGATATATGAAAAAGCTATGAGCGAAGTAAATTCTGCTTCCCAAAAGGGTATATCGGAAGATGAGGCTTTCGCCGCTCTCGCCACCCAACTATCCGAGGACGAGACTGCTCGTCCGTTTGTGGGCAACAACGGCCAGAAATACGACGGCAACCGAGGCGATATAGGTTTTTTCACTGTATTTCAGATGGTTCCCGAATTCGAAAACGCAGCTTATTCCATGAAAATAGGCGAAATATCAAAGCCTGTGCGTTCCTCCTACGGATACCACATCATAAGAAAGACCGACAAAGTTAAAGCCTACGGCAATGTATCTTTCCAGCACATTTGGGTACGCGAGAACGAGGATCAGAATCCCGAAATTGCCGAGAGCAAAATCAACGAAGCCTACAAAAAAATACAGAATGGTGAGGATTTCGGCACCGTAGTACGTAACTACTCTTCTTTCACAGTTCGCGACACCAAAGTGCCGGGACTTATGGAGATGCCTATCAACCAAATGCCTGCCGACTACCTGCACGAAATTCAAAACATAAATACTGGGGAATACACCAAACCTTTCAAATCGCCCTATGGATGGCATATCGTAAAGGTTCTAAAAACCGATACCATCCCCCCCTACGAGGAAATGCAGGCAATGTACCGCAGCAAATTCACTGCCAGCCAGTATGGCAATGTACCGCAGGCCAAATTTATAGAAAAATGCAAGAAAGACTTCCGTTTTGCCGACAATACCCAGAAAAATCCGTCGCTACTCGGCCCTGTGCTCGCCGTACTCAACGACAGTGTTTTTCAGGCAAAATGGAAATACAACGGCTCCGCCGACAACACACAAACCCTCTTTGAACTGAACAACAGAAAATATACTGCCCACGACTTTGCCTTGTTTATTGAAAAGACCCAACGCCGCGAATATCTTTACGACTTGTCTGTTTACATGAACAACCACTACAAATCTTTCATTAACCAACAAATTCTCGAAATTGCCGACAGTCTGCTCGAACTCAACAACATGGAATTTCGCAACCAAATGGGCGAATTCCGCGACGGATTAGTAATTTTTGCCTACAACGATGAAAATATCTGGAGCCGAGCAACTTCGGACACAGCAGGATTGGCCAGCTTTTACGAAATCGACAGCAAACGCCACAGCCTCGACAATCCCGAAGATGCCATATATTTTTGGAACGAACGCGCCCGGGTAACGATAGTCTTCATTGCCGACTCGGCATGCATAAAACCTGCAAAAGCCCTGAAAATAGCCCAAAAAGTGGCTCTCAAAGAGAATGGAACTCCCGAACAAATTCGCGATGCCATCAAGGATAAAATAAGCCGCAAATGCACCGACGAACACCCCGTAGGCATAAGTTCCCGCCTAATGGAGAAAAACGACATATCGGCTCCAAAAGGCGACAAATGGAAAATTGGTGTTTACGCAAATCCTTCGGTAAAAGGCTACAAGGTAATATGTGTTACCGAACTGCGCGACCCCGAACTGAAATCGTTGCGCTCGGCACGCGGATACTACATAAACAACTACCAAAACGAACTAGAACGTCAACTGACAGAAAACCTGCGCAAAAAACACAATCTCGTTATCCATCAGGACGTTATCGACAGTATTACTTGGTAAAAATATGAAGATACTCAAAACATTGTTTGTCCCGCTTGTCGCCACGTTCCTAATGTACGGGTGCAGTAGCAAAGATTCCAGCAAAGCCATTGCCCGAGTTTTCGACAACTATTTGTACGAAAGCGATCTACAGGGCTTAGTTCCCCTTGGCACTTCTCCCGACGACAGTGCCGCCATAGTGTCGAGCTACATACAGCAGTGGATTCAGGAAATGGTGGTTCTCGAAAAAGCAAAGAACAACATCTCCAACAATTTCGAAAAAGAGATACAAAATTACAAAAACTCACTCATTACCTACAACTATGAGTGCCTTATACTGGAACAGCAACTCGATACCAACATTTCCGACTCCGACGTGCAAAACTACTACAACAAAAACAAACATCTTTTTACACTGAAAGACAATATTTTACGCGTGATTTACGTAAAAATGCCAATAAAATCGAAAAACAATCACAAAATACGAAAAATACTTGCCGGCAAAGAACTTTCGGACAAAAACATAATGGAATTAGAGCAACTCACTGCAAACCAAGCCATTGCTTACAATTTCGACCCAAACATTTGGATTTCTTTCTTCGATTTTCAGCAAATTATTCCCGTAAAGACCTACAATGAGACGGCTTACTTAAAAAAGATCAAAAAAATTTACTTCACCGACAAAAAATACACCTACATCGCCAAAATCCTCGACTCCAAAGTTACCGACGATATATCGCCTATCGATATCGAATACCCAAACATCAAAAACATAATACTGAACAAACGTAAAGTGGACCTTGTCAACAACATGCGCGCCAATCTTATAAAAAAGGCCGAAGATGACAACCAAATTGAGATTTACAAAAAATAAAATCACACAGATATGAAAAAAACAGCCGTAATAATAGTTCTTGCAGCACTTTCCTTGCAACTTTCTGCCCAAAACAACGGCACCGTGGTTGATCAAGTTGTGGCCGTGGTTGGAAAAAACATCATAAAACTGTCCGACGTGGAGTCGAACTACGCCCAACTACGTGTGCAGAAAGGCTACGAAAATCCTTTTGAAAACCGTTGCAACATACTCGAAAGTCTGCTAATGACCAAACTACTGTTGCACAAAGGTATGATAGACAGCGTGGAAGTTACAGAACAAATGATTGCTACCGAACTGGACTGGAGTATGAAAAACCTGCTCCGCTACTACGGCACCAAAGAAAATCTGCTAAAGCAAACAGGCCGCAGCTACGAGGATATACGCGAGAACTACTCACAAATTATCACCGAACGCTATATCACACAGCAGGTGGAAGAGGGTATAACCGCCAATGTAAAAATCACCCCGCGCGAGGTTCAGGAGTACTACAACGCCATACCTACAGACAGCCTACCCACTATAGACGAGGAATACGAAATGTCTGAAATAGAAATGATACCGGAAATAGGCGATACCGAGAAAGAGCGTGTTCGTCTGGAACTGAACAAGTTGCGCGAGCGTGTGCTGAAAGGCGAAAATTTCAGTATGCTTGCCACCATGTACTCCGAAGACCCGGGGTCGGCACAAAAGGGCGGAGAATTAGGATTTTTCGGACGTGGAGATATGGTGGGTGAGTTCGAAGCCGCCGCATTTGTTCTGAAACCCGGCGAAGTGTCGCCCGTCATAGAAACAAAATTCGGTTTCCACATCATACAGCTTATCGAACGTCGTGGAAACACCATCAATGCCCGACACATACTTATGATACCCAAAGTATCCACCAACGACCTTATCGCCACACAACAAAAAATGGACAGCGTGATAACCCTCGTAAAAAACGGCACACTGACCTTTGAAGAGGCCGCACGGCAATACTCGTCGAGCGCCACCAAGTCGCTGGGAGGCGTAGTGTCAAATGCCACATTGGGCAACCGTTTCAGCACAGAACTTGCCAAACAACAGTTCCCCGAAATAGACATAACAAAATACAACGAAGGGGACATAACTCCCATTCAGATGTCCAGAAACGGATCCAACCAAAACGTGTTCCGTGTGGTAAAACTGACCAAGAAGATACCTGCACACAAGGCCAACCTCACCTACGACTACGACAAACTTTACAACGCCGCCCTGCAGACTGCCAAAAACGAGAAAGTGCTTGACTGGGCATCGAAGATGATAAAAAATACTTACATCAAAATAAACGACGATTTCAAGGACTGTCCTTTCAAACTTAACTGGATAAACAAATAAAAACTCTCTGCAATGTCCGACACCGAACTGCTCAAAACCCTTTCCGACAAGTATCTGCAATTAAAATCGGAGATACGCAAGGTCATCGTGGGACAGGACAAAGTCCTCGACAGCCTGCTTCTATCGGTTTTCTCCGGCGGACACTGTCTCATAGTGGGAGTCCCCGGTTTGGCAAAAACACTTATGGTGAACACCCTGTCCAAAGCCTTAGGTCTGAAATACAGCCGCATACAGTTCACCCCCGACCTCATGCCGTCAGACATACTCGGCTCCGAGATCTTGGACAAAAATCGCGACTTCCAGTTCCTGAAAGGTCCAGTGTTTGCCAATATCATCCTTGCCGATGAAATAAACCGCACACCCCCAAAGACACAGTCTGCATTGCTCGAAGCCATGCAGGAAAAAGCCGTTACCGTTGCTGGGAAAACCTATCGTCTCGACGCTCCATTTTTTGTGCTTGCCACACAAAACCCTATAGAACAGGAAGGTACCTATCCACTACCAGAAGCGCAACTCGACCGCTTTATGCTCAACATAAAACTCGACTACCCTTCGTTTGAAGAGGAGATGGACATAGTTAAATCCACTACAGTAGCAAATACCGAAGAAATAAACGTCGTACTTTCGGCAAATGAAATAATTGATTTTCAAAACGTTATTTACAAAATTCCCGTCCCCGACAATGTTTACCGCCATGCCGTAAGTGTTGTGGCCAAAACACGCGTAGGAACCGACAGTGCAAGTCCTTTAGCCTCCAAATACCTTACTTGGGGTGCAGGACCGCGTGCTTCGCAATACCTTATAATCGGGGCAAAAACCCATGCCGCATTGCACGGAAAATTCTCGCCCGACATTGAGGACGTGAACGCCGTAACCCTCGAAGTACTAAGACACAGGGTAGTGAAAAACTACTACGCTGAAGCCGAAGGCATAACCACTGATATGATAATAAACGAAATCGTAAACGAAAAATAACCCATTCCCAATGAAAAAACTGCTGATATTTTTGATGATGTGTTCGGTTCTGACCATACAAGCCACGGCACAGAGCTATATATACACCCCTCCGGTGAAAAAGCAGAAGAACACCGGCAAACAGAAAAAACAGGAGCCGGCAATTCCATTCCCCGAACAGTTAAATCTGCTCGTCGATTTTACCGACAGCTCCGAAAATTATACTCTCGAGACCCTCGACCTGCTCGATTCGGTGTATCGGATTCTTTTAGACAAAACCAATCCTCGTTTGTACGCAATAGCAATAGAAGGCTTCGGCGGCGACAACGACGACTCGCTCACTTTCCACAGAGTAAACAACGTGTACAATTATTTCCTATCGCGCGCAAAAAGCCCATTCATTGTGCGTATCACTTCCAACAAGATAAAGAGCTCCTGCTCCGGCGAAGGCGAGGAACTTATAAAATACGAAGTCCCCGTAGACCGTAAGTACTACAAAATGTCTGAGCTTCCGCAAAGCCGACACACTTTCAACCAAACTCCCCTCAACGGCAAAGTACTGATGACTCTCAAAAACAACCCTGAGGCATGTATTGGTGGTTTCGCCGATTGCCAAGTGCCTTCGCGCGACTCGTTAGTGCGCGGATACTATTCTTCCGTACTTATCACCAAAGGCTCCATGTTGCGTATCAACAACACTCGCGACAAATGCCCCGACGACCTTGAGTTCTCCATCGAAGAACATCTCAACTACAAAGAAGTACTCGAACGCTATTTCCTAATCCCGCACAAAAAACACCTGCTTATTCAGGTGGGATACGTGGTGCTGAAAAGCAACTACAAACGCGATACCGGCGAATGCATCTCCGAAATGCCCGACTCCATTTTTGTGCGTTTCCCGATAACGCAAGAGCAATGGCAGAACAAAATCCGTATATTCGGCAAGAAATACACCGAAAAGGGTGTCGAATACAAAAGTCTGACAACCAAAAAGATGGCTTCAAAAGTAAGCACCGCCGTACAAGCTGGTATCAACGTTACACAATTAGACACAATTTTTCTTGGCAAACGCATTCAGCCCGACGAAATCGACAACTATTTCTATCAGATAAAAACCAATGTGGAGGAAGGCTCATTCGAATACAATGGTAAGTACTACAAGGCTTTCAAGGTAAACAAAAACGGCGACTACGAAATGAAAAGTGCCTTGCAACAGTTGTTCCGTATCGAACTTGAGGAGGAAGACCCCATAGACACTGACGACGGCAAAAAGAAAAATAAGAAAAACAAAAAATACGCCGACGACGAAGAAATTGAATAACAGCATTTTCCAGCACTAAAATATTATGGCATATCTTGAATCGGACGTAACAAAAGTTACCACCCACGTGCTCCAGAACATGAAGCAGTGCGGACAGAAAATAGCCATGCTCACAGCCTACGACTACTCTATGGCTAGCCTCCTGGACAGCACAAAAATAGACATCGTCCTTGTAGGCGACTCCGCCGCCAACGTAATGGCGGGATACAAAACCACCCTGCCCATAACCCTCGACGAGATGATTTATCACGGAGCCTCCGTTGTACGTGCCATCTCCCGCGCCCTCGTTGTAGTAGATTTGCCTTTCGGAACCTATCAAGGCAACTCCAAAATGGCCCTGCAGTCGGCCATACGCATAATGAAAGAGACCGGCGCCGACGCCGTGAAACTCGAAGGCGGTGCAGAGATTCTCGAATCGGTTAACCGTATCCTCTCCGCAGGGATACCCATTATGGGACACCTCGGACTCACACCGCAGTCCATCAACAAATTCGGCACCTACGCCGTAAGAGCCACCGACGAGGAAGAGGCCAACCGTCTGATGGAGGACGCACGTGTGCTTCAGGAGGCCGGTTGTTTTGCCATAGTGCTGGAGAAAATACCTGCCTCTCTCGCCGCCAAGGTAACTTCCGAACTGAAAATACCAACCATCGGTATCGGTGCCGGCTCACAAGTGGACGGACAGGTGCTGGTACTACACGACATGCTGGGCATCACTCAACAGTTTTCGCCGCGTTTCCTGCGTCGCTATCATTCCATCGGCGAAGAAATATCGCATGCAGTAACGCAATATATCAACGACGTTAAAAGTTGCGATTTCCCCAACGAGAAAGAGCAGTACTAAACCACATATTTCCAAAACAAAAAAACGGAAGCCCGATGGACTTCCGTTTTTTTGTAATATAAGACAAGGCTTAGCCTTCGATTTCCTTGCGTACTTTCTTGAAAGCCTCGATACATTTGTCGAGATGTTCACGCTCGTGAGCGGCGGAAATCTGCACACGGATACGTGCCTGTCCTTTGGGAACAACAGGATAGTAGAAACCTGTAACGAAGATACCCTCTTCCTGCATTTTGGCGGCGTATTTCTGCGATTTGGCAGCGTCGTAAATCATCACTGCGCAGATAGCCGATTCCGAAGGCAGACAGTCGAAGTTCTCTTCTTTCATGCGACGGAGGAAGTAGTCGGTGTTTTCGTGCAGTTTGTCCTGCAGGGCGTTGGTCTCGGTCATCATGTCGAACATGCGAATGCCGGCGCCAACGAGTCCCGGTGCCAAGGAGTTGGAGAACAGGTAAGGACGCGAACGCTGACGCAGCATGTCGATGATTTCCTTTTTACCTGTGGTGAAACCGCCAACACCACCGCCGAAGGCTTTGCCGAGGGTTCCGGTAAGTATCTCTATCTGACCGCGCAGGTTGTAACGTTCTGTTACACCACGACCGGTTTTGCCAACCACGCCGGCGCTATGGCTTTCGTCAACCATAACCATGGCGTCGTATTTCTTGGCAAGCTCGTATATTTTGTCGAGAGGACAAACATTGCCGTCCATCGAGAACACACCGTCGGTAGCTATCAGGCGGAAACGGCATTTCTGAGCCTCTTGCAGTTTGGCTTCGAGGTCGGCCATATCGGCGTTGGCATAGCGGAAACGCTGGGCTTTGCACAGACGCACGCCGTCGATGATGGAAGCGTGGTTCAACGAGTCGCTGATGATAGCGTCCTCTTCGGTGAGCAGGGGTTCGAAAACACCGCCGTTGGCGTCGAAGCAAGCAGCGTAGAGGATGGTGTCCTCAGTACCGAAGAAATCGGCGATTTTCTTTTCAAGCTGTTTGTGGAGGTCCTGACAACCGCAGATGAAACGTACCGAAGCCATACCGAAACCACGGGCGTCCATAGCGTCTTTGGCAGCCTTGATAAGTTCGGGATTGTCGGCAAGACCAAGATAGTTGTTGGCACAGAAATTGAGGCATTTCTTGCCTTTTACAAGAATTTCAGCTCCCTGCGGAGATTCTATAATACGTTCGTTTTTGTACAAGCCGGCAGCTTCTATGTCCGCCAACTCTTTCTGAAGATGTTTTTGAAATTTATCGTACATATTATCAATATTTTATAATGATTATACTTCTTCTTTATCCAAAAACAAAGGTACAATTTTTTTTTGTTTATGCAAACTGTCGGGTGATGTTTTTTTGGAACTCCGTGAAAAATCCCCCAAATACAGGAATGAAAAATCCCCCAAATACAGGAATGAAAATCCCCCAAATACAGGAATGAAAATCCCCCAAATACAGGAATAAAAATCCCCCAAATACAGGAATGAAATAAATTAATTTTGTGTATATCAATATTTTTTCGTATTTTTGCAAAATCAAAAAAAAGACATAAAAAAACGCATAAAAATGGGAGATTATAAGGAACGAATTTTCGACCAGTTGCTCATACAAAAACTGGAAGGCATGGGTGCGGTATTGGTTGAAGGCCCAAAATGGTGCGGGAAGACCACCACAGCCGAACATCAGGCCGCAAGTGTGCTATATATGAACGAGCCTAAACGCCACAAACGCAACCTGCAACTTGCCGACCAAGACCCTCAAGCCTTGCTGCAAGGAGCCACACCGCGACTTATCGACGAATGGCAGGAAGCACCCAAACTCTGGGACACCATACGTTTCGAGGTGGATCACCGACAAAAGGACGGGCAATTCATCCTCACAGGCTCCGCTGTGCCAGCCGACATGAGCGAAGTGCACCACACCGGCATTGGACGCATAGCACGTATGCAAATGCGCACCATGAGTTTGTGGGAATCGGGCGACTCTACGGGCAGTATCAGTCTGGTGTCGCTGTTTGCAGGCTCCGCTGGCAATGTAGCCACTATGGACAAGACTTTGCAGGAGGTAGCCTTTCTCATTTGCCGAGGAGGCTGGCCAAGGGCAGTTCTGCAAAAGCCTTCCATAGCTCTCGAACGTGCCTACGACTACCTTAACGCAATAGTAAACCTCGACATATCGCGTGTTGATGGCGTTTCTCGCGACCCACAACGCACAATGCGCCTCATGCGTTCCTACTCTCGTTTCCAAGGCGGACAAGTACCCATCGCCAAAATACGTGAGGATGTGATAGCCAACGGCGACAGCTCTTTCGATGAAAAAACGATATTCTCTTATCTCAACGCCCTGAAAATGATGTTCGTTATAGAGGATATGCCGTCGTGGAACCCCAACCTGCGTTCCAAAGCCGCGATACGCACCACCGAAACACGCTATTTCACCGACCCGTCCATTGCCGCCGCCGCTCTCGGCCTCGGGCCAAAGGATTTGATGAACGATTTGGAAACCTACGGCCTGCTATTTGAGGCCATGTGCGTAAGAGACCTCCGAATTTATGCACAAGCCATAAATGGTCTCGTGTACCATTACCGCGATTCCGACGGTCTCGAATGCGACGCCGTTATACACTTGCGCAACGGCGACTACGGACTTGTAGAAATTAAACTCGGCGGCGACCGCCTTATTGAAGCGGGTGCCAAAACTCTGCATAAACTGCACAAGAAAATCGACACCGACAAAATGAAAGAGCCCTCGTTTCTTATGGTTTTAGTGGCCAACGGCGATTTCGCCTACAAACGCCCCGACGGAGTGTGGGTTGTCCCAATCGGAAGCCTGAAGCCGTAATTTTTTCGAACTTTTTGCCGTATCACTTATATTTCGTACTTTTGCCAATCATTAATTATACCAATGTTTTAAATACCAAACAAGATGAAAAAAATCACAGCCATTTTAATCATTGCCCTTGCAACAATAAGCTTCGGGGCACAGTTACCACTTAGCAACACCGAGTTTTCTTTTTTATCAAACATACAACAAGGCACAAAAGCTTACGCCGAAGTCCACCGCACCGCTACTACCGCCAAAGGCTTTGGAGACAGTCATTCTAAGAAAAAAACAAAGGGTTTATCCATAAGGGAACTTGCCGACAATCCTAACTATGCCAGCACTTGTGTGGTGAAAGACAGCGTGCGGAACAAAAAGAATTGCTTTGTAGTCATCTCTAAAAAGACATTGAAACTTTTCGTTTACGAAACTGTTGGTACGGACACATTACTCGTGGCAAAATATCCCGTTTGTGTGGGCAAAAACATGGGACAGAAACAGAAGAAAGGAGATATGCGCACCCCCGAATCATCTTTCGCTCAGCCATTTACCGTTGTATCCATACAACCTGCTTCGGCGTGGCACCACGATTTCAAAGACGGACGCGGTAGCATTTTGGCTTATGGAAATTGGTTTATACGACTGAAAACACCCGGTTTTTCCGGAATAGGAATACACGGAAGTACCAACAACGAAAACTCGGTGCCCGGAAGAGCCAGCGAAGGTTGCATACGGTTAAGGGACAGCGATTTGGATGTATTTAAAGAAAAATTTGCCTTTGTCGGCATGAAGGTTGTAATTCTGCCCGATGTACAGCAACCAACAAAATAGGCAACACAGCCCAACTCCCCAACTCTTTTTCTCTTCAAATAAAGTGAAAACGTGGAGTTTGCATTTTTTTCGTAACTTTGCAACCATAAAAACATCTCTGAATATGAAAAACGACACAATTCCAAGCCATTGCCACAAACATGCCCTGTTTACATTGTTTTTTGTAACTTTCGTTATGATTTGTTTTTCTGCAAAAGCACAGCTGCCACCCAAAGAACAACGCGACTCCTTATTCCATGTCGAAATGCTGGAAAAAATGGAAAAAGCGAAAACTCCGCTGGATAGAGCAAGGCTATATTATCAGGATTTCATTTACGCGAACTACGGTATAGACTACCCATACCTCTATTCAGACGATTATTATTCTGGAGTACACCGCACACCCACTTTCCCAAACGGAGCCGACAGTGCGCTTGTCCTTCTGCGACAGCTGTACGACGAAGACGAGAACCAATTTATGTATTACCCCATCTGCCAACTCGAGCATTATTTGTGCAAACCTCACTACCCCGCCATTAAACAGCCCGACACTACAGATTTCTATATTCCGTTGCGAAGCGGCTCCTCCGCAGACCTTGGCAAAGGTTGGCAAAGTAACTACACCCAGCATCTGCTTACAAGGGCAAATTGGGCTTTGTCGCACTGCTACTGGTACACAAAAATATTCAAGGCTGCTAACGAGCCAAGCATTTGGATTGAGAGCAAGAAAAATCCGCAATTCACTGCGTTACGAATAACAATTAGTCATTTGCCAGGCACCAGTTTCACTATGTATAGAGTGGATATGCGCAAAGGCAAACCATACGCAATACGCAAAGAAGGGTATCATTATTTCCACACCAATACAATGTCATATACACCGATTTTCACAGATTCAACAACCATAAGGTTGTCAAGCGGCAGATGGGAAAAAATTCAGAGTATTCTAGAAAAATTCGACACCCTTGACTGGTACAACGAGGGAATAACTATCGACGGCCACAGGAATTTCTGCGAATACGCCCACGACGGCAACTACCACAGCTACTACTCTTGCGGAGACCGCACAACTGACTCCGTAGCCAAATATCTATACAGCTTCTTTAAAAAGCCTAACACTGTTTCCGTTCGCGGTGAAGTTTGCGCAATGGCTTATGACAAAATGTTCGGGAACATCCGCAACCGCCTCGATTCGGTGGAAGTAAGAGCTAACAAAAGGTTCTCTGTCAAGTGCGTGGCCAAGACATCAACCGCAAACTTCAAAAATAACATCTTTCGTCTTGAATTGCCTGTGGGAAACTATCGTTTGTCTTTCAAATGCCCCGGATACAAGAATGAAACTATAAAGAACATATCTATCACCGGGGACACTTTGGTGAATGTTATGATGACTCCCAAAAATCTGGAGGCCATCTCTGTAAACGACAACTAAACTTCTTCGGCAGAAGACTCCTCTTTGGGATTTTCGCCCCATTTGTTGCTACCAACCTGAGAATCAGTACACATCCACACCAAACTGATGATGCAGATTGCAAGAGCCAACAAAAAAAACACTATCAACCAAAGACCTAACAAATCCTCGAACACGCCGGCAACATTTACAATCACAGTCCCTAAATACATAAACAACAACCACCAGCCGGAACGGCCTATGTCGTGCAAACGGCGTACCATAACGGCAAGACTCGGCACCAGCACAACCAAACTGTAAATAATGTAAAGCCACAACCACGGACTGGAAAGCATAATCAAATAAAACTCCATCACGTCGATGGATGGGTACGATAATGCGGCTTTAACCGAGGTAACCACCCACGGAATTATCAACGCAAGGCAGATAATAAAGTTTATCAATACAAAATACCAATACTCTTTTCTACGTGCACGCCCGCTGAAATCGGCGTACTGCTTGAAACATTTCAAAAACCATTTCATAACTATAATTATTTTTGTGAGGACTTCTGTTTTTTTGATTCGTGCCGTACAACCGAATTTGCCGAAGTCCGTTAAACAAATACCGATAATACGACACAGCAAAGTTAAGTGTTTTTTTACAATTTCAGAAAAAAATTATCAAATAATTCTACAGAAAAAAAATAATTTACTGATTAACAATATGTTATATAAGAATATTTTTTGACAGATAAAATTTCCGGGGACAAAAAAGCTTTTTTTCTTTGTTTCTTGCAATTTTTGATAATTTTACGGTCACACACCACCAAACGAAAAAAATCGCACCTTTGCATTTCGATACCTCTCGAACGTAACTACCCCCTTGGCGAGGCAAAACAAAAAATCTCCGAAATAGCGGGACAGATTCTAAATCGCAAGGAATACAGCCGCCTGCGTTTCATCCCCGACGTGGATCCGCAGTAAAACGTGCGATTTTTGACTATTTCTTGTGTATTTGCTTGAAAAACAATTGGTTGATAATATGACCCTCTATACAGAATATGAGCTATTTACACGGGAGGTTTATCACCAATTGTCGAACTACAACAATTCAGATATCACAAACTTCAGCACAACATAAAACTAAAAGGCTGCGTGGTGTTCCATCGGCTCTGCCAACTACGAAGGCCTGCGAACCTTATAAGTGAACTCGTGGCCGCCCCGCTTCACATTTAAGCAGTATTAAAAAACTTGAGGGTCAATTGTCACCAATAGCTGTTTTTTTTCCTCAGAGCAGTCGTGTGAAAGGTACCAGTTTCTGTCTTTTCTTCTCCTTATTATTCAGATTCTTCAAAGTCTATTCTGTCAATTAGGAACCTAAATGAAGAACTGCCGAAGCACATGTCAATTTCACTCTGGGAAAATCCCAGAAGGTCAAGTATACAGCAGGAAAGGAGTATTTTTGCTTTTTGTGTTAGGCGGAAAAGTTCATCACCTCTGACGATTTTCTTTCCTTCATCTTCTTCATCTGGAATAAGGTGAGAGTATTTATGTCTTGTGTCTGCCATCATTTGGCAATCAATGTGACATTTTCTAACAGACTCCACTTTATCAAAATGATTTATCATCGCTTTTATCTCGTCTTCGTATTTCCGAATATCTTTGCCATCCTTCTTATTCAGAAACCTTTTGTGATAGCCATCCAACGCCTGAGCGACAATTAAAAAATCTGGGGCGTCAAATTCGTCATAGTTTATTGAAGACAAAAGATAGTTGCAAATCTGAGAGATTTGCGGATAAATGCGATGCCAAGTGGTTAGAATTTCTGGTACCTTCTTTTGAAATTTATTAAAAGGAATTAGTGAAAAACTGTTTGGATTAACAGACATGTCGACTTTATAGAATAACTGACAGAATGAACTTTTGTCATCTTTTATCAACCATATATCAGTAGGCTCCTGTTTCGAGAAAAGAGCCAATGACAAGAATTGTGAATATTCTGTTATACAGTCAACAAAGAAACTCGGAGAAGACAACGTTGTTGTGGTAAATGACAGATATGTCGATTGCGTAATACTCGTATCGTATTTGTCGTGTTTAAACTCAATATGTCTGTATATATGGAGCTTCGTTTTTTCATCTATTTGTGCATCGACAAGAACGTGGTCTTGTTTTCGGGAATCCACAACAAAATCGTACACATCTTCTTCCAGCTCGGTTTTCTTCACTTTGGGAATAAAAGCCCAGTTCCGGAGATATGGATAACTGACGACGCATGTTTTAAACATAGCCTCGTGCCCAGTTTTGATATGCACCCCAACCAATACTGCATGAGCCTTAAAACTTGCCTGAAAGCACTTGGTTTCTTCAAGCATTTCTAATCCGAACACGGATATCTTACGTCCGTCAGCAACCTCTCCCCATACCACATCATACTTATCACATACTCGAAAAACAGCTGAGTTTCTTTGGTCATGATAAATCTCCAGTTTTGAAGAGCCATCCTTTTCAACTATTAATGTTCCCATACAGGCGACATCTTTGAATCGCCTTACTCCATCCGGAGCCCACCATCTACCATGAAAAACTTGATTAGTCATATATACATTGCTACGCTTTTAGTTTGTCTATTTCGTGTATTAGTTTCTCTATCTTCGCCACAATGCGACGCTGCTCGGCGAGGGGTGGAAGGGGAAATGGTTTATTCTCTAAATATCCCACAACTATTCTCTGTTGATTAGCAGTACCTTTAAAAATCGCTTCGTCTATAAAGTACGAGGATTCTAGAAAAAACAACAAATACTTTCTATCAATGGTTTCCGAATATTGTCTTAAAACCTTTAGCTCTGTTGTCCCTGCGCCAATTCCATCAGGAAGTCCATCTAATATCATTGATTTTCTATTCTGAAAACAAGGTGTGATTTTAGCAAAAGCCACATCACCATCCGCAAAACATGTAAACGTTTTTTTTATTTCACCCCATTTCCTGATATCATATGAGAATTGCGAACCATAACACGCTACTATTTTCTCCATTGGAATAAAAGCAGCCAATTGATCATCTTTTGCTTCAACCTTAGGATTTATTTTGAATACATCGAACACTCTCACCCACGCCCAACTTTCTGGTATCTCGAATGGAATTTCGTCTTCGGTTATGGGTTTTACTTCCAGATCTTTTTTCTTGAGTTTGCCTTCTTTCACCAGACGTTGTTTTTCCTCGCGGATGCGTTCCAATAAGGCCGAAGCGGGTTCGTCGGCTGGGTCTTGCGGGACGAGTTTGCCTTGTATGGCTTCTTGGAGGATGCTCTTTTTGAGTTTTTCGGGCAGGGAGTTGTTCCATTCTTCGAGGGCTTCTTGTGTTTCGCCGTATTTCTCCACCAAAGGCATCAACTCCTCTATCTTTGCCACTATGCGGTGCTGCTCGGCAAGGGGGGGAAGAGGAACTGGCATCGCTTTTAGAACCTCAAATGGTGGAATATTCTTTATTGCAGAACCAGATCCCTTAAGTTTATTCTCAACAAGAAGAATATATTGAAAATACAACAGCCAATATGGTATTATTGAATCAAGATGTAGTTTGGCTCTCATTAAGGCCTGATTGATAATGCCAATTGGAGCCTCCGACGGCAAAAGATAAGTTTCTCCAATAGTACCAGCGCAACTAACAATAATGTCACCCGGACGAACGGTAAACCCCGTCATCGCTTCATATTTCTCTTTTGAAATATAATACTCGCCCAAGGAATAATCCTTCTGAATAGCATTTTTCTGTTCGTAAACCTTTACTGCTTCATCTGTATTTGGAACAAACATGGATTTAGTAAGACTACTGCCAAAAGGTCCTTTTTTATATTCACCAAGCTCTCCCCATCTTACCCATTCCCACCCTTTAGGAATCTCAAAAGGAATCTCGTCTTCGGCAATGGGTTTCACCTCTAGGTCTTTCTTCTTCAGTTTGCCTTCTTTCACCAGTCTCGCCTTTTCGGCACGAATCTTTTCGAGCAGCACGGAGGCGGGCTCGTCGTTGGGGTCTTGGGGGACAAGTTTGCCTTGTATGGCCCACTGTAGTATACTGTTTTTTAGTTGTTTTCCGGTCATTGTTTAATCCTCCTGCTCGTAATAGTATGAATAGTCAATGCCTTTCATAAAGATTTCGCGGTCGTCAATCTTGTCAGTCAACGCTCCTTTGAGCAGTTCTCGGATGCGGCTGCTGTCGGTATGGCTGGCTATCATCGCATCGAGGTAGTCTTTCTTGTCTATCCGGCTCCAATCCACACACACCTTCATCCGTTTCTTGAATATCAAGTCGAGCCAGATGCGTGTCGAGCGGCCGTTGCCCTCCATGAAAGGATGGGCGGCGTTCATCTCCACATATTTGTCCACAATTTCATCGAATGTCGTTTCCGGCATCGCCTCGACTGTTTTCAGATAGCTGTGCAGATGCTCCGCCAGACAAAACAGCGTGTTGCCCTTGGCTATCGTCTTTGTGCGTATCTTGCCGGCAAAGTCGTAAAGGCCGCCGAACAGATAGGCGTGAATCTGCTGCAACGACTTCACTTTTCCCACATCATTACTGGCCACAAGGTTGCTTTCCCAGAGGGTGTAGGCTTTCTTGCGGCTCTGCCCGTCGATAGTGTTGTCGCTGTAGGTAAACCAGTCGAGGAATGCACTTGCTCGGTTGTTTGGATAGTGTTTCGCCAATGTCTGCACACATTCGGTGTCCAGTGCATCGGCAGCATGGCGTTTGCCGTCGGGGGCAACAAATTTGAACTGGTTAGTGACACTAACCAGTTGGATACCGTCTTTGGCCATCTTGCCCTTCAAGTATTTCCAATAGTTGCGGGATTTAGCATAGTCCTCTTCATCGTTGATGGCCTGCACAATATCGGTTGCCGAGAACCACCACTTGCTATTTTCCTCGTCCCATACGGCTCGCACCTTATGGTCTTTATAAAAACGGATAGATGTCTTGCTCATAGCGCCTCCCCGTTTATTTCAATTCCCAATATCCGCTCTATCTCGGCCAACGTGCGGTCAATCTCGTGGTCGAGGGCGGCGCGTTTCTTATAGTAGTCGGCCAGTAGCTCGGCAGGCGGCAGGATTTCTTCCTCGTCCTTGGGGAACTTGCACTGGTCGAAGTTGCAGTCCATATCGAGCAGCTGCTGAGCGGTGAAGCAGCGCGACTTTTCGTCTGTGATATTACCGTCATTGTCTTTTGTGAAGATTTCCTTGCGGTCGGTCCACCAGTCGCGGATAGGCTGACAGTGCTCCACGCGCATAGGTTTGGTCTTGCTGAAATGCTTGTAGCCTTCGGGCATGTCCAAACGATAGAACCAAGTTTTGTTGGTGCTGAATCCCTCTTGCGCGCCCTCGGCTTTCTCGTTGTTGAAGAAAAGTATATTGGTGGCAATGCTGGTGTAGGGCGAGAAGATGCTGCCGGGCAAACGGATGATGGTGTGCAGGTTGAACTCACGCAAGAGTTTTTCCTTGATGGCCAGCTTGGCGTTGTCAGTGCCAAACAGGAATCCGTCGGGCAGGATAACTGCAGCGCGACCTTTCCTGGCCAGACGATACATGATGACCACCATAAAAAGGTCGGCGGTTTCGCTCGAGGCGAGGTCGGCCGGGAAATGGCGTTTCACCTCGTTTTTCTCGTTGCCGCCGTAGGGGGGATTCATCAGGATGACGTCAAACTTGTCATCGTCGGTATAGTTCAGCACATCCTTGGTGAGCGAGTTGTCGTGCATCACCTTGGGCGAATCGATGTCGTGCAGCAGCATATTGGTAACGCACAACATGTAGGGAAACTGCTTCTTTTCTATGCCGAATATAGAGCGGGCGTAGGCTTCGCGGTCCTCGGCTGTCTTCACTTTCTTGTCGAGCTCTTTCAGCCACGAGGTGATGAAACCGCCCGTGCCACAGGCAAAGTCGGCCATCGTCTCGCCAATCTGTGGATTGACAATCTCGGCCATGAAATCGGTAAGGGCACGAGGAGTGTAGAACTCACCAGCCGAGCCGGCAGACTGCATCTCTTTAAGAATCGATTCGTAAATCTCGCCGAAAGCATGACTTTCTTCGTAGTTACTCAAATCCAATTCATCAATCACATTCAGCACCTGACGGAGCAAAACACCGTCTTTCATATATTGGTTGGCATCCTGGAAGGTGGCACGCACTATGGCGCTTCGCATCGGAGTATTAGGGTTAACCTCAAGATTTTTCAACGTGGGGAATAGCGTGTTGTTGACGAAATCAAGCAGTTTGTCGGCTGTCAGCGCTTTTCCGTCGCCGCTGTCCTTAGCCCAATTGCGCCAGCGGCAGTTTTCAGGGATGAAAGATACATAGTTGTCCTCGTTGAATTCCCAGTCGTTCTCTTTCTCGTCGTAAACTTTCAAAAACAGCATCCAAGTAATCTGCTCAATGCGCTGGGCGTCGCCGTTGATGCCCGCATCGTTGCGCATTATGTTGCGGATGCTTTTTACAAAATTTGTAAGAGCCATAGGTAATTGAACAATGATAGTTTATTATAAAAGGTTGTTTATGCGATATTTGTATAAATTAATGTTTCCAGTTCTTTCACTGCGTCGAGATACTGTTTGTTGCCGCCAAACATTTTGGCAATGTTGGCTGGAGAGCCCATCTTTCGAAATGGGTCGAGGCTTAGCACCTTGCGGTTTTCCAATTGACTGATACCTTCATTCATATATTTGTCGAGCAGGGCGTCGAGCACCTTCTGGGCCTTTGGTCCGTATTTACTGAAAATGTCACGTTTTTTCACATTCTCCGCACGTTCGCGACGTGTGAGGGGTTTCTTGCCGTAGGCGATATGGCAGATAAAATCAAAATCGTCAACATCGGCCATGCCTTGGTCTTCCTTCAAAGCCTGCAGGTCAATACCATTATCAAGCAGCAAATCCGTGATTTCGGCTTTCTTTTCGGCGGCATTCCATTGTTGTATAAAATCGTCAAAGTTGGCGTATGTTTCGTTGATGTTCTTCTTGGTATAGTCGGTGATGCTTTCGGTGCGGAGCAGCTTTCCGTCGGAATCGTAAACCGACACTACCCTTTTTATTATTTCCACCCTGCAACCGTTGCGGTCAACGATGGGTTTTGGTTCTGCCACAGATGTTGTTTCGGCTGGGTCGGTGGGATAAGGTTTGGGGCTATTGTTGTCGTGTTCGTTTTCTTTACCATAACCGTCATCCACCTCGATAGGTCCATCCCAATCGGGATCGGCAAACAGGCGAGTGATGTTGCGGAAATCCATAATGAAGAAGTGTGTCTTCCCTTCTTTTTCACGGATACGCGTACCTCGGCCTATAATCTGCTTGAACTCCGTCATGGAGTTGATGTTTTGGTCGAGCACTATGAGCTTCACCATTTTGCAGTCCACACCAGTGGAGAGCAGTTTGCTTGTTGTGGCGATGACAGGATATTCTGATGAAACGGAGATGAAATAGTCAAGTTTGCTTTTCCCATATTCGTCGGTACCAGTGATGCGCACAACGTAATCGGGATTTTTCTTGCACATATCCGAGTTTTCGTTGACCAATGCCACTCTCATTCTTTCAGCATGGTCTTCGTTGGCGCAGAAAACAATGGTTTTGTTCATTCTGCCCGTTTGTTTCAGATAGGCAGTTATTTCGTGTGCTACCTCACGTATGCGGTCTTCAATGATTATATTGTAGTCGTAGTCGGTATTGTTATAAATGCGGTCTTCGATAAGATTTCCAAAGATGTCGCGCTGTCCTTTGGTAGGTCGCCATTCATCGCCGATGTTGGTTTTGATGTTTATTACCTTATATGGTGCCAAAAAACCATCGTCGATACCCTGTTTCAAACTATATGAATATAGGGGTTCGCCAAAATAGGTGATATTAGACTGGTAGCGTGTTTCCTTAGGAGTTGCAGTCATACCAAGTTGGATAGCTCCTTCGAAATATTCGAGTATTTCACGCCAGTTGCTGTCGTCCTTTGCACTGCCACGATGGCACTCATCAACAATCACCATATCGAAGAATTCCGGTTTGAAAAGCTCCTTGTAATTCTGCTTACCACCTTCGCCGATAAGTTGCTGGTAAAGAGAGAAATATATTTCGTGGGCGGTAGTTTTGGAATCTTTGTCATGCTGGTAGTTGACCTTATGGATAACATTGGCGAGAGGTTTGAAATCCTGCTCAATAGATTGATCGACCAACACATTTCTATCAGCAAGGTAGAGTACCTTTTTAATTATATCGGCCTTTAGCAGACGATACACGATTTGAAAAGCTGTATATGTCTTTCCCGTGCCAGTAGCCATTACGAGCAGCATGCGCTTCTGACCACGAGCTACCGCATCCACAGTTCGGTTGACGGCATTGCGCTGGTAATAACGCGGCGGAAAGATGTCTTGTCCGGAGCAAAAAGGTTGATTTATCACCTTCAATTCATCGTCGGTAAAGCCTTTGCCTTCGTTGCTTTCTGCAAGAAAACGTGCATATAATTCTTTTTTTGTAGGAAACTGATCCATGGCAAAAGATCGTTCTTTACCCGTGAGAAAGTCGTATTCCTGAAAACCAAATCCGTTGGAACTAAAAGCAAAAGGTATGTCCATCATCGAGGCATACTCCTTGGCCTGTTGCATACCATAACTAACCGAATGATTGGCATCCTTGGCTTCCACAATGGCAATGGGCGTAGCTGGATTGTAATACAACATATAGTCGGCAAATTTCGGCTTTTCACGAACCACAAAATTGCCTTTGATATTTACTTTGCCGTCGGTAAGTTTTATTTTTGTCTCCATCGTGATATCCGTCACCAACCACCCCTTATTCTGAATAGCAGGGGTGATGTATCGCAGTTTTATGTCTTCTTCCGACAACTGTTTGTTTTGTAAAGTGATTTTTGTCATATATATATAACGAAAGCCAGTTATAATATATACTGTTGATGATTTGAGTTTTTCATCTGCAAAAATACGAACTTTTATGGAATTTTCAAAGTTTTTTTGGAAAAAATCTTTTACTCAACTTTTTACATAACTTATCACTTTTTCACAAAAAAATCGATTCCGAATTCATAATTCCGAAATCCGAATTAAAAAAAATCGTATCTTTGCACTTTCAACAAAAACCAAAATCTCATGGCAACAGACGACAAAAAAATCATTTTCTCTATGGTGGGCGTTGGCAAGCTCTACCCTCCTCAAAAGCAAGTACTTAAAGACATCTACCTGTCGTTCTACTACGGTGCCAAGATAGGCATCATCGGTTTGAACGGCTCGGGCAAGTCATCGCTGCTGAAGATAATCGCCGGCGTTGACAAGAGCTATCAGGGACAGGTGGTGTTTGCGCCGGGCTATTCGGTGGGATACCTCGAACAGGAGCCCCAGCTCGACGACAACAAAACGGTGAAGGAAGTTGTGCAGGAGGCAGTGCAGGAAACTGTGGACCTGCTCAAGGAGTACGAGGAAATCAACCTCAAGTTTGCCGAACCCATGAGCGACGACGAGATGACCAAACTCATCGAGCGTCAGGGCGAAGTTACCGAACTCCTCGACCAGTACGACGCCTGGGAGCTCGACAGCCGTCTGGAACGTGCCATGGACGCCCTGCGCTGTCCCGAAGAGGACGCCCTTGTGAAAAACCTCTCCGGCGGCGAACGCCGTCGCGTGGCCTTGTGCCGTCTGCTGCTGCAGGAACCCGACATCCTGCTCCTCGACGAGCCCACCAACCACCTCGACGCCGAAAGCATCGACTGGCTGGAACAGCATCTGCGTCAGTACAAAGGCACCGTTATCGCCGTCACCCACGACCGTTATTTCCTCGACAATGTGGCAGGCTGGATTCTGGAACTCGACCGTGGCGAGGGCATACCCTGGCAGGGCAACTACTCGTCGTGGCTCGACCAAAAGACCAAACGTCTGGCCATGGAGGAGAAACAGGAGAGCAAACGTCGCAAAACGCTGGAACGCGAGCTGGAATGGGTGCGCATGGCCCCGAAAGCCCGTCACGCTAAGGGCAAGGCACGTCTGGCCGCCTACGAGCGTATGATGAGCGAAGATACCAAGGAGAAAGAGGCTAACCTCGAAATATTCATCCCCAACGGCCCGCGTCTCGGCAACAAAGTGCTTGAGGTAGAGGGCGTTTCCAAAGCCTTCGGCGACAAGCTGTTGTACGAAAACCTCACTTTCAACCTGCCGCCTGCCGGCATCGTAGGCGTGATAGGTCCCAACGGTTGCGGAAAAACCACGCTGTTCCGCCTAATCATGGGCCTCGACAAGCCCGACACCGGAACGTTTACCGTAGGCGAAACGGTGAAGATTGGCTATGTGGACCAGCAGCACGTGAACATCGACCCCGAAAAGAGCGTGTGGGAGGTGGTGAGCGAAGGCAACGAGCAGCTGCAGATTGGGGGACGCCTTGTAAACTCGAGGGCATACCTTTCCAAGTTCAATTTCGGCGGCACCGACCAGCAAAAGAAAGCCGGGGTGCTGTCGGGCGGCGAGCGCAACCGTCTGCATCTGGCGCTTACGCTGAAAAGCGAGGCCAACGTCCTGCTCCTCGACGAGCCTACCAACGACATCGACGTGAACACCCTGCGCGCCTTGGAGGAAGGCTTGGAGAATTTCGCCGGATGTGCCGTGGTGATAAGCCACGACCGCTGGTTCCTCGACCGCATCTGCACACACATCCTCGCTTTCGAGGGCGACTCTCAGGTGTATTTCTTCGAAGGCACCTACAGCGAATACGAGGAAAACCGCCGCAAACGTCTCGGCGAGGACGCACCGCACCGCATACGCTACAAAAAACTGCAGAAATAATGAAACGGCTTGCACTGATTTTTGCCGCTTTATTGCTGAGTATAAACACATTGTCAGCACAAAGCCTCGACTATGTAAAAATCAAGGCTTTCGTGGATATGAATATCGACGCTTTTCCAAAAAGCACTTTGCAGGACATATACAAAAGTTTTTATCAGGCGGTGTACGGACCGGAACACCTTGTTACCGATTCCGCCAAGGTCATAGCCTATATCGAAGAAGAACTGAAACAGGATTTCGACAACAAATTCCCCACGGTGCAGTATCTGGGCATTTCGGACAAATTTGTCAGGGTAAACCTCGACATAATAGGGGCCGAAGAAACACGCATTTCCACAGAAATGCTTGCCGACTGTTTTATGCGGTCGTCGCAAACAAAGGGCGACATGCCTATCGAGGAATTTCGCTCGCAGTGGAGGCTGGTGGTGGATTATATCATAAGCAGCGACATACAGCTCGACAATTTCAGTCAGGACTCGCTTTATATCGAAAGCATCCTTGCCCAAGGCCAATACGTGTGGGTGCACTCGCCGCAGTACAAGGCCGAGTACAAGCCGCACTACCGCGTTGTTACAAAAGAAATTTTCGAACAAGTGATATTTCCAGAGCTCCGTGCCTTTTCAAGAGTAAGGCCCCGTCCGGCGAACGCCTTTTAGATTTCAAGCATTACGTTACTGTTTTTGGCGAGTCGGCGCAGGTTGATTATGGCGTAGCGCATGCGGCCGAGGGCGGTGTTGATGCTCACTCCTGTTTTTTCGGCAATGTCCTTGAACTCATATTTACCGTAATGGCGCAGTATCACCACGCGACGCTGCTCGTCGGGGAGTTTCTTTATCAGTTTGCGTATGTCCTGACGGGTCTGCTTTTTGATTACCACTTTTTCCACATTGTCGTCGAGCACGCGCAGGTTTTCGAGTAGGAAATCGTTTTTGTTCACCGTGGGGAGCTTGCTTACCCTGCGGAAATGATCCACAATAAGGTTGTGGGCTATGCGCATAACCCAGTGTATGAACTTGTTTTCGTCCTTGTACATGCCAGAGTTGATGGTCTGCACAACTTTAAGAAAAGTGTCCTGAAATATGTCGTCGGCCACGTTTTTGTCCTTAACAACGGAAAAAATATAGCCGTAAACTTTTGCCTGATGGCGAGACAGAAGAATCTCGAAATCTGCATAATTACCATTTCTGTAGCCGTCTATCAGCTCGTTGTCGCTGACGTATGCTTTGGTTGCCACGTTCATAATAACCTCCTTTATTTTTGGGTTTTTATTTATGTTTTCTTTTACAAAAATAGTAGTTATGTTTCGATAATTATGCGTTTTTAGTTAATACTTGTTTTAAATATATTTCGAACTGCAAAAATACATTATTTTTTCGATTCCACAAAATAAATTTCTCGTTTTTCCGTAGTATATTTTTATATATCTAATTTCCAAGGTGTTAATATTTTTCTTTTTTTATTCCTTATTATTTCTGCTTTCCGAAAGTACTATTTTGTACCATTTTTTTGTGAAAACTTATCGCATGGGAGTGTTTTTTATAAAAATGGCGTGAAATATACCGGCAGACATTTGGTTTGTCCATCTGTCTGATAATCTTTGGTGTATATCAAATATCTGTCATTGATGCGTGACGAGTATTTCTGACAAAAGGCATCCAACGACTTGTGCGTTTTATAGCCCGAGGATTTCACTTCGATAGGACAAAGCTTGTTGCCACGCGACAACAAAAAATCCACCTCGTAATTGTGGTTGCTCTCAGTTGGGAATGTATGATAGAACAATTCATTACCCGTACTTTTCAGCATCTGTGCAACCAAATTTTCGTAGATGTATCCCAAATTGGCTTCAAGCTTGTCGCTCAACAACTTGCTATAGATTGTGTTTTCGGTAAATGCTTTGTCGCGAAAAGCAAGGGTGATAAAAAGGCCTGTGTCGGCGACAAACATTTTGTAACGGTAAATGTTTTGCGACAGAGGCATACCCACATTCGGGTCATTGATATGGTAGGCCAATAGTATTGTCATACTGTCAGCCATATCTGCAACCACGCTTGCTACACGTTGCGCATCTTGATTTTCCAAAACACTTGAGATCTGGTATCTGCCAGAATTGTTTGTAAGTTGCGAAGGTATGGCGGCAAACAATTGTGAAGCTCTGCCTGTATTGTCAATTTTGTTGAAGTCGTCTTGATACAGCTCTATTATTTCTCTTTTAATGTCGTCAACTGCCTGCAAATTATTTGTTTGCAGATATGCGTCGATAGATTGCGGCATACCGCCGACAAGCATATACAAACGTAAGTCACGCATTATTTTGCGATGCGAGCTCCCCAATGGCTGTCGTAATTCCCGGAACTTATGCAGCGTATCGAATGTGGTGGTGTTGCCCAAAGCCCAATAAAACTCCTCGAAGTCCATTGGATATAATGTAAGACGGGTTTCTTCGGATGGGATAACAATATCTTTCACATTCTTTTTAATGCTTAATAGCGAACCTGTTTCGATATAGTCGTATCGTCCGTCTTTCACCAAGTATTTAATGGCTTGTCGCGCAATAGGTTTGAGTTGTATTTCATCGAATATTATGACGGATTCTCGCTTATATAGTTTTACCCCGGTTTCTACCTCAAGACGCATAAAAAATAAGTCCAAGTCGCTAATATCATCAAAAAGTTCGTTTACCTTTTTGGAAACATTTGCAAAATCGATTAGGATATATGATTTGTATTCGTTTTTCGCAAATTGAAGAGCCAAAGTGGACTTGCCCACTCTCCTTGCCCCTTTTATCAGCAAAGCCGTAGTGCCTTTGCGCTCTCTTTTCCATTTGAGCATCTGCTCATATAATTTCCTCTTGAAAACCATATTGATAAACGATTATTTTTTTTGCAAAGATAGCACTTTTTTTTGTATCCGCAAAATTTATTTCCACAAAAATGCGTAAATCCGCAAAAAGTTTTTTCGCAAAAATGCGTAAATCCGCAAAATTTATTTATATAAAAATGCGTAAATCCGCAAAATGTAACAGTTCAACATATCATCAATTCAACAATTAAACAAAAAAAACGTACCTTTGCAAAACCAATAAAGTGTTTCAAAAGATGAAGAGATTGTTACTGCTTTTCGCGTTGTGGGCAAGTGTCTGCTGTTTTTCGCAAACGGTTGACCTCGAATGACAATGAGCGTTTCACATGGGTAGAAAACGACATTAACGGATGTCTTGTCTATTTTATCGACACTGTGGCAAACGAATATTATATGTGCAAGGTGAAAGACAGCTCATCTCGGTTCCGCTGCTACTTCTTGGCAAAAATTGTATTATAGTATTCAAATACAAGCGAAAATATTACTCTTCTTCGGAAAAATGCATTGACTCGATGATTGTTTATAATAATAAAGGGTGGATTTTTAGGATATTTGATAACCAAGAATTATCCGACAGGTTTTATTTTTGCATTCACAGAAAAGGAACTGTGTGGGAATTTGGATCTATATCTATAGATTATAGCGGTTACTTTGGCAGATATAAAAAACTTCCCAAGTATTTCCGCTACGGCCGCAAATTAGTGAAAAAATCAAAACGGCACGGACGTTTGCTGCAAAATGGTAATTAAAAAATCGGCTACACGCTGTATGTAGCTAATGGGATGTACCTATGAAAATGATAAAAGCTACAACAGAGATTTTGTTGTGTCCATAAAAACACGTGCGGCAAGCATTACACCATCCAAATCTTCTTTGCAAAAATCAAACATATCGCCATAGTCGCTTTTTGTACGCCAGTTTAGCAATTTGGAGTAAACTCTGAAAGTGTCTGCCGACATCTGGCCTGTGCGCACAACACTCTCCGAAAATTTGGCGAGAACGCCCGTATGCGACTTGGCCCCGTAGCCTCGGTCCAACAACAATGCCGAAGCGACATAAAAACAAGCATAATACAGTCTGTTCACAGCCGAATTCCACTGTTCCGCTTCGTACAATATCTCAGAGGCACGATACACCTCCTCGGCCTTTTCAAAACGGTAGTTTACGAATTCTCTTACATCCGGTTGTTCCATCGTCTTCAAATTTTAATCGCTTCGCGGATTACATTTTGGTAAAATGGCGTTATGCTGTGCCGGCCATGCCAGTCTGTTTTGCCGTATGCAAAAAGATGTATTACCTGACCGCTCTCTATAATCAGGTCGGTCATGTGGTCGATAAAAAGGCTCTCCTCTGTTACGGAAAGTGAATTTCTGGGAGACAAAACCAGAATATCCCAATCGGACTCCTCGTTAGCGGTGCCTCGAGCCCTTGAGCCGTAAAGCCACACTTCGGCATAAGGGTCAACCTCATGCACATTGGCTTTAATCCGTTCTTTCATGTCCAATTCTGTCATAATTCATCCCATTTTTTCGTTTTGCAAAAATATGTTTTTTCCCTGAAATAACAAAATAATATCTCATAATGCGAAAATTTCCGTACCTTTGAAACGTAAAAACAAGCGGCATTTTTTAGAACAAAATTCTATTAATACGCTCGTACACAGTTTTTTATGACAACACAAGAAACACTACGGACTCTGCTATTTTTGTGCGTGGCAACGCTTGTGGCTGCCTGCGCCCGCACCGGCTACCCCTCGGGCGGCGAGACAGACCGCACCCCGCCGGAAATCACAAAAGTGTCGCCCGAAAACCGTACCACCAACTTCAACGGCAAGGGCTTCACGCTGGAAACCGACGAGTATGTGGTGCTGAAAGACGTCAATAATCAGGTGATTATCTCCCCGCCTATGAAGCAGTTCCCGCAAATCACCTCCACGGGAAAGAAGATAAAAGTCGTTATCAAGGACACCCTGCAGGAGAACACCACCTACCTTTTCCAGTTCCGCGACGCCATTGCCGACAACAACGAGGGCAACCTGCTCAGCGATTTCAGCTATGTCTTCTCCACCGGTGCCAGCCTCGACAGCCTTTCGTTTTGCGGTAACGTAAATGACGCCCTCACCGGCGAGCCCGACAAAAAAATCTTTGTATTTCTTTACAACACTTTCGACGACTCGGTTGTAACATCGCACCCTGCATACGCCACAAAAACAGACGACAAAGGTTGTTTCCGCTTCCAGTACCTCGCCGACAAAAAATACAAAATCATAGCCCTCGACGATTTGGACAAGAGCTACACATACAACTCCGTTGCCGAGAAAATCGGATTCTCGTCCGACACCATCACGCCCTATTATCTCGCCGACAGCGTAAAGCCCGACTATTCGCAGTATGCCCTCAAGACCTTTGTGCAGGAATCGGCGGTGCAGCGTGTGGCCAAAAGCGATTTCGTTTCCAAGGGCAAGGTGCAGATTTCCACGGTGCTGCCCATGCAGAACCCCACCGTCGATGCCGACAGCGTGAAGATTTTTTGGTTACTCAACGCCACACGCGACACTATTAACCTTTGGCTCATAGACAAGGAACTCGACTCGCTGAAACTCATCCTACGCGACAGCTCCGGCATAGACGACACTCTAAAAATGCGCCGTTTCAACCGTCGCGGACCGGTAGTGGGCGGTAATGCCTTTATGAAAGCCAACTTTGCAAACACTCTGCCGTATTTCGACACTTTCTGCCTAACCTTTACAAATCCTATAGAAAAAATCACCGACGCCGCCACCGCCGTGTATTACAAAACCGCTACCGATAGTGCTTTTGCCACCATCGTATTCGATACCATTTCCCGTAGAAAGGCTACTCTACTAATACCAGTGATACAGGACGAAAAATACGACATCACCGTGTTTGGAGGCCATTTTCACGACATTTTCGGCACCAGCAACGATACCACAAAAATCAAAACTGAGGTTACCACAGCGGAGAAATACGGCAACATCATCCTAAATTTCGAAGCCCCCGACAACAGCGAACATTATGTTCTTCAGCTGCTTTCGACTTCCGGCAAGGTTGTGGACGAGCAGACCTTTGCAGGCTCGCAGAAAGTGCTTTTCAAACATCTTAGCGCCGGCACATACAAAGTCCGCGCCATCAAGGACGACAACGCCAACAGCAAATGGGACAGCGGCAACTACTGGGAAAAACGTCAGGCAGAGGAGTCGCGATATTTCGAAAAGGAGATAAAAGTGCGCGAGAACTGGAATTTCGAAGAAACTTTCAAATGGCAGAAACAATGACAAAGGTAAACCCCAACATAGAAGCGAGCTGGCTCGAGGTGCTGCGTCCCGATTTCGAGGCGGAGTATTTCGCACGGCTCAAAGATTTTTTGGTCGAAGAACGCTCAAAATACAAATGTTTCCCTCCGGGCAAGGACATCTTTTCGGCTTTTTGGCACACCCCTTTCGACAAGGTTAAGGTGGTGATTTTGGGACAGGACCCCTACCACAACGACGGACAGGCGCACGGACTCTGTTTCTCTGTGCCTCAGGGTGTGGCGTGCCCCCCCTCTTTGGTGAACATTTTCAAGGAGATAAACTCCGACCTCGGACTTAACATCCCCCTCACCTGCGGCACTCTCACGGGCTGGGCCGACCAAGGGGTGTTCCTGCTCAACACCACGCTCACGGTAAGGGCGCATCAGGCATACTCGCACGCCGGACACGGCTGGGAGACGTTCACCGACAGCGTTATACGCAACCTCTCCGACCGTCGCACGGGACTGGTGTTCCTGCTCTGGGGCAGTCCCGCCATTGCAAAAGCCAAACTGATAGACCGCACCAAACACCATGTGCTTACGGCACCGCACCCTTCGCCGCTTTCGGCATACCGCGGTTTCTTCGGCTGCAAGCATTTCTCTCAGACCAACGCCATACTCGCCAGCCAAGGCCAGGAGCCTATCGACTGGGCAAAGACAGTTTGAGGCAAATTTTTTTTACAAAAAATAAAGTGACAATACATTAAAAATAAATGTATTGCTTAAAAACCTAATATTTTTTTATGTTTTCATTTGGTGATTCCAATATTTTTTTCTATTTTTGCAAATTGTAATTTTTAGTCTAAAATTGTATCTTAACGCAGAAAATAGGAGGATCTGCAAACGTGGAAATCCCAAAACCGCGAGAGCCACGATAAATAAAGGGTAGCGAAATTCATTTTTTAGTTTCATTTATTATTGTAATATGAAATTCATCTCAGAAACATAAATCAATAGTCAAAAAACATAAAGTAAAATACTATGAAGGCAATTAAATACATACTGTTTTTGTCATTATTGACAGTCCTCGGAGAAACTCGCTCTCAATCCTCAGTTGCAATTGAGAGCGACAGTCTATCAATTACAACTTTTTCTGATTTCATGGATAATGTTATGCAGAAAGTGCAACAATACACTATCCCGACAGATGTCCTTTATAGTTCAGAAAAAAACTTTAACGGAAAGACGCAAGAAACCACTACGGCCAAATTAGACACCGAGTTTGAAATAAAACAAGCCAAACTACACAAACGCAGTGGTTCAAATGTCAAGTTCTCTGTTAAAGACGCTGTAACCAATTCAAAGACCGACCAAAAAGGGAAGAAGGCGTTTTCTGAAAAAGACAATGTAAAAGCACTGCTTGACAATAATCCTTGCATCAACAGGAAAGGAGTATTTGACGCTTTTGGCAAAAATATGCTTTTTGCAGGTGTTAAAATGGATACCGAAAACGGCACCTCCTATGCTCATTATATGTGGACGGGGTCAGGTAAACATGCGGGAGACACTATCCGTGTAACAACGGAGCATAACAGTGGCGCAATCCGACATTGTGAACTTATTTCAAGTGAAAAGAAAGACAATTTGGAGGTTGTTTTCTCATTCAGTTACTCTTTCACTAACAAAGATGATTCCATCATTCCTATAGAAATGTGTTTCAAGTCGATAGAAAGGAATGTCTCCAATACTAACCCATTCGAATATACAATAAGCAATATTATTGTAGCAAAGAATTGAGTTTAGTTCATGTCTCTAAACATTCTTTTATATCAAGTACTTGAATACGGAAGGTGTCAATTGTCGGCACCTTCCATATTTTTAGGATTAGCTTCAATCCCCAACCCGTTTTCGGCATATTGCGAATTTTCGGCCACAAGCATTTCTCGCAAACCAACGCAATACTCGCCAGACAAGGACAGGAACCTATAAATTGGACACATACTGTGTGAGCGGAGTTGTTTTTTGAAACATATCTCAAAAAAATATCATACCTTTGCATAAACATCAAACAAAACGTCAGAAACGTAAAACACTAATCAACAACAATATAAGATGGCACTACTGCACCGTTATCAATCCACAATGCACGGCAACTACAAAAAATTCATACTAATTTTTGGACCCGTGGCAGCCATTGCACTGATACTTTCGGTTTTGGCACGCCTATACTTTTTCGACCCCATAGAAACTCCTGTGTCGTGGACGGACAATATAGTTCTTGCAATCTGCCTTATAATGTTCACTCTCCTATACCGTAGCACACTGCCCGAAAGAAAAGTTACGTTCAAGGAGATTTTCATCCTCACCGTGGGACTCAGCACTGTGGCTGCCGTATTGTACGCCCTCTACCTTTGGCACTACGGCCTCCACACCGATCCCGACTTCCCCCAACGTTTTCTCGACTCCGAATTGGCCAAACACAACGCCGGCGAAGATGGCTACGACACCGCTGTGGAACAAGTGAAATACATGGCCACTCCAAAATATCTCGCTTTTATGGGCGGCGTTTACACCGTTGTTACATCGTTTATTTTGGGGTTCTTTGTTGCACTGCTGTTCAAAACGGAAAAAAGCCCTCGATACACAAAAAAATAAACACACAATCAACTACAAATCAGAAGATAGCAGGTTTTCTGTGGAAAAAGAAAATTTGCCTATTTCAGGATTTTTTTGTATCTTTGCAATTCCAAAACACATAGGCATGGTCTATAGGGAATTTGGAATAAAGTATTATAAACCACATAATTACTTCACACAAAAAAACATCCTGATGAAAGTTAAAAACATATTGATTTCTCAACCCGAACCAGCAAATTTGGAGAAATCTCCGTACTATCCCCTGATTGAAAAATACAACGTGAATTTAACTTTTTTCAAATTTTTCGACATAGTAGGTGTGCCTGTTGCCGAATTCCGCAAAAGTCGGATACACGTAAGCGATTATACCGCCGTGATTTTCAACAGCAAAAACGCTATCGACCACTTCTTCCGCATGGAAAAGGAGTTACGCGAAACGCCGCCAGACACAATGAAATATTTCTGCACTACCAAAGCTATAGCCCTTTACTTGCAAAACTACGTACAGTATCGCAAACGCAAGGTATTTTTCGCTGAACAAACTTTCGCCGACCTTATCGACCTTATGTCGAAGCACAAGGACGAGCGTTTTTTATTCCCTTGCTCCTCCGAAAAACAGACCGACAACACAAAAATGCTCGACAAAGGCAAATTCAAATACACCAAAGCCATCATGTACCGTTCTGTACCTAAAGACCTTACGCATTTCGACATGTCAAAATTCGACATGGTGGCACTTTTCTCACCCATAGGGGTGAACTCGTTGTTGGAAAGTTTCCCCAATTTCGCCGAAAACGACAAAATAATCGTCGCAGCTTTCGGTCCATCGACTCATTCGGCAATAAACGCGGCAAACATAAAACTCGCTATAGCGGCACCTTCCAAAAACGCGCCCTCCATGCCTGCGGCAATAGAGAATTTTATCCTTGGCAAAGAGCAGGGTGCCACCATCATTGCCAAACCCGCTTCGCTAAAGAAATCATCTTCCAAGAAAAACTCCTCAAAGAAAACCAAATCGGTGTTCACCAACAAGAGCAAATATAAACAAATGCTTGAGGAGAAAAAAGCCCTTAACGCCGCACGCCGCAAGGAACGCCAACTTGAAAAAGCCCGCAAGGAAGCAGAAAAACTCGCCGCCGAAACAGCGGCTTCACAAACAGCGGTTGCCCAAACCACAGCCAATAACATAACAGACTGAACAAACCTTTGCCCTACAGATGCACAATACCTTCAACAAAAGGGAACGGCTGTGCGGCAAAAAGAAAATCGACGCTCTTTTCGCACAAGAGAACAGTTTTTTTTCATACCCTTTCGTGGTGCGTTGGCAACTAAATACCGACGAACAAGCCTATCCAGCACAGATACTTATAGTCGTACCGAAACGCAAGTTGCGTCATGCCGTTGATAGAAACCGCACCAAACGCCTTATACGCGAATGCTACCGTATGCAGAAACACCGTTTATACACTTTTCTTTCCGACAATAGTCTCAATATGTGCTTCTCTTTAAGCTATATCGACACCAAAACACCCGAGTTTCATATGCTGATGGAGAAAACCACAACAATGATAGAAACACTTTGTCAGCACGTCGAAAAAAACATCCCCCCTACCCCATGTTCAAACTCGTAAGTGCTATAATACAGAAATTTTTCCTGCTCCTAATCAGGTTTTATCAAAACTGTATATCGCCGTTCACGCCCCCGGCATGTCGGTACACTCCCACCTGCTCGCAGTATGCGGTGGAAGCAATACGCAAATACGGGCCTTTTAAAGGCGCATGGCTGGCTTTAAAAAGAATTTTGAGGTGTAACCCTTGGGGCGGCAGCGGATACGACCCTGTGCCGTAAAAACAGCGGACATCGGCTTGTGCGCCAATGTCCGCAAAAAATCGACTAAATTTCTAAACTAACTTATACTACTCCATAGCAGCCGAAATTTTGGCCGCAAGTTCTTTAAACTCTTCCGGTGTAAGTTTCACACGCTCTTTCTCGAAACTCAAATCCCCACCCTTGTTTATAGGCGCAAGATGTATATGTGCATGTGGGACATCTATTCCTACCACCGCCACACCTATCTTAACACACGGCACAACCTTTTTCAGGGCCAGAGCCACTTTTTTGCTAAACAGGTGCAATTTAACGAACAAATCATCGTCAATATCGAAAATATAATCCACCTCTTTTTTCGGAATCACCAGCACATGCCCGTAGGCTATGGGCGACACGTCCAGAAAAGCGAGACATTCGTCGGTTTCGGCAACCTTGTAGCACGGAATTTCACCGGCAACTATCTTTGAAAATATCGAAGCCATAACAATTCTATTTTACTTATTTTACGACATTTAACGTTCCACGGAAAGTATCTCGAAATTCATTACGCCAGCAGGTACGGATACCTCTACAATATCGCCAACCTTTTTACCCAAAAAAGCCTTGGCAAAAGGCGACGACACCGATATTTTTCCCTTCTTAACATCGGCCTCACTCTCAGGCACAATGTGAAAAGTCTGTTTCAGTTTGGTTTTTGTGTTGCGTATCTCCATTTTCGACAGCAACAGTATTTTCGAGACATCCAATTTTGATTCGTCGAGCAGGCGTGCGTTAGCTATCAAATCCTGCAATTTGGAGATACGCGCTTCGAGCAAGCCTTGAGCCTCTTTTGCAGCATCGTACTCGGCATTCTCCGACAAATCACCTTTGTCGCGAGCCTCGGCAATAGCAGCCGAAGCTGCCGGACGCTCTTTGGTTATCAGTGTGTTAAGTTCGTCTTTCAGTTTCTGAAGACCTTCGGCACTATAGTATTTAATTTCTCCCATGATTATTTTATTTTCTCAAATAATTTATATAAACAAAAACTATCGCCATTTTTTCTCGAAATGACAAATTTTTATTTAAACATTTAGGAAAGACCCGTAAGAGTCTTTCCTAAATGTTCTTTATTTCAACAATAAATACCGTTTATAAATTTATTGCAACTCCTATAGAGTGTGAGCCACTGAAAGGATTTGCGGCACGGTATGAATAATCTATCTTTAAAGTAGGTACGCTGGTATTGGTATTGCCCTCACGCTTTTTTTTCATCAGCGGTATAGCTACCGAAGCACCTGCTGAAGGTCCCGTAAAGGCCGTAACACGGTCGTCGGAACTCCACAAGCCGCTCTGGAATGTGTAGCCAGCTCTCAGTTGAACAATATTAAAGATGGAGTATTCCAAACCAAGTTTGTAATCGTCGCGCAAAAAGGCGTTAGATGTAAAACTTGCAGCCACTGTCAGACGTTGATCATAGGTGTCGAAAAGGAAATCGTAAGCACCGCCTATGTTCAGACATGTCGGCATCTCGAAAGAAGCGGAACGTGTTACATAAGTCGAGGTAACATTTTGGTCATTGACAAGTGTCAAGGACATACCGTCTCCACCTAAACTCATAGGCGTACCTACGTTTTTCAAAGCGATACCGAATTTGATGTTATCGTCGGCACCGGTTACATACTGGATACCTGCGTCGATAGCCACACCTGTTCCCGAAACGTTGTCGGTGCTCTCGGTGATAACCTTGACATTGATACCACCACGAATACTCGAACTGAATTTGTGTGCATACGAAGCGTTGATGTTCATCAGTGTCGGCGAGAAAGTACCGTTGGCACCTTGTTCGGGACTACCTACCGTAGTGATGGGTATGTCGCCAAAACTCATGGACACAACCGACAGGCCAAGTACGCCACGTTGTCCCACGGGCTGTCCCAAACCGAAAGCGTTGATAGTTCCGCCGTATCCGCCGAACCATTGTGTGTTTGTGTACATCACCTCTGTTTTGTTCAGGAATGTAAGACCTGCAACATTAGTAAACAAAGCGTCGATACCTATTCCGTTGGCGGTGTTTACTCCACCCCATCCGGAACTTCTTGCCCACGGGTTTATAAGCAACTCGTTAGCACCTGCCGTACCTCTGCGGTCGTCGTTGCCAGCAAAAGCCGCACTAACCGACAACAGAGACACAAGCGAAACCATGACTAATATTCTATATCTGTTTTTCATCTTCATCATATTTTAAATATTAAATATCAACATTCTCTGCTACTAATTATTATTTGAATGAGTTCAAATCAACGGGACGCATTGTGCCAAACCATTTGATAACCCTTTCGCCTATGCCCGGTACCGATACATGTATCAGATACATACCACCTGCGATAGGTATTCCTATATGGTTTTTCAAATCCCAATCAAGAGTGTAGCCTCTGTCGGCATTGCCCGCGTCGGTTGGCGATGGTCCCAATTTACGTACCAAAGTTCCGTCAACTGTGTAGATGGAGATTTTTGAGTTGGCCGGCAGATTTACAATTCTAACCCTGCTATCCAACTGGCTCGAAGTCTCGTATTCCGAAGAGCTGTAGTAGGGGTTGGGGACAACAGTGATATTGTCAAGCAATGTCTGTTTGTCCATACGGCCTCCTGCTTGGTTGGTAAGGGTAATCAAATCGTCGGTCATTTCGAACATATACATGGGGTTGTTGGCGTTCTGCAATGTCTTGCCCACTTGTGAAGGAGCTGTTTGGTTAGGACTGTAGTACATGGAATACGGACGTCTAACCGAAATGTCGATGGTTACATCGCAAGGTATGTCCTTAGGATTGTCGAACATAAACTTGGAGGATACCATAGGCATGCTTACCCAAGCCACACTTGAGAAGAGCAGAGCCGCAGAGTCACGTGCCGGACGTACATATTGGTCGTTTTCGCCAAGAAGCAGGCCACCGCAGTATGCCATGTAGGAAGAATTGTCTTTTATGTTCATCAGACGGTCTAAGGATTCGAGCATACGTGCAGCCCAAACACCGCCATCATACGAAGGTGTCTTGTAGTATCGAGCTACTATATTATCCGAGTTTCTCGAAATGTCGATGAAAGGTTGGTTGTTGGATTTAAGGATATAAATGAAGTGGCCACCACCCATAACGTAGTTCTGGGTTCCGTCCATAAGCGTGCTTACCGGATTCCACATCATATCTCTACCGTTGTGCTGTACATAACGAGAGTCTTCACCAAACATGATATTCAGACGTTCGCCAGTCTCCACATCAATTGCATAGCCCGGGAACCAGCCCATACCATATTTTCTGTCGTATGTGGTGTCGATATTACCATTCTTATCAACAGAATAGGCTTTTCTCATTTGGAAACGCAAAGCATTGCCTTCAGACTGTGTCGGGTCATCGCACATTTCCAAAACAGGACAGCGAGTCCATTTCGACTGGTCGGCAGTAATAACTATGTGTACACTTGGAGTGTTGGCAAGGTCATTGTAGTTCAAAGATTTGTTATGGTACTGAACTTGAAGTTTTCTTCTCAGATAGTTACGTGATTTGTAAAGCATAGCCAAAGGAGCCGAACGTTTGCGCAACGAATCGAAACGGCTTTCGGGAGCCACGTAATACATAAAGGAGAATCCCGGATGATACTGTCTTGTGGAAACCAAACCGTAAGGAGCCCAAAGTCCGCCCAAAACATTTTCAAATACACTGTATTTGTCTATGGCAAAACTTTCGGGACGGCCAAGAACCAACTCCTGATATTTGTAATAGTCTCCGTCAAGATAAGGTTCGTTTCCGGTGAAATCACTTGTGTCGCCACCACCAGCGAAAGCGGCCCTGTCGCCCTCTGTGAACTGAGCACCTGATCTTATCCAATTGTAAACAGGCGAAGCGTCATAGTCGGGAATACCAGAAAGCCATTGCTTGTAGGGATCGGCAAACGACATTGTCGATGACAGCAGAGCGTCTTTATTAACGATACCGCCAAGGATATTTCTACCATTCAGTACAACCTCGTTAGCAACAGGAGCTACATTGGTTATACCAACAGCAATACCCAAATCAAGGAAGAGTTGTTCGTTAAAACGACCTATTGTAAAGTCGGAAGTGTCCACGTAAACAGGATTTCCGGAACCGTCTGTGTATATGGGTTCGCCATCCACACGCGATATTGTCCAACGAGCGTCGTCGCCAACACCATTGAAACGGATGTAGAATTTACCCGGTTTAACATTCAGAGGATCAACAATAGTTACATTGAGCGGACCGTGATTTTCCTTGTATGTCGGGTTGGGGATTATACAGGGATCTTCCATTCTCTCGTTCATACCGGAGCGAACAAATTTTCCTGCAGGTTTACCCTCTTCGCCTTTGGCACCCATGAGCTCCTCAATCGAAGCGTCGGTAAGTTGCAGTGTTATACCGCCATTGCCGTAACCTTCGATACGGGTTATAACAGGTGAAGTGCCGTAGCTAGCTTGTATAATGGTACCGCCATTTTCAGCAGAAACAATGTGAGGTATGGCCTTAACAGGTTTTATCTCCTGCTTCCATTCGTTCTGACGACCAGCAAGATACGGGGTCTTCTGTCCGTCCAGTTTGGAAGCGTCGGATGGAGAGTATTCTTTATAGCGGTTGTGAGCGTAAGCTATCGCAACAAAATAATATTCCTTGTTGTTTACAAGTTTTGTATTTGTTCCGTTTGCAAACGCGTCAGTTGCAATTCTTATAGAGTGTCTGATACCGGTATTGGAACCCGTTACCATAACTTTCGGTGCAATTGAACCTATGGCATTGTCTCTCTCGTAATTTACCAATGTACCAATAGGCAGGGTTTTGTCGGCATCATAATAGTTTTCTATATCGCACTGATAAACCAAACGAGCTTTTGTATCGTCGCCTATGTCGGCTACAGAAGCGTTGGCATCTCTCAGCTGATAAACCTGATAACCTTCGAATTTGTAAGTTCTCTGCTCTGTTGTATAGGTTCTAATTTCAGTAACAGCCGAACCATTTATTATGGTATCATGAGAATAAGTTGTCGGAATTGAGGGATCAATTTCGGCAAAGGATTCGGGAATTCCGTTTTTATTGTTGTTGGATTCGGTGTTCTCGTATGAAAGATAGAGTATTACCTCGTTGGAGAGTTCCTGAACAGTAACTGTAGGAGCCTCGGGGCCAGACAGAATCTTGAAACAGTTCTCGAACAGAGACTGACATTTGTCATCTATCTGACGGAGAAGTTCCACTGAAGACCATGCGTTGCCCGAAGTGGCCTGTGCAAAAGGAATACCTACAGTAATGTAGTTTATAGCACCCGGATTAAGGGTGAAGGGTCCTGCCGACTGCATAAAACGGCGGTCGCCTATTGCGTTGCTTGTACCGCCTTCAGCGGCATTCTTCTCTGTCCATTGGAATCCCGGATCTTCACCGTTGGTTCCCCAGTTCCAAGGATCGCTATCGCCCGGGAACATAAAGTCGCATTCCAAAGCGTCTGCACCGCTGTTGATACCATTCTTACCGAAAGTCATACGCGAACCGTCTTTCCAATAGCCTCTCAAATAATAGTAATAGTCTGTAGCTTTTCCAGGTTCACTGTTGGGACCGCTTGTGCTGTTGTTATAATATACGAAACGGCGCATACCGAAACGTTCGTCATCAACAATACCGTTTCCGAAATTAACACCATTGATAGCACAGTTGCCCACAATATCATCCTTTTGGAAATACCAAGCGTTTATGTAGGCCTCAGCGTTCTCGGTCAATTGTATTGTGTCGTATCCGGCAAAAGCACCGGTTGAATCATAGATTTCATAGTCGGCCAATGCCCTTTCGTAATAGACTCTCATTTTACTGATGTCGATTTTGGGATTGTCCTTTCCGTCGGGATCCATGTAAGGACCTTGGAAGAAGTCGATACCAACTGCCGGAGGTATGCCGCTATAGGAGCCTGTTCCGGGACCATCGACATCCTTGCCGTTGTAGCAGTATCCCAAACCACGTTTCACATCACATCCCACATAGTCGTCGTGAGAATATCCCAAATCCGGATCAACCCACTGGCTGAAATAAGTGTTTTTCAAAGTATAGGAAGAGCGGTTGATGATTTCGTAGGTGTAGAAAGTCATGTTGTTGATTTCGTCGTTGGTGGCAAAAGCGAAAGCCTGAGCTCTGATTTCGAGACCAATTTGTTCGCCTTTGGATTCGGTATGGGAGTTACCCATATCATTGAACACCCACCAAATTGTTTGGTCGCCTTTCAGCACTTGGTCCGAAAGAATACCTCCGGTGATTTCCTGACCGCCAGTACCCCAAGTTTTTTCCATTGTGGGTGTAGGCTCATATTTTTCACCGGGTTTCAATGCTGCTTTCAGTGTTTTAGGACACAGAACGTTATCGAAATCATAATAAGGATAGTCTCCGTTTTCCCAATGGTATTCACCATCGTTATCGGCATCATAGAAAGGTGCTAAATATTTGGACTGCTTCATTGCTGTGTTGCCGTGTGCAGGCCAGTTTTTGATAACGTCGGGAACGAGGGACTCATCGTAAGAGTCGTTCTTGGTAACCGAGCGGTTGCCTTGTTCATCCTCCTCATAGTTGAACATCGACATAAAGGTCGATACTTCGGCTTGGGTTATCTTATAATGCTTGTCGTATTCGTTACAAACTTCGGCGGAAATGGAAGCCGTTCCATCAACTGTAAGAGGACCCGGCCAGTAGTCGTTACCTTCGCTACCGAAACGCAGTGCGGCTATACGCAATTGGTCGTCCACGTCGGTACCACCAATCCATAATGCGGCACAGAACATTGCTGTGGAAGTTCCGTCCTTAGGAATGTTGTATTTTGCCAAACTACCGTCGTACCACATATTACCGTAAGCGTTTATAAGCGCCCTAACGTTGTTTACATTCAATTCTGCGGAACTCTGCGCTCTTTTACATGCCGCAGCTTTCTCCTGCAGTTTCAAACGATTGGCTTTGGTCTTGTGGCGTTCCCACTCGCAATCGCGGGCCAATGCCGTTCCGAAAAGAGACATGCAAATGAATGCAACTAATCCCGATTTTAAAAATATATTTTTCATCTTTACCTTTTTTTTCAATTTATATACCTATACCTTAAAATTGATAAGTCAAACCAACTTTTATGTACCTCGGTCTCGTGTAGTTGTAATTGCTGTTCGACAACATAATTGTGTACAAATCTCTATAAGACTGAGGATCCAAATAAGAATCTATCATATTCTGAGTTTCCGGATCTGTAAGATAGCCGTTGTCCTCGGGGTTGCCGGTTACTGGGAACACAGCTGCTATGTTCTTTATATTGAAAACGTTTGTAACAGTAACGGCGAGAATAAGATTGGTTTCTCTGTTCTTAACCTTTATAGGCCAGTGTTTATCAACAACCATGTCGAAATAGAAGCCCCAAGGCAGACGCGCTCCGTTATAGCTTCCCACAATGGTGGGCTGCATATTGCTGTAGCGTCTTGTATATGGACGACCTGACTGGGCTACGGCGATCATGTTTACGCCGAAATTCTGCAAGGGGTACAAATTCTTAACGCGGTCGTTGCCATCTTTATCTTTGGTTTTGCGGGCAATATCCGGACCTTCTTTTGCGTTGAATCTGTAGTCAAGGTTTACTTTCAACTCATGGCGACGGTCATCCCAAATGGGGTTCAGGAGCTTCAGAGTGGAGTAACCTTCCTTGATGAGTTCCTGCATTGTTGATGAGGGAAGACCTGTACCTTCAGCGTATTGAAGAGTATAGTTGGCATTGATTCTCATGTTTTTGGTTGTACGCATATCATAGGACAAGGACAGACCTTTTACAGTTTTGAAATCCAAATTGTCCCAAGAGTAGTAGTTGGGGTTGGGGTCGGCACCGGCATATTGAACAAGTTGTATAAGGTTACGAGTTTCCTTATAGTATGCGGTAATGGTGATAGCCGAAGTTTTTGTCAGCATTTGCTGCAATCCCAATTCATAGTTGGTGATTTTTTCGGGTTTAAGGTTGGGGTTGCTCACCGATGTTTGCTGTGTCATATACAAGTATCCGAGATAGTTGGCCTGCCATCCGCTCGACGGACGGTTGCAAATAATATCGTAACTTGCTTTGAATATAGAACTTTCACTAACAGGGAATGAGAAAGCTATACGCGGCATTGCAACAATTTGCGGTTCGTAATCCTTGAAAGCTCCCACAGACGGGGTATTGCTTTGATAAGATTTCTGAGCATCGGCTTTTCTGAATGGGGTAGGTCTTCCTGCGGCACCTTTAACATCGTTGGGGTCAGCTGTTTCAACACCATCGGCGGTGTACCAAGTGGAACCGTTACGGAAACCTGTTATTGTCGGATTTGAAGATGAGGGGTCATCAACATAAACAACCCAGTCTTCGCCTGCACCCGAAGGTATGTTACCGGAATAAGTAACACCGCTCAACTCGCCAACTGTGTAAGACTCATAAAGCAGGTATGGGTCTTTCAGAACCATTTGGTTACCATCGAAACGGTCAACACGCACACCTACATTGAATATCAGGTCTTGGAACTCAAATTGGTCTTGAATGTATCCTGCCATGTATATCGGGGAGAAAGCTCCGAGTTTTCTGTCGGGACTGTTGAAGAAACTTTCCAAAGATTGTTTTCCTTTCAAACGATTTCCTCTATGGTCGTAACCGTAGTAGGATACAATGGCATTACCGTCGTTGAACATCTCGTCGGCGGAAAGCATATCCAATGAGAACCAGTTGGGGTCGTACATATCTACATCAAGCCAATCGGTGCTGTTTACAGGCAGCCCGAGTTTTGCACGCATAGCCCTGTCGAAATAAGTCTGGCTGGCAGCATCGTATTTGCGGTCGTAGTTTACTATAACATATTGTCCGGATTGGTCAATGATAGGATTGTCGAGATCAAGCTGGCTGATATGTGCATTGGCCGACTGCCTCATGATTGTCCACAATGAAGAGGGAGCCAACGAGTATGAATAGCTTGTGGATTGGTCGTATTGGAAACCGAGTTCCAAAGCATGTTTCTTAATAGTTGCGGAAACTTTAGCTTGGAAATACACATAGTCAGTCAAAGATTTTCCGTAAGAGGAATAAGGTCTTCCGACACTATAAAACAAGCCGTAAATTGACTGCGGGAATTGTCCGTTGATAAGTCCCTTGTAAGCCTGTATATTGTTGTAGTTTATCAAAAGATTGCTTATGTCGCTCATGCCATAGAGTTGCGAGGTATATTTCGCCAACAAGGGGTTGTAGGGCGACGGTGTGAATATTACAGCTGTATCCATCCAGTTGGACTGAATTTTTGCAACCTGTTCAATACCATCTACATTGAAAGTACCTGTTGTATAGGTACGCATCTTTCTTGTTTCAAAAGTTCCCACGTGTCCGTATTTGAAAACGTCATCGCCAAAATCCTGATTGTAGCTCTTTGTCCAAACGCGGTTGAACATACCAGTGATATTGTACATTACCTTTGTTATGAGCGACGAAGATTTTGCTGCCGGCATTGTAGCGTCGCCGCTGGCCGGTTTCTTATCGGGGAAATTCTGAGTAAAGTCAGCTGTTATAGAGAAGTTCTGATAGTCGTATGTTCCATGTGTACCTAGGTTCAACGGGAAGTATGCCACATCGGTTTGTGCGGAGCGGTTGAACATATAGTCGGCGGAAATCTGCAAAGTGGCATTATCCGAGAAACGTATGTCGAGGCCACCCTCAACGTAAGCGCGGTAAGCAGGCATTCCACCTTTGTAGCGCACTGTCTCAAAATCGCTTTCACGCAGATATTCTGCACTGTAATTCACAGCACCCGTAAGCGGGTCATAAACGATAGGTTCATTCTCTATCCTTTCGCGGACATCATCTTTTACAACCTGATACAGGTATCCGTTACGACGGTAATATTGGTCGAACTGATAACGCAAAACACCTGTGAGACGGAATCCCACAATAGTTTTTTCAGCCTTGGATTCGGTGGCTTTGGATTTCAAAATCGGGCCTGTAAGGTAGAAAGTAAGGTCGTTGAAAAATCTGTAGTCGAGATATGTTTCATAACGTACCATACCGTTGAATTTGTTTGCTGGCGGTTTGAGGGTGATAACCTGTGCACCGCCAATGGCCTCACCATAGCGTGCCGGCGTACCGCTCAATATCACTTGGATTTCGGCTATAGCTTCCTTGGGGACATACACACCTGATTTTTTACGTATTCCTCCCACATAGGTAGCCATACCTTCTTCTTGACCACGGGTAGTACCTACGCCGCCGTCCTGATAACCTACACCTGCAACAGTGGCAACAGCAGACTCGATGGAGCTACCGGGCATACGTTCAAGGTCTTTGGATGACATACGCTGTCCGCCTTCAGGTGAACCCTTGTCTATCAGAGGCACCTTCGACTTTTTAATAACCACTGTTTTCATAGTTTTGGAGGCTTCCTCCATTTTGATAGTGTCAGCGTAAGAAGAACCACTCGCCTTAACATTGACGCCCTCCAATTTAACAGAAGTAAATCCAATATAGGATGCTTCAATGTCGTAGGAGCCGGCAGCCAATGGCGTTATAGCATACAAACCATTGAAATCGGTAGTGGCGCCTCCGCGCATCTCTCCGTTCTGTCTGACAACGACATTGACAAATGGTTCCGGTTGATTAGTTTTGGCATTTATAACTACCCCCCTAAGGGTTCCTTGTCCGAAAGCCAAAACACTGGTTGCCAAAAGCAACCCAAATGTCATCAGTACTTTTTTAAACATACTCATCTAATTTACATTTAAATAACCTATCTATTTTTCTTTATTATCTACTTTTTTCCCAAGCTATATAGGGATTTTCCAATACTACAGAATACACAACTGCTTCCCTCAAATTGAACTCCACTTTTCGTGTGTCCTCAATATCGGATTGCAGTATGGCTGTTTCAGCAACAGGTTCCTGTTTTTTGGGTTCCTCCTCAACAATTTTGGGATTATATTCATTATACAAAAACTGTTCTCTCTCTCTGACGGTTGTTTTTTTATCAAACTCCCGCACCTCTTCTTCGGCTGAAGAGAACATTTTTTTTCCGAGTATTTCATGTAGAGTTTCTTCTATATCGGTGTAAACTGTGGAACCGGAAGTTTTTTTATCCGATTCCGCAACTTTACGTTCTCTCCTACCATTTTTTTCTTTTTTACCCAAAAGACTTGGTAAAGAGAACAACACCAATAATAATATCCACAAAAAATTACTCATTTACTATCCTAAAATTCTGTGCAAAAATACTCAATCTATATGAATAATAAGTATAAAAAATGTTATTTTTTACAATCTTTCAATCCGACAGATTGATTATCAACGCCTTACTTTCTTTATTTTTTTTCAATCATTTTATTTTCGTTACGTTTCATCAAATCGTACAAAATTGTACCGGATATGCACACCGAAGAGAATGTACCGGCGGCTACACCGACCAAGAGAGCGAAGATGAATCCGCGCAAAGCCTCACCACCGAAAATGAACATCATGAGAAGCACCACCAAAGTTGTTCCCGAGGAGTTCACTGTACGGCTCAATGTTGAGTTGATGGCACTGTTGATTTGTTCTTTCAGCGAGCGTTTCGGATACAGAGTCTTGTACTCACGCACACGGTCGAAGATAACCACAGTGGCGTTGATGGAGTATCCTATAACGGTAAGTATAGCTGCTATGAACGATTGATCGACTTCCATATTGAAAGGCAGGAATCCGTGCAACAGAGCAAAGAAGCCTATGGTAATAAGTGAGTCGTGAGCCAAAGCTATAACGCCGCCCAAACCAAATTGCCATTTGCGGAAACGCAGGCCGATGTAGGCAAAAATAACCAAAAGTCCAACCAAAAGCGCTATTACAGCATCGCGCTGTATATCCTTGGCCATTGTAGGTCCTACAATTTCGGAACTGATAATACCCAGCGGGTTAGTCTCGGTAGAGGCGAACTCCTTGATAGTTATTTCGTTTTTGAAATATTGTTTTGTACCGCTGTACAGTTTTTCAACTATTTCATTCTTTATAGTATCGTTATCCTGATTGATTCCATATTTGGTAGTTATCTTGATTTGGTTCGACGGACCGTAAGTCTTCACTTCGGGAGCGTCGGGGAATTGTTCGGCAAGACTTGCACGCACATCCGCTGTGTTGGGCAAAGGCTGGTCGAAACGAACAACGTAAGTTCTACCTCCTTGGAAATCGATACCCATATTGAGACCGCGCACAGCCAAAGCAGTTATACCGACAACTAATACCACACCGGCAAGGGTATAGAAAGCTTTTCTTTTTCCGACGAAATCAACATTTACGTCGCGTAGGAAGTTTTCGGAGAATTTGAAGGAGAATGTCATGGAGTCGGGACTCTTCTCCATAAAGCGTTCAATAACCAAGTGAGTGATGAAGATACTGGTAAACAGTGATGTAAGGATACCCACGCACAATGTTACGGCGAAACCCTGAACAGGACCGGAACCGAACATTATCAGCACTATGCCTGTAAGCAATGTAGTAACGTTACCGTCGATAATAGCCGAGTAAGCGTTTTTGAAACCTTTCTCGATGGACGAAGATATGCCGTTGCCCGAACGCAGTTCTTCTTTAATACGTTCGTAGATGATAACGTTGGCATCCACAGCCATAGCCATAGTAAGCACAATACCTGCAATACCCGGCAAGGTGAGTACAGCACCCAGCGATGCTATAACACCGATAAGGAAGAACATATTTGTAACCAGGGCTATAGTTGCCACAATACCGGCTTTGTTGTAGAATATTATCATGTAAATGAACACCATAATAAAGGCCACTATGAAAGAGAGCAGACCTGCATTGATGGATTCCTGACCGAGCGAAGGTCCAACCACAGCCTCTTGCACTATCTTAGCGGGAGCGGGCAGCTTACCGGCTTTGAGTATGTTTGCAAGGTCTTTGGCTTCTTCGAGGGTGAAGTCGCCGGTAATAGACGAACGACCACCAGCAATTTCGCCGTTTACACGAGGAGCAGAGTAAACCACATTGTCGAGTACTATGGCTATGAACTCATTCACGTTGGCACCGGTGATACGTTTCCACTCACGGGCACCGTCGCTGTTCATGGTCATGGAAATTTCGTTGCCGTTGGAACTGTTGAAGTCCTGACGCGCGTCGGTAATAACGTCGCCGCCAAGCAGAGGCGAGCCGTCGCGGGTGGTTACCTGAATGGCATAAAGTTCATACAAATTGTTGTATCTTGAGGGTTTTGCACCCCAAAGGAATTTTATAGTAGAGGGGATTATGTTTTTAGCACGAGCCTTTGCAAACATTTCGTTAATGGCGCCTCTGTCCTTGGGTGAAGCGTATCCAACCACACAACCGTCGGGCATTTCGCCTGTCTGAGGATTAACATTGGGAACTAATTTCGAAAACAGAGGATTGTTTTTGGCCATATCAGCCTGCATTTGTTCCTTTTGCAGATTGGAGCTATCGGCTACGAGTTTACCAAGCACGTCGGCAGAGGTGTCGGCAGAGGCTTTGTCGTTTTCACTACCTGTAAGATTTGCCATCAAGGAATCGAGACCTTCATTGGTGGCTGTATCCTCTACAGTAGTGGAGGCAATATATTTATCCACATCTTCGAGGTAGTGGAAAGCGTCTTTTACTTTGGCGCCCAACCAGAACTGCAGTTCGGCAGTACCTTGCAGGAGTTTGCGCACACGTTCGGGTTCTTTAACACCGGGGAGTTCGATGAGAATACGTTCGGAAGCACTCAGTTTTTGGATATTGGGCTGAGCAACGCCGAATTTATCGATACGCTGACGTAGTATTTCGTATGTACGGTCGAAAGCGTCGTTCACCTCACTTCTAACCACTTTCATCACAGTGGCATTGTCATCGGTGAGTTTCACCTTGTCGCGGAGCTGTGTAGCAAAATATGGAGCAAGTTTTACATCGGGATTGAACTTGAGGATAGCCTCTTCGAAAAGCGATACGAAGTTTGTGTTTGGAGTTACGCTTTGCTGGCGAAGAGCCTCGTCGATGGCTTTATTGAACAGGGTATCCTTTGTATGGTTGCCCAAAGCACGGACAACATCAACGGTGGACACTTCCATCATAACGTTCATACCTCCCTTAAGGTCGAGACCGAGATTTATTTCTTTGGCCTTGGAACTCTTGTAGTTTTTCCACAAAGAGGATTCGGCAGTCTTCTCCGAAACGGAATCTATATAATAAGTTTCGCGAGCCGAAGCTATGGAGTCGTAATAGAACTGCTCTTTCAACGCGTCGCCACCTGCTAATTCCCTGGCTTGCGCACGTGTGGCTTCATTGTAGCCGAATTTATGCGCCCTATTTTCCACGATACGTGTGGATAAGGTGAAAGACAACTGGTACAAACACACTAACGCAAACAGTATTGCGAAAAATCTGATAAGTCCTTTATTCTGCATATCTTATTGTTATATAATTATTAAAGAGTTTTCAATTACTATAAAAACACATATTTTTAGACGTGCAAAGATATAAAATTTTGTTCAAATCACAAATTTTTTTGCGAAAAAACAATTTATTTCACTGTGTATCAATATTAAAAAAAGGCATTTTTTTTTGACCCGCGTTTTTTTTCTCCGCCATTTGAGAAAAAAAGGGTAACTTTGCGAAAATTTTACATCTATGAAAGAAAAGAACATTCCCATAACACAATGGGCTGAGGAAGACCGTCCGCGCGAGAAAATGTTAGCCAAAGGCAAAAAAGCGTTGAGCAACTCGGAATTGCTCGGCATAGTGCTCGGCAGTGGCAATCTGAACATGAGTGCTGTAGAATTAGCGAAAAAGTTGCTACTTTCGGCGGACAAAAGTCTTGTAGAATTGTCAAAAAAAGACATTTCCGACCTGACAAAAGAAAACGGCGTCGGCAATGCCAAAGCCGTGAGCGTAATGGCAGCACTGGAGCTTGGCAGCCGTATGTGGGCTGAAAGCAGGCGCAACGATGATATTGTCATTAAAGACAGCTCATCTATATATAATATAGTATCACCGATGATAAACGAGTTGCCGCACGAGGAGTTTTGGGCTATTTATCTGAACTCCAACAATAAACTGATACACAGCAAACGCATAGCCAGCGGGGGACTTACACAAACCTCCGTTGATGTGCGAATGATACTGAAAACAGCCATTGAGAGAAACGCCACCGCCATAGCCGTTGCTCACAACCACCCTTCGGGCAATGTGAGACCCAGCAAAGAGGACATCGCCCTGACAAAGAAAATCAAAGAGGCTTGCCATGTTATGGACATCAAACTACTTGACCATGTGATAGTTGGGGAACATTTTTCGGCAGGACAAGAGAATTATTACAGTTTCTACGATGAGGGAGTTATTTAAATATCATGGTATGAGGTTGTTGTGAAGATTTTTAAGGATTATTTTAACAATTCTCGGGAGTTTTCAATGCCTCCGCGCATGCCCATAATCCTCCTAACCTCCTTTAAAAAGGAGGAACTTGGCCTGCGCGCATGCCCACTTAGCCTAAACACAAACCCATACAAAACGTGGTAGTCCAAACAAGCTCATCCTCTCTTAGGAGGCCGGGAGGAGTAAAAAAATCTCTGAGGATGGTGAAGAAAAGTCCGGTGACTTTTTGATAGCGAAGCGGAGAATACCCCTCGCACGTACCCGAAATCCTCCTAACCTCCTTTAAAAAGAAGGAACTTGGACAGCACACGTGCCCACCTACGGAGTAGAAAAATGCGGACTACCGAAAAGGTAATCCGCTAAAAATATGTCCTTTACTCTGATTATTTGCACTGTAACGATGCCAAAGCTATGGAATAGAGCTTTGTTTTTGCGGAGTCGCCGCGAGAGGTAAGTACACAAGGCACTTTGGCCCCAACTACCATGCAACCTAATTCGGCACCGGCAAATTTGGTACATGTTTTGTAGAATACATTGCCAGATTCGATATTGGGGAAAAGCAGACAGTCGGCATCGCCGGCTACTTCGCCAGTAAGTTTCTTTATTTGTGCACTTTCTTTATCGATGGCCACGTCGAGGGCAAGAGGTCCGTCCACCAAAGCACCTTTTATTTGTCCGCGGTCGCCCATTTTGGAGATAATAGCAGCTTCGACACAAGCCGGCATGCCTGTGGAAACCTGTTCGGTGGCAGCTAAAACAGCTACTTTGGGTTTATCTATCTGCAACGATTTGGCGGTGCTTACAAGGTAACCGAGTATGGCTTGTTTCTGTTTCATGTCGGGAGCAGGAACTATAGCCACATCACTGGCTATAAGGAGTTTGTGGTAGGAAGGCACCTCAAAAACGGCTATATGAGTGAGCATGTCGTTCTTTTTGCCGGGCATAAGTCCCGTTTCCTTGTTGAGTATGGCGCGCATATATTTGTCGGTGCTCAGGAGACCTTTCATCAGAAAGTCGCCTTCACCTTTGTTGATAAGGCTTACAGCTACCACACCGGCTTTTGTTTCGTCGGCTTCCTGCACTATTTTGAACACCGAAGCGTCGAAACCATGTTCGGCACAAACATTTTTAATTGTGGCTTCGTCGCCTACGAGGGTGGCATCCACTATGCCTGCCTTTATAGCGTTGTAAACAGCCTCTATGGTGTGGGCATCGTTGGCGTATGCCGCAACCAGACGTTTTTTTCCTTTGGATTTGGCTAATGCCAAAACATCATCTAATTTAGTAATCATTGCGTTATGCTTTTTTATTATATTAATACGGTATTTAATTGAGATTGCAAATATACGCAAAAAATAACTGATTTCGGCAGGCTACGGCGTTTTTTTGTTTATTGACATAGGATGAATTGGTGGATTTTGCCCTACGGCACACAAAAAAATATCTTTTTTTTCGTACTTTTTTGTAAAAAAAACAGCCTTTTCGGGTGTCAATACAATAAAAAAGTTTTTTTTTTGTTTTATATTGATTATTTATAACACTTACGAACCGATGAAGAGAATCGTTTTGGCAATAGCCACTCTTATGCTTGTTGCAGGAGCTACTAACGCAGCCCCAAAAAAAGGATACAAAATTGTTGTTTCGATAAAAAACGCCAAGGATACCGTGCTTTACATGGGGCACTACTATGGGAAATACACGCCCTCAATGGACACTGCCCATATCAACAAAAAAGGGGAGTTTGTTTTCGAAAGCAAGACAAAGGAGGCCAAGCCCGGAGTATATTTCTTTTCCAATCCGCAGGGACGCTACGCGGAGTTCATAATAAACCTCGACCGCCCCAATTTCACCCTAAAAACCGACGAGGTGAACTGGATTACCAATATGAAAGTGTTGGGCTCGCCCGAAAACAAGGCTTTTTACGACTACCAACGCATTACCCATTTGTATTACAACAAAATTGACTCCATAAACAAAAACACCGCCGACAAGGAGTTGGCAAAAAAACAGGCATACACCCTACGTATGCAACTCGACAGCATTAAGGAGAACCTTGTTCGCACCCATCCCGAATTCCTGTTTTGCCGTATGCTACAGGCTACCAAAGACATATACGTACCTATTACCAACGAAAAAGGCGATACCCTTAGCAAAACAGAACGTGCCGAATATTACGGCGAACATTATTTCGACAGCATGTCGCTCGACAACAACGCCATGGTTCGCACCCCCTCACAGGTGTTTTACGACCGCGTAGAGCGTTTCTTCGACGGATACTTAGGCTCCGCCTCGCCAGATGTTATTTGCGAATATGCCGACAAGGTGATAGACAAATCGCGTCCCGCCAAAGATGTGTTCCAGTTTCTTGTGAACCACCTTGCGGAGAAATACCTGCGTAGCCACGTGATGACACACGATGCTGTTTATGTGCACATGATAGAGAAATACTACGCCACCGGCGAGGCGTTCTGGGCTTCGCCATCCGATATTGACGCCGAAGTGGCACGTGCCACCAAATGGAAACATCTGCTGGTAGGCAAGGACGCACCCGATTTCGGCGTGCTTTACAACGACCAATGGCATTTCCTCAACGAAATCAAAAACAAATACACTCTGCTGATTTTTTGGTCGCCTACATGCGGACACTGCGCAACTATGATTCCCGAGCTGCACGATTTTTACAAGAAATACGGCAAAAAATACGACATAGGAACTTTCGCCATCAACACCGACATACACGAGGTAGAAAAATGGAAGGAATTTATAAAGGACAAAGACCTGTTCGACTGGAACAACTACAACGGCGGCGTGGCCAACGTGGATTGGAAAGACCTCTACGACGTAATTTCGACACCAGTGGTGTATCTGCTCGACAAAGACCATAAAATTCTTGCAAAAAAAATCGACGCAAAAATCCTGACAGAGATTTTCAAAATATTGGAACCCGGTTTCGAATAATGGGTGCGGACTATGCATATTTCCTCACCCTCACAGCATAAATAACAGTCTTTCATCACCAAAAGGCTGTTGTTTTTTTAGAAAAGATATTGAGATAAACACACTGTAAATGAGAATACTGCACACAAGCGACTGGCATTTGGGACAAAATTTCAACGATTTCGACCGTAGCGACGAACATGCCGCTTTTTTTGAACATCTCTACGCAATGGCTCGCGACAGGCGTCCCGACGTTATTGTGGTGAGCGGCGACATTTTCGACACCACCGCGCCGCCCATAGGTGCGCAGGATATGTACAACCGTCAGATGATACGCCTTTCGGAACTGAAAATACCAATAGTTGTCACCGCCGGCAACCACGACAGTGCTTCGCGTTTGGAGGTGTCGGAACCACTATGGAGCAGGTTCGGGCTTGCTGTGGTTGGCAATCTGCAGTTCACTCCAGACGGCCAAGTGGATACCGACCGCCATATAGTGGAAATCCCCGACAAAGGCTTTGTGGTGGCGGTACCATATATATACAAATACCGCTACCCCGAAATTCCCGACAAAGCCGATGCTACCATTGAGGAACGCATGGAATATTTCCACAACATCCTTCTGAAAAGGGCAGCCGAACGCAATACCGCCAAGCTGCCTGTGGTTATGACGGCACATTTGGCCGTTGCCGAAAACGCCGAAAAAACCGACTACGACGAGCGTATAGCTGCAATGGAGTTCTGCAACATAAAAAGCATGGGCAAGGGTTGGGACTATCTTGCTTTGGGACACATACACCGCCCTTCCAGCACATGGAATAAGCACGTGCGCTATTGCGGAAGTCCCATACCACTGAGTTTCGACGAAACTACACCGCGCAGCGTGTCTGTGGTGGACATAGAAAGCCTCGGTGCCGAACCTCGGATAGAGGAGGTGGAGATACCACAAATGCGCCGTATGCTTACCGTCCCCGCCGAGCCCAAGCCGCTGAACGAGGCTGTGGCCGAACTTGCCATGCTCAAGGCCGACGAAGAGTGCTACGTGCGGCTCAACCTGCTTATAACCGACCTCCCCGACGGCGATGCGGGCATTCGCGCCCAAAATGCCCTGCAAGGCAAAAAAGCACGTTACTGCGGCACTAAACTCACAAAGGCGATTTTCTCCCCCGCCACAGACTCAACACAGCCCTTGGTATCCGTTGCCAACATCAACAACGACCCTATGGCCATTGCCAAAGCCTATTACCTGCAAAAAAACGGCGTGGATATGCCCGATGACATTTCGGCCATGCTAAAGTTCGCCATAGACGAAACTATCAACCAAAATAGATTGTAGATTACCTATGATTTTCAAAAAGATAGCTATAAACAACATTGCTTCCATCGAAAAAGCCGAAATAAATTTTGCCGAAGGTCTGTTGGGCAATCAGCCGATATTCCTTATCTACGGAAAAACAGGTGCCGGCAAAACCACCATACTCGACGCCATCTGTCTGGCCTTGTACAACAGCGTGCCACGCTTGGAAAGCAGTCCAAAGGACAGCTATGACGACAACATGATTGCCCGCGACAACACTGCCGTAAACAGCACTTTGGTACTGGTACGCAGAGGGGCGACAACGGCTCAGGTGGATTTCACTTTCGAAGGTAACGACGGAAAGACCTACATCGCCCGCTGGACGGCCGAATCCGTAACAAGGGGCGAGAACAAGGGCAAACTGAAAGGCTTCCCTTCGAGGGAACTGCAATGCCTAACCGACGGCAGACTGCTTAACAAAGAAAATGAAATAAAAGACTGCATAAAGGACAGTAGTTGCGTCGGCCTCGATTTCAAACAGTTCTGTCGCACAACAATGCTTGCTCAGGGCGAATTCACCAAATTTCTGAAAAGCGACGACACGGAAAAAGCCGAGATTCTCGAAAAACTCACCGGAACCGAAATATACACAGCAATTGGACAAAAGATAGCCGAACTTACCAGCCGTAAAAATCGTGAACGTGAACTCCTTGCAAACCGCATTGCCGACCGGCACACGCTGTCAGATGAAGAGATACAGAAACTTACCGACGAGTCTGTTCAGCTACAAAACACTGTTAACCAATTAGATAAGAATATTACCGAATGTAATACCAAACTAACTTGGCTTCAACGTCATTCGCAACTGCAAACCGAACTAAACACCAACGTACAACTGCTATCGCAATTGGAGCTACAACAGAACTCCGAAACACATCGTACAAAACTGCAAACTGTGTCTGATTGGAAACAGACTGTGGAAATACGACGCTGCACTGCCGATTGTAACAACGAAAAAAATCGTCGGGCGGAACTTGGAAAAGAAGAACATCGTCTGTCCACAGAGTTTTTCACCCTCACAGGAAAACGGCTTTATCTTTTAAAACTGATAGAATCCATTGAAAATGACCTAAAAACAACACGTGAAAAACTCCAACAATACTCCGAGGCGGAGGAATGTATGCTCGACAACGCCCAAAGTATATCCGAAAGGCTTAAAACTCTGCAAAACCATGCTAACGACGCAACAAAACACCACATCGAAGCCGAGAAAAACAAAGAACGGCTGAAAGAACTTCAAAACACCAAAGATACCGCGATTGCAGATTTGGAGAAAGCCACAAAGACACTGAACGACAAAGACATAGAATTACAGGAAGCGAAAAGCCTGTTGGCGTCAAAAAATTTCGACCAACTGCAAAAACGTATGCAGAACCTTCTCTCCTATTCCAACGCCCTGAAGACCCTCATTTCGGCACGGGAGCAGATGGAGAAATCCGCCTCCGAAACCGAAAACACAAAAAAACTTTTGGAATTACAACAGAAACTCCTCCCCGACAAGGAATTAGCTTTCAAAACCGCCGACAACGAACTATCCAAAGCCGAGCGTGATTACGAAAAGGTTTATCAGAGCCTCGACAACCACGCAAAAGCCATTCGCAGCAAACTCGAAACTGGCGATATATGCCCCGTTTGCGGCAATAAGGTGGAACAACTGCTTTCCGACGATGAAATCAAAAAAATAATAGAGCCCATCGAACAGCGTAAAAACGAACTAAAAAACATCCAAATCGAGGCCGAGAAGGAACTGAATGAGTTGAACAATGCCATAAAGGTATTAAGTCTCGACTTGCAGTCGAAAACCGCCGAACTTGAAAACAAAAAATCGCAATACTCCAAACAGCTATCTGATACGCAATTACTTTGCACCAACGCAAACCGTACTTGGAATGACGACCTCGAAACAGAAAACAATCTCATAGTTCAAGCTAAAACGCAATGCGAACAGGAATTACAGCACGCCAACAAGTTGCAGGAAGAGGTAAACCGCCTTCAAGAGGATTTCAATAAACTTGATAAACAACGGCAAGAGGCCGAGAAAAACAAAATTGTCGCCGAAAACAACGTAAACAACTGTAATACAGCCATTGCCAACGCCACAAAAAACGAGTTGGATTGCCAAGAAAAATACAACTTACTTCACATCGAACTCGACAACACCATCACCCTCCCCGACTGGGACAAGAACATCGACGACACACGAATCAACATCTCCGGCAAAGCCGAAAATCACAAAAAACTTAAAGAACATCAAACAAAACGCGAAGGAGATGTGGAAAGGCTTAAAACCGTAGAATCTTCTATCACAGATAGTTACAATACTGTAAAAAAACTGTTCCCCTCTTGGACGGAAAGCCTTGAGCCCCAACAGATTGTAACCGAAGACCATAACCTTTGGAATTCCCTTCAGGCCGACGCCAAGTCGCTTTTCCAAAACCAAACCGAAAACATAAAAAGGATTGGCGAACTGCAACTCCTAATTGATGACTTTTATACCCAAAAACCGTCGATAACCGCCGAAATAGTGAAACATCTGTCGGCTTTTTCACAAACTGAAATCGACAATTTGGAACGCGACCTACTTCAATTCGACAAGCAATTGAATGCCTGCAAAGCCATTGTAGGACAGAAAAACAAGGAAATTGACGAACACAACGCCACCAAACCCCGGCTTTCCGACGACGACACTTTGGAAATGCTTACCCAAAAAGCCAACATACATACGCAACAAAGCGACACTCTAAAACAACAAATCGGCGCCATAGACAACCAACTGAAAACCAACGCCCAGAACTCCGAAGAGACAAAAAAAATGCAAAAGCAATACGAAAGCCTTTGCAAAGAATACGGTTCTTGGGACAGGCTTAACCGCATGTTCGGCACCAATGACGCTAAATTTCAACGCATTGCCCAAAGTTTTCTTTTGGGACAGATTTTGGAAACGTCCAACTACTACCTGCGACAGTTCAATCCACGCTATGTTCTTACAAACCAGAGCGGTACACTTACAATTCTTATAAAGGACGAATACGCCGGCGGGCAGACGCGTCCCGCCACTTCGCTGTCGGGTGGCGAAAGTTTTATGATCTCGCTCTCGTTGGCACTGGGGTTATCGTCATTCAACACAAGCAACAACGTCCCCGACACACTCTTTATCGACGAGGGTTTTGGCACTCTCGACAGCAATTTCATATCCACCGTAGTGGACACTCTTGAAAGACTAAACAAAATCGGTAGCCGCAAAGTAGGAATCATAAGCCATGTGGAACAGCTTCGCGACCGCATACCGGCAAAAATAAGAGTGGAAAAGGTGAACAGCTACTCAAGTACCGTTTCGGTGGAATAAAGGCCTTGTACAGTCTAAAATCGTGCCCTGCGGACAGTAAACCACACCGACAGCATAGACAAGACTATAACAAGCACAAATACCAGCAGGAAATCGGCAAGGTGCATAGCCACCGGAAATGCGTCCACAATGAAATTGTCGCCCATTTTCACTATACCGAACTGCTGTTGCAAAAAACACACCACAAAGCCCATGAACAAACCAATAAGCACACCCACAACTGAAATCAAAACGCCTTCCACAAAGAAAATACGACGCAACACTCTTTTTGTGGTACCGAGGCACTGCAACAAGTAATTGTCCCTGCGTTTGTCTATAATCAGTAGCGAAAGCGATGCTATAAGATTGAACGACGCTATTATTATTATAAGCGAAAGTATTATAAAAATACCGAGCCTTTCGGATGAGTAAATTTTGTAATAAAGAGGTTGCTGTTCGAAACGGTCTTTTACTAAATATCTATCACCTAATATATTACGTAAATCCTCCTTGACTTTTCGCACCGAGCGAGACGAATCAAGAGTTAGAGCGAGCATGCTCACCTCGTCGCTGTCGTAGTTGAGCAGATTGCGTACAAATCCTATGTCGGCCACAGCATACTTGGAGTCTATCTCGTTTTGCACCGAGAAAAAATCCAAAACCATAGCGTACTGCGTGTTGAAAGCGTCATCTATTGTAAGTCCTAAGCCTGCCTTGCGTTTAGGAATATGCACCGTGAGTGGTGTATTTATATCCAAGTGATTGATACCCAAGGCAAAATACAGATTTCCGCCAAGCAGTATGCCATAATTTCCGTTATCGTTTTTCAGTTCGTAGTCGCTTTTCTCCGACAGATTGTTCACCAATCCGCTGTGGCGAAGATAATTGCCGTCCACGCCCCGGATAAACAGTATCTGCTCGTTCTGCTTGTATATCACCCAAGCGTTCTCCTCCACTATTTCTGAAACTTCTCCAACGCCTTCAGTGCGTTTTATTTCCTGAATGGGGAATGTTCCGTCGGCTATATGAAAGCTCTTGCCCTCGCGGGCCTCTACTACAAGCTCAGGGTCGAAGACGTTGAACAACGATTGTGTAAGCTCTCCAATGCCATTGTAAACCGAAAGTACCACTATCAGTGCCATTGAGCCTACGGCAATGCCTATCAGCGAAATCCACGAAATTACGTTGATGATGGTTTTGCGTTTGCGCGAAAACAGGTATCGTCGGGCTACAAAAAACGGCAGGTTCATTGCTTGAGCAGTCTTTCTATGTTTTGTATGTAATCCAACGAGTCGTCGAGGAAGAATGTTAGCTGCGGGATAATGCGCACCTGCTTACCCACACGCATTCCAAGTCTGCGTCTCAGGTCGGAGGTATTGTCTTTAATGGCGGTCATTACATCTTCTTTTTTGGCTCCGCCCAAAGGCATTATGCTCACCCACACTTTGGCTACCGACAGGTCGGGGCTGATACGCACCTCGGTTACCGTTATCATAGTGCTACCGAATATGCTTTTTGTCTCCTGCTGAAAAATCTTGCCCATCTCCTGTTGCAGCAGTCGCGAGATTTTCTGTTGTCGTGTGTTTTCCATATCATATTGTGTTACCAAAAAAGCAGGAAGTTTTTCAACGACCTGCCTTTTTGCAATCAAACATTAACAAATTTATCAATAGAACACAGTCCTGTTGTCAACGATTTTTATGCGGTCTTTAAGCACATTGAACAGCGAGCGAAGTTTCTGTGCGCTCTCCATATCCATCTGAGTAGCAATCATATTGCCGTCGGCAGGTGTTGCACTCGGTGCCACATTGTCCACACACACCACATAAACGCCATAACCGCCTTTTATAGGTTTGAGCAGGCCGGGCTTTTTGGCGGCAGATATATTGCCTATAGCTGTCATTTCGGGACCATAGTTGCCGAAATAATATCCGTTGAAGTTTACTGCCATAACGGTATCAACGGTTGCCTGAAATTGTGTAGCTATAGCGTTGATGTCCTTGGTCGTTGCCATTACTTTTTCAGCTTTTTCGGCAAGTTTCTCGATTTTTTTCTCGTTGAGTACCTGTGGTTCTATGTATGTGCGTACTTGTTCAAAAGCGGCTATACCTTTGTTGCGTATGGTTTTAAGCGAAGCAACTATATAAGCGTTGTCCGATTCGTAAACGGTTTCCGAAACATCGCCCTCTTCGCGGTCTTCGTTGAAAGCCCAGCGCACTATCTCACGTGCTTCCGAAACACCCTGCAATGATTTTGCGTTGGAGGGTGTAAAATCGGCGTTATGCACCATATAGTTCTCATTTTGTGCCAAAGTGAGGAATTGCTCATGGCTGCCACAGTTTGAGAGGAATCTGTTGGCTTTTTCGTAAGCCGCCTCATAAGTTCCCTTACTTGCTTCTATCTTACGGGTTATGAGAGCCACGCGGTATTTCCTATTTTCGGGAGTTTTGCCTGTAACTTTCACTATTATGTAACCCAATTTGTCGGGACGCTCGAAATTGAAGATGCCTCCCACAGGGGTTTCTACTATTTTTTCGTTAAGGAATCCCATACCGCCGTCGGCAGTCCATTTAAGGTCGCCCATAGTCTCGCTTTTCTGCGGGTCGTCGGAGAAGAGGTTCACAGCTTCCTCAAAGGTCATTTTGCCTGTTTTCACAAGAGTTTCCACGCTGTCGGCCAAGTTTTTGGCTTCTGCTTCGTTACGACTAATGCCTTCGCCGACTTTGTTGTTGAGGATATGTATAGCCGAAGCTCTCAGGCTATCGGGACGCATGTCGGTTTTAACCACTTTTGCCATAACCCAAGTCTGGTTTATGAGCGAAGGTTCGATGTAACCGCCCTGTGCTGTTCTTGCGATGAGGCTGTCCAATCCCATAAATTCGCCGAAAGAGGAGGCTTTCACGTATGTGGAGTCGTACCAACGGTCGGACACCTGATTCACGTAACTACCTATGTATGCATCTTCTACAGTCTGGAATTCATCCCATACCCTTCTCACGCTGTCGGCAATTTCTTCCATATCGCGTTGGGTGGGTATAACGGGGAACTGCACAAAATCAATGTCACGTGCTTCTTCCTGTTTGAACATATTTTTATGTTCCTCGTAGTATTTCTTAAGGTCGGCATCGGAAACCTGAACTTCGTCGTCTTTTATAGTCTGTGTCGATAGAGCTACGACGCGGGTATCCACATTGTTGGAGGCATATTCTGCAACTTGTGCTCCCATAGCCTTAGGTGTGTAGAAACTGCGGTTGAGCAGGTTGTTGTATTTCTCCAGAATACGCGACTGGCGCACGTAGTTTTCAATGTCGAGCCACTGTAGCTTGTCCTCGTCCTTCATTTGGTCGAAGTTGCGTATTGTTTGGGCTACGGCCTGTGTGCTGTACATGCCGGTATTGGGGTCGGTAAAAATCTGACGCAAATATGGGTGGATGAACTCGCCCACAAACATGTCGTTCATTTCCTTCTCGGATACGACGATGCCTAACTTTTCGTATTGTTTGCCCAAGATTTTCTCTTCAAGCATTTCATTCCATGCCTGCTCACGCAATTGGAAACTTTCATCGTTGGACAACTGTTCCTTGCCGCTCTGACGTTTGTAGCGGTCTTCAATTTGCTTTACTTTAGCTTCGAACGTGGTGTGCATCACCGTTTCTCCGTCAATTTTCGCCAAATCGGGAACACTCGACTGACGTTTGAAAACGTCGCCTATGATAAATGCCACAATTGCTATACCCACAACGGTTACAGCTATTCCCGAATGTTTTCTTATTGTACCAATTATTGCCATATTTTTATATCTTTTTAGCGTTGAAAATAGTGTGCAAATTTACGAAGATTTTTTCAGTTTTCGAAAAAAAACTTTCGGTTTTTACATCCAAGCCGTTTATTTTTGTAAAAATCAAACTGTTGTCGTTCCAAAATATTTTCAACGGCACCGCTTGCATCACGAATATGATTTTTTGAACAAAAGCTTACGTTATGTACTTTCTGGCGGACGGTAGTTCCGTCGTCCCTGCTTATTCCGTCTCGATGTCCGTTAAATTCTCGTAGTTTTGTATCTCCGATTTCATCTGCAAACGACGTAGTTTGCGTTTCCCGGCCTTCCACAACTTTATGTCAAAAAAAACGAACAGAAACAGAAGCCCAAGGGAAATTTCTGTTGCGTAATCCGACATGGCGCTGGATAACATAAGCAATGTATCGAAAGCGCCGTGTAACATAACCGGCACCAAAAAAGCCTTGATAAGGTTCAATAGTCTTTTGGCGGGCTCGAATTTGGCCAAAGCCAAATAATATCCCATAGCCACAGCAAAAAGAAAATGCCCGGGTACCGAAACCGCCGCCCTTACAACGGCAGTAGTCATGGACAACATCATCGTTTCCTGCCCAAACACGTATAAAAGATTCTCCACTCCCGCAAATCCCAGCGAGAGGAAAACTGCGTAAACAATGCCATCGAAATACTCGTTGAAATGGCGGCTGCGCCAAACGACAAATGCGAGCAGCAAGAGTTTACAAAGTTCCTCGCTAAAGCCCGCCACAACAAAACCGTTGTAAATACTTTGCCAAACATCGGAATAAGACTCACTTACAGAAAGTGGCGCCACAGCCATTAAAAACTTCTCGAGCACAACAGCGGGTATAACCGAAAGACAGCCAAACAAAAACGCCTTGACGAGCATTCCAAGAGGTTCCTTCTCAAACTTGTCCTTACGGTAAATGTATATCGAAAGAATCAACACTGGTAAAATGGCCAAAGCCAAAATTATAATATTTTCCGACATGGTTGTTATTTTTTTGTGCAAAGGTACAGAAAAAAAATCTATTTGTTTGCTTGGGGATTTTTTTTCGTCAAACGGGTACGAGGAAACATGCGTGCCACTTGCCACGGAACAACCTGTCACGTCAATGAATATCAAACAGGTTTGCAAAAAAATTAAAGTCGCTCAAAAAAAAATAATTGTTGGGGTTTTGTTTTTTTGGATAGAATTTTGTATCTTTGTTGAGATAAAGTTTATCAAAATAATATTGTTATCACTTAATAATTAGGCATAAACGATGAAAATTTTAGTTTTAAATTGCGGAAGCTCGTCTATCAAATATCAGTTGATAGACATGGCTAACAACGCTGCTGTAATGGCAAAAGGTTTATTGGAGCGCATTGGCTTGGAAATGGGCGAATTCACCCATAAATACAATGGCGAGAAGCATTACGAGCAACTCCCCATACCCGACCATACAGCCGGTATCAAAATAGTGCTCAACGCACTTACCGACCCCAAAATCGGCGTCATTAAAGACCTCAACGAGATTGGCGCAGTAGGCAACCGCGTAGCTCACGGCGGCGAGCTGTTCAAAGGCAGCTGCCTTGTAAACGACGATGTTATTGAGAAAATCAAATCCCTCACCGACCTCGCCCCGCTGCACACCCCCGGCAACCTTGCAGGTATCTACGCCATGCAGAACGTTCTGCCCAACGTAAAACAAGCTGTTGTGTTCGACACTGCTTTCCACAGCACACTGCCCGCCAAATCGTATCTCTACGGTCTGCCCTACGAATATTACGAAAAATACGGCATACGCCGCTACGGTTTCCACGGCACCAGCCACAAATTCGTGGCCGAGAAAGCCGCCAAGATGATTGGAAAGGACTGGAAAGACCTCAAGATAGTAAGCTGTCACCTCGGTAGCGGTGCCTCAATCGCCGCCATCGACCACGGCAAGAGCGTGGACACCACTATGGGCATGACCCCGCTGGAAGGTCTTATCATGGGCTCCCGTCCGGGCGATGTTGATCCAGGCGCTTTGCAGTTCCTCTTCGAAAAAGAGCTGGCCGCCGGCAAGACTTGGAAAGACATTGTTACCATGCTGAACAAGAAATGCGGATTGGTAGGTATCAGCGGCGGCAAGCAGGATATGCGCGACATACGTGCCGGTCGCGACGCAGGCGACGAACGCTGCACCTACGCTTTCGACATGTTTGCACAAAAAGTGAAAAAATACATTGGAGCATACATAGCCGAAATGGGCGGTTGCGACATAGTACTGTTCACTGGCGGCATTGGCGAAAACGCTTGGTTTATGCGTCATCCCATTCTCGAAAACATGGAATGCCTTGGCATAAAAGTTGATATGGAACTCAACGACAAGACCGCCGGAGAGGACGCTGTAATTTCCACACCCGACTCCAAGGTTGCAGCCATTGTTGTTACAACCGACGAAGAATATGTAATTGCAAGCGACACCTACAATCTGGTAAAATAATCCAATAGGGAAATCTTTAAACTGTTTTTTACCCCCTGCACCTTTTCGAGCATAGGCACAAAACTGAAATTGCCGAAAGCCTCCTCTTTTATCTCACTGTCGCTTATTTTGGTTATCCTCCGCATTTCGTAGTCATCGTTGCCAACAGGAATAACCATAACCCCTCCCGTTTTGAGCTGCGCTAATAAAGCAGGTGGAATAATAGGGGCGCCGCAGGTAATCAGTATCTTGTCGAAAGGGGCGGCTGTGGGCAATCCCATGTAACCATCGCCAAGAAAAGTACGCACAAAATATTTCAGCTGCGCTATCGGCTGTTGGGCTCTGAGATAAAGTTCGTTGTGACGTTCTATGGTGAGCACCCTTGCCCCCATTGCCGCAAGTATGCAGGCCTGATAACCCGAACCCGTGCCAATCTCTAAAATCTTGTCGTTGCGCTTTACGCCCAAAAGCTGGGTTTGGAAAGCAACGGTATGCGGATGCGATATGGTTTGTCCGCAAGCTATGGGCAAAGCCCTGTCCTCGTAGGCGAGGGAATCCATAGAGGAATCGATAAAAAAATGCCTCGGCACTTTTTTCACTGCCTCCAAAACGGCATTGTCGGTAATGCCTTTGGCGCGTAGCTCCTCACATAAACGCTCCCGTAATCCCTTGTGTCTGAATGTATCTTCAATCATTTCTCGTTAAAAAATACCATTGCTTATGTTTTGCAAATTTACGTTTTTTTTCCGAAAATAGCGAGTTGGATTTTGTACTGCAATATCATTTTTTTGAAAAAAGTTGCATGTTTCAAAAATCTTTCCGAACTTTGCAGAAATTTTGTACATGTTGGATTTGATTTATTTTACAAAATAAAAAATATTGAAAATGAGCTACTTGCGCAACTTATAAAAATACTTATTCATAAATATTTAAATAAAAAAATTAATTACACTAATGATTTTTTTTGTTTTTTCCGTTTTTTTTTCTAATTTTGCAAAAAAAATAATAAACAAACAAGATGAACAAAAAAAAATTTTTTCTATTAGCCTTTCTTGTGCTTATTTCTTATTATGGAATAAAAGCTCAAACATCAGATGTTTTTATTTATAACGAAGGCGGAAACACAACCTTTTACCATAAAGTAAATAACCACTATATGGTGATATGCAGTAATACGACTGAGGCAAATGCTTTAATTGCTTATTTTCCAAGGAAAAAAATTGTTACACCATGTAGGATAATTGTTTTAACCACACAAGATAGTCTTGCTGAATATGTGGCATCATCAAACGCAAACATAAAATATTCTAATATTATACTTTCGGCGGACTCTTCGGTTGCTCATTGGTGTGAAAATAGAGTGTTTGTTAAAGTTAAACCCAATATTTCAATTTTAGATTTACTAATTGAAAATGATATTTCGTATTCTAACTATATGCAATTCGGATCTGATAATGATGTTTATCTTGTTGCTTTAAGCACACAAAATGACATGTCTATTGAATATGCTAACTTGTTGTTTATTACTGGAAATGTTGTTTTTTCACAGCCAGATTTTGGCATATTACAGGCTCCCCTTTCCTTGTCTAATCCTTTTTATGGTAATCAGTGGGGTTTAAATAACACTGGTCAATATGGAGGAATAGCAGGAATCGACATAAATGCTCCACAAGCTTGGGTTTATTCAGATGGCACTGGTACTAACGTAGCTGTTTTAGATGATGGCATTGATGTTTTTCACAATGATTTGTCAGAAAATCTTTTACCAGGTTACGATGCAACTGACAATGCTCTTGGTGGAGGTTTATTTGGTGAGTGCAAATTTGATGACCCACATGGTACAGCTTGTGCTGGTATTATAGCAGCGGCAGACAACAATATTGGAATAAAGGGAATCGCTTATAAATCAAATATTATTCCTATAAGAATGGCCTATAATATTGTGGATACATTTTACGGTGGCCTTAGGTGGTTTTCATATTGTTCATGGATTGCAAACGCAATTTATAAATCATGGCATGACTATGGTGCAGACGTTTTAAGTTGCTCATGGGGAGGGAGTGACAGTTTAGATATTATTAGAACTGAAATCATTAACGCCAAAAACAACGGTAGAAATGGTAAAGGGTGTCCTATAGTATTTGCTGCGGGTAATCATTATCAAAATTCTTTTGGGAGCCAACTTGTTAGAAATATATTTCCGGCGAATTTGAATGAAGCAGTTATTGCCGTAGGGGCAGCAAGTCCTTGTGGTGAAAGGAAAAATTTTATAAGTTGTGATTCGGAATCATATTGGATGTCATGTTGGGGACCAAAATTGAGTGTCTTAGCTCCAGGCGTAAAAATATTCACAACAGACTTAACAGGCTTAAATGGCTACAATTCTCTTTATCAGACGGATTCTAATTATTATGATAATGATTATTTTGCAACATACAGTGGGACTTCAGCAGCGGCTCCACATGTGGCAGGCATAGCAGCTCTTATTCTCTCTGCGAACCCTACCCTAACAGTTAAGCAAGTACGGGACATTATTGAAAAAACTGCACAAAAAGTACGTGATGATTTATATACATATAATCCACCCAATACAGACTATCCAAACGGCACATGGAATTATAATACAGGATACGGTATGGTAGATGCGTACAACGCAGTGAAAGCTGCTATTGGTTACAATTTATACATACGTGATACTATTTACGACAACGGTGCGGAGCAAAGTGGTGTCAGCACTTTTGACAGCCCCGACATTTGGATACGCAGAACTCTTGATGGCGGTACAGATCACCAACTGGTGTGTAACGGCAAAAATTACCTTTATGTACGCCTACACAATAATGGTTCTGCTCCATCAATTACAACAGATTCTTTAAGGATCTACGGACGTTGCACATCTTTACAGGCTGGTAGCACATGGGGTACGAGTGCGTCAGAGTGGCAACAATATGGCATTTGTGCCATACCAGAAATACCAGCAGGCGGTACAGTAGTTCTTACATTTCCTGTTAATATTAATATTAACACAGGTCTTTTTCAGAATTATTCCAACTTCGCTTTTTATGCCCGCATAGAATCATCATTTGACTCATTATTTACACCGGAAACATCTATTATGCGAAATAATGTTTTCAATAACAACAATATAGCAGCTAAGAATGTTCTTGTTACAAATCATTATTTAACTGCCAACAACTATGGTTTGGATGCAAATATTGCAGTTTCAGTTGTATCTATTAATGCTCCCACATCCAATCTTCGTATAAACTTCGCACCAGAAGGCGAGGCTCATATCCTTGATGATGCAGAGATAACGCTTATTTTTTCTGAGGATTTGATGGACGAATGGACACCAGTTTCTGATAATCTGAAACAAATCTCAGCTAATACATACCTTGTTACTGGTGAGACAGTGGTACTATCTGATATCCCTGAAACAGACATTACTATGCGTTATAACTTCCTCACTCGTCACAACGAACATAACAATATATACAAAAACCACATCACACAATATATTGGAAGTGGTGATGATATGGAATTTATTGGCGGACTCACCATCCAAGTGGAAAAGCCAGAACGCCCTACCACAAATCGTTTCCGTGCAAATGCAGGCAACGACACTACTGTCATGATCAATACTACTGCAACCCTTCATGCCACACAGATAAGCGAGAATGCCACCTATCGCTGGTACGACAAACAGCGCAACTTTAAGTACGAAGGATTGAATTATACTGTAGCCACATCAAAGACAAGCGAGTATATATTAGAAATTACTGCCGAAAAAGACGGTTATCGCGATTTGGACACTGTAAAAGTAACCGTGTCACCAGGTTACATAAGTTCAATAACCCCTAATCCAGCAACTGGTAACTGGATTACAGTAAGTTACGAATATACTACCACAGTAACATCAGCTCAAATATTCATTTATAACACTGGCACAAACACACTTGTGGGTAACTATAATATAAGTAATTTCGGCAATGTCTCCAGCTTGGACATCAACATTACCACTTTCCCCACAGGAACTTACAATGTGATTTTAGTGTGCGATAACGCTGTTAGCCACAGCAAAGTACTAATTATTCAATAATATTAATTCTAAAAATATACAATTATGAACAAAATTAGTTTTTCTTTGTTATTAATGTCGCTTCCTTTATTATTTCTTTTCTTGTGCTGTGAAAAGCACGAAGAAACAGAAACGGGAAATTCCACTTCTACCATAGAGACATGGCAGTGCATAGGTCAGAAATATGAATATATTGGAGATGGAACAGACTCAATATCAGACCCTGCCGGTAATACAGCATACCGACTTGTTTCGGATTCTATGTTCATAGTTGCCATTGATGTGTTTCCTGAAAAAAATATCTTTTATTCGAATGTTGAAAAAATCGACTCTGCTGATTTCAACTTGTTTTTCAAGGATAGAATGTGGTATTCTTACTCGTTTCCAGCAACATACGGCTATCCTGTATTTGTGCTTAGCGGTATCGGTTCAGACTCTTCATCCATTGCCCCTATAAAGCCCACTTATAACTTTAAAATTCTGAAACAGAATACCGACACTTTGTCTTTTTGTTATAATTATTCCGGTGTTGGTCCTTTCAACAAAAACAATGATCCCCATGACTATTACATGTTTACAAAAATAGGAAACCGACCGTGATAAATAACTATAGAAAAAAGGGGACTTCTATAAATTAAAACATTGTTAATCATTTGTTTAAGTCAAAAATTTTGCGTATTTTTGCAATGTGACACACAAAATGCCTTAACAATGAA
>CAJOEN010000002.1 GCA_905233475.1 uncultured Bacteroidales bacterium
GAGGAGGTCGGGAGGAGTAAAAACTCTTGAGGATGGTGAAGAAAAGTCCGGTGGACTTTTCGATAGCGAAGCGGAGAACTCGAGGAGTAAAAACCCCACGCACAAGCCCTAAATCCTCCTAACCTCCATAAAAGGAGGAACTTGCCGGACGCAAATTCCCTCATGGCCTAAACACAAACCCATGCAAAACGTGGTAGTCTAAACAAGCTCCTCCTCTCTGAGGAGGTCGGGAGGAGTAAAAACTCTCTGAGGATGGTGAAGAAAAGTCCGGTGGACTTTTCGATAGCGAAGCGGAGAACTCGAGGAGTAAAAACCCCTCACACAAGCCCTAAATCCTCCTAACCTCCATAAAAGGAGGAACTTGCCAGACGCAAATTCCCTCATAGCCTAAACACAAACCCATGCAAAACGTGGTAGTCCAAACAAGCTCCTCCTCTCTGAGGAGGTCGGGAGGAGTAAGGAGGCTGCGGAAGTTAAAATTCCCTAATCCATTGTTCGATTTGCAGGGCTTTGTGTGTAAGTGCCTCAATGCGGTTATCAAGAAAACTTTCGCTATATTTGGTCTCGCAAAAGCCGTTGCCACGCGCCATATATGCGTCGCTGTCCAAATCGCAAACTACCTCTTGATAATTATTGATAAGTTGTTTGATTTCAGACAGTTTGTGCTGCAAGGTTTCTTTGTCGGCCTCAAAAGGCAGAGTTTCACCTTCGAATTTGAATGTCTTTTTCATCGGTTGCTGATGTTGCGGTCGTAAGGTCTGTTCATTTTATTATTTCGAACATAGTGCGACGGTTGTTGGCACGTCCCTGCTCGGTGTCGTTGGTGTCTATCGGACGAGTCTTTCCATAGCCTACGGCACGCACACGCTGTTTATCTATACCATTGCTATACAGGTAATTAGCTACTGCATTGGCACGGTTTTCGGACAGTTTTTGGTTTTTGGCGTCGGTTCCCACATTGTCGGTGTGTCCGCTTATTTCTATGCGTATGTCGGGGTTCTTGAGCATAAACTGCATAAGTTTGGTGAGTTCGGCCAACGACTCTTTTTTCAGTTCTGCACTACCAGTTTCGAAGAATATGTTTTTCAGAACAATGCTCTCGCCTATCTCTATGGTTTTCAGGGCTATATTTACCAAAAAAGGCTTGTCGGGAGTACCGTTTTGTAACTCAATATTGTCCGAATAGAACAAATATTTGCTACGTGATACATTTAGAGCGTAAGTCTTATTTATTGGTAAACTTATTATAAATGAACCATTTACAGGGTCGGATGTTGTTGAGGCGATTTCCGCGCCGTTAGCCACGTCTATAATTTTGACTTGTGCCGAAAGTTTAGCGTTGGTTTTCTGGTCGAAGACGATACCTTTCATATAGGTAACGGCTATTGGCTGAGCCTCTTTGTACAGCTCAAACTGATAAAGGTCGAGGTCGCCGTAACCGCCTTTACGGTCGGAAGCAAAGATTGCCGTGCTTCCCGAAGGGCTCACTATCAGACTTGCTTCGTCGGAAGAGGTGTTTATTGGATAGCCGATGTTTACTGGTCTGCTCCACGTGGAGTCGTTGATTTTGCGTGAGTAGTATATGTCGAAACCGCCCATGCCAACATGTCCGTTGGAGGCGAAATACAGAGTTTGGTCGTCGTAATGGATAAAAGGGCATTTCTCGTCGCCAGCGGTATTTATGCTGTCTCCAAGGTTTACGGGCACCGACCATCGTCCGTTGTCCTGCAGAACAGTTTTCCAAATGTCGTTACCGCCTTTGCCGCCGGGGCGGTTGGAGGCAAAATATAGCGTCCGTCCGTCTATTGAGAATGATGGTTGGGTCTCCCATTTGTCGGTATTTACCGGTTTGCCCAAATTATGTGGCGCCGACCATTTGTCGCCTTCTCTTACACACACGTATAGGTCGCAACTTCCGGCACCACCTTTGCGGTCGCAGGCAGTGAAAAACATCAGCCGTCCGTCTTGCGAAACGCATTCGGCGCCCTCGTTGCCGTCGGAGTTGAGCGGCGATGGCATACGCATGGCCTGTGTCCATTGTCCGTCAATTCTGGAGGAGATATACAGGTCTTCCTCGTTTCCTAGCGGCATGGATTCCCGTGTAGGTACTCTGCGCGTAAAAACGAGCGTTTGTCCGTCGGCGGTGAGCGAAGGTAGGTATTCTTGATATTTGCTGTTTACAGCCGCTCCCATGTTTTGGGGTTTGAAAGGTACCGGATTGGCAATGGCATTGCGGCGAAACTCCATCTCTTGGATGTTGAATTTTGCTATGTGTATATTTTTTTTATCCTTTTTCTCGTAAGAGAGGTATTTGCCGAAACTATTTTCGGCCTTGTCGTAATTTCCTGTCTCTTTGTATATGTCGCCAAGCCTCAGCCACACTATGGGGTAGAAACTCTCGTTTATTAGTGTGGCCTGCTCGTAATGCCACTGTGCACGTGCTGTGTCTTTGGAGTCGCAGTAAAAATCGCCCAAAGTGAGGTGCACTTCAATAAAGTTAGGATCTATTTTCAGGACTTTCTCAAGTTCCAAAATGCCTTGGTTGAATTTGCCTGCGTACAGTACGTTCATGGCTTTTTCGAACTGCGATGCGGCTTTTTTGTTGTTGGAGTAATACTTGTTTTGTGCGGAAACTGTTACGACAAGGCATAATGCTATTGCCAAAACTGACAATTTCGTTTTCATGTTTTTGCGGTTTTTTGGGTAATACAGAATAGAATTTGCAGCTACCTAAAAAAGGCTATAGGTAGCAACTATTTACGAAATTCTTTATGCGAAGTTTTACAAAATCGCGTTCTTCGATAAAAGACAGGTGAGCAACCTTGTCGAGCAGCATTATTTCCGAATAGGCGGGCAGTGCCGAAGATGAAAAGTACCGGAACTTCGGCCTCCTCGAGTACGGTAAGGCGGTCGGGACGGTCGGACATTCCGCGCTGTGCGGCAGCTATGCCCTCAATGGTCGTTTCTATGGAAATGTCCCCCACCTCCTTTATCTCGCTGTGGAAGGACTTGCGCTTGCTTTCGTCGAAAAGGGAGGGAACGAAATTCAGAATGTAGCCCGGACGGTTGATTTTTGCCGTGTCGATAGATTCCAAACGGCCTTTCACCACTTCGTTGCTATCGGCCATAGCCTGCGAGTGCAACAGTCCGAATCCACGAAGCATATATGGGTATTTCTCGGCGAAAGCCAAAGTTACGTATCCGCCCATCGAGTGGCCAAGCATAACGCATTGCTCCACTTTTACGGCGTCAAGTACTGCCTTAACGGTTTCGGCCATAAAATCCATAGTGTGCACCTCGCCAAAAATATCCGATTTGCCGTGCCCGGGCAAGTCAATGGCTATCACCCGCATATCGCGCATATACGAATATGTGTAGGAAGCCCATATCTCCAAACTGTTCATGAATCCGTGCAACAGAACTAAAACCTTGTCGTTGCCATGCCCTTCATCTTGGAAATGAATCTTTTTTCCGTTGTAGGTGATAGTCTTATATAGCATATTTTACATATAAATTATTGACCCTTAATGTATTATGTAGCAAAGACAGACACTGGGTGCCATTTTTTGCTATCAACAAAAATACAGCAATTTTTAAGACAAAATCTGCAAAAGACAAAAAGTAATTCTCAACGCATTGTTAATAAGTGAGATAGGATTGCTAATCTTCAAAAAAGATTATTTCCACCGACTTTACCGAAGTGTGTTTTTTGTAGTTTACGTTGCCGAAACCCGAGGCTACCACGCGGTTGGGATTGATATTGTGCCGCACGATGGCCTTTTTTATTGCCTCACTTCTGCTCAACGATAGTTCGTAAGCCTTTTTTACATCGTTTCCAGTAACATTATTTATTATCTCAATCTTGATATTTGGGTTTTCCTGAAGCATATTCACAATGTTTTGGAGTTCGAAATCGGAAATTGGCTTCAGTTCGGCTGTGTTTTCTTCAAAGTATATGGCACTCAGCGGAATATGTTTTTTTTGCGATACCGCCGACTTTATTTCGTAAGCATGAGGTGCAAAGGTTGTTTTTTCGCCATACATGTGCATTATTGGTATAAAACAACCTTTTGATTGGCAGTGTATTATATAGCTTTTGGTTGCAAAAACATCGAAATTGAACGTCTTTATGCTGTCCGAAACGCGGTAATGATGTATTTTTAACATGCTTCGCAGGTCAAACACGTCGATACTAATGTTTTGCGCCTTGTCTGCCGTTTTCTGGCAGTTTATTTTTGCTGTGCGGTAGAAACTGCCTTTCACATGTTTTGTTTTGCAACTGTACAGTGAGTAACGTTGCATGGACGGGCTGTTGGAGGTGTAATAAATCAAATTTTCGTCGGGCGAAAGCGACAGTGTCGGTTCCGAAAAGCTGGTGTTTGCTGTTTTGCCTATGTTCACAGGGCTTGTCCATTCCGTCCACGAATTGGTATTGACACGAGTGGTCATATATATGTCTTGGTAGCCCATGCCACCGTTGCGGTCGGATGTGAAATACAATGTAGTCATGTCCCGGCTCAATACCGGAGAGCGTTCGCAGAAAGCGGAGTTCACCACAGGGCCGAGGTTTATGGGCGTGCCCCATCCGTTTTTTGTACGTGGAATATAGTAAATGTCGGTTGCAAGTGCCGTATCGCCGTGGTACAGGCTACCCGAGGGATTGATGTTGCAGCCGTCGGGACGGTCGGAGACGAAAAGTATGCCCATTCCGTCGGGGGTTAGCGTTGCGTCGCCTTCGTAGTGCGTGTCCGTATTAAGTCCTTTGGCACCAATGTCGGAGAGTTTCCATGTTGATAAGCCTTGTTTCTGAGCAAAGAAAATATCGCCCTTTTTACCAACCAACATGGTTTTCTCGTCATCGGAAAGACTGAAAAAGGTTATTCCTTCGCCACTGGCGGTGTCGAAAACTATCGTTTCTTCCTCCATTTTGCCGTTGTGTTTGGAAATAGCCACAACCTGTGTAGTAAAATTGGATACTTTGTTGGCGTAGATTATTCCCGACGTAGTTATCTGGGGGTGCGACACATTGTAGCGAGGATTATAAACCAATGTGGCTTTTTCTTTTACATTTTCAGAAAGTATTTTTCTAAGCTGCTTAAAATAAATCTCTTGGCTATTTTCAAAACAAATCTCATATTTCGACATAAAATCCAAAGCCCCTTTCCAATTTTCTTTCGAGGTGTAGGGCTGCAGTAATCTTTGCAGTATTACATAATTGATGTTCTTGCCCATATATTTCTTTAGCCAGTCTCCGTTTTTGTTGGTAGTAGCCTCGTCGAAAAGTGTAAGGAGCGGTATTTTGTCGATTTCTTCTGCCTTTTTCAAATCCTCGGTAATGAGGAACTTGAGTGGAAATTCCGGATTGTCGCGTTCGAAAATACGTATGGGGGCGGCGTTGCCTTCGCATGCAAAGCGCTGATAATATGCTTTATATACGTCGTTGTAGTGTATGTCGTTCTTAAACTCGGATAGGTATATTCGCAAGGCTTCGTTGTCCTGCTTTTCGATTATCATACGCACAAGGCTGTCTATGGCATGTTCACTTGGTGGCAATTCGCTGTATTTCAGTGCAAAATCGGCGTACTGACGCGGAGTTTTCAGCAATTTGAACTCGTTGTACGTAAGTGTGTCAAGGGCGTCGAGAATCAAATCGTACTTGTCGCTCGAAGGGTATCGGCGCAGAAAGGAAATGTAGGCCTCTGTGGTGTTCGCGGCAATGGTTTTTTGGTAATTTATTTCGTATTTGCGGCTTTCGGCTAGCTGTTTTATTTCAGGATAATCATAGAGCTCAACAACCTCATCCACAGCTTTTTCTGTTGTAGCGACAGTAATTTTGCGTTTTAGCAGGTCTTTCAGTTTGTCTATGATTGTTTCCCTGTCGTAGGTATTCAACGGATTGTCAAGATAATCCTTGTAGGCCTTTTCGGTGTTTAATTCCAAAGCATTGTTGTAGTAGTACAGGCTCTTTTGTTGTGATATTTCTTTCTGTATCACTTTGTCGTTGCCAAAAGCGTGCAGAAAGGCATCTGCCTCGTCGGGACCTATGCCGTTTTTCACGTACTTGCGTGCCTCGTCCACTATCATCTGCCGCCTTTTCCTGAGCTCCACAATAGTGAAGCCTTTCTTTATCAGTTTGTTCACTTCCCTGTAGCGATTTTTGTCGCTTATCAGCTCCTTGTATTTGGTTTCGGATACTTGTATGTAGTCCATAGCCAACGGCAGGTTGCGCATAGGGTTGTCGGCCTCGGAGTAGAAATAGGCCAAAGCCGCGATGTTGGCCACATCGTTTGGCGAGAGCATGTAGTTGTCGTGGAGTTTAGTGTATTGTTTCTTGTAATGTTCAAAACGGTTGGTATCGCTGTCAGCCGCGGCTTTCAGCGACATTGGCATGAGGCATACAAAAACGAAAGGTAGCAGTTTTTTCAGTAGTTCCAACATGGTGCTTGCTTGTCCAGAAAACAGAATAATTAGTCGAGGGTGATAGATTCCATAATTTCTTCAAACTCAGCTCTTTTATCTTCAAAAGATTCCTCTGTGGTTTCGAGCCTGAACTCCACCAATGTGTTTTTGTGTACAAAATATAGCATGTAGAATTCGCATCTATTGCCGTAATTGTCCTTGTATATGCCAATATAACCTATAGCGTCCTTGCAGGGCAGGTAGGGTGATTCGGAAAATTCGTCCACAATTATGAACGGCTGTTGCATAAAACGTCTCAAGGAATAGTCGAGAGAATTTTCGTCCCCGATATTGTTTTTGACGTATATGCGCAGGAAAGGCAGTGTTGTGTCGTTTTTGGCCGAAACCAAGGGTGCTCCCGAATAAACGTACATATTGGTGTTTTTGTCAATTTCAAGAGTTTCAAGATATTCCCAACTTTTATTGGGGAAGTCGAAATGAAATTTGGCCTTTGGAATGCTTATTTGTGCCGAGAGTGGGGCGTACAATCCGGCCAACATTGCTGTCGCGAATAGGAACTTTCTCAAAGTTTTATAAGATAATTTATTCATTTATAGATGGTTTTGTGGTTTTTGTAAACAAAGGAAATATATTGCAAAGTTACGTGATTTTTTGCAAAAATCCAACGTATAATTTTGCAAATATCGCTTGGGCAAAAAAAAGTGCCGCAGTTTTTTACGGCACCACAATCTTAAACAAAATGAAAAAAATTATTTTAGCACTTGAATGGCTCCGCTACGTTGCACGTCGCCATTATGTCCTTTGCCTATAAAATGGTAGAAGTATGTCCCCGTAGGCAGTCCCGACGGATCCCAGAACTCGCTACGGTCCGATATATTTTTCTTGTAATACAGGCGTTTACCCATAGCGTCGTAGATGGAGAGCTCGAAAGTGGGAAATCCGCCTCCTTCAATAAGGTTTTTTATCTCGAAAATATCGTTTATTCCGTCGCCATTGGGGGTTACGGCGTTGGGGAACTGCAAAAAGTCGTTCACTATACGTATCTGATGTTCCGCAGTGTCGCGGCATTCCACCACGTTGCCCGACGGACTTATATTTCTGGAGTAGGCAATGAGTTTTACTTTATATAGTCCGGGCAGTTCATCTATGTCGCCTTCCCATGCATAGGATGTGTCTTTGGCTTTGAGGGTGGTTACTGTAATATTTTCATTTTTATCGTATTGCACTTCCCAAAGGTAATGGTTGTCGGGCAGGTCGGGAGTGGTTTTGTTTATAAGCCGTACCTGTGGCGACTGCACTTGTGGGAAAGTGGGGTCCCAGGCAAACTCGGCCTGTGGACTGTCGAATACACGTACCAAGCCAGGATATATCAGCGAATCCTGACAGCCATTGTCGGTAACGGCGTAGTATTTGAATTTGTACTCACCGGCGGCGTAAACGTGGCTTGGCGACTTTTCAATTGATATAATGCCGTCGCCGAATTCCCAACGGAACTTGGTGGCGTTAATACTTGTGTTTTCGATGTTTAGGACGAAAGGAGCACAGCCTTCCAACGGAAATACGTTTGTCTCAAAGTTGGCTGTAGGTTGTGGCATAGCAGTAATAACCACTGTGTCGCGTGTGCGGCAGTATATATTTTCGTCGAAGTTGGTAACCTCCACCTCGTAGGTAACCGTTCCGCCAGTATTCGACGGTGTAAGTATCACCTGGGTAGTGTCGAAAGTCGGTTCCCAAACGAAAGAGTAGGTAGGAAGGTGCGAGTGGGCATCGCCGGCGTCGAGACGTACTTGCTCCACATCACATATAGTGCGGTCTGCACCCAAGTTTGGCTCTGGTGTCCAAACAGTTACAATATTGGTATTGGTATCCCATACACACCCAAATTCGTCTATAATACGTATGCCTATACGGAAATCGCCAGCAGTGTCGGGTGTGCCTATACGTGCGGTTTGTGACGACAGCACATCCATTTTTACGCCCTGCTCGGGTGTCCATATAATGGTGTCGATGCCTACCTGATACTCGCAATCGGAAATCTGTATGTTGCACAGGTCCATGCTCCAACTGAACACCCAGCCGTTGTCCGAACCCCATAGGTCGCAAATCTCGATAGCCCATTGTCCGTTGAGGGGGCAACCCACCAAGGTGGAGAAGTCGTCTGTGGGGGTGTAGTAACCCGATTTGTTGTCGTGGTCGCTGGAATCTACGGTGCTGAAATTTTTCAAACCTGCGGGACCGATAGAACTTCCAAATCCCGGGGGTATTGTATTGAAATTGTGGGTTACTTGTATAGTATTTTGGTTGTTTATACATCCACGGCTGTTGTCGTATTCGCTGTTTAGCGACCAGCAGTAGTTCCAACCTACTCCGGGAGGATTGGGGAAGGTATCACACACCGGATTGCCGTCCCACTGATGGTGGTCGTTTCCGCCGTATGGCAGACCGAGAAATTTGCCGCTACCACCGCCACATGTGCCCGTCGGCTGTGCTTTTAGCATAGCCTGACTTCCATTGGGACACACAATAGCTATACTTATATCTCCCATAAACTCATGTTCCATATTTACACAAATGGAGCAGATGTCCTCTTTGGATTCTATTTTTTTACCCGAAGGGAACTGGTTGAAGGTAACTGGAGCTCTGTAACACTGCACTGGGCATTGGGGTCCGTCGGGGATAAAAGTGCGTATCACGTTGGCTGCGGAAGCCTCGTTTTTGAACTCTATTTTTGATACATTGATGGTGGAGTTCACGCTATATCCCACGTCGATAGGCAGGCTTACGCTATTGCATATTGTTTGCAGCGGATATATTGTTTTTATGGGGTTTTGCGCCACCCTTACGCGCACCTGCTCTAATTGTGTTGAAGGACATTGCTTTTTGTCGGTAATCATAAGGTTTACTGTGTAGCATCGTACTTCGGGGAAACGGAAACCTCCTTCGGTAGCTCCTTTGGCGTACATGGAGTCGTTGGGTGTAAACGACCATTTGAATGTGGTTGTGGGGTCGTCGGGGGTGTAGTAACCGAATTCGGAACCATAAACGCCATTGGCGGTCATTACTATACTGTCGTTCTTGCAGATGTCGATTGTTTTGTAATAACTTGTGTCTACGCCATTTTCGTTAGAGTCCACATCGAAAGTCATTTTTATTTGCATGGGCACTTTTTGTCCGGTGGACAGTATCTTGTAGTAGGTGTCTTTGATAACGGGATAGCTGTTTTCGCAGGGATAGCCGCAAATTATATTTACTTCAAAACCATCGCCCACGTTGGGGTCGCTACCCGAACGGAATCGCAACGTAAGGCAACCGGTGTTGTTGTTTACGGTAGGATATATCTTTTTGTTGAGCAAAGAGTTGCTGTTGTTGGCTTTTACAATAAGTGGTGCGGATGTCGAAGTGCCGTCGTAAACAAATAATGTGTCGCTTTCGTCGATGTCGAAATTATTGAAAGTGAAGCCCATGCGATAGGAACTGAAACTGCATGTGCCGCAAAGAGTTACGGAATAATCCGTATTGGGTGAGTAGGAATTGTCGGGGCCGCCGTCGTCGTAAACGAAAGCTCCTTCCTGTGTTACGGTTATCGTTTGCCCGTTAAGAGATGACGTAAGGTTATATGTTGGGGCCTGGCTATGAGCCGCATACGCCATCAACGACAATATTAGTATGAATATTTTTTTCTGCATTTTTGTTTTCCTTTTCGTTGCTAATTTTCCTCCAATTGCATGCAAATGTTCATAATTGTGTTATAGTCTCTGAGTACCAAATATTTGGCGGGATTGCCGTTGCCCACCTTAAAACAAATGTACTGATAGTAGTGCCTATATTGGAAATCATCAAAGTTATATGCGTAATAACTGAATGTATTTCTTTCAATAACAGTGTTTTGTGAGAGGTTTTGCCCCGAAATTTTATGGCTTACCTCCGAAATTTCGTAAACCACTGCGTTTTGCGGCAGAGTGTCTGACCAAAAGAAAGCGTTGAAAGCAAAGTTGCAGTAAAACTGTACTTTATGTTGTGGCAACTGGTCAAAAACCTGTGGCGTGGTGGCAAACTTAGGCTGCACCAAACTGTCGCAGTTTTGCGCCACAGTAGTTCCACAAACGGCTGTGGCCATTACGAACAAGGCTACAAAGAGCTGTAATTTATTGTGTTTTCTGTGCAATGACATATTTATATTCTTTTTTACAACACATTTTTCATTACTGATATTATACAATACCATGATTATTAATTCTTTACACAAAGAATTATCACGGTTTTGCACAATCGCATCAAGGCACAAAGATACGTGTTTTTTTCTATAAAAACAATTTTTTATTCTTTTCGTGCAAAAAAAACGTTCCTATGGACAGTCTATAATTTAAGTAAAACAGAGGAGGCAAATATGTTTTTTTGCGAAACACGATACAAATACTTCCGAGAGAGCGTTTTTTTTCGTAAATTTGCAATGTAGTCCGAAAGGGCTTTTTATCAAGCAAATAATTGAATATGAACTGGTTGTCGCTAAAACCGCTAATCAAAAACCCGATAGGGAAGAACAACCCCATCACCGTGCAAGTGCTTGGGATATGTTCGGCATTGGCGGTAACGGCACAGATGAAACCCGCTTTGGTGATGGCGCTGTCGGTAATTGTGGTAGTGGCGTTCTCCAACCTTATAATCTCGCTTTTGCGCAACACCATACCGCCGCGCATACGCATTATTGTGCAGCTTGTGGTGGTGGCGGCAATGGTTATCCTTGTGGATCAGTTTTTGAAAGCCTTTTTCTACGAAACAAGCAAGCAACTGTCGGTGTTTGTGGGACTTATCATCACCAACTGCATTGTTATGGGACGTTTGGAGGCTTTCGCCATGAGCCACAAGCCTCTGGAGTCGTTTGTCGACGGCATAGGCAACGGCCTTGGCTACGGCGCCATACTGATGATTGTGTCGTTTTTCCGCGAGCTGTTCGGCTCCGGCACGCTCTTCGGCTATCAGGTGATTCCGGTGGGCTGGTACGTGGAAAACGGCGGTTTCTACCAAAACAACGGACTTTTCATTTTGCCACCGATGGCATTAGTAATTGTGGGCGTAATAATCTGGATTCAACGCTCACGCAACAAAGACCTCTGCGAAAAGAACTAACACCTTGAGCCATGCATAACTACGTGAATATTTTTGTACAGTCGGTGTTCGTGGACAACATGATTTTCGCCTTTTTCCTCGGCATGTGCTCATTTCTTGCCGTGTCGAAAACGGTGAAGACCTCGTTCGGACTTGGCGTGGCGGTAACTTTCGTTATGACAATAACGGTGCCTGTCAACTATCTGCTGGACAAATACATACTCCGTGCCGGCGCTCTTACGTGGCTCAGCGATAATCTCGGCGGCGTGGACCTCAGTTTCCTGTCTTTCATTATCTTTATCGCAGTGGTGGCCGCAATTGTGCAGATAGTGGAGATGGTGGTGGAACGCTTCTCCCCCGCCCTCTACAACAGTCTTGGCATTTTCCTTCCGCTGATAGCGGTGAACTGCGCCATCCTCGGCGCGTCGCTGTTTATGCAGGAACGCGGCTACAGCAACATAGGCGAGGCCACCTGCTTTGCCTTCGGCTCCGGCCTGGGCTGGCTGCTGGCCATCGTGGGAATAGCCGCTATCCGCGAGAAACTGCGCTACTCGCAAATTCCCGCCCTGCTGCGCGGACTGGGCATCACCTTTATCATCACCGGACTGATGGGCATCGCCTTTATGGCCTTTCTCGGAATAAAATTCTAATCACATGGCAATGAGAAAAATACAGCCACCATCGCGAAATTTCGCTTTTGCCTTGGCGAGCTATCTGCTTTGGCTGGCGATTTTCTTTGTGGCAAGGCTGGCTTTGCTCCTGCTCAACGTCGGGGAGCTTGGCGGATGCTCGTTTTCCGATATCATGCACATGTTTTTCGTCGGACTGCGTTTCGACACGGTGATTTGCTGCTACATACTGCTACTGCCCATAGTTTTGATGACCGTGGAAACCTTTGCGGGACACGACATAAAAGCATTGCGCAAGGCCACCACCATAGTGCTGGTGCTTGAGGCCGTGCCAGTGCTGCTTATCCTTGCCGCCGACATTCCTTATTATCAGCATTTTGCCAACCGTTTCAACATCATAGCTTTCGACGGCTTGGGCGGGAATTTCGGCACCGTTTTCAAAATGATTGCCGAAGAGCCGTCCTACTGCCTGATGATAATCCCCGTAATTGCCGTTGGCGTTGCCTATTGGTATGTTCAGCGGAAGATAGTGCGTGGCGGCAGAAAACCCGAGCGTGGACATTTCCTTTCCAAAACGCTTTATACACTGCTGCTGCTTGTACTGCTTTTTTTCGGAATGCGCGGCAACGCCAATTTCAACACCCGTCCCATACAGCCGGGACTGGCATTTTTCTCGAACAACCAAACCCTTAACCAGCTGGGACTCAACCCCTGCTACGTATTTATCCGCAGCCTGTCGCGGCAGGACCAAGTGGACATCCGTTTCTGCGACGACAGCACCGCATTGTCCGCTGTGCAACAGCAACTTGGCATTACACAACCCGATGCCGACTACCCTATTTTGCGCAAGGTAGAGCCTTCGGGACAAAGCCACAGATACAACGTGGTTTTTATTATAATGGAGGGCATGTCGGCCAACAACCTGAGCCTCAACGGCTATCCTAAAGTCATAACGCCATTCCTCGACTCGTTGCTGCAACATAGCCTGTATTTCGAAAACTGCTACACAACCGGCGACCGCACTTGTCTGGGCACCTATTCGTCGGTGGTGTCGTTCCCCACCATAATGGGACAGCACCCTATGTACAACACCCCCGTTAGAGCTTTCAACAGCATCGCCTACGAGCTGAAAAAACACGACTACCACACCAATTTCTTTGTCAGTCACAACAAGAATTTCGACAACACCAACGCCTTTATGATGGCCAACGGCTTCGACCGGCTGTATTCCGAGGAGGACTACCCTGCTTCGGCGTTGAAGAACACCTACGGCGCCCCCGACGACTTCCTTTTCCGTTTCGCCCTCGGCAAACTCGACTCCCTGAACAAGACGGGACGGCCTTTCCTTGCCACCATTCTCACCGTGAGCAACCATCCGCCGTACTACATTCCCGAAAAATACAAAACCGCCGACAAATCGGAATGGGAGCAGGCCGTTACCTTTGCCGACGACGCCCTGCGGCAATTCTTCGGAGCGGCGGCACAACGTCCGTGGTTCGACAGCACCCTATTTGTGCTTGTGGCCGACCACGGCAATTCGTTGGACAACACCTATCCGCTGTCGCTCAGCTATTTCCATTCGCCGCTGATATTCTACGCCCCTACGTTGGTGACGCCCCAAACCAACGACAACATGGCTTCGCAAGCCGACATTTTCCCCACCATTATGGGATTGCTCAACCTGCCTTACTACAACAACACTTTCGGCATCGACCTGCTTCGCGAACAGCATCCCTGCGTGGGATTTATGAATTCCTCTGCCTACGGCATCATAGGTAAGGAGTGGTATCTGGTGAAACTTGCCGACAGCGACAAGAAATTCCTCTACCGCTACCGCAACGGCGACCCCGCCGACCATTTTTCTCAGCACCCCGACGCTGCCGACAGCCTCGAAACTTACGTCACCGCACAATGGCAGGCAGCACTTTATCTGCTGAAAACAGGCAGAATACTTTTTAAACATTAAGTCGGTTTTCGGATTTTTTACAAAAAGCGACAGTGCTTATTACCTTATTTCTGCCACTCTTCGATGTCCATCTCTCTTCCGTTGAGGATATTAAGGTAGTTGGTGTATCTGAAATCGGATATAACGCCTTGTTCTACAGCTTGTTTTACGGCACACCCGGGTTCGTGCTCGTGGGTGCAGTTGGCAAAACGGCAGTTGTGCAAAAGGGCTTTCATTTCGGGAAAGAAATGCGATATTTCGCTTTTTGAGAAGTCCACCATTCCAAACTCTTTTATTCCGGGGGTGTCTATGATATATCCGTTGCCGTATGGAAAGAGTTCGGCGAAAGTGGTGGTGTGCTTGCCTTTCATGCTAAACAGCGACACGTCTCCAATTTTTAGTCCAAGGTCTGGCGACAGGGCGTTGAGCAATGCCGACTTGCCCACTCCCGAATGTCCTGCAAACAGAGTGGTTTTGCCATCGATAAGCCTGTGTAGTTCGTCGATATTGGTGTGTTGTGTGGCCGAAACGCCAATGCAACGGTATCCGGCATTACGGTAAACTTCGGCTATAGAATTTTGATAATCAATAAGTTCCTTGTTGTAGAGGTCTATCTTGTTGAAAACCAATATACATGGTACGTGATAGGCTTCGGCGGTAACCAAAAAGCGGTCGATGAAACCGGTGGAGGTGCGAGGAAAACCGAGGGTTGCCACAAGGCAGGCTTGGTCGATGTTGGTGGCAATGATGTGTGTCTGTCTGGAAAGTTTTGTGGAACGACGTATTATGCAGTTGCGCCTTTCCTCCACCTCGGTTATGAGGCCGGTGCCGTCGGTTGACTGTATTTCGAATCTCACAATGTCGCCTACAGCAATAGGATTGGTGCTTTTAATGCCTTTTATGCGGAAATTGCCTCGCAAACGGCAGTCGATAATGTCGCCAGCGGCAGTTCGTACCTTGTACCATTTTCCTGTGGTTTTGCTTACCAATCCTTTATTCATAGTGTTATCAATCAATTAGTTGTATATAAGTTGGCTGAACTGTTCTCTGTTCAGAATTTCGTTGGCGGCGTCGAGTATCTGTTGCGACGTTATACCATTTATTTCCGCCGAAATCTCATCAATGGTGTCCACCCTGTCGTACACCAAAAAACTTTTGCCAATAGACTGCATCTCGTTGAGTGGCTGTTCGTTGTTTATCGCCATTTGGCCGATTAGTTGCATTTTATACATGTGCAGTTGTGCAGTACTTAGAGGAATGTTTTTTAGTTTGTCCAACTCTTTGAAAACCAATTCGATAATTTTATCTTTAAAATCGGGGTGCATGGCCATGTAGATGTAGAAAATTCCGGAGTCGCTGAATAGAGAGTATTGCGTTTCGATGTTGTAGCAGAGGCCGTATTTCTCGCGTACCGCGACGTTTAGGCGTGAGTTCATGGCTGGTCCTCCCAAAATATTGTTAATCAGCGTAAAGACCATACGTTTGTCGTCGAAACTGCTGTAAGCAGGACAGCCGAAAAGGGCGTGGGTCTGATGGCCGTGCCTGTGGCGTTTTTCCGCAAAGGAATTGGTGCTCGTCACCGCCTGCCGTCCACCTGCCGACACTGTGGCTGGCTGTGTGCCGAAATATTTTTCGCAAATATGCACAACTCTTTGAAAATCAATATTTCCTACTATGGAAATCACCATTTTGTCTGTGGTGTAGTTTCTTTTTACAAAGGACAAAATTTTGTTTGTGTTGAACTTGCGTATGTTTCGGGGTGTACCCAGAATATTGTGTGCAAGGCTATGTCCGCCGAAATAAAGCTCTTCAAAATCGTCGAAAATCAATTCGGATGGGGTGTCCTTGTACGAGTTTATCTCGTCAATAATAACATCGGTTTCCTTGGCGAGTTCCTTTTCAGGAAAAGTGGAGTTGAAAATTATGTCGGCGAAAAGTTCTAAGCAACGATTGATGTGCTGTGTCATGGCCGAGGCATAGATACATGTTTCCTCCTTGGTGGTATAGGCGTTCAGTTCGCCTCCAACGCCGTCGATACGGTTCAGTATATGGTACGACTTGCGTTTTTTTGTGCCTTTGAAAATGGCGTGTTCTATGAAATGCGCCATGCCTTCCTCGTCCTTGGTTTCGTCGCGCGAGCCTGCGTTGATGTACACGCCGCAGTGCATTACAACCGACTGGTTTCGTCGGAAAACAAGCCTTATACCGTTTGCCATACGGTGGTACTGGTAGGATACAGCGCTGTTGTTCAAGGTGTTGGAGTTTTGTATGTTATTGCACAATGCCATCGGCAAACGATAGGTTGCAACGGAAAAGTTCCTCAAGTTTTTTGTCCTTTGGCATAATATAGGTGTGCATTCCCAACTGTTTGGCTGTCTGCACGTTGGTGGGATTATCGTCGATAAAAATTGTTTCGGCGGGATTTAGACCGTTTTCGTCGATAATCATTTGAAAACCATCGGGTTTGGGTTTGCGAGTGTGCATAAGTTGTGAAAAATATGCCTTGCGGAACGACACCTCGAAGGGGTTGAAGCCGTATTGTTGTTCAGCTTCGGCCATAAACCTGTCGTAGTTTATTTGGTTTGTGTTGCTGAAAAGGAAAGTGTTGTATTTTATGCGCAAAGCGCCGAGCAGTTGCCACCGCAGTTTGGGTATTTCAATTAGTATGGCGTTCCAAGCGTCGTCAATTTGGCTGTCGGTGAGTGGAATAGGGGATATGCCACGTATATAGTCTCGAAATTCGGCGGGCGTTATGCGGCCTTCCTCAAAAAGGTCGATGGTAGGCGTTTGCGACAGCTGAGTGTAGTATTTTTCAAAATCCTGAAGGCCGTATGAGCGGAAACGGTCGGCAATATTTTCGTATCTTATATCGTAGATAACGCCGCCAAGGTCGAATATTATGTTTTTGATTTCCATGTGTTTAAAATAATATTTCTTTGCTAACGGATGTTGTTTTATAAAAGTGCAAAATTACTGTTTTTTTGGCAAAAATGCAAGAGTGTTTTCGTGAGGATTTCGGGCTTGCGCGAGAGGTTAAAACTCCCCCTTGCCCCATCAGAGAGTTTTTACTCCTCCCGACCTCCCCAGGAGAGTTAAAACTCCCCCTTGCCCCCTCAGAGAGTTTTTACTCCTCCCGACCTCCTCAAGAGAGTTAAAACTCCCCCTTGCCCCCTCAGGAGGGGGAACTGTTTGGACTACCCTGTTTTGCATGGGTCTATGTTTGGGCTATGTTGGCATGTGCGTAGGGATAAGTTCCTCCTTTTAAGGAGGTTAGAATGATTAAAGGCACGTGCGCAGGCAATTCCATCCATACACCAAAATTTTGTGATAAGCAAACAGTTTTGTGATAATTACAATCCATTCATTATTAATGTATTAACGGAAGCAAGTGGCGGTTTAAGGAAACAATTTGCTGTTTTTTGGAAAAAATTAAAAATTCAGTATTTCGCTTTATGAGAAGTTTTTTGTATCTTTGAACATTGGAAAACTATTGTTCTTGTGGTAATGGTATCTGTATAATGCTTTGTTTGCCACAAAGTTGTAACAAAATAGCTTTTCCGATAAAAAATGTTTTCATTATATTACTTTTGCCAATGAATCCTACACTAAGCACAAATGCTACAAAGGCTATAAACAACGGAAGAGACGAGGCCATCCGCATGAAAAGTCCCAAAATCGGTGTCGAGCACCTGTTTTTGGGCATACTGCGCGAAAAGGAATGCTCGGCTATGCGAATTTTGGAGGAGTTCGGAATAAACACTGCCGATATTCGCAGCCGTATCGAATCGGCCTCAGCCACTTTGGACAACGGTGTGCGGCAGTCCGCCGATGCCGATGTGCCCTTGCTGCCTCAAACCGAAAAAATATTACGTTTTGCCTACCTAATCTCCAAGGAACTCAAAAGTGATCTAGTAAAAACCGAACATATACTTATGGCCATACTGCGCAACAGCGATAACATGGTGTCGTCGCTACTTAATGCCCAAAATCTTGACTACGAAAAAATACGCCACTACCTATTGAAGAGCAGTAACGGTTTGGCCAACGGGCAACAGAACAGCGGCTACTTTCCCGAAGTGCAGTCGAACGCATCGTATGAAGATGACGACGATGACGATTACGAAATGGCCGACGACTCCTTTTCCAAGCAACGTAAGGCGCCGTCGGGTTCCAAGAACAGCCGGACTCCAGCTTTGGACAATTTCGGGCGCGACCTTACCAAAGCCGCCGCCGAAAAACGTCTCGACCCGATTGTAGGTCGCGAAAAGGAGTTGGAACGCATAGCCCAGATTCTGAGCCGTCGCAAAAAAAACAATCCCATACTGATAGGCGAACCCGGAGTGGGTAAATCGGCCATTGCCGAAGGGCTTGCCATACGCATAAGCGAGGGAAAAGTGCCACGCACCCTATATGGCAAACGCGTAATAACCCTCGATTTGGCCTCGCTCGTGGCAGGAACAAAATACCGCGGACAATTTGAAGAGCGTATGAAAGCTATATTGGCCGAACTGGAACAGAACCCCGACATAATAGTGTTTATCGACGAAATACACACCATTGTGGGAGCTGGAAGCGCGGCTGGCTCGCTGGACGCCTCCAATATGTTCAAACCGGCTTTGGCACGTGGCGAACTGCAGTGCATAGGAGCAACCACCCTCGACGAATACCGCCAATACATAGAAAAGGACGGAGCATTGGAACGCCGTTTCCAAAAGGTGATTGTTGATGCCACAACGCCCGAAGAAACGGTTACCATTCTCAACAACATAAAAAATAAATACGAGGATCACCATTTGGTGACTTATTCTCCCGAGGCCATCGAAGCCTGCGTATCTCTTACCAATCGCTACATAAGCGACCGTTTGCTTCCCGATAAGGCCATAGACGCCATGGACGAGGCCGGTGCGCGTGTGCATATCTCCAATATCGAAGTTCCGGTGGAAATTATAACTCTTGAGGAGGAAATTGCCAAAGTGGTGGCCAAGAAAAAAGAGGTACTCTCGCAAAAAAACTACAATGAGGCTGCCGAATATCGCGATCAGGAAAGGGAACTCAATGCCAAACTTGATGACGTTAAGCGGCAATGGGAGATTTCGGAGAAGAAAAAACGCATTACCATCACCGAACAGGATGTAGCCGAGGTCGTGGCAATGATGACAGGTGTTCCGGTGCAACGCATAGCTCAAAACGAGAGCAACCGCCTTATAAGCATGGAGGCCGACCTGCAAAGCAAAGTAATAGGTCAGGACGAGGCAGTGAAAAAAATAGCCAAGGCCATACGTCGCAACCGAGCCGGACTGAAAGACCCTAACAAGCCCATAGGCTCGTTTATTTTCCTTGGTCCCACGGGCGTGGGCAAAACTTATTTGGCCAAAGTCCTTGCCCAATATCTGTTCGACACCGAGAGCGCCATGATACGTATCGACATGAGCGAGTATATGGAGAAATTCGCCGTGTCGCGGCTGATAGGAGCGCCTCCGGGATACGTGGGCTACGAGGAGGGCGGACAACTTACCGAAAAGGTGCGACGCAAACCCTACTCCATAGTACTGCTCGACGAGATTGAAAAAGCTCACCCCGACGTGTTCAACCTCCTTTTACAGGTGCTCGACGACGGTCAGCTCACCGACGGAATGGGACGCAAGGTGGATTTCAAAAACACCATAGTTATAATGACTTCCAATATCGGCTCCCGACAGCTCAAGGAGTTCGGCACCGGAGTGGGATTTACTACCTCGGCGCGAGAGAGCAACCGTGCCGACATGGAAAAGGACGTTATAGAAAAAGCCATGAAAAAGGCATTTGCCCCTGAGTTCCTGAACCGTATTGATGATGTGGTAATATTCAACAACCTCAAACGTGCTGAAATACATAAGATTATCGATATTGAACTGCAAGGACTTTTCGGAAGAATCCGAAATATGGGTTACAACATCGAAATCAGCGAAAGTGCAAAAGATTTTCTGCTCGAAAAAGGCTGGGACTCCAATTTTGGAGCGCGTCCGCTTAAACGGGCTATACAGAAATACATAGAGGACGAACTTGCCGAAGAAATAATAAAATCCTCACTGCAGGAGGGCGACGACATACTTGTCGATACCGAGGACTACGGCGAGGGCAAGATGATAAAATTCCGCATTAGCAAAGCCTCCGGCACCGACAAAACTATCAACGACAAAGCAACAGCAAACGAATAAGCATTTATGACAGTACAGGAAAATCCAAAAATAACGGACATTGGCAGTTTGGGCAAAAATGCTCTTATACAGCGTCTTACCGAAGGCTTTACTGCAAAGAACAAATCAACGGTGATAGGCCTCGGCAACGACGCCTCGGCTGTGGGGCAGGGAAAAACAAAAACTGTTGTAGGCACCGCAATGATGGTGGAGGGGATACATTTCGATATGACATACACACCTCTTCAACATCTTGGCTACAAGGCTGTTGCATTGGCTGTGTCCAATATCGTGGCAATGAACGCCCTGCCTCGGCAGATTATGGTAAGCCTTGCTGTATCAAGCCGTTACTCGGTAGAAGCCCTCGACGAGCTTTTTGCCGGCATACGGCGTTTCTGCCAACGTTACGACACCGACCTTACAGGCTGCGACCTATGTTCCAGTGTTGCTGGACTTACCTTGTCGGTAACTGCCATAGGCGAGGCGGACAAGGCTCGAATAACGGGCTGCGGTGGTGCCAAGGTTCACGATTTGCTATGTGCCTCGGGCGATTTTGGGTCGGCATACGCAGGACTGCTCATTTTGGAACGCGAAAAAGCCACCTACAAAGGCAATCCGCAATTCCAACCCGATTTTTCGTCCCACGAATATGTGCTTGAGCGTTTTCTGAAACCCGAACCTCGCACCGATATTGTTAAGTGGCTTGCCGACAATGATATAGTTCCCACCTCCATGACCAACGTTGCCGACGGGCTTGCCGATGCAGCCATGCACCTCTGCCAAGAGTCGCACTGCGGATGCGAAATTTACGAGGAACGCATACCCATAGACTACGGCACCTCGCACGTGTGCAGCGATTTCGGTACCAATATGTTGCCCGTGTCCTTGGCTCTGAACGGCGGTATGGACAACGAACTGCTTTTCTCCATAAGCCAATCGGATTACGAAAAAATTAAAGCCTGCCCGAATATCGCTATAATCGGCCACATTACCGAGCAAAACCGCGGTGCCATAATGGTAACACCGCAAAACACCGCAATACAGCTTAAATCGCAGGGACGCAGTCCTGCCGAAACCGCCGTACAATAAAAAACTGCCGTAACCCGCGAAATGTACATTGTATGACCATACATGAAATTCTGAAAAAATATTGGGGTTACGACAAATTTAGACCTTTGCAGGAAGATATAATCACCTCTGTTTTAGATGGTTGTGATACATTGGCTTTGTTGCCCACAGGCGGTGGTAAATCCATCTGCTTTCAAGTGCCGGCTATGGCTTTGGACGGACTTTGCATAGTTGTTTCGCCGCTTATAGCCCTGATGAAAGACCAAGTTCAGCACCTCAAAGAGAAAGGCATAAAAGCCGAAGCCCTTGTTTCGGGAATTAGCGTGTCCGACACCGAGCGCATAATAAACAACTGTATCTACGGCGATACGAAATTCCTTTACGTGTCGCCCGAACGTTTGAAAAACCGGGCTTTTTTGGAGGCCTTCAAACAAATGAAAACAGGGCTTATAGCCGTGGACGAGGCTCACTGCATATCGCAATGGGGCTACGATTTCCGTCCGCCGTATTTGGAAATAGCTCAGATACGGGCATTTCATCCAAATACAGTGATGATGGCACTTACGGCAACGGCAACGCCAGATGTGGTGGCCGACATTCAGGAAAAATTGGCCTTTGGCAAAAAACGCAACGTATTCCAAAAGAGCTTCTACCGCGACAACCTAACGTATATGGCCTTCTACGAAGAGGACAAGTACGGACGTATGTTGCGCATAATAAGAGCTGTTAAAGGTTCTGGAATTGTGTATGTGCGAAACCGTCGTCGCACCAAGGAGATAGCCGAGTTCCTTTCGTCGAAAGGCATACGGGCTTCGTACTACCACGCAGGGCTTGACACCAACGACCGCGACGCACGTCAAAAGAAATGGATGTCAGGCGAAACTCCCGTAATAGTGGCAACCAATGCTTTCGGCATGGGAATAGACAAACCCGATGTGCGATATGTGATACACCTTGACTTGCCCGACTCGCCCGAGGCTTATTTCCAAGAGGCAGGCCGCGGCGGACGCGACGAAAAACAGGCATACGCCGTTATCCTGTACAACAACACCGACATTGCCTCGCTGAAACAGAATTTTGCCTTGGCCTATCCACCTTTGCAATACATACGCAACGCCTACCGCGCTGTGTGCAATTTCTACCAAATTCCCGAAGGCTCGGGACAGAACCAAAAGTTTAACTTCGACCCGATGGCCATTTGCGACACCTACGGTTTTCAGGTGTTGCCTTTCTACAACGCCCTGCGTTTCCTCGAAAAAGAAGGCTTGCTTATGATTCCCGAACGGCAGGAGACTACCTCGCACCTAAAAATTCTTGTGTCGAAAGAGGAGTTGTATCGTTTTCAAACGGAAAATCCAATGTACGACGATTTGTTGAAACTAATGCTACGTATGTACGGAGGCTTGTTTTCCACTTACGTGGACATAAGCGAAAAGGGAATGGCACGCAAGATGTACCGCGATGAGGAAGCGATTGTGTCTATGCTTCGCAAACTGCACAAACTTAATTATATAGACTATCAGGAGAGGGAAATATGTCCGCAAATTATCTTTACATCGCCGTGTGTCAGCACCCAAAGTCTGTATATAAGCGATGCCAACTATAAAACATTGAAATACAATGCCGAGAAACGAATAAACGCAATGATTGGCTACGTAAGCGGTTCCGAGTACTGCCGTAGCAGTGCCTTGCTTTACTATTTCGGCGAAAAGAACAGCATACGTTGCGGACGTTGCGACGTGTGTATCGCCAAACAGAAAGAGGAAAGCGCTGAAGCTCTGCGTATCACCATAAAGGATTTGCTGAAAAACAACCCTATGTCGGTCAAGACTTTATGTTCCAAAATTCCCACTCTCGACGAAAGTGCTATAACCGCCGCTGTACGTGAAATGATTGACTACAACATAATAGGTACCGACGAGGATTTGCGGCTTTTTTTGCGGTAACAGACAAAAAAAAGAGACCCTGAAGTCTCTTTCTGTAATCCTTTCCGACAAAGGGAACGTATGTCCAAATGTCTTTTTTTCAGTTTAAATTGAGTGAGAATTTGGCAGTTTTTGTTATCACCTGCTGCACGCATCCGGCATATAGCAATATGGCACGCAGTGTCATTTTGGACGGCTGGTGTTTGGCCGCCATTTTGCTTTTTCTACTTCTTGTGGTTCCGGTGCTGCTCCCCGTAAAGTTGTATTCATTTACCATAGGCAATGTTTTTTATGACACATCTCCGTTAGTGAAAACGTATTTCGCATAAAAAACTGACAATTCTTGGATTTATTGTATCTTTCGTTTTTTTTATGAGTTAAAGTTTTTTTTGTAGTTTTGAAAAAGGTGCGCAAGAAAGAAATCCGGCATAAATTACATAAAAAAACGTAGTGGTAGCAGCAGCCATTCCATAACTCGCTCGAAACGGGAGCGTTTGCTCCATTCTTCATAATTGAAATCAATACAATGCTCAAGAGTGCGTTGTATGTGTGTATCGAGAAGTTGGGCTATTTGCTCGTTGTGTCCTATAAGAGCAAGTTCGTGCTGGTGCTGAAAACTGCGGAAATCGAAATTGGCCGAGGAGATGGAAAAAATCTTCCCGTCAATCATAAGGCATTTGGCGTGGAGGTTGCCGGGTGTGTAGAATTTTATCTGTACACCGCTCTGATACAGCGAGCCGAGGGAATGGCGACGCACTATGTCGGCGGTCTGCACGTCGGAATGCAGTGGCGATATTACCACCACCTTTACGCCGCGTTGTGCGGCACTGGTGAGGGCTTTGCGCAAACGCGAACTTGGCAGGAAATAGGGAGTTTCGATAACCACCTCCGAAGCGGCATTGTTTATGAACCCTTCGTATCTACGGCTCAAACGCTGGCGACGGCGCGAGGGTATCTCCTGTATTATGGACATCTGCTTATAGTTTATGTCGCGTTTGAAACGTAACTTGTCGAGGTCTAAGCGGTTGTATATTACGTAGTTGTCGTTGAACACCTTTTGAAACAGGCGTGCCATTGGGTCGCATATACGTAGGTTGAGTTCGCGCCACGAAAGCGAGTAGGCCGCTATGTTTGCCGAACCGATGTAGGCAATCCTGTTGTCTATAACGAGTATTTTGCGGTGGTCGCGGCGATGGTTGTCGGAAACGAAGTTGAAAGTAAGTATCAGTTTTTTGAACACCCGCACCTCGCCACCGGCCTTTATTATAGGGTCGAAGAAACTAAAGTTTTGGCGTGTGCCCCATGCGTCCACCAGCACCCTCACCTTTACTCCTTGTCGGGCTTTTTCGGCCAACGCCTGTTTGAAACGCTCACCCATAGCATCGTCGTTGAAACGAAATGTTTCCAAGCTCACGTACTCTTTGGCGGCGGCAATATCCTTAAGTTGCTCGTTGTACAGTTCCAAATTGTCATCATACAGTGATACCTGTTTCAGTTCCATATTGGTTGTGTTTTGGTGTGCAAAGATAGCATTTTTTCGCAACATACTGACTTTTTATTTTTACAGATTGCATGATAGGAGTTGGTTGTAGCGCAGTTATCGTTTTGAAAATCCGAACTTTATGCCATCTAAGATATTTTTTCGCCAAAATTGGTTATTTTTTATCTGTGGCATTGGGCAAAAAACCAAAAAAATAATGTAAATTTGCAATCGCAAAAGAATGGGGCTGAATTGCTCCAAAGAAGTTTTTATTAACAATAGTTCAATTACTTAAACGTAACATAGATGAAAAAAATACTGATTGTTGGAGCTGGCGGACAGATTGGCTCCGAACTTACAAGGACATTGCGCGACATTTACGGCAACGACAACGTTGTGTGCAGCGATTTGAGACCCCTGAAAGGCGAAATTTACGAACGTGGCCCCATAGAGCGTATCGATTCCACACAGATTATGCAAATTGCCGAGGCTGTGAAGAAATACAACATCGACACTATCTACAACCTTGCCGCAATACTTTCGGCGACCGCCGAACTCAACCCCATGCTGGGCTGGAACGTGGGTATAGGAAGTCTGGTTAATTGCCTTGAGGTAGCCCGTTTGTTCGGCTGTGCAGTGTTCACACCGAGTTCGATAGGAGCTTTCGGCCCGAGCACTCCGCACGATATGACCCCTCAGGATACCATACAGCGTCCGGCCACTATTTACGGCGTTACCAAAGTTACCGGAGAACTTCTCAGCGACTACTATTTCACACGTTTTGGCGTGGACACTCGCTCGGTGCGTTTCCCGGGACTTATCTCCAACCTCACATTGCCCGGCGGCGGCACCACCGACTACGCTGTGGAAATTTACTATGCCGCAGTGAAAGGTGAAAAATTTGTATGCCCGCTCAAAAAAGGTACTTTCATGGATATGATGTACATGCCCGACGCATTGAGCGCTATGATTGACATTATGGAAGCCGACCCGTCGAAACTTGTACACCGCAACTCGTTCAACGTTACCGCCATGAGCTTCGACCCCGAAATCATATACAACGCCATCAAAAAGCATGTACCCGGTTTCGAGATGGTTTACGAACCCGAACCCATAAAACAGGCTATAGCCGACAGCTGGCCTAACTGCATGGACGATTCATGTGCCCGTAAGGAATGGGGTTGGAATCCGAAATACGACCTCGAGAAAATGACGGTTGATATGCTCGACACTTTGAGAAAAAAACTTATGAAATAGTAAGAAACACACACTTTTTTTTCATAATTTATTATTTTTATGCCGGTCCCGAAACGGACTGGCATTTTTTATGCCTGATGGTTAAGGCGACAGGCTGTTTTGTGAAAGTGTGGCAAATCCGCTTTTTATTTTGCGGAATTGTTGTCGTTGCCAAGTATTTGTTTGAAAGTCTTTTCGGCGGCAAGTTGCTCCGAGGATTTTATCGAAAAATCCACAGCCGAATCATACGGAAGGCCGTCGATAACGACACGGCTCTCGTATTGCCTGCGATTTCCTTCGTCTATGGTACGCACCAGCTCGAACGACACTTTACGGTGGTTTTGCTGTCCCCAGTCGATAAGCTTGCTTTTGAAATTCCATTCCGATTTGGAAAGGGAGTCTATATCCATGTAAGTGCTTATAATACGGTTGGTTACCACTTTTCGGGTGAAATCGTAGCCGCGTTCGAGGTATATGGCTCCAATGAGAGCCTCGAAAGCGTTCCCGTTTATAAATTTGAACATCTGCTGTTGTCCTCTGAAATTCAGAAGCTCTGCAAGTCCGATTTTTTTTGCGACTCTGTTAAGGTTGCTGCGGCTCACTATCTTTGCCCTCATCTCGGTAAGGAAGCCCTCGTCATGATAGGGATATTTGTGAAATAGGTAGTCGGCAACAATGGAACTGAGTACTGCATCGCCAAGATATTCCAAACGCTCGTTGTTTATCTTTATGCCGTTATTCAGTTCTTTGGAATTGGAACGGTGTCTGAAAGCAAGTTCGTACACCTCCCTATGACGTGGAGTGAAACCCAATATATTTTTAAAAAAGTCGAGGAATTGTTTTGTTTCGCCGTTATCTTTTTTGCTGAAAAGCGACACCTCTGTGCAATTTTATTTTACAAATTTGCTAAAAGCGATACTTACATTATGTCCACCGAAACCGAAAGTGTTGCTTAAAGCGTGGTTCACCGTGCGTTTGCGTGCCTCGCCGAAAGTAAAGTCGAGCGACGGTATTTCAGGGTCGTCGGTGAAGTGGTTTATTGTAGGTGGCACAATGTCGTTGTCTATTGCCAATACTGTGGCTATAGCTTCCACAGCTCCAGCGGCACCGAGCAGGTGGCCTGTCATGGATTTTGTGGAGTTTATGCTGATTTTTTCAGCATGTTTGCCAAAAAGTTTCTCGATGGCTTTAGGCTCGGTTATGTCGCCAAGCGGCGTTGATGTGCCGTGTGTATTGATGTGGTTGATTTCGGACATCTGTATGCCGGCTTCTTCGATAGCCATTTTCATGGCGCGATATGCTCCTATGCCCTCGGGATGTGGAGCTGTTATGTGATATGCGTCGGCAGTTAGGCCACAGCCTGTTATTTCGGCGTATATCTTTGCTCCGCGGTTTATGGCATGTTCGTATTCTTCCAAAATAAGTGCTCCTGCACCTTCGCCCATAACAAAACCGTCGCGGTCCTTGTCGAAAGGGCGGGAGGCCGTTTGGGGCGAGTCGTTTCGTGTGGACAGTGCCTTCATAGCGTTGAATCCGCCTATACCGCATATTGATATTGCCGCTTCGGAACCTCCAACAACAAAAACGGACGCTTTGTTCAGTCGGATAAGGTTGTATGCGTCAACAATGGCATTTGCCGACGACGCACATGCGGATACTGTACCGTAGTTGGGGCCGCACAGCCCGTGCCTTATAGAAATGCATCCGGCACAAATGTCGGAAATCATCTGTATGCAGAAAAAAGGACTGAAATGCGGAACTCTGTCCCCCATTTGAGCATAGGATATGCACCCGTCTTCGAAAGAGCTTATGCCACCGATGCCCGACGCCCATATTACACCTATACGGTCTTTGTCCTCGGTGGTTAAATCCAAGCCCGAGTTTTTTATTGCCTCGTCGGAGGCTGCAACCCCGTACTGGGTATATAAATCATATTTACGACTTTCTTTCTTGTCCATATAGGGCAGAAAGTCGAAATTCTTAACTTCGCAGGCAAAACGAGTTCTGAAGCCTTCGGCGTCAAAATGTGTAATGAAATCAGCACCACTTACTCCAGTCAGTAATGAGTTCCAATATTCAGGCACTGTGTTGCCGATTGGAGTAAGTGATCCTAATCCAGTAACAACTACTCGTTTAAGATTCATACAAATCAGAAAGTAGAAGTGTACTTACTTGATTTCGTTTTCAATAAAGGCGATAGCGTCGCCCACTGTGGAAATTTGTTCAGCAGCTTCGTCAGGGATTTGGATGTTGAATTCTTTTTCCAATTCCATGATAAGTTCAACTGTATCCAATGAATCAGCTCCCAAATCATTAGAGAAGCTTGCTTCTGGAGTTACTTCGTTTTCATCAACTCCTAGCTTATCAACGATGATAGCTTTTACTTTTTCTGTAATTTCAGACATGTTTATAAAGTTTTTGAATTAAACAAGGTGCAAAGTAACGAATAAAAATCCAATTTTCAATCATTTTTCCGATTTTTTTTTGAGGTTTGGAACGTAATTGTTGTGAAAATCAAGGAAATATATTTTGTCTTTTTTGCCTTTTTTTTAACTGTCTTTTTGCTTGATATAAATATCTGATTTTTATTGCTTTATGTATGGTTGTTTTTATAAACAACTGATTTATAAAAATATACATTTTTTGTATTTTTTTGTATTTTTTTGGACTAAAATTATTATTTTTGCAGTGTTTTTTTACAGAAAAAGGCATTTTTAATGTTTTTTTCGACATAACATAATGATAATCAATTATATATAAAAAACAAACTCTGATTATTCGATTAATTAAGTTGTTGAAAATCAATGCTTTATATTTTGCTTCGATATGAATACTATTACACGAATTGCAATTTTCGGCTCGGGCAACGGCACAAACGCACAGCGCATAGCTGAGTATTTCGCCTCCGACAGCGGAGTGGAGATAACAACCATAGTGTCGAACAAAAAGGACGCATATATCCTACAACGTGCCAAAAATCTGGGAATACCCTGCACATGTTTTTCCCGTAAGGATTTTCTTGAAACAGACAACGTTTTGAACTATCTGAAAGAGAGGAATATAGACTATGTGGTTTTGGCAGGTTTCTTGTGGCTTGTACCTCAAAATTTGCTTGCCGCTTTTCCAAGCAGAATAATAAATATACACCCGGCACTGCTGCCAAAATACGGTGGTAAAGGAATGTACGGGGAGCATGTGCACGAGGCCGTTATTGCCAACGGCGAAACCCAAAGCGGCATAACCATCCATTTTGTGGACGAACATTACGATAAGGGTACGAATATTTTTCAGGCCACATGTGAAGTTTTGCCCGACGACACGCCCGAATCGTTGGCACAAAAGATTCACAAGTTAGAGTACGAGCATTTCCCCAGGGTTATAGAACAGGTTGTGAAACAAAACAAACTATAGGCACAATGCGCATAGCGGTAAACACACGTCTGCTTCTGAAAGACCGGCTCGACGGCATAGGGTGGTTCACCTTCGAAACGTTGAGGCGTATTACTGTGGCACACCCCGAACACGAGTTTATATTCTTTTTTGACCGCAAGCCCGCAAGAGAGTTTATATTTGCCGAAAACGTAACCCCTGTGGTGCTTTTCCCGCCCACCCGTCATCCGTTGCTTTGGTATCTTTTTTTCGAATTTAGTGTGCCATACGCCATACGCAAATACAGTGCCGATATTTTTCTTTCGCCCGACGGATGGATACCGCTTAAAACCACGGTGCCCACGCTTAACGTAATCCATGACTTGAATTTCGAACATTGCACCGATTTCCTGAAAGGCTCTCACCAAAGATATTTCAAGCACTTTTTCCCGAAATATGCCCGCAATGCCACACGTTTGGCTACGGTATCGGAGTTTTCCAAAAACGACATCGCCCGAACTTACGGTGTGCCGCAAAACAAAATTGAAGTGGTTTACGACGGAGCGCATTCGCACTACCATCCTTATCCCGAAGATGTGAAAAAATCCGTAAGGGACAGATACACCTGCGGTTGCCCTTACTTTATTTTTGTGGGAACCATACTGAAACGCAAGAACTTAGATACCCTTTTTTACGCTTTCGACATATTCAAGGATGGGGACAACGCCGGCACCAAGTTGCTTGTTGTTGGTAGCCGCAAATGGTGGAAAGGCGACATCGAGAATGCCTATCTTGCAATGCGCCACAAAACCGATGTGGTGTTTGTCGGCAGGGTGGACGCCGATGTGCTTGGAAAAATGGTGTCGGCAGCCACTGCATTAGCCTACGTGTCGTATTTCGAGGGCTTTGGAATACCCGTTTTGGAGGCATTTTATGCCGAAACTCCGGTTTTAACCTCCAATTTGACATCACTGCCCGAAATAGCAGGCGACGCGGCTATACTTGCCAACCCTTATTCAGCAACCGACATTGCCGATGCCCTGCACCGGCTATCAACGGACAAGAAACTATGCGAAAGCCTTGTGGAGAAAGGGCGTGTGCAACGTCTTAAATTCAGTTGGGACAAAACCGCCAACCTGTTGTGGGACAGTTTAATGAAAATCGCAAATAAGCAATGAGAAGTAGGAAATTAAATGTTTTAAATCTTGTTGCGGCTGTTGTTTTGGCAATGCCTTATGCCATGTCCCAATCCACAGGGAAAAACCTTATCAGCAACCCGAGTTTCGAAAAACACCGCCGCTGCCCCGACAAGATAGACCCCGTTGGAGTTCTGAAAATTGTAAACGCGTGGTTTCAGCCCACCTACGGCTCTGCCGACTACTACAACGTATGTGGTGAGAGGGAATGTTTTGTGCCGAACAACAAACTTGGTTTTCAGCAAGCGCGCACCGGCGAAGCCTATTGCGGAATATACTGTTCCAAAGATAATTACCGCGAGTACCTACAAACGCAGCTCAAACGTCCGCTTAAAAGAGGCCAAAAGTATCGTTTGTCTTTTTTTGTAAGCCTGTCGGAATATTCTACCGGTGCTGTAGCCACCATAGGCGGACTGCTTACAAGTGAGCGAATTCACGACACCACACGTTCCATTCTAATGAAAAAAGAGGTTTTTAGGATAACGCCTCGCATTTCGCAGATTACCTCGGTGTATTATGAGCCGCAGGTCGTCAATGCAGTTGATAGAGTGCTTTTGGAAACAGAGGCTTGGATGGAAGTTCGCGGGGAGTTTGTTGCCGAAGGAGGAGAGGAATACCTCACCATCGGCAATTTCTTTTCGGCGGCCAACTCCGGCATAGTGGACGACTCGGCACGTTTGGCATATATTTTGCCGGGCTCCTATTATTATGTTGATGATGTGGAGCTATACTGCCTTTCGTGCAATGACGACGAGTTGGAAACCAAAGACACCAACCACTATACCGTAGGCGCCACTTTTGTGCTGAACAATATTTTTTTCGATACCGACAAAAGCACACTCCTGCAACAGTCGTACCACGAACTTCAGTATCTGATAAGCCTTTTGGAGTCGCACCCGGGAATGCGCATAGAAATATCGGGGCATACCGACAGCCAAGGTTCCGACTTGCACAACCAGCAACTATCCGAAAACAGGGCGAAAGAAGTGGTGGCATATCTTATAGAGAACGGGATAGAGGAAAAACGGCTGAAATTCAAAGGATACGGCAAAACTCGCCCAATAGCCACCAACACAACCGAAGCCGGACGCAAGAAGAACCGCAGGGTGGAATTCAAGATTTTGGACATGTAGCACATTGGTTTTACCGCCACGGGCGTGATATACACACGGCAACATAGTTAAGCGGCTTGTCCTTTCCGATAAAAGATTTTCCACAGATGAAATCGCAGGAAGTGAAACGCATTGGAGAGGCAAGGTGTCTAATATTGTAAACCGTTTTGCGGAAAGACCATTTTGTCGAAATATGCAAAAAACTTGTACGTTTGAAAAAAAAAACGTATTTTTGCAGTCCGCGTTTTAGCGTTTTTTTCAGGGCTTTTATATGCCCGGAAAAGTGTAATTAAATGTAAAAAAAAACAAGAAAAATAAATATTTATAGTTATGAGAAAGTATCTGACAAAAGCACTGCTTGCTATTGCATTATTTCCGTACTTTGCTTACTCTCAATGTCCCGCACCCACTGTTGTGGTTATGGGGGTAACATCCACGTCGGTGGACGTAGCGTGGGTTGCCGGAGGAAGTGAGACCCGATGGAAACTCGAATACTCGCTAAATTCAATGACTTGGACATCAGCAGGAACGGTTACAACAACATCGCACACGTTCAGTGGCTTGCAACCCAACACACAATATTATTTCCGTGTTGGAGCTATCTGTCCCAACGATACGACTTATGCTATGGTGAGACAAGCAACGGAATGTTTTTCGATGAGGTTCCCGTTCAGGGAAAATTTCGACCGCTGCCCAACAAGTTCCCCGGCCACACTACCGTCGTGCTGGACTTTGTCGAGCAATTACAGTAGCTACCCTTCCATTACGACATCCAATGCAACCTCATCTCCCAACTGTTTGTATATGAATAACTATACATACAACAGATCGAATTACGTTGGAATTGTAACGCCAAAGTCGCCGGAACCTTTGAACAGGCTTCAGGTATCTTTCACAATTTACAAGTCGAACACTTCATACAAGCATGCGGTGGTTGTAGGAGCCCTTACCAACCCCAACGACTATTCGACTTTTGTGCCCATAGACACCGCCGAACCGGGTAATGCCACAGGATATTACAATTTCACTTTGCCTCTCAAAAAATACCGTGGCAACGCACAATATATAGGAATATATGCCTGCGGCCTCGGTGACAGCTACTCCTATCCTTATCTTGACGACATAGAAGTGGACTACTATACTACATGTTCACGCGTAACTAATCTGCAAACGCAGAGCAACTCCCCTACATCGGCTGTATCCACATGGCAGAACGGACGCGATGGAATACCCGAATTCTATATCGTTTCTTACACCCCGGCCAACTCGATAAACTGGATTACCGATACCACCCACTCCACATACAAAGTATTCAGCAACCTTGCAAGCGGCACCACTTATTATATAGCCATAACTCCTGTATGTTTGAACGGCGATACAAGCTATGCCACCTACGATACTATAACCACAACATCGTGCATAACACAGCCTATGACAGTGGGTTCTGGCGGCAGTGTATCTATCAATGTGCCCATAGAAACCGATGTGGACTACGGATATGCACAACAAATATACGACTCCGCCGATTTGGGAGGCCCCAAAAACTTATCGGCCATAGCATTTAATTATCGTGGCTCAAGGGCAATGACGGTAAAATCGAACTGTACCATATATTTAGCCAATGTGTCGCAATCCACTTTTGTGCCGAACCAAATCAGCACACTGCTGTCCGACACCCTGCTTACGCAGGTTTACGCGGGTCCGCTGAACTGTGTGCCGGGATGGAACATATTCCCATTCGACACCACATTCCACTACGATGGCCATAGCAACTTGCTTGTGGCTATCGACGACAACAGCGGCAACAATGTATCCGGGGCCAATTTCTCCACACACGCTACCACCGGCGACAAGTCGGCAGTGATAGGAACCTTTGTGGATATAGATCCGGCAGCCCCAATAATTCCTCCTACAGTTTATTCGTACAGAAACGACATAACACTTTATTACTGTGATACAGCGGCAACGTGCGCTCCACCAACGGCAGTTGTTACAAACATCACAGACACAAAAATAAAAGTGGCTTGGGCTCCCGGATTGCACGAAACACGTTGGATTTTGGAACGTTCTACAAATGCCAATGGACCGTGGACATACGTTAATACCGTATCAACCACGGAGTATGATTTCACAGGTCTTAACCCGTCCACACTCTACTATTTCAGAGTAGGGTCCATCTGTACCAACGATACAATGTATTGTGTGGTTTCGGATACCACAGACTGTGGATATATAACAACATTCCCTCTTACAGAAAGTTTCGAAAGTTATAGCGCCTCCAGTGCGAGAACATCTAGAATAGGACTTTGCTGGGGACGTTTGAACAATAACAACAGTCAGACCATTATAAATCCCTATGTGTATCGTGGCATAGCTTCGCAGGGCAACCAATCGATGTATTTCAATTCGACCTCGTCGCAATATGCACTGTTGTCCACGCCGCCTATGGGAGTGAATGTGTCGAGACTTATGCTGACATTCGACATTTACAGGTCGAACTCTTCGTATTACGGCAAAATTGCCGTCGGTGTAATGACCGACCCCGGCGACATCTCCACTTTTATAGGTATTGACACTGTTTGGGGAAATTACGGAGTGTGGGAGACTTTTATAGTACCGTTTGATCATTATGTTGGCACAGGAAAATACATAGCTCTTGTGGCCGTTCAAAACGAATATACTTATGTGTATGTGGATAATTTGAGAATCGACACCATACCGGCGTGCCCCAAACCCACAGGATTACAAGTTGCCAATATCTCGTCCCGTTCGGCATTTGCAACATGGCTCGCAGGAACAATAGGCGACGGAATTGCAGACCATTTCATTGTTGAGATGAAACCATCGTCCCAAGCAGCGTGGGTAACAGTGGACACCACTTCGAATGCATATTATTTCTTCAGCAATCTTGCAGCAAGCACCACCTACGATGTAAGGATAAAAGGTGTGTGCACTTGCGGCGATACCTCGGAATACCTTGTAGGTTCGTTTAAAACGGCGGACTGCCTTATAGGCGGCAACTCCTCAAATTCAATAACCGGCTCTACCACGACATCGTATTACCTGCCGGTGGTTGAAAACGCCAGCTATTCATACACACAGCAGATATTTACGCCAGCCGAAATTGGCGGACAGAAATTTATCGAGGCTGTAGAGTTCTACTACTCAGGTAGTTCCGCTATGACGGACAAGGATACTTGCGTAATATACCTTGGACACACCACCCGCTCGACCTTCGCTTCAAACACCGACTATGTAGCATTCGCCGACCTTACTCCGGTTTACAGCGGAAGCATGAACAGCACTTTTGGTTGGAACAGGTTCACTTTCACAACCCCGTTCTTCTATAACGGTGTTGATAATTTGGTTATAGCAATAGACGACAACTCAGGCTCTTATCCGGGAACAACTTCAAACTTCTATGTGCTTTCGGCAAATAGCAAATCGTTGTATTTCTCATCCACGTCAGATATAGATCCTATGTCGCCGTCTGTTACAGGAAACATATATAACTACCGCAACAGTGCAAAGTTTATTTCGCAGTGCGATAACTCGGCACCTTGCGTACAACCCAACGTCAGGATTTTGAACAAGACATCGAATACTGTTGAAATGATGTGGGTTCCGGGTAGCACCGATTCTCTTTGGGTAGTTCTTTATAAACCCAGTGCGGACAGTATCTGGCGCGTAGCCGACACAACTGCCGACACCCTATACACCCTAAGAAATCTTTCGGCAATATCAAGATACGACATACGAGTAATGTCGTTATGCGGCGGAGATTCGGCATACGCCGACTTTAATATAAAAACGGACTGCGGTGCTGTAAGCATTTACCCCTACACGGAGAATTTTGAATCATACAGCGCTTCCTCGTCATACACTGCTTACGGTCCGAACGACCAGTTGCCGGACTGCTGGACTTTTTATTCGTCGGGTACAAACAGACATGCACGTCGCAACGACTACTGCCCGCGCATATATGGAAGCTCCAACTCCTCATATTTGCCCAACAATTCCGGCAAGGCACTGCTCGTAACAGCAAGTAACTACAGCTCACTGAGCTATGCGTATAATTATCAGACTGTTGGAGCGCACCACTACGCAGTATTGCCGGAGTTCGTCGACAGTCTGCCTCGTCTTACGGTGTCGTTCAAATACCGCATGAGTACTAATAACACCACAACAAACTACGGTATGCTTTGTTTTGGGTATGTTCTTGGCGACACCAATTTCACAACCATAGCCAGCTATCCAGCTACTACATCGTCGCGTACTGTGTTTATGGATTTATCGGCAGACACAACCATACATCATGTTCCGGGAGCGCGTTTGGCATTCCGGTTCGATGCTGTTTACAGCTCTCAAAATTACGTTTATTTCTGCATTGATGATGTGGAGATAGGCTGGGCGCCAACATGTTGGAAACCTTACGACATAAAAGACGTGTCGATAGATTCTATCACCACAAAGTTATTATGGAAAGATGCCACCGTGCTTTCCACCACATTAGGTTATGAAGTGGTTTGGGGTAGTTACGGTTTCGAACCCGACACCGCAACTGTGAATTATGCGTCGGTGGCCGATACATTTATCACTCTCACCAATCTGCAACCCAATACCATTTATCAGTGTTACGTAAGGGCTTTGTGCGGCATAGATGGCAACAGCGTATGGTCGATACCCCATACTTTCCGCACAGCACAGATACCGGCAAATATGCCTTACAATTGTAACTTCGAAAGTACGGCCACACCGGACAACGGGTGGACATTTGTGAACCCGACTTACGGAAACAACGCATGGATTGTTGGCAATGCGGTGGGTAACAACAGCAACCGTAGCATGTACGTCTCCAACACCGGTGGAATACTTAACGACTACGCAACGACTACCGCCGCACTGTCGTGGGCATACAGAGACATTTATGTGCCGTTCAACAATGGCAACAATTTCAACCTTAAATTCGATTGGCGCGCCGACGGAGAGAACAACCGCGACTATATGGCGGTGTATTTTGGCAGCGTATCTACTGCAGAATCAAACGATGCAGGAACTCTTGTTCCACCGGCCAACTCTACTTTGGTAGGCAGATATAACGGCAACGGCAACACTTTCTCACGTGTCGTATATCAATTGCCACAATTGTCGGATACTGTGATACGTATATACTTCGCATGGGTGAACGATGCCAATTCGCAAGGAAGCAACCCGCCCGCCGCAGTGGACAATGTTTCGGTGAAACTCGACTGTCCGGAGCCTACGGGAATACGAGTGACGAACATAACACAAACATCGGCAAGAGTGTCGTGGCGCCATACTACAGGTGCTTACCACTGGATGTTAGAATATCGTCCCGACGGTTTGAACCAATGGACATCGGTTGACCTCAACGACACAACATACACCATTACGGGACTCACCTCCTCTATGTCGTACTATGTAAGGGTGCGTTGCATGTGTACATCGATAGACACCAGCGAATATTCCGACAGTGTGAGATTCAACACCTTGTGCGGACAGATAAGAAACTTCCCATACGTAGAGACATTCGACAGCTACGGCACATCGCCATCGGCATACCCAACATGCTGGTCGTATGCCGGCTCGGCTACACGTCCCAACTGTTCGGCAACAACCTATAGCTCTGCACCGGCGTCGTTGTATTTCAATACCGCCGCCAACACTCAGGCTATAGCAATTACGCCAAGAATGAAAGTCTTCAACCCATACGAACTTGAGCTGTCGTTCAGGGCTTACTCTACATCAACCAGCAGCTACCTGATAGTAGGACTTATGTCTGATTCGACAAGCACACAGTCGTTCATAGGCGTGGATACGGTTAGGGTCAATAGTGCCAACAGATGGTTTACCCATGTAAGCGACCTTTCGTCGTACACCGGAGTTGGACAATTTGTGGGCTTCAAAGTGGGAGGCTCGGCAGCGTCCAATTTCAATATCGATGATATTATAATTGACTACCACGGTGCCGACTGCGCCGACCCGACAGGCATTGCAACCATGTTTGGAACCAACTACATGCACTGCACATGGAATGAGGTGGCCAACTACGAATTCCAATACTGCATACTCGGAGACACTATATGGAGCAACACCTTGATACTCAATAACACCAACTACTACTACAAAACAGGACTTATCGACAGCACCACATATATATGGAGAATACGTACAATATGCCCCGACTCGGCAGGATACTCGCATTGGAACTACGACACCATCACCACCTATGCACTGCCGTGCAACCCAATAGCAAATATTGTAATTTCCAATATAACCGATACCGAGATAACCCTCAAGTGGGATTCCGACTCCAATCAAAATGCTTGGGAGATTCATTGCTTTGACATTGAAAGTGGAGTGGACACCGTTTACACCGTTTACTCCAACCCATGCCGTCTTACGGGGCTTATCACCGGACTGACCTACCATTTCTCTGTACGTAGCCTGTGCACATCGGGACTTAACGGAGGATGGTCGGATACCGTAGTAGCCATAGTTGCATACTGCAAACCGGTGAAAAACGTTCATATAATACCTGTTAGCGCAAGTTCCGTGAACATCACTTGGGACATTACCGACTCCGACCAGAACCTTTGGGAGATTGAATACGGATTGCGCGGATTCTACGAAGGCGACGGCACCGGAACAACGGTGATAACCGCCACAAACTCGTACACCCTAACAGGCCTGAACTTCACCACCACATACGATGTGTTTGTGCGTGCCCGCTGCAGCAACGGATTCTACAGCATTTGGACACAACGCAACCGTTTCGCTTTGGCGGACATAGACGTACCGCAAAACGAGGACAACGAAATGTTCCTCTATCCCAATCCGGCAACCGAAGAAGTGTATGTGCTGCTGAATACCGTAGCAGGCGAATACACCATGGATGTCGTTGATATGAAAGGCAGAATCGTTAAAACAAAGATTTTGGCGGTGGGTGACGAACGCACGCCATTGGTTTTGGACATCAGCGATTTGGCAAGAGGCACATATTTCGTGAAAATATCCAACGGCGAAACAAAGGCCGTGCGCAAACTGATAGCACAGTAAAAAACATTCCATTTAAAAAAAATGACGCGTCAATAACAGACGCGTCATTTTTTTTATGCAAAAATCTTTTCCATTTCACTCTCCTTACAAAAAACTTATCAACATTTTTTTTTCATTGCAATCCGAAAACTGGTTGGTGGCATAACACCCGCACTCCGGATTAGGACAACTCAATCCGTTTGTTTGTAGCACTTTCGGAAAATTGAAACCTTTTGCGGAAGAAGCTCGTTTACATAGATTGTTTGGAATAAAATGGTATTTTTAAACATATAATGGTAAAAAAAGTTTTTTTTTGGAAAAATATTCGTACCTTTGCAGAACGAAACAAAATAGATAAAGGATGTCGTTAATACTTGGAAAAGAATATTGTAGGATAGACGGTAACGGTCGTTTCAAGTTTCCGGTGGCTTTGAAAAAGCAGTTGCAGCCGGAAGACGACGGTCGTTTTGTAATCCGACAAAGTATTTATGCCGAGTGTTTGGAACTATGGACATACGCTTCGTTCTATGCTGAGGTGGAAAGACTCCAGAAAAACCTAAACCCCTACAAGCCGGAAGACCGTATGCTGTTGCGCAAACTTACCGAAGGCAACATCATTGAGCTCGACACCAACGACCGGCTTCTGATTCCTGCCGAACAAAAATCGAGAATCGGCAACGCCAAAGACATAGTGCTTATCTCACTTGGCGGCAACTTTATCGAAATTTGGGACCACGACAAGTACAACCAGATGGAAGGCTCGGGCAGCGACACCGAATATGTGTCTATGGCCAGCGATAAACTGGGCAACCTGTCGGACAGCAACAAAGTCGAATAAAGCAAGGAATTAGCAAACGAATATGGCACAGTACCATTTGCCGGTATTATTGAAACAGAGTGTGGAAGGATTGTCCATCAATCCCCAAGGTACGTATGTGGATGCGACTTTCGGGGGGGGCGGACATTCACGTTACATATTGAAGCACCTCGGCAGCAACGGACGTTTGTTCGCTTTCGACCACGACTCCGATGCATTGGCAAATGCCATAGACGATACGCGTTTTACACTCATTCATGAAAATTTCAGGTACTTGAAGAATTTCTTGCGCATGAATGGTGTAAGTCATATCGACGGGGTGTTGGCCGATCTGGGCGTATCGTCGCACCAGTTCGACGAGGCGGGGAGAGGTTTCTCCACTCGTTTCGATGCCGAACTCGACTTGCGTATGGACCGTCGGCAAACGCTTACCGCAAAAGACATTGTTAATACCTATACAGAGCAGGAGCTCCGTAATATTTTTGCCAGCTACGGCGAACTGCCCAACGCTCAGCGTATGGCCAAGGCAATTGTATCGGCGCGAGACGAGAACCCTGTTCAAACCACTTTTGACCTGAAAAAAGTACTTGAGAGGCATGTGCCAAAAAATCAGGAAAACAAGTATTTCGCTATGGTTTTCCAAGCTCTGCGCATAGAGGTGAACGGGGAACTCGAAGCCCTAAAAGCCATGCTGACACAAGCGGTGGACATGCTCAACGATGGGGGCAGGATGGTTATAATCTCCTACCATTCGCTTGAGGACCGTTTGGTGAAAAATATTATGAAAACAGGCAATTTCGAGGGTGAGGTGAAAAAAGATTTCTACGGCAACTTGCTTTCGCCTCTCAAGCCGATAACACGCAAGCCTGTGGTGCCAGATGATTGCGAGTTGGCCGAAAATCCGCGCTCGAGAAGTGCCAAACTACGAATAGCCGAAAAACAAACACAGAAAAATTGAGACAATGGATGAGGAAAACAAAATAGAAGTTGAATTTGCTGAGGAAGTCCCTTTGGCCGAAAGCCCCAACGAGAGCCTGAACGACGATGCCGCCGACAGTGCCGAAACAGCTGACAAGGGTAAAAGGGTGCGTTTTTCGGATATTATCGCCGGACGCATACTTGGCACCAAAACCTTTACCGGACAGCTTAAACTTGCCATATTGGTGCTAATCTACAGTTTTGTGCTTATAGCCAACAGGTACAATATCGAAAGTCTGACCATAGAAAACAAGCGTCTCCAATACGAGATAGACGAACTGAGGGTGAGGCAGATACAAAATCGTTGCGACTACATGAACGCCACCATGTTCACCGAAGTGGCCGCAAAACTGCGTCCCACAGGAATAAAAGAAGGTACTACGCCATCGCTGAAGATAACCATTAAAGACAAGCGTTAGAAATGATGAAAGACGACACCGGAAAAATATCACGACGCCTGCTCCCGCTCTTTGTGGTACTATGTCTGTTCATGGTGCTGCCAATAGTGTGGAACCTTATTAAGTTGCAGCTGATTGACGGTGCCGAATGGCGTTCGAAAGCCAAGAATTCCACTATAGTACGCCGCAAAGTGGAGGCACAGCGCGGAACCATATATTCCTCCGACGGCAAAATTCTCGCCACATCGCTTCCTGTTTACGACATAATAATAGACTTTGGCCGGGAACAGGTGAACAAAAAAGATAAATACGACGACAGCCTAAAAACATCTTCGGGCAAAGAGTATTACCGTTGGATAATCTCTAAAGAGACTTTTAAACGCTGTTTGCCAGCACTTTGCGACAGTATGGCAAAACTGTTTCCCGAAAAACCATACGAATACTATTACGACTTTTTTACAAGGGAACGCAATCGTAAAAACCGTTATTGCTATGTAAAAAGGAACGTATCCTATTATCAGAAAAACCGTATGCAGACTTTTCCGATGCTTATGGTTGATACAGTTTTGCTGACAAAAAAACAGAAAAAGAATTTTAAGCCAAAATTCTGTAGGGCAGTAATATGCAAAACACGCGACATACGCATAAACCCCTATGGCAATATGGCACGCCACACCATAGGATTTCTGCGTAAAAGCAACGACACCTCCGAGTCATACAATGGCCTTGAAGGCTTCTACGACAATTATTTGCGCGGACAACAAGGCTTTCGGTGGGAACGCAAACTTGCACGCAAAGAGGGTGAGAATATGTGGATACCGATGGAAAGCTCCGACCAAAAACGTGCTGTGGACGGAATGGACATAATCTCTACCATAGACACCCGCCTGCAAGACCTTGCCACCAACTCCCTGTACAAGTGCGTAAGCGAAAATCAGGCCGACTACGGGTGTGTAATTCTTATGGAGGTTGAAACCGGATATGTGCGTGCAATCAGCAGTTTGCAGTATATAGATTCTGTCCGAGGCTATGCCGAGATAAACAACCAAGCCTGCGTAAATTCCTACGAACCCGGCTCCACCTTCAAAACCGTTACCAATATGGTGTTGCTCGAAAACGACAAGTGCGACACAGCAATGACGGTTCCAACAGGCGAAAAGTATTACTCCGAGGAGGCTACTGCCAAAAATCCTAATCCCAAAGGCGTTAAGATTAAGGACAGCCATTCCGACGGCTCCACCGGTTCCACAACCATGAAACACGCTTTTGAAATATCGTCGAACGTAGGCACCTGCTACCCGGTGTGGCAGAACTACCGCGACAACCGCAAAGAGTACCGCGATAAACTCATATCGGTGCTGCCTATGCAACGTCTCGGCCTCGACCTCGCATTGCAGGAACCCACTCCATACATGCACTCCGACCTATCGCAACCAATAGATTTCCTTAACCTCTGCTATGGCTACGTGTCGCGTTTCACCGCCCTGCAAATGCTAACCTTCTACAACGCCATAGCCAACAAAGGCAAAATGGTTAAACCGCTGTTTTGTAGCGAGATACGTCAGGGTTCGGAATCGGTTAAGAAAATGGAGCCTATTGTTATAAAAGATAAAATCTGTTCCGACAAAACGCTGGCAATACTCAACGACATGCTTATAGGTGTTGTGGAAAATGGCTCGGCGAAACGTCGTCTTTCCAGAACTCCATACGGAATTGCAGGAAAAACAGGAACTTCGCAGATAAACTACACCCAAAGGGATAATGCAGAAATGCGGTATTGTGCTTCGTTTGCCGGATATTTTCCTGCCGAAAATCCGCAGTACTCCTGTATTGTGGTGATTTTCAATCCCAAGCAGGGACTTAATTATGGCGGCGAACTTGCGGCTCCTGTGTTTAAAGACCTTGCCGACCGCGTTTGTGGCACCATACTGAATATGGAACTGAAAATCCCCAAGGAGAAAACGGTGCGTCCTCCCTATGTAAAAAAAGGTAATGCCAAGGAAATATGCATGGCGTTTGAATATTTGGGCATGAAATACCGAAAATCCGACACCGTGGGCAATCCGCAATGGCTCGATGCCGAGCAGGACACAAACGGCAACGCTATATATCATACCTATAATGTACCAAACGGCGTGGTGCCCAACTGCAAAGGCATGACGGCAAAAGACGCTGTGTTTATGCTTGAAAGAATGGGCTTGAAGGTCAGCATTGAAGGTCGCGGCAAGGTGGTGTCGCAGTCCCTGCAACAAAACCGTCCGTACAAACGTGGCGACAGGATAAAACTTATCCTTAGACCCGAAGCACCGGCACTGCCGCAGCTGGAACAAAACAGTGAAACGTCAAAAAACGAAACAAAGCAATGAAACATCTGTCCGAAATATTAAAAGGAATAGAACACAAGGCCGTAAACTACCGTGATGTTGAGGTGGCAAAAATAACCTTCGATTCGCGAGCTGTGGAGCCCGATACCGTGTTCGTGGCACAAGTGGGAGTGCATGTGGACGGCCACAAATTTATCGACAATGCCATAGATTCGGGAGCTACTGTGATACTTTGCCAAAACCTTCCTGACACATTGCGCGACGATGTTGTTTACATACAAACCTCCGACAGCAGCTATGCGCTTGGTGTGGCGGCGGCCAATTTCTTTGGAAATCCTTCGCACAGGCTCAAGCTGATAGGCATTACCGGCACCAACGGCAAAACCACCACCGTAACACTGCTGCACCGTATGTTCCGCAACCTCGGCTACAGCGTAGGCCTGCTTTCCACAGTGGTGAATAAAATTGACGAGCAGGAAATACCCGCTACCCACACCACACCCGATGCCATAGAGCTGAACTCGCTGCTTCAACGCATGGCCGACAACGGTTGCGAATACTGTTTTATGGAAGTGAGTTCCCATTCCATTGTGCAACAGCGTATTGCAGGATTGCAGTTCTTTGGCGCTATTTTCAGCAACATAACCCACGACCATCTGGATTTCCATAAGACTTTTGCCGGTTACATCGCCGCAAAAAAAGCATTCTTCGACAACCTGCCGGCAACCGCTTTCGCCCTCACCAACAAGGACGACCGCAACGGCATGGTAATGCTCCAGAACACTAAAGCTCGCAAATATACTTACAGTCTGCAAAGCATGGCTGATTTCAACTGCCGTATTGTGGAAAATACTTTGCAGGGACTGCTCCTGTCCGTAGGCGGAAAGGAAGTGTGGACACAGCTTGTGGGCAAATTCAACGCTTACAACCTGCTTGCCATATATTCCACCGCACGGCTGTGCGGCATTGCCGAGGACGAGGCCCTTACAGCCCTTAGCCGCCTGCAGGCCGCCGAAGGCAGGTTCGAATACGTAAACGGTTCCGGCAAAATGGCAATAGTGGACTACGCCCACACTCCCGACGCACTGAAAAACGTGCTGCAGACTGTAAACGACATTATGAACGACAACCAGCGGCTTATTGTGGTGGTGGGCTGTGGTGGCGACCGCGACGCGCTGAAACGTCCCCTTATGGCACAAATAGCCGCCGATATGTGCCATACGCTGATACTCACCTCCGACAACCCACGTACCGAAGACCCCGAACGCATACTCGACGACATGGAAGCCGGGCTTAACACAGCTCAAAAAAACACTACACTGCGTATCACCGACCGTAGGCAGGCAATAAAAACTGCCTGCACTACGGCACAAACGGGCGACATAATACTTGTGGCCGGCAAAGGTCATGAAAAATATCAGGAAATAAACGGAGTGCGTAATCATTTCGACGACAAGGAAGAACTTAGTAATATATTGAACCTTAAATAATTATAAATCATGTTATACTATCTTTTTGATTGGTTGGACAAGGCATTCGATTTCCCGGGAGCGGGACTGATACAGTACGTGTCGTTCCGTGCAATTGTGGTGCTTATCCTTTCCATCATAATATCGATATGGTTTGGCAAGATTTTCATAAACTATATGAAACGCCACAACATCTTCGAAGAACAGCGCGACGAAAAGACCGACCCCTTCAACACCAAGAAAAAAGGAGTTCCTACAATGGGCGGAGTAGTGGTTATTGCGGCCATACTTATACCATGCCTATTGGTTGGAAAACTTAATAATGTTTATTTCATCCTTATGGTTATAACAACTCTGCTGTTGGGTACGCTCGGCTTTGTGGACGACTATATCAAGACTTTCAAAAAACGCAAGGACGGACTCAACGGCTGGTACAAAATTGGCGGACAGGTGCTGTTGGGACTTATTGTGGGGCTGACCCTCCGCTATAGTCCCGATGCAGTGATGAACGAAAGGGTGAACATCCGCATAGAAAACAACATGGAAGTGGTGGAAAAAACTCCCGATGTAAAATCCACACGTACCACAATACCTTTTTTCAAGAATAACAACCTCAACTACGCCGACCTGTTCAGTTTTTTGGGTAACAAGTGGAAATACGGTGCAGGCTGGATATTCTTTGTGCTCCTTACCGTGTTCGTTGTGGCGGCGGTAAGCAATGGCTCCAACCTGAACGACGGTATGGACGGCTTGGCTGCGGGCAACTCGGCCATCATTGGGGTGGCACTGCTTGTGTTGGCATACGTTTCGGGCAATACGATATTTGCCAACTACCTCAATGTTATGTACATACCCGGTAGCGAGGAGATAGTTATTTTTATGTGTGCCTTTGTGGGAGCCTTGGTGGGTTTCCTGTGGTACAACTCATATCCCGCGCAAATGTTCATGGGCGATACAGGTAGCCTTACAATAGGCGGTATAATAGCTGTTGCCGCTATAATAATACACAAGGAACTGCTACTGCCGATAATATGTGGAGTGTTCCTTATCGAGAGCGTTTCGGTGATGGCACAGCGCATGTATTTCAAACACACAAAGAAAAGCGGCACTCCCAAACGCATTTGGAAACGCACACCCATACACGACCATTTCCGCACGTCAATGGAGCAGCTAAATCCACCTACGCCGGTAAAATTCCAAGGCTCCGGAGTGCTGCACCACGAAACAAAAATAACCGTTCGCATGTGGATTATAACACTCGGACTGGCGGCTTTGGCCATACTGACTTTGAAAATAAGATAGAACAAACAATAAACATCAGCATATCATGACATTAGAATTATTAGCAAAACAAGGAAGAGAAAAAATCCACACCACTTTGGCAGGCATAGACACCGCCAAGCTGAAAAAAATGCGCGACGATGCTATGCGCCGCAGTTTCGGCTCGTTCGACGAGATAAAATACAAGCTGGAGTTTGTAGCCCGCATAAACGGCATGGAGTTTATAAACGACGCGGCTTCGCGTACACCCAACGCCACATGGTACTCGCTCGACACAATGGAAAAGCCGGTGATATGGATTGCCAACGGCGATGTGAACGATGTGAACTTCGACACCATAAAACCTTTGGCACTGCGCAAAGTACGCATGCTTATATGCGTTGGAGACGACAGCTCGCGCCTGCACGACACTTTTGCCGGAAGTGTACCGGTAATTGTTGATGCCCGCAACCTTGCCGTAGCTCTCGACAAAGCCCTCTACTCGGGTATCGAGAATGCAGTGACAATTTTTTCTCCGGCCTGCGAAAACGGCGTTCCCGTATCCGAACAGGGAGAGGAGTTTAAATATTTTGTAAACGAATTGTAAAGTTCATACAATCGACAGCGATGGGGACAACCGCAAATAAAATAATACGTGGCGACAAAATCATCTGGGTGGTGATAGTTTTCCTGAGCATCATTTCGCTTATCGAAGTGTATAGCTCCATAGGGAAAGCCGCCTACGATCATGGCTGGAGCGTTACCGGAACGGTGTTCCGCCACATACGTATTGTGCTTATAAGCTATGTCATTATGATAGTTATATCGCACATGCGGTTCAAACTGTTCTCAAGTCTGTCGCGCCCCGGGTATTACCTCTGCCTTGCGCTGATGGGAGCTATGTTCGCTCTATCCGTCTATGGAAAGATGTCGGGAGCCGGAGGGGGGCATGCCGCCAACCGCTGGCTTGACAATATCCCCATAATAGGGCAGTTCCAGCCGTCCGAAATTGCCAAATATGTGCTTCTGATATATCTCGCACGTCAAATTTCAAAATACCGCGATTCGCTCAAAGAGAAGGAGACTTTCAAAAAACTGATGATTCCGGTGGTGCTTATTTCGGCACTGATATTCCCCGAAAACTTCTCCACAGCCGCCCTCGTTTTCCTTGCCTGCATGGTGCTGATGTATTTGGGTGGGGTAAATCGTAAATACCTTTTTGGTACACTGGCGGTGGTTGTTGGCGGTGTGGCGGTATTTTTGGTGGCATGTTTTGTGTTCGAGATAGATTTGTTCCGTTCCGAGACGTGGGTGAACCGTATCAACGACTGGCTCAATAACGATAAGGACGCACTCACGCAAACGAACATGGCAAAGATTGCCATAGCCTCTGGCGGACTTACGGGATGTGGCATAGGCAACACCGTACAGGGACGGTTCCTCAACGAATCGCACACCGATTTCATATATTCGGTAATCACCGAGGAACTTGGCTTTTTGTGGGCACTGGTGATAATTTTGGCTTATGTTATATTTTTCATACGTTGCATGAGCATATCTCAAAGCTGCCGTTCCATGTTCGGACAGTTGGTAACAGCAGGTCTTGGCGTGGTGATTTTCCTACAGGCACTGATAAACATGGGTGTGGCTACGGGCTATCTTCCCGTAACGGGACAAACCTTGCCCCTAATAAGCTACGGCGGCACTTCGTATGTGCTGACATGCTGTGCCATAGGCGTTATTTTGGCAGTGAGCCACAAAAACAAGATAGAAAGTCTCAAAGAGCAGAAAACAGAAATAGAAACAGAATCCGAACCAGAAAATATTACAGACGATGAAAGCAATAATTAGCGGAGGAGGAACAGGGGGACACATTTTCCCCGCTTTGGCCATTGCCAACGCAATAAAGGCACGCTACCCCGATGCCGATATACTGTTTATAGGTGCCGACGGACGTATGGAAATGGAAAAGGTTCCTGCGGCGGGCTATCCCATCGAAGGGCTGCCCATAGAGGGGCTTCAGCGGAAACTCACCCTGCACAACTTTGTTGTACTTTTCAAACTGCTCAAAAGCCAGCGAATGGCAAAAAAAATCATCCGCAACTTCAATCCCGATATCGTGGTTGGCGTGGGTGGATACGCCAGCGCTCCAACACTTAAAGCCGCTTCTGGTATGGGATACCGCACTCTGTTGCAGGAGCAAAACTCGTATCCGGGACTTACAAACAAAATGCTCTCTGCCAAGGCCGATGTTATTTGTGTTGCCTACGATGGATTAGAGAAGTTCTTCACAAAAGAGAAAATAGTTTTTACGGGCAATCCTGTACGTAAAGTAATAGAAGACATGGCTTTAACCAAAGCCGAAGGTTGCGCCGCTTTCCAACTCGACCCCGACAAACGCACAATACTCTCTGTGGGAGGCAGTTTGGGGGCACGCACTATAAACGAAACCATAAAAGCTAACTTGCAGTATTTCAAGGATAACGACATACAGCTGATATGGCAGACCGGCAAATGGTTCTACAAAGAGGCTGTGGAAGCTGTAAAAAACGCATCCGCCGACAATATCAAAGTGTGTGAGTTTATTTCGCAGATGGACAGCGCCTACGCCGCTGCCGACATCATTGTATCGCGTGCCGGAGCCATAGCCATTTCGGAGCTGTGTTTGGTGGGCAAGCCCGTAATACTGATACCTTCGCCAAATGTGGCCGAGGACCATCAAACGAAAAATGCTTTGGCTTTGGCAAACAACGGTGCTGCCATTATGGTACGCGACGCTGAGGCTTTAACCGCACTCCGCCCAAATTTGGATGAACTTTTGTCCAATAACGAAAAGCAAGCCGCTATGGCACAGGCTATTAAGGCTATGGGTGTGCGCAACGCCGCCGACAAAATTGTCGATCAGATTGAAAAAATAATAAAGAAATGACTACGGACGGAAACAAGACATATTATTTTCTTGGAATAGGCGGCATAGGCATGAGCGCCCTGGCACGATATTTCAAATCCTTGGGCTATGACGTGTCGGGATACGACCGTACCTGCACTCCCCTTACCCAACAGCTTGAATCGGAGGGTATAAAGATTCACTACGCCGCCGATACCAGCCTTATTCCGAATAATCTCGACATGGTTGTGTACACACCGGCAATACCCGCCGACAACGAGGAATTTGTGTATCTGCAACAACAGGACGTACCAATGAAAAAACGTGCTGTAGTGTTGGGCGAAATTGCCAACGGCAAAAAATGTGTGGCTGTGGCCGGAAGTCACGGAAAAACAACTACTTCGGGACTTATAGCACACATACTCGATAGTAGCCGCGTGGGTTGCTCGGCTTTTTTGGGCGGCATTGCCAAGAATTTCGACAGCAACTTGGTTATCAACCACAACAGCGAATTTGTAGTGGTTGAGGCCGACGAGTACGACCGCTCTTTCCTCCAGCTCAACCCTTACTATTCGGTTATCACTTCCGCCGACGCCGACCATCTCGACATCTACGGCACACACAAGAATTTGCTCGACACCTTTGCTATTTACGCCAACAAAACCAATCCCGAGGGCGGACTTATCCTCAAAAGTAGCCTCGAATTTGAAATTGACGAAAAAATCAGCCTCTCGCGCTACTCTTTTGATGATTTGGAAGCCGATTACTACACTTGGAACGTGCGTAACTACAAGGGCAATTACTATTTCGATTTCCACACCCCCGAAAAAGTGTATTACGACATAGAGATGTGCGGCTCGCCGTTGTACAATATCGAAAATGCTGTGGCGGCAATGGCTGTGGCTCTCAAATGCGGCGTTACCGAAGAGGAAATGCGCTCCGCCGTAAAATCTTTTCAGGGTATAAAACGTCGTTTCGACTATCGTATCAAAACTCCCGACTTCGTGTTTATCGACGACTATGCCCATCATCCACACGAGATAGAAAGCTGCATACAGTCGGTAAAGACCCTTTATCCCGACAAGCGTGTGGTGGGTGTTTTCCAGCCTCATCTGTATTCGCGCACAGCCAATTTTGCCGATGATTTTGCCAAAGCCCTTATGCCGCTCGACGAGATAGTGTTGCTCGACATCTACCCCGCCCGCGAAAAACCTATACCGGGCGTAAGCTCGCACCTTATCCTGCACAAAATCAACAAAATGAACAAGTACCTCTGTAGCAAGGACGACCTTTGCGACATTTTGGTGGCTTTGTATCCCGAAGTGCTTGTTACAATGGGGGCCGGCGATATTGATGCCTTGTTGACCAAAATACAGAAAACTTTCGAAGAACAATTCGACATAAAATAAAGCCCGAACGATGAGATTCCGTTACTCGAAAATAGTGAAAATTCTGCTGCTTATCGCCGTTGTGGTGGTGGTTGTGGTGGCCAATGTGTCGCACAAAAACGCCGCTATAAAGGGCGTGGCGGTTACCGTCGATTATTCGGGCAACGACACCCTTGTTACAGCGGAGCAGTTGCGAGGGGATATTTTGGGAAAATACCGCGACATAAGCACACAATCTGTCGGGAAAGCCGATTTGGATGGCATTGGCAATTTGGTAAGAGCCAATCCGTTTGTGGACGAAGCCGAAGTGTCGGTGGCAGTAAGTGCCGAAGTACTTGTGCATGTTACGCAACGGTCGCCGCTACTGCGCGTTTACACCAAGAACAGCCAGTTTTACCTCGACACAAAAGGCCGTTATATGCCCCTAAGCACGGTGAACAACCAACGTGTAATCATCGCCAACGGATACATAAAGAAAGATTTCCCGGGCAATCCCAAGGATTTGGACTTGGAGGCACTTGTGGCTGGAAATCCGCAAGCCGAAAACTACGACATAGTAAGGATTTACCGCTTGGCCAAATATATGGCCGCCGACAAAAAATCCCAAGTGATGTTCGACCAAATATATATGAACTCCGACGGCGACCTCGAGATAGTGCCCAAACTCGGCAACCACGTGGTGGTTTTGGGTGGCACCGACAATTTGGACGAAAAATTCGAGAACCTTTACGCCCTTTACGGGAAAGGATTTTCCAAAACGGGTTGGGACAAATATTCCGTAGTAAATTTAAAATTCAATGGTCAAATAATTTGTACTAAAAAACAATAACAGTTATGGATAAACAACAAATAGTGGTAGGTTTGGACATCGGAACAACAAAAATCGCCTGTCTGATAGGTGTAAAAGACGAGAACAAACCCGGAAAAATCAAAATCATCGGGCATGGCAAAGTGGCATCCGTAGGCGTGGTGCACGGCGTGGTGAAAAATATACTGCAAACAGCGGAAACCATAAAACATGCTGTGACTTTGGCCGCCGAAGAAGCCAAGTGCTCAGTTACCGAAGTTTATGTGGGCATTGCCGGACAGCATATCAAAAATATGAAAAACCGCGGTATGGTAGGCATTCCCGCCGGACAGGAGTACATTACCGAGGCCGACATAAAACGTCTTATCGAAGAACAGCGCAATGTGTTGCTCGACCCGGGCGACGAGATAATACATATTTTTCCGCAAACCTTTTTGGTGGACAATGACGAACTCAAGAATGTAGATCCCATAGGTGTGTCGGGCAAACAGTTAGCCGCTGATTTTCATATAGTTACTGGCAACCAAAGCAACATAAAGAACATAATCCAAAGCGTTAAACTTGCGGGACTTGCGGTAAAGGACATCGTTTTGGAGCCTATAGCCTCCTCCATGGCTGTGCTCACACACGAAGACATTGAGGCTGGAGTGGCACTTGTTGATATAGGAGGCGGCACCACCGACCTCGCCATATTTGCCAACGGAGTGATATGCCATACACACGTAATACCCGTAGCTGGACAGACCATAACCGACGACATACAAAAAGGCTGTACCGTACTCAGGGACACCGCAGAAAAACTCAAGGTGCAGTTCGGCTCATGTATGCCCGAATCCTTGAACAACGATGTGGTGAGTTTCCCCGGATACCACGGAATGCCGCCGCGCGAGATAGCCGTGCGTACCCTTGCAGGCATTATCAAAGCCCGTACCGAAGACATCATCGACCTTGTAAACTACGAAATAATACAATCACGTATGGAGAAACAGCTTGTGGGCGGTATAGTGCTTACAGGAGGAGGCTCCAAGCTGAAAGACATTGTGAACTACACTTCGTACAAAACCGGAATAAACGCACGTATAGGCACTCCCGACGAACATCTGTCGAGTTTTGGCGATAAAAAAGGCGAAGGCATTAGCGACCCCATCTACGCTACCGGCATAGGTCTGGTGCTTTACGGATTTGAAAAACTTAAAGAGGAGGAGAAAAAAGAACAGCCCACACAAAAAACAAAGGAAGAAGACCCCATAGAGACCATACTCGACGAAGAGAAAGATGAAGAAATCAAAACCAAAGTCGAAACAAAAGAGAATGGAAACAATGGCTGGCTCTCCTCTCTTAGAAAGAAATTCGATACATGGCTCACCGACGAAAGCATAGACTAAAAAACTTATCAACAAAACTAACAAAAAACTGTTGAAAACAAGATTGCCAAAACGCTATGCGACAGAAAAATTTTTTGTAACTTTACAAAGATTTTGCAACGGTCGGCGTTGTGTATAAATTATTGATAAATAAATAAATAACAATGGAAGAACTTGAAGGAATGACAGCTCCTCTTATGAATTTTATAGCAACGAAGGGTGAATCTTCGTACATAAAAGTGATAGGCGTGGGTGGAGGCGGCACCAATGCCGTAAACCACATGTACCGCGAAGGTATCACCGGCGTTGATTTTATTGTGTGCAACACCGACGCAAAATCGTTATCCATTAGTCCTGTAACCAACAAGATACAGCTTGGCGAGGGACTTGGTGCGGGCAACGACCCCGAGGTGGCAAAACGTTGCGCCCTCGAAAACACCGACACAATAAAGGCTGTATTGTCCGAAAATACAAAAATGCTGTTCATAACAGCAGGTATGGGTGGCGGTACAGGCACAGGAGCCTCTCCCATTATCGCACAGATAGCCAAAGAAATAGAACTCAACGACAAGGACGTTCCGAAAATACTTGTGGTGGCAATAGTTACCATGCCGTTCAGTTTCGAAGGCAAGGCACGTAAGCAACAGGCCGAAGATGGTGTTAAGGAACTGCGCAAGTATGTGGATTCCATACTCATTATCGACAACGACAAAGTGCTTGGCGGTGAAAAACTGCCGTTCCGCAAGGCTTTCGCCAAAGCCGACGATGTGTTGCTGACAGCAGCCAAAAGCGTGGCCGAAATAATAACCGTAAACGCCTACATGACCATCGATTTCCGCGATGTGAACACCGTTATGAAAGACAGCGGCACAGCTCTTATGGGAGCGGGCGTAGCCGAAGGCGAAAATCGTGCCATCGAGGCTATGCAACAGGCCGTAACATCGCCTCTGCTTAACGACACCGACATATCCGACTCGCGAAACATATTGCTGCAGTTCACTTGTAGCGAAGACTACGAAATTACCACCGAAGAAATTGAGGAAACCACAGGATACCTCACCTCCATCTGCAAAAAGCAACCTACCATTATATGGGGTATCGGATACGACGAGGAACTCGGAGAAAAAGTGCGTATCATTGTGGTGGCTACAGGTTTTCAGACCTCCAACGCAAAACAGCTGCCTCCCATATCGGGAACCGGTGGAATTATTGGAGACAACGGCCCCACAACACATGCCCTCGATATTGTAGAGGACACCAAAATTGTTGAAGATTCCGACAACGAAAAAAGTGAATTTACTCTGACTTCCCCCAAAGAGGAACCCGTACAGCAGGAAAAAACATCTCCGCTTACAAATACTCAATCCGTAACCCAGGAAAGTAGTACACAAGTACATATTCTGAAAATGGACGGTGATACGGAGGATTCCAGCAACGACAGAATAACGGAACTTTTAGAGGATAGCCTCTTCAGCGAATTTGAAGTCAAATCGGCAACCGACGAATCTGACCAACGAATTGTAACACAGTCTGTTGTTGAAAAAAAAGAAGAGATTAGGCCTGTAGCCCCAAAATCCGTACAGGCATCAGTGCTGTCAGCACAACGCGATGCTTCCCAGATACATAGGGTTCAGGAGGTAGTTATGGACCGCATGGCCGCCATCCGGAATTTTAAAAAACAAATAAGCACGCCCGAAGGACTGTCAGTTTTCGAAAACGAGCCTTCGTACAAGCGTCAGGGATTGGTTTTTGAGAATATCCCTCAATCCAACGAGAGCGAGACTGAAAAGACAATTGTTGATAAAAACGGAAATATAGCGCAGAACACTTTTCTTTACACTTCGGTGGATTAAGCATCGAGGAAAACATAATATTAAAAGCGTATGGATTATGATATTTTCCATACGCTTTTCTTCTTGTATGGCCGGTTAATGGTTAATCCTCAGTCCGCCGCAACGTGGCTATTATTGGGTAATGGTCTGAAATATCGGTATTTATGCGTTTGTACGACAGGGCATTGAAATGCTTGTCAAAAAGAATATAATCTATCCTAAAAGCGGGGAAATTGCCGTTGTAGGTGGTTCCCACTCCTCTACCTTTTTTGCAGAAAGCGTCGTTGTAGTGCTGTATTATCCGGCTGTAGGCGTATGACGCCGGCGGGTCGTTGAAATCGCCGCAAAGTATCGATGGGTATCGACACTGGCTAATTTCCTCCACAAGAACACCTGTCTCCTTTTCGTGGCTAAGCAGAGTGGATTTAAATTTGCGTATGGTACGCCTACTGTTTGCGGAGTCCATCTTGCCGTGCGTGATATTGTCAATTTCCTCGCGGTCGGTGTTGTCCAAATGGTACGAGTTTAGGTGTACGTTGTATATGCGTATGGTGTCTCCGTTTGCTTCTATGTCGGTGTAGATAACTCGAGTGCCCTCCACAGTACCTTGGTTTACAATGGGATAGCGTGAGAAAGTGGTGTTGCCGTAAACACCTTTGGAGGAGTTAAAAAAATGGTGCATATACTTGTATCCGAGGGCGTTCATGGTGTCGGTGATGGAGTAGGAGAGTTTGGTAAAAAATTCCTGAAAACAGATGATGTCGGGCTTTTCGTTACGCAATATATCCAAAGTGCCGTGCGAGGCCGAGTCCGACCATTTGAAGATGTTTACGTTGAAACTCAGTATTTTTATGTCGCTCTCGGAAATTACCTCCGTGTCCTCAGTTCCTCCGAACTGTATGTATCGGTGTATAATGTTGAACCTGAGTAGTATTACGGCAAGCGATAGTAGGCACCACCGGCTTTTCAGGCAGAGCCAAAATACTACGAAAATCACATTTGCCACTAATAGGAGAAGGTATCCGTAACTGAAAAGCGACACGGCTATTGATGCCGACGGTTTTATTATCCCTGCCACCGAAGATATTAGCAATGCTATGGCAAACAGTAGGTTGAGTGTGATAAACAGGACTTTCAGGATTTTTTTCATTGGTTGCCGTTGTTTGATGATTTGAAAAGAAATTCCTTCTCCTCGGCCGTAAGTTTTTCGTATCCCGATTTGGATATTTTGTCGAGGATTTCGTCGATACGTCTTTCGTTTTCAGCGCGACGGCGGTTGTATTCCTCGTCGGTCATGGGTCGTCGGTGCGGTGGGTTCTTGCCTCTCGCCCTGTTCGATTGGGAAAAACGCAGTTTTAGGCCACCGGTCTTTTTGGGAAGGAATATCATAAGAAATCCGCATAGCTCACCCCCGAGGTTGGCCGCATGGATAGCAGAGTTCGCCGAAAGTGCCGACAGCAGGTCGATAGCTACGAATATGTATGCGATGTATTTTAGTTTCAGACCTTTGCCTTGATTGCGGAAGAAAAACACGTTTTGGTCGGGTAAATATGTGGCCAAGGCCATAAAAAGCCCCATCACCGCCGCCGAAGAACCCGACAGAATTTTACTGTCGGGGCTTTGCAGTAGCGATATCAGCAATGCGGTAAAGGCTCCGACTGCACCGCAGGCAAGGTAGGTTACAACAAATTTCCGTCCGCCTAAGTATCTGTAAAACACTTTGCCCACTATTGCCAGAATGAGCATGTTGAGCAATAGCGACAAAAAACGTGTGTGTACGAAAAAGTACGAAATAATCGTCCACGGACGCATAACAAAGGCAGGGCAATCCGATACGCACAGCCAGTTTTCCGCCCATAGGGTTGCAAGTCCCCGACCCTTTAGGGTGAAATAGTTGGTCAAATAGTCGGCCAAAACCAACACCACCCACACAAGGCAGTTGAAAACAACAATTCTCGAAAGCCAAGTGCGACTTCTAAAAAAGCTAACTATTTGATTTTTAATATTTTGCCAAAACATACATTTTTTTTTAGGTATGCAAATTTACGAAAAAAATCCGCTTCATTGCCACCGATGGCTAAAAATATCGTCTTTTTGTCCGTTTTTCGCCGTATTAAGGGGGCTTCTATAAATTGCCTCGGAGAGGCAAACTCTCAATAATCTCACATGCTAATGTGAGGTATATCAGGCAAATAAAGAACAGGCGTGTCGGAGGCACGCGCTCTCAAACGAATAAATAGAAGTCCCCTTAAGTATAAATTAGTTATCTTTGCATAATTGTCCAAAACCATTGAAACAATTGTGAAACTGCTGATTTTCAATCCTGAACACGATTTGAGCCTTGCCAACGGAAGCCGTGATTTTGTGGCTCCCAAGTCGGTGGTGGAGTTTGCCCGTAGCAGAGCCTCGGCTATGCAATACCTGTATTCCGACGGACTTTGCCTTTCGGCATACGACGCATTTCCTGCGGAGGGCATTACCGAAGTTGTGGCGTGGGGTTGGAATGCGGCACTTAAAAAAAGTCTTGTTCGTGGCGGCGTAGCAGAAAGCCTTCTCCCCTCGGACGAGGAACTTGCGCTTTGGCGTAGTTTGCAGCACCGAAAGACCTTGTTGCCCCTTCAGCACGATTCTATTGCTGTAGCATATATTGCTGATATGGAGCGTCTTATAGCTTCGGGTAATCCTCGTTGGGTGTTGAAAGCCCCTTGGTCGGGAGCGGGACGGGGATTGCACTGGATAAACGGCAGTTTGTGCGAAAACGACAGGGCTTGGTTGCGGAAAACCGTAGCCGCTCAGGGCTGTGTGGTGGCCGAACCTTGGCGCGACGTGGCAGCGGATTTTGCTTTGGAGTATATCTCGCGAAATGGTGAGTTGGTTTTTGTCGGTTATTCATTGTTCAAAGCGCACAGAGGCGTGTATCGAAACAATGTGCTTGCCGCCGACGAGCAGATAGTAGAGATATTGGAACAAAAAACCTCCCATACGACCTTGGCTAATGCCAAACTTGTTGTAGAACAATGGCTTGTCGAAAATATAGTGCCGCACTACTATGGCCCCTTGGGCGTGGATATGATTGCCGACACAGCAGGCCGTATCCATGTATGCGAGATGAATTTGCGTCATACTATGGGAATGGTGGCACACGCCAAAGTTAATGGAATGCCATTGCAATGAGGACAGGGTAACAAAAAAACAAAACAATTAAGACGGACAGCGGAGTGTTGGAACTTTTTAATGATAAATAATTGTATAATAGATAATTATGGAATATATATGCCACTATAATTCACCACTCGGCGGCATAACCCTTGCTAACGACGGCGCAAGTCTAATTGGACTTTGGTTCGACGGACAGAAACATTTTGCCAACGGCCTGCACCAACAGTACGAGGAATGCGACGAAATGCCCGTGTTTGAAGAGACAAAGCGTTGGCTCGACGTATATTTCAGTGGCAAGGAGCCCGATTTTACTCCTGCAATAGTCTTGAAAACCAGTGGTTTCCGTCGCCGTGTATGGGAAATTCTTCGCACAATTCCCTACGGACAAACCATCACTTATGGCGACATTGCCCGTGTCATTGCCCGCGAAAAAGGTCTTAAAACCATGTCGGCACAAGCAGTGGGAGGTGCGGTGGGACATAACCCCATATCCCTTATTATTCCTTGCCATAGGGTGGTAGGCGCCAACGGCTCACTTACGGGCTATGCCGGCGGTATGGACAGAAAAGAGTGGCTGCTGCGCATGGAACAGAACAATAGGATTTTTCATTGACCGCGTATCGGTTTTGTTTCGCTTTCCAATGGATATTCTTTAGAATGCATTTTAATCTCCTGTGTAATAGCTCTTTATATTTTAATGAAAAAAATCATGTCAAATATAAATAAAAATTGTACCTTTGCTGCCAAAAAAATAACGATATGAATATAAATATTTCAAACAGAAACAGCAGTAAACCAGATGGTTACAATTTTTTTACACAGACAATAATAATGACCCTGACACTGATGGTTGTAGGGTTGATATTGCCGGGAGTACATATTACAAACGTTTTTGTGGCAATTTTTGCCGCAGTGGTTATAGCTATGCTCAACAATTTTTTGCGGCCTGTTTTGTTGCTGCTTACACTGCCTTTCACAATAGTTACAATGGGGCTGTTTATTTTTGTTGTCAATGCCATAATAATATGGCTTGCTGCCAAAATAGTGCCAAGTTTTTCGATAGACGGTTTCGGAACCGCTTTTTTTGCGGCACTGCTTATAACCATAATAAACTACCTGCTCGAAATTCCTGCCCGCTGGCGTAGCCGTGGAGAATACCGAAACAACGACGAAAACGACGATTTCGCTGAATATGAGGAAGTTACCGACGAAAACAAAGACTGAATACAAAGAAGGACAAACAAAGCAATATAAAATGAAAGTTTTATATACAATAAAAGATATTAAGGAAGAACTCGCCAAAGTCCGTTCAGAAAACAAAACCGTAGGTCTTGTACCCACAATGGGAGCCTTGCACAAAGGGCATATATCGTTGGTGGCCAAAGCCAAAACCCAATGCGATGTGGTTGTCGTGAGCGTTTTTGTAAATCCCATACAGTTCAACAATCAGCACGATTTGGAAACCTACCCACGCACCCTCGACGAAGATGTGGAAAAATTGCGCAACGCCGACTGCGACATAGTGTTTGCACCCACTGTTGAGGAGATGTACCCAACCCAGCCAACCGAGAAATACTCTTTCGGAATATTGGAGGCAGTTATGGAAGGCATACGCCGTCCCGGACATTTCTCAGGTGTTGCAGTGGTTGTACGCCGCTTGTTTGATATTGTGGAACCCAACAAAGCCTTTTTCGGCGAAAAGGACTTCCAGCAACTTGCCATAATCAAAAATCTTGTACAGCAGCTGAATTACGGCATTGAAATAGTGCCGTGCCCGATAATAAGAGCCGACGATGGACTTGCACTCAGTTCGCGCAACACACGCCTTTCGTCCGAAAATCGTGCCAAAGCCCCCAAAATCCATGCTACACTTGCCAGAGCCGCCGAAGAACTTATGCGCACCATGTCGGTTGCAGATGTAAAAAAATGGGTTATGGACGTGTTTGCCGAAGACCCGGCTTTCGAACCGGAATATTTTGAAATTGTGGAAGACCTAACCTTGCAACCTGTCGCCGACTGGAACGCCGCCAACGGCATTGTGGGTTGCATAGCAGTTTGGATGGACGATGTGCGTCTGATAGATATTATACGTTTTAAATAGTATATATTACTGATTTTTAATTAGTTATATTATTTATTGAGCTTGTTTGGCAAGTTATTAACTTTTAAAGCTCATAAATATCCTATTTTTTGTTACCGGCAACAAAGTTTTTGTCGTACCTTTACATTGAGTTTTTGTATCTTTTATGAAGATATAAGATATTGAAGATTAAACACTTACTTGCGTTAATTATACCGATAAAAAAGCCACTAACAATGGAGTTGCAGAACATTAGGACACGTCTTTCGGAGCATTTGGCCGAAATAACAGCTTGTTTGGAACGTATCAACAATACGGAAGAACCCCACCCTTTGGACACGGATATTTTGTTGAGCCAAATCAGGGAGATGTATTGCGATGCGCTTAAACTTGGTGCACCCGCAGAAAAAACCTCCGCAGAGCGGAAAACGCTTGCAGAAGAACAACCGGAAAATACCCCCGAACCAACACACGAAGATACACAAACTGAGGGAACCTTCGTCCCACAAGTCGAACCCCAAGTGGTGGAAGATGAGGTTGTTACCGAACAGAAAACCGTGATTGCCGAACAACAACCCGTAATAACTTACGAAATTGAAGACATTTTTTCCGAATTTTCGGAAATGGAATACGGAGGACATAAAAAAGACAAGGCCGAAAATCCAACACCTCAAACGGAAGAGAAAGTTGTGGTGGAGGAAGAAGAGCCTTCCGCAGTTCAGACAACTGAAGAATTCACGGAAACAGTACAGGAGCCTGAGGACGAAACTGCCAACGACATTGCCGAAAAGGTGATGAACCGCAAAACCGTAATTGAAAATATCGTAGCTCTGCAGCAGTCGTCGAATGCCGAAACTGCTGAGAACACACAAAAAACCTCTTCCAATGCACAGCAACATCACGAGCCTCACCCGCAGTTGTCGCTGCTCGACTATCTTCCGGGCGTAAGTCGTGTGGTGGAAAATGTGGACAAGCAAACCATCCCGCCGGCACCCAAAACCATAGCCGAAAAATTCGCCGAGAGGCAACATCAAACAAGCACGCTTAACACTCCTCCCACCGCCAATACCATAGCCAAAGCGCATCCCGACACCCCGTCGAAATTTGTTGATTTGCGTACCATAATAGGAATCAACGACAAATTTACCTACATCAACGACCTTTTTGAAAAGGACATGCGTAGTTACAACGAGTTTATCAATACTCTTAACAAGATAGACGATGTGCCTGAAGCACAGAAGTTTGTACAAGGTGTTGCCGATAAATACAATTGGAAGAAAGAGTCTATGGCTGTACAATTGTTCATGTCGGCTTACAAACGCCGTTACTCCGCGCCATTAAATCTTGTGTGATATGGAAGAAAATCAAAAAGTTATAATATTTTCGGCACCGTCGGGAAGCGGCAAAAGCACCATTATAAGCCGTTTGCTGAAACGTGTCCCGAATTTGGAATTCTCCATATCGGCCACAAGCCGCAAACCGCGCGAGGGCGAACAAAACGGCAAGGATTACTACTTTCTCTCCCATGACGAATTTAAACAGAAAGTAGCCGAAGGCCAGTTTGTGGAATGGGTGGAAGTGTACCAAGGCACCTGCTATGGCACACTGAAATCGGAGATAGAGCGCATTTGGCAAAAGGGTAGCACCGTCATTTTCGACGTGGACGTGCTGGGCGGCGTCAGCCTTAAAAAGATATTTGGCAACAAAGCCCTTTCGATATTCATACAGCCGCCGTCGATGGAGGTTTTGGAACAGCGTCTGCGTGGCCGCAACACCGAAACCGAAGAGAGCCTTGGAAAACGCATAGAACGTGCAAAAATGGAAATGCAATACAGCAACCAGCTTGACGTGGTGGTTGAAAATGACGACCTCGACACGGCAATAAACGAAACGGAAACCATAGTAAGAAACTTTTTGGGCAAACAATGAACAACCTGCTGATTTTTTTCAAAAGATACAGTCATATTTTCCTTTTTATAGCCCTCGAAGCTGTGGCTGTAATACTGATTGTGCAAAACAGCTACTACCAAAGCTCCAAACTAATTTCGTGGTGCAACAGCATAGCAGGTAGTTGCTACAGTCAAGTGTCGTCGGTGTCGGGCTATTTCAAACTTGCCGAAACCAACCGTCAGCTTATTAGCGAAAACGCCCGCCTGCGCGAACAGCTGGAAAGTTCGTATATACAATACAACAAGAAGGTTTTCGAGGTGAACGACACTGTTTACAAACGGAAATACAGCTACATAGAGGCACAGATAATAAAAAACTCGTACAACAGAAGGTGCAACTACATAATGATTAACAAAGGCACTTTGCATGGGGTTAAAACCGACATGGCCGTAATGTCGCCGCAAGGTATTGTGGGCATTGTGGTGAACACCACCCGCAATTTTGCCACAGTAATGTCGGTGCTGCACCCCGACAGCCGCAACAGCGTAAAGGTTAAACGTACCAACATATCCGGCTCGCTTGTCTGGAATGGCAAGGATTTCCGCTACGGAACGCTTATCGACATACCGACCACACACAAACTGCGGAAAAACGACACCATAATAACAAGCGGATTTTCGCAGGAGTTTCCCGAGGGCATAGTAGTGGGTTTTGTTGAAAGTGCCACACAGAACTCGGGCGACGGCTTCTACACCGTGAAAATACGACTGGCTACCGATTTCAACAAAATCAACTTCGTGTATGTAATCAACAATAGTTTCTATCAGGAACAACAAATTTTAAACCGACAAATGGAGGAGTGTGATGAACAGCAAACTGATAATCAATAATACACTACGTTTTGTACTACTTATAGCTTTCCAAGTGCTGGTACTCAACAACGTGTACTTGGGCGTGGATGTGTCGCCTGTGGTGTACATTTTGTTTATACTTATGCTACCCACAAACTGCAACAAAATGTTGCTTCTAATACTTTCGTTTGTAGCGGGGCTTTGTGTGGATATGTTTTCGAACTCTCTTGGTTTCCACACTTTTGCGGCAACATTTGTGGGACTGCTCCGGATAGTTTTTGCCAACCGCATCATCACACAAGACGACAGGGAGATAGAAACGCCCTCGATACGCACCGCCGATATGAAACAGTTTTCTTTCTATACAATAATCCTTACGGCAATATATAATTTCATCTACCTTATGCTGGTGTCTTTCGACATGAGCGAGATTTTTCATGTGCTGTTTCTAACGCTGGTGAACACCTTGGTTACATACGTGATAATACTTATGTTACAAGTGCTTTTTACAAGGAAGAGGGACCTATAGGGACTTATGTTTCTACAAAAAAAGTAAAAATGCGAAACTCGACAGGAACCTTGTTTTTATATAAAATACTGAATACGAATTAAATGTGCAGCAAACAATGAAATACAACAGAATACTTTTGAAACTTAGTGGCGAATCGCTGATGGGCAAACAAAGTTACGGCATAGCTCCCGAAATGCTCGAACAATACTCGGAAGACATAAAAGTGGTGGTGGAAAAAGGCGTGGAAGTGGCCATAGTCATCGGCGGAGGCAATATTTTCCGCGGACTAAGCGGTGCCGCCAAAGGTATGGACCGAGTGCAAGGCGATTACATGGGAATGCTTGCCACCCTTATAAACAGCATGGCACTGCAAGCCGAACTTGAAAAGCATGGCATGCGAACCGAACTCCTTTCGGGTTTGGCCATAGAGCCGATATGCCGCGAAATGAGCCGCAAAAGGGCTATAGAGGCCATGCACGACGGCAAGGTGGTGATAATAGGCGGCGGTAGCGGCAATCCATTTTTCACAACAGACACCGCTTCGGCCTTGCGCGCCGTAGAAATACAGGCCGATGCCATACTCAAAGGCACACGCGTTGATGGCGTTTATACCGCCGACCCCGAAAAAGACCCTTCAGCAACGAAGTTTACAACGCTATCTTTTGCCGAAGCCTTGTCGAAAAAACTGAAAATAATGGACTTGACGGCTTTTGCACTGTGCGAGGAAAACAACCTGCCAATATACGTGTTCGACATGAACAGGCAGGGCAACCTTTTAAAGGTTGTTGAAGGTGAACCCATAGGTACGGAAGTAAAATAATAGTTTAAAGCTATTTGGCGGGTTGTGGCATGTTGGCAAAGTCCGCTAAAACGACCATATCAGCAGTCCGCCACAGATGATCATGCCTGTAACTATCAGGTCTATAATGCAATAGCCCATAATGTCTTTGGCGTTGAGTTTTGCTATGGCCAATGCCGGTATTGCCCAAAAAGGCTGTATAAGATTTGTCCATGCGTCGCCCCAAGCAATGGCGGTTCCGGTAAGTCCGGCATCCACGCCAAGATTTGCGCCTGCGGCAAACATTATTGGAGCTTGGATAGCCCAGTGTCCGCCTCCCGAAGGCACGAACATATTGAGAACGGCGGCACAAAGGAAAGTGAGCAGGGGATATGTATGTGGGTTGGAAATGGCTATGCAGGCGTTGCTTATCACCGTCCCAAGGCAAATTCCGGACTCTCCCACGCCTGTTATTATGCCCATAATTCCGGCGTAGAACGGGAACTGTAGCAGTATGCCCGCCGCACCTTTCGAGGCATTGCCAAAAGCCCTTACGTAGGCCATAGGTGTTTTGTGCAAAATAATGCCCATAAAAAGGAACAGCATTATCACCGAATTGAGGTCCAATGTGCCTCCACGTACAAACAGGTGTATGGCAAGGTAGGCAAGACCCAGGGTGGCTACGACAATGCTCAAAACAGGGCTGTTCTCCACCTTTTCGGCTGGGGTGGAAAGAACCTTGTGGCTTTCGGGTTCGTCATCGGCAAGCAATTGGGGCTCAACGGTTACCACATTTCCGTTTTTGGGGTGCATAAGGGTGTTTACCACTACCAGCGCCACCACTACCAGCGCCACCATCACAAGGTTATGCGGGTCGAGTATGGTGTGTGAAATAGGCACAGGCTCGGTAAGTATTCCGCTTGTGGCTTCTTTTAGAGCGGTGCCCGGGGTGGCCATGGTAAGTGGTATGGAACCCGAAAGTCCGGCGTGCCACACCACAAAACCGCTGTAGGCCGAAGCTATCAGCAAACGGTAGTCCACGCCGCGCATGGTGCGGGCAATCTCCTTGGCAAAGATAACGCCCACTATAAGTCCGAAACCCCAGTTTATCCAGCAGGCTATGGCCGAAATTCCCGACACAAGGGCTATTGCCGCCGCAGGTGTTTTGGGTAGCGACGCAAGATATCGTATGCCCTTTTTTACCGCCGGTGCCGACGCCAAAGCCGAGCCGCACACCAGAACCAAAGCCATCTGCATGGCAAACGCCAGCAACGACCACACACCGCCACCCCAGTGCTCAACCACTTCCAGCGGGGTTTGATGGCATATCGGCATGGCAATAACAATGGCCAAAAACGTGAGTATTATGGCAAAAATAAAAGGTTCGGGCAGATAACGCTGCACCACCTTTACACATATTCTTATCAGTCGTTGAAACATTTTGTATCTCTTTTTTTTTGAAAGTGCAAAAGTACTGATTTTTTAGCAAAAAACGGCATGCGGAAATATTATTTTTTTCTCTAAAGACAAAAAATCGTATCTTTGCAAACTGTACCGATATTGACAGAAGTGTTTTTGTTTTGGGGTCAATATGCTGAAAATCAACAATTAACAAAATGGATAATAAACATCGACAATGAGAAAAATAATTGTTTTGGCTTTTACTGCCATGCTTTTTATGACCTGCTGTAAATCCTCCAAAAATACTGCCAACGGCGTTCAGGAAAATCTTGACGTAAATACTGTGTGGGTTCTTAAAACCTTGAAAAACAAAACGATGGCTTTTGGCGAAAACGACCGTATTGTTACCATCAATTTCAATCCTGAAGCCAGGCAGATAAGCGGCTGTTCGGGTTGCAACACCTATTTCGGGACGTACAACGAGCCCAAAAAAGGCAAACTGGTTTTCGAACCCATCGTCGCTACAAAGATGGCCTGCCCGCAATCCATGATGGACACCGAACGTTCCTACCTTTCGACATTGCGCAAGGTGAACGGCTACAACATCACCGACGGACTGCTCAACCTGCTGCAGGACGAGACAGTTGTCCTCTCGTTCGAAAAACAGACCTACACCGAGGAATAAACCGCAATGGGTGAGCGAATAACATACTTTGTGGATGTAATTCTGCCACTGCATTTGCCGCAGTACTATACCTACCGCGTGCCTTTCGAGTACAACGACGACATACGTGTAGGCCAAAGGGTTGTGGTTCAGTTCGGGGGCAAAAAAGTGTATTCCGCCTTGGTGCGACGTATACATCAAAAAATGCCTGAATATCAGAACGTTAAATATATACTTGCCATTTTGGACAACGAACCCGTGGTTACGGAGCTACAGCTACTTTTTTGGGAATGGATAGCACGGTATTATATGTGCTGTGTGGGTGATGTTATGGCTGTGGCACTGCCGTCGGCGTACCGCCTGCAAAGCGAGTCGTTCATCGAAATACATCCCGATTTTTCCGGCGAAATTGGCAATCTTTCCGAAAACGAGATTAAAATACTCGAGGCGCTTTCGGCAAAAAAAACCGTCAAAGTGTCCGATATATCCAAATTGGTTGGTTTTCAGAAGACTATGCCTCTGCTAAAAACCATGATAGAGAATAAAATCATCATCATGGACGAGGAGATACGCCAGCGGTACATACCCAAAACGGAGACTTACCTCAAACTCAGTCCCGAATACCTTGTCCCCGACAAAGGCAAGGAACTTTTCGACAGCCTCGAAAAAAAGGCCTCCACACAGAAACAGCTGGAACTCATGATTAAATTCTTCCAGCAGACCAATTTCGGACAAATGCCCATACGCAAAGCCGTTTTCACCCAAGACAAGGAAATTTCGCCATCGGCGTTGAAAACCCTTGTAAAGAACGGAGTACTAATATCTTACACTCAGGAAGAAAGCCGTTTGATTGATGTGGAGAAAACTCAAAGTGCTTCGTCGATAAAACTTACTGAGCAGCAGCAACTTGCGTTCGATACTATAGACGTGACAAATGCCGAAAGTGCGCAAACTACACTTATTCACGGAGTTACATCGAGCGGAAAAACCGAGGTGTACATAAAACTAATCAACGAGGTGGTGAAACAGGGCGGACAGGTGCTGTACCTGCTTCCCGAAATATCCCTTACTGCTCAGATAATAAATCGTTTACGTAAATATTTCGGCAAAAAGGTCGGTGTATATCACAGCAAATTTTCGCCCAACGAACGTGCCGAGGTTTGGACAAAGACCCTGAATCCGCAAAACGGAGGCTATCAGGTACTTATCGGGGCTCGCTCCGCTATGTTCCTACCTTTCAAGAACTTGGCTTTGGTGATAATTGACGAGGAACACGACACCTCGTATAAGCAGTATGAGCCCGCACCGCGCTACAACGCCCGCGATGCCTCCTTGTACCTTGCGCAGATAAGCGGTGCCAAAGCGGTTTTGGGTACTGCCACGCCGTCGATAGAAAGCTATTTCAACGCCTTGTCGGGCAAATACAGGCTTGTGGAGATGAACAAACGTTACGGCGACGCGCTTATGCCCGAAATACATATTGCCGACATGCGTGCCTCGGAAAATGGCAAAACAAACCGTTCGCATTTCTCTAAACCTTTGCTCGACGCCGTTGGCACATCCCTGCAAAACAAAGAGCAGGTGATAATTTTTCAGAACCGCCGTGGTTTTTCGCTACACCTCGAATGTCCCACCTGCAACTGGATTCCCACCTGCACCCATTGCGATGTGTCGTTGGTTTACCACAAACAAACCAACAGCCTGCGGTGCCACTACTGCGGTTACTCAATCCCCGTACCGGCCGAATGTCCGCAATGCCACAATACTTTCCTCAAAATGAGGGGGGTCGGTACCGAAAAGATAGAAGACGAACTGTCAATAATATTCCCCGACGCCCGCATTGAACGCATGGACCTTGACTCCGTGTCGGGAGGGAAAACCAAATACCTCGACATTATCAATAGTTTCGAAGACCGCAATATAGATATACTTGTTGGTACTCAGATGGTTACCAAAGGCTTGGATTTCGAAAACGTAAGTGTGGTGGGCATAATAAGTGCCGACAATATGATTTCTTTCCCCGATTTCAGGGCTTTTGAGCGCAGTTTCCAGCAGATGACACAGGTTAGCGGACGCGCCGGACGGCACAACAAACGCGGACTGGTGATAATACAGACCTACAATCCCACCCATCAGGTGATAGACTATGTGGTGCGTAACGATTATAAAAGTCTGTACAACAATCAAATAAACGACAGGCGCGTTTTCGGATACCCTCCCTTTCGCAAACTGATATACATATCGCTGAAACATCCCGACGCAAAGGTTCTCGACCAAGCCGCAGCAGAGTTCTCCTTCGCCATGAGGCAAATGTTCGGCATACGTGTGGTGGGGCCGGAATATCCAATGGTTTCGCGCATACGCAATATGTACATAAAAAATATCATGCTCCGTATGGAGAAAGATTTTCCTATTGCCGCGGCCAAGCAGCGTCTGCAACAGCTTATTGATGAATATCTCAACAAAAAGGAGTACAGCAGGTTGCGTATTATACCCGACGTTGATCCAATATAGCTCAAACTCATTGTCGAAAACTATGCCCTCAACCAAAGAATACACGGATTTTATTCTCGAACAGCTAGCGGAACTGCATGAAGTCACCTCCTTGCGAATGATGGGCGAGTACATCGTTTATTACCGGGGGAAAGTTATTGGAGGCGTGTACGACGACCGTTTTTTGGTGAAAGCAACCCCATCGGCACGCGATAAAATGCCCGACGCACCGCTGCAGAAACCATACGAGGGTGCAAAGGAAATGCTTTTGGTGGACAATGTGGACAACCGCGATTTCCTTGCGGAATTGCTTAGGGCGATGTACGACGAATTGCCGGAACCAAAAAAGAAAGTCAAGAAATAGATGCTTGTTTTAATCTCTGGTAATCAGCATATTATCGAAATGCTTCGGCAGTTCGGCCGAGAGCCTCGTATAGCACGCTCCTCGGACAGCCGATATTGAGACGGAAAAATCCCTTATAACGTTCTCCACCGAAGTTATAGCCGTCGTTTAGGGCTACCTTGGCTTTGTCCAACAGCCGCGATTTCATCTCTTCGTAAGTAAGTCCGGTGCCGTTGAAATCCATCCAGACAAGAAATGAGGCTTCCGGTGCCATTGCCGCCACCGCAGGCATATTTTGGTGCAGGAAATTCATTGTAAACTCTACATTTTCAGCAATGTAGCTTCTGACTTGCCTCAGCCATTCCTCGCCGTGGCGGTAGGCGGCTTCGGCGGCGGTATAAGCGAACACGTTGCCGTTGGCCACCTCGTATCCGTCGAGGTACCCAAAGTAACGCTTGCGCAACGTGTCATTGGGAATGTAGGCTATGCTACTCCCCATTCCGGCTATGTTGAAAGTCTTGCTTGGAGCTATGAAAGTAATGCTGTTGCCGTATGCTTCGGGGGATATGGTAGAGAACGACGTGTGATGGAATCCGGGCAGTGTGAGGTCGGCGTGTATCTCGTCGGAGATGACCAAGGTGCTGGATTTGTGGCAGATGTCGGAAATGCGTTTCAGGTCGTCCTTGCTCCACACCGTACCACCCGGATTGTGTGGATTGGACAAAAGAAGCATTTTACAGCCTTTGGACTTGCGCTCCATATCGTCGAAATCAATAGCGAAACGTCTGTCCGCTGTCTTTAGATGGCAACACACAAGTTCCCTTTCCGCAAAGGTGGGCAGGTCTATGAAAGGTGGATAGACGGGAGGCATTATCATTATGCGTTCGCCCTTTTCGGTAAATGCCTGTATTGCAAAGGCTATGGCCGCCACTATGCCGGGAACAAAATGCAGTTCCTCTTTTCGTGCGGTTACAGCGTAATGAGCTTTCAGCCAATTTATTACGGCCTCAAAATAAGAGTCGGAGCCAAAAGTGTAGGCCAGCACCTCGTGATTGCAGCGTTGCTTAATGGCTTCCATCACGAAATCTGGCGAACGGAAATCCATATCCGCCACCCACATGGGCATAAGGTCGTTGGTGCCGTATATGCGGTCCATCATGTCGTGCTTTACACACGAAGTCCCGCGACGTTCTATTATCTCATCGAAATCGTATTTTTTCATGGAGTTATGTTTTTTCAAATTTGGATACAAACGCAAAAACTGCGGTATTTATTGCCGATGGGTGCGGATATTGTGAGCAATCAGGAGAAAAACTCCTAGCCGCAATCAGGAGAATAGAATATAGGTATGATAAAGTGAGTGAAAAATGCTTTTATGGGGAAGTATAAGGTGCTGTAAAAACAGTTTTTAGCGATGTGGATATAAAAAAACTTATGTGCTGAAATGCCTTTTAATCAATGTGTTAAGTGTATAAAAATAAAAAAAGAAAGATTTTTCTTTGCCAATTCGAAAAAAAGTTGTACCTTTGCACCCACAAAAAGAGATAGTTTGCACGGGAGCATAGCTCAGCTGGTTCAGAGCATCTGCCTTACAAGCAGAGGGTCATAGGTTCGAATCCTATTGCTCCCACAAGGAAAAAGGACTTCAATTTTTTTTGAAGTCTTTTTTTTGTTTGAAAAACGTCTTAATTGGAATATGCTTTTTCCTTGACCGCAATTTTTGTAATTCCGCCTTTTTTCCCTGCCTCGTGGAGCGACGGGGGCTGCCCTTCGGCAAGGATGTCGAGGGTGCTTTCGCGCAAGGCGTTTTCGCCACCGATATAGCCCCAAATACGTTTCAGCGTGGTGGTTCCGACTGCTGTTCCGGTGTTGTCGAGCATTTTTGTGTGCAACTCTTCGAAATCTTTGCTTGTTTTCAGCGGATGACCGACCGATTGCTCTATAAGCTCTTATAATGCAAATATAGCCATTCCCCAACCCTATGGCAAATGCCTAACAACAACCTTGTGAACTTTTACAACTTGTTATAATATTGATTTTCAAATATATAATATTTTTTTTATGGAAGTAAATATATTTACTGTCTTTAATAACTTGTAGGCTAATTTGTTTGTTTTTGGAAAAAGTTGTAAAAATCGCCCCCCCCAAAAATGGAAAAAGTTGTAAAATTCACCTCGAAAAAATGGAAAAAGTTGTAAAAAATAGTGTTTATTTTTGGAAAAAGTTGTATCTTTGCATTTTGTAAACATAAAGGAATATGCTTGATAGGAGAATACAAACCACATTAAAAGAGCAATTTAGCTCGCCAACGGATAAAATTTTAATCATTGACGGAGCACGTCAGATTGGTAAATCGTTCATTGTACGCCATGAGGGCAAGGCTTTTTTCCGGAATTTTGTAGAAGTCAATATGATTGAGGACCGCGACGGGGCACGTGTCTTTGCAGATGTAAAAGGGGTGGAGGACTTTTATGTACGGCTCAGTTCCTTTGCGGGACGTCGCTTGGGGACAAAAAAGGACACCCTTGTGTTTTTGGACGAGATACAGGCTTATCCGCAGATGCTGACATTGTTGAAATTCCTGTGCGACGACGGTCGCTTCAGCTATATTGCCAGCGGTTCGTTGTTGGGAGTTACTCTGCACAAAACACTCTCTGTCCCCGGTGGTAGAATCGAGGTTAAGCACATGCACCCGTTGGATTTCGAGGAGTTCCTTTGGGCCAACGGAGTGGGGGATGATGTCGTGGCACACATGCGTAGCCAATTTGAGAAAGGCGAGGGGCTTGGCGAAGGTCTGCACCGTCGAATCTTGGAGTTATACAAAACTTTTCTGCTTGTCGGAGGACTGCCGCAGTCCGTAAATGCCTATATAGAAACCCAAAACATACATCGTGTGCGCAAAGTCCACGAAGAGGTGTACAACCTCTACAAAGAGGATGCCTCGCAATACAGCATGGCCGAGAAACTGAAAATCCGGCGTATCTACGACCTTATACCCTCTAATATGGAAAATCGAAAAAAACGACTGCATTTCAACGACATCGAGGACAAAAAAGGCAAGGCCGCCCGCGACTACGAGGACGAAATCGAGTATCTCATCAGTGCAGGCGTCGCTCTCGACGTGCGGGCTATTTCTAATCCCGTGTTCCCGCTTATAGCGTCGGTACACAAAAATCTGCTCAAACTATATATGAACGATGTTGGGCTGCTTTCGCACATCCTTTTCCGCAACAATGTAACAGCCGTTAAGGACGACCACCTTAGTGTGAACCTTGGAGCTCTGTACGAAACGGCGGTAGCCACCGAACTTTTGGCTCACGAGCATCCGCTCTTTTACTACGACAACAAGAAAAAAGGGGAGGTGGATTTTATGATAGACGACTACGACTCACTCTCGATTCTTCCCATTGAAGTGAAGTCGGGCAAAGATTACACTATCCACAGGTCTCTCGATCGTTTTGTTAGCAATCCGGAATATCATGTCAAACGCGCAGTTGTGCTGTCCAACGATGCCGCCGTAGCGCAACGCGGTTCCACATCATATTTACCTATTTATTATAGCATGTTTTTGTAAGACCATTATTAGCGTCATCAATATTTTTATACGTATGCTTTTAATTCAAAAAAATTATGTACTTTTGCAAACTCAAATAGAACCCATTAAACCCTATTCAAACAATGAAAAAAACAGCATTATTGTTAGTTACCGTTGCCACCGTAATTATGAGCGGTTGCGGAAATAAAAACACAGAACCTGCCACCGACGAGAAATCGGACATGCAGAAAAAAGTAGAGGAATTTGCCGAGGTTACCCTCACCACCGACCTCAGCGTGCTCAGCGAGAAGGAACGCCAGATGATTCCTATCTTCATCCAGATTGCCGAAGTTATGGACGACCTTTTCTGGCAACAGACTTTCGGCGACAAGACCGTCCTCGACACTATCAGCGACACATGGATGAAAGAGTTCGCCATGATTAACTATGGTCCTTGGGAACGCCTGAACAGCAACAAACCTTTCGTTCCCGGCTATGGCGAGAAACCGCAGGGCGCCTGCTTCTATCCCACCGACATGACCAAAGAGGAGTTCGAAGGTCTTGCTGACAACAAGAAGACGAGTCTCTACACTATCCTTCGCCGCAACGACAAAGACCAACTGGAAGTGATTCCCTACCACGAGGCATACAAGGAACAGCTTGCCAAGGTTGATTCCCTTATGGGCGAAGCTATAGCCCTGGCCGAAAATGCCGGACTCAAAAAATACCTCACCGAACGTCGCAAGGCTTTCCAAACCGACGAATACTACAACAGCGACATCGCTTGGATGGACATGAAAGACGGTCTTATCGACTTTGTTGTCGGTCCTATCGAAAACTACGAGGACGAGCTTTTCGGCTACAAAGCCGCCTACGAAGCTTTCATCCTTGTTAAGGACAAGAAATGGAGCGACGACCTTGCCAAATTCACCAAAATGTTGCCTGAATTGCAGAAAGATCTGCCCTGCGACCCCAAATACAAAAAAGAACTCCCGGGCACCGACTCCGACCTCAACGTTTACGACGTTATCTACTACGCCGGCGACTGCAACTCGGCAAGCAAGACTATCGCTATCAACCTGCCCAACGACGAGAAAGTGCACGTGAAAAAAGGCACCCGTCGCCTGCAGCTGAAAAACGCCATGAAAGCCAAATTCGACAACATTCTGCTGCCCATCTCCAACCTGCTTATCGACGAGTCGCAGATTGACAACGTTACCTTCGACGCTTTCTTCAGCAACGTTACTTTCCACGAAGTTGCCCACGGTCTCGGCGTTAAAAACACCGTCACCAAAAATGAAGGACTCCGCGTGGCTCTGAAAGAACAGTACAGCGCTTGGGAAGAAGGCAAAGCCGACATCCTCGGCCTTTACATGGTGCAAAGCCTCATCGAAAAAGGCGAAATTACCAACATCACTGTTGAGGACGCTTACGTAACCTTCATAGCCGGACTGCTCCGCTCCGTGCGTTTTGGTGCAGGCGAAGCTCATGGTCAAGCCAACATGATGTGTTTCAACTATTTCGAAGATAACGGTGCTTTCGAACGCACAATAGAAGGCAAGTACAAAGTAAATATGGAGAAAGCCCGGGAAGCCCTAAAAGGCTGGGCAGCCAAGATACTGCAAGTGGAAGGCGACGGCGATTACGAAGGTGCCAAAGCCTATCGTGCCGAACACGGTGTGGTTCGTCCCGCCCTGCAGGAAAGCCTCGACAAAATCTCCGAAGCCAACATACCCGTTGATATCCGTTACAACCAAGGCATGAAAGCCCTTGGTTTGGAAAAATAAATCGTTCAGCTTTTTGTTATCTGATATTAGAGAGCCACTTTTGTGGCTCTCTTTTTTGTTGCTTGCGTGAGAACAAGTCCCTCCTTTTAAGGAAGTGAAGAAAAGTCCGGTGGACTTTTCGATAGCGAAGCGTAGAACAACTTCTGTGGAGGGACTTCCAACCGGCACCTCCCAATTCCGCTCTCCTAATTCCGAACCAAATCCTAATTCCGGTTCGTTTTTTTCTGTTGTAGCTTGGCTTCAACCGACATGGTGGTGTGAGGCACAATGCGCAAACGCTCTTTAGGTATCAGTTTACCGGTAACCCTGCAAATACCGTAGGTCTTATTTTCGATTCGCACGAGGGCGGCCTCGAGGTCTTTCACAAATTTCTGCTGGCGTACGGCTTGCCTTGCGTTCTCCTCTTTGGAGCGAACTTCGCCACTGTCTTCCAGTAGTTTGAACGTGGGCGAGGTGTCGCTAACGTCATCGGCGGAATTTGCCACAGCCTCATTCAGTAGTTCGAGATTTTTTCTGGCTTTTTCGAGTTTCTTCTCGATTATCTCGCGAAATTCGGCCAACTCCTCGTCCGAGTAGCGGGTCTTGGTGTTTCTGGTATCTTCTGTTTCTGCCATAGGAATGATGATTATGGTTTGATTATCAATATGTTAGTTTTGCATGCGGGATAAAATGTCATCCTGCTTGCTTTTTGCAAAAGTACGTTATTTTTTGAAAAAATTATATATTTATTGTGACGTATTATTTGTTTTTTATCAACTAATTTTTCAGATATATGTCGATAAGGCCGTTGGGAGCGGTAACGGAAATGGTTTTGTTTGCCCTGTCCACATCGTCTATAAGCTGGTCGATTATCGGTAGCAGAATTTCCGTTCCATTGTTGGTAATTTGGAAGAGCGGTTGTGCCGGGAAGTCTATAACCGAGGCTACGGTGCCTATGTCCCCCTTTTGGCTGTCCACCACGCGGAAGCCTATTATTTCGTGAAAATAGAATTTCTTTCCGGTGAGTTTTGGTAACAGTTCCAAAGGAAGGTACAGTTCGCAACCGATAAGGGCGAGGGATTCTTCGCGGTTTATGCCTTCGAACCTGACGGTGGCCTTGTTGCCGTTTATGCGTATGCTTTCGATGAAATATGGCACAAGATGGTTTTTCACCTCGACGAATACGGAGTCGAGCGAGGCGTAGTAGGAGGGTTCGTCCACATCGAGGAAAAACACCACCTCGCCTTTCAGTCCTACTGGTTTGGTTATTTTGCCGAGGTTGAAACAGTCTTTTTTGTCCATCGTTCTTACATATTATACAATTTCTATTTTTTTATTCCCCCTTTTCGCCTTCGGCGAACGAAATACAAATTTATTAGTGAACGCCTTTGAGTTTTTATCTAATGCTGTGAATAAATCTTGTAAATCCGGTGGATTTTTTCCTGCCTAAGGCAGAAAGCTATTTGCCGTAACCATAAAAAATAGCGGATAAAACGTTTTTATCCGCTATTTTATGTTTGCCGTTTATAAGTTTATTCTTGTGCCGGAGTTTCTTCGGCCGGTTGTTCTGTAGCGGCTTCGGTTTCGGCGTCAGCCTCTGCTTCGGCTGCTGCTTTGGCCTGAGCTTCGGCTTCAGCGGCGGCGGCTTTCTTGGCGGCTACTGCTGCTGCTTTGGCTTCGTTGGCTTTGGCTTCGGCTTCTAAACGTGTCTTTTTGGCGTTGCGAGCTTCGGTTTCCAAGCTATTGCGTTTGCTGTTTATCTTGGCTTCTTTTTCCTCAAGCCATTTGTTGAATTTCGCGTCGGCCTGTTCTTGGCTGATAGCTCCTTTTTCCACACCTATCTGGAGGTGGCGTTTCAGAAGCGCACCTTTGTACGACATAATGCGGCGAACAGTGTCGCTGGGCTGGGCTCCGTTTTTGAGCCAATTTACGGCGCTGTCGATGTTGAGAGTTATCTCAGCTGGGTTTTTCATGGGATTGTAGGTTCCCAGTTTCTCGATGAATTTTCCGTCTCGTGGTGCACGACCATCCGCAACTACTATGTGATAAAAAGGTTGATTCTTTTTACCATGACGTTGCAATCTTATTCTTGCTGGCATAATTTATTATGTTTTAATTGTTTAAGTTATTTTCTGTTTTAAACTTGCAGTTTGCAAAGATAGTGATTTTTTCTTGTTCTACCAAATTTTCCTCGAAAATTGGATGATTTTTTTATTTTTTTTCCATAAAACTTTCCACAGCCAAACGGTATCCCTGCAGTCCTAATCCGGTTATGCAACCACGGCATACTGGAGCGAGGAGCAAGGTTTGGCGGAAATCCTCGCGGGCGAACACATTGCTTATATGTACTTCTACGGCGGGTGCGGATACTGCCGACAAAGCGTCGCGAATGGCCACCGAGGTGTGGGAGTAGCCGCCGGCGTTTATTATTATGCCGTCGCAGGAAAAGCCCACAGAATGGATTTTGTCCACAATCTCGCCTTCGATATTGCTTTGGAAATAAGATAGTTCCACCTCGGGGAAATCGGCTTTCAGTGTCTCGAAAAAGCTTTCGAAACTCTCGTTGCCGTAGATGTGGGGCTCGCGTTTGCCCAACATGTTTAGGTTGGGACCGTTGATAACGGTTAGTTTCATTTTTTGTTGGGTACTTTTTACTGCTGTTTGGTTTGCGAAAAACCTTTATTTGTCGTTGATTTTTTTCTCTAAATCGGCTATACGCTTGGCCATTTCCTCCAATTTGCGTTCGTAAACGTAAATTTTGCGCATTTTGTCGATGGGCAGTGCCGGCGAGCCAAGCATTATGCTGTTGGATTGTACTGCTTTTGTTACTCCCGACTGTGCGGCTATGGTAACGTTGTCGCCAACTTCGATGTGTCCCACAATGCCCACTTGTCCGGCCATTATGCAGTTTTTTCCTATTTTCGACGAGCCGGCCACACCGCTTTGTGAGGCCATGGCGGTGTTTTCTCCTACCACCACGTTGTGTGCTATCTGGCAAAGGTTGTCTAGTTTTACCCCTTTGTGGACGATGGTGGAGCCTAATGTGGCACGGTCGATACAGGTGTTGGCACCAATTTCCACATTGTCTTCGATAATTACGTTACCGATTTGAGCTATTTTGTCGTAGCCACCCTCGGCTTTCGGCGCAAAACCGAATCCGTCGGCACCTATCACGGCTCCCGAGTGCAGAATGCAGTTGTTGCCTATCATGTTGTTGCAATACACTTTGACCCCGGCAAAAAGTGTCGTGTTTTTGCCAATCTGTGCATTGTCGCCCAAGTAGGTTTGGGGATATATCTTTGAGTTGTCGCCTATTACAACGTTTTCGCCTATATATGCAAATTCACCAATGTAGCAGTTCTCGCCGATCCTTGCCGAAGGGTGTATGAACGCCAATTGCGAAATCCCGCCCTTATTCTGTTGAATATCGTTGTACATGCTAAGTAGTTGTGCGAAAGCCATATATGCATTGTTTACGCGTATCAGGGTGGTGTGCACTGGTTGTTCGGCCACAAAATCTTTGTTTACTATAACTATTGAGGCTTGTGTCTGGTAGATATAGTGGGTGTATTTGGGGTTGGCCAGAAACGAAAGTCCGCCTTTCTCGCCCTCTTCAATCTTACATAGTTTATAAACTTCGGCTTTGGGGTCTCCTTCCACCACTCCGCCAAGTTTTTGTGCTATTTGTTGTGCTTCGAATTTCATTGATGCGTTGTTTTTCAGATACTTGCACTTGCAAAATGTTAAACATTACGATTTGCAAATATACTTATTATTTATTGAACAACCAAATAAGGTTTTATTTTTTCGAAAGTTTCCGGGTAAATAAGCTTGGTTTTGAGCAGGTCGTTTACGGTGGCGAACTTGGCAGTTCTTTCGCGGTAGTTTACAATGGCTTTGGCTTGATAGTAGTCGAGATAGGGGTGCCGTTTTAGTTGGTCTATTGTGGCGGTGTTGAGGTTTATTTTTCGTATCTCGTCGCTGTCGATGATGATGTGTGGTGCCACTTTTTCGTACAACTCCTGTGTAAAGCCGTAAACTTCGAGCAGCTGTTCGGGTTTGCAGAAACCGCCCAGACGTTCGCGGTATTTCACAATGCGTTTGGCGTATCCGCTACCTATGCCGCGAAGTTCTTTTAAGTCGTTGGTGTCGGCGGTGTTAAGCTCCATCTTCTTTGTGTCGGTAGTGCGGGCTGTGCTCGAGGTGGTGCATTCGTATGTACGCTCCCTTTCGGGTAGTTTTTCTATAACAATATATGGTTCAAGTATTTGGAAGTCGTCTTCATCGATGAAGAAAATCTTTTTCAAGTCTTCTTTTTTACGGAACACTCCGCCCTTATTGCGATAATTTTCAATGGCTTGCGCCTGTTTTTGGCTGTAGCCCATCTTTACCCAACCTTCCGCCGTTAGGGTGTTGGGGTCGAAATTGAAAGGTGTCAATTTCCTGCCGAAAGAGCGGTTTTGGGTATTATTGTTGAAATAACGGAAATCATTGGAATCAAAGCCGTTCGATATGCTGTCTTTGTATTGTACTATAGTTTTTTCGAAATCGCTGAAATCCGCCGTCCCGCTCTTGTGTTTCATCACCATAGGCCGTAATATAAAAAAGACGATTGCTACGGTGAGCATGGATAGAAGTATGAAGAACCCACGTTTTTCGGATTGCGAGAAATGCATGAATGCCGGATTGCGAGGGTCGTCCTTGCTCATGATGGTTGGGTTTAGTCGGTTGCCTCTTGTTCGTTTTCTGTTTCCTCGTCGTCCCATTCTATGGTTCCGCGTTGGCGCAGAATTATGGGGTTTTCAAGTTTTTCGTCGGACACAAAGCCGTCGCCGTAGGTTACACGCTGGCCGTTTACCGACATAAGTGGGTGGTTGGAGAATATTTTTTTGTTGTTGCGGTCCCACACAAGGGTTTCCATATATGTGGTGTCGCCCGATTGGTAGTCTATTACAACAACGTTGTTGCGGGCTATTATTTGTTTGTTGCGTTCCCAGTCTATTGCGTATTTTGCCGAGAGCGAGGATTTTATCTTTTTGTCGGTGTCGTAGAAATCGAGGCGAATGCCTTTCGGATATTCGGTGCGGGCTTTTTCGCCATCGAATTTGTGTATTTCGGGAGCTGTAATCCTCACCTGCACATCGCCGCTTTTGCTACGCAGTATCTCTGTGTTACTGAGGGTTTGTAGCGGTATTTCTTTTTTGTCGAAGAACTTTATGTGGTTTATGTCGTTGCTGCACGACAGGGATAGCGATAAAAGCGACACAACCCCTGCCATTTGGAGGAGTTGTGCCACGTTGTGTATGTTTTTGTTGTGTGTCACGGTTTAGTTGCGTGTTCTTACGGTGGTTGTCTCGCCTATCCATCCGCCCACGTAGAACGATTGTCCATCTATTATGTTTTCCATGAAGGCGTCGGTTTTCTTTGGGAAATGTGCTGAGTATGTGCCTATAAATTTGCTGGCACGTTCCTGTATTTCAGGCGAATTATCAACGTTGCGAGCTTTTACGGCTTTATCAACAGCCGCCCAGTATGCCACACGTTTCATTACGGGGCTGTCGCCGCAACACGAACCTGCCGACGCTGCGTAGAGGTTGGCTATTATCATATAAGGTTCGCCCGATGTGGGGTCGAGGTTGGCGGCTTTGTATGCGGCGCTGCGCGAGGCGGCGTAGCTGTGTGCTGCAGAGTAGGCGTTGGCCAGACGTATGTAGGCTTTGTATTTGTCCTTGTCCTCGGTAAGGTTGTTTGCGGCTTCTTGGAAGTATTCAGCGGCTTTGGAGTATTGCTTTTTAGCAAAGTTGAGGTTGCCCATAAGATAGGCTGTTTGTGGGCTGGGGGCAAGTTTGTGCAGCTGCTCGGTGGCGTTGAAATAGAGTTGGGACTCCATGCATTTTTTGGATTCGAGCAGGTTGCATATCTTTCTAAGTAACAGTGTGTCTTCGGGATTTGCCTCGAATTTCTTGGTGAAAATCTCATCTAATTTGTCGCAAGTGGCGTAGGGTGCGAACAGGGCTTCTATGTTGGCTATACATGGGTTGATTTTTTCGGCGTTGTTGGGATTGTCGGCCAACTGTTTGTCCAACAGGGTGCTTGCGGTGTTGTAGTTGTCCACGATAAGGTCTATGTCGGCTTTTTTTGCCACTGTAACGTATGTTATTGTAGCTTCGAAATATTTCAGTATGTAGTTGGCAGGAACTTTTTCCTTACCTGCTGCTATTGCTTCGGCATAGATGGGGTAGTAGGTTTCCACGGCCTTTTTGCCTCTGTAGGTCTCTATGTCGGCGGCTTTACGTGCTTTGTTTGTGCCTTCGTCGCCAAAATACTGTATGCGAATGTCGTAAAGTGCGAACAACTCTTCTATCAGAGTGTCGCGGCGTGCGGGGGTGATGTCCTTTTTGGCTATAAGGTTTTTAAGGATTGTTACTCCGCGTATATAGGCGTTTTCGCTGCTTTGCGGACAGTTGGTTATTATCTCCTTCCAAGGAGAATAGGCACTTTCGTAATCTTTTTGTTTGTAAAAGTCGCCGTACACCGATATGTTTTGTATGCATTTGATACTATCTTCGGGGGTTGCGCCGTATTTTTGGGCGTTGGCGTTGATCGGGAGCAGTGAAGCGGCGAATGCCAGTCCTATGAATGATAATTTTTTCATTTTATTTATGCGTTATAATATTATTTTTTTGTTTGTAACTGTTTTTATTCATACTTACGTTTTTTGAACCAAGTGTCGCTTGTGGAAAGCGATAGTCCGAGTTGCAGATACTGTTTGCGCACGAGGTCGGTGGTGCCGTAGCTGCCGTACTGTATGCTGAAGTTTATGAAAGATTTCATTTTCCTTACAGGGAACGACATTCCGGCGTGTATGCCGTAGTCGTTGATACGTGTGCTGAGGATTTCGGTTTTGCCGCTTTCGTAGTGTATTCCGGCGCGATACGACATTCGTTGGTAGTATTTGGATGCGTTGCGGTCGCTTTTGCGTTCAAAGCCTATGGCCATGCGGTAGTTGTCCACATATTCTATGGCGTTCCAATCGCCGAAAATGTTTTTTGTAGTGTTTTCGATGTATTTTGCACCGCTCCATTGTGAGTAGGTTAGGTCGAGGCCGATTGTCCATCTGTTGTTTTTGGTGAAAGCCACCCCCAATCCCACTACCGACGGCAGTTGCAGGGTACTTGTATAATTCTCTGTTGGGAACACTGTGTCGGCAACATATTCGGTTATGCCTTTGGTGGAGAAAGTGTATATGGTAGCTTTGTCGTCCACATTGAGTTTGAAAGGGCAGGAGTAGGTGAGGCCGAAACTCAGGGAGTTGTCGTTGCCTAAAGGCATAACGTATTGCAAACCAAAGTCGAGTGAGAAATTTTTGACAACCGTCTCTTTTTGTTTGCGTGAATTGAGGGCGTAAGTGGAATCAAAGGAGTAGGTTATTGCACGCGAAATGTTCCCGAAAAGGAAGTTGGCGTTGAAACCTGCCGAAAGTGCTGGAGTTATGCTGAAAGCGTGTCCCCAGTATATTTTATTGATTCCGCCGCTGCCGTCGAAAACGGTTGTCGTGTTGCCGAGATTGCTGTCGGGGGCTACAATGGTTGTTTTGTAGTTCAAATCTGACCACGGCACAAGTCCGAGGCTGGTTTTCCACCAACGTGTTATAGGTAGTCCGATGGCCAAGTGCGATAGGTTACCGTTGGCGTCGCTGTAGTTTTGACTGTTGGTGGAAAGGTGTTCGAAATCGAATACCATGCCGAAGTCGAAGACAAACGAGTTGGTGTCGATGGCAGAGTACGATGCCGGATTGTTGCTGTTTATTGAGAAATTGTTGCGCACTGTGTACGACAATCCGCCCAAGGCATTGGTAATAGGGTTGGTGTAGGGGCTTTTTATCTCGCCTATGCCAAATTGCGAATAGGGCGAATTGAGGCCGTTTTGGGCTTTTGCGCCCCAACTTGCGGCGGCGATAAACGCCACTGCCATTATACTATATATTTTGTTTCTCATTGTATTCCAATATTTTGTTTAATCCAATAAGTGTCAAGTCCTTTATGTGCGAATGGCTGTGAACGGTAAATTCCGACACTTTTGCGGCATCGCCTCCGGTTATCAATATTCGCAGGTCGTCGAAAGTGGACTTATAAGCGTTTACGAAACCGTTTATCTCGAATGCCGTGCCGTTTGCAACGCCCGACAATATGGACTGTTCCGTGCTTTTTCCGTTTTTATCGGGCAGTCCGCAAATGTCCGACAAGTGCAATAACGGCAATTTTTCTGTAAAAGTATGTAGTGCCTCAAATTTCATGGAAAGTCCCGGCATAATGGCACCGCCCCTGTAGGTACCTTTGCTGTCGATAAAGTCGATGGTTATGCAGGTTCCGGCGTCGATTACGAGACAGTTCCGCGATGGAAAAATCGCGGCGGCTCCCACACAGGCGGCAATGCGGTCGGCACCGAGGGTTGTCGGGGGTTGGTAGTCGATGGATACGGGCAAAGGCAAGGATGGAGTTAGGCTGTGAAAATGTATGTTTTTTGGAGTTTGTAGCTGAAAATCAGTGTTTTGACCTACCGAAGAGGTTATGACGGCGGTAATGGGGTGTTTCTTTAATAGTTGGGTGTAGTGTTCGAGGTTTTCCAATATGCCCGAAACAACTATAGAATCTCCGTCGAAAACGGCGTATTTGGTGCGGGTGTTGCCTATGTCGATGGTCAGGTTCACGGGATTTTATTTTTTGTTGAAGTAGTTCATTGTGCGTTCTATGCCTATGGTAGTGAAAGATTTGACAATTTCGCAGGCGGTGTCGGCTTTTTCGTTGATGGTGGCGAGGTCGGAGTCGGAAAATTTCCCCAACACGAAATCCACTTGTCGCCCTTTCGGGAAATTGTCGCCTATGCCCACACGAAGCCGTGCGTATTCCTGTGTGCCGAGGCACTGTTCAATGTCGGTTAGACCGTTGTGTCCACCGGCACTGCCTTTGCCTTTTAGCCTTAATGTGCCTACTGGCAGGGCGAGGTCATCAACGATTACAAGTATGTTCTCTTTCGGTATTTTTTCTACAGACATCCAGTGCTTTACGGCTTTACCGCTGAGGTTCATGTAGGTAGTGGGTTTTATGATTACCAGCGGGCGGCCTTTGTATTTTGCCTCGGCACGGTAGGCGTGTCGCGATAGGACGAAGTTGCACCCGAGGTCGTCGGCAAGCCTGTCGGCGACTATAAAGCCAGCGTTGTGGCGTGTGCCTTCGTATTCGCTACCGATGTTGCCAAGCCCAACTATAAGGTATTTCATTGTATTGTCGGTGTTTGCAGCGGATTCGCCTTTACAGAAAAGCCTTTTTAGCCAGTTCATATCAATAAATGCCTTGTTGGTGAAGCTCCTGTAGGCGGCGCACCACCATCGGACGGTCTTCCTTGTAGGTTACGCCGAACCAGCGTGCCGTGGTTGTCAGCACCTGCATTGTGGCACTACCGTTGTTGATAAAGGTGTTTACTGCAAAGGGTATGTAATATTCCGATTTTAGCTCCTGTCCCGAGGTTTTGAGAAATTCCACAAACAGTTTCTCCGATTTTTCGAAATAATCGGGTGTAAAACCAAATAGGTTCATGGATACTATGGCGTCGTTGGGCAGGGGGTGTGTGGAACTGTCGCTGTCCGTGTATTCTATGCCGTTGGCGGTACGCGATATGGCTGTGCGTTCGGTCATGGACACGAGGTTTCCGTTGCTATCGATATTGCACACGCCGCGCGACACGGAACCGTTTTCCGACAGGGTGTTTTCGAGGCGGTAGCCCACCATGCAGTATTTTCCACTGCTGTTGGCGAGGGTACGAAGGTGGTCGCCCATTACTTTAAAGGCATCCTGACCGTAGAAGTCGTCGGCGTTGATGATGGCGAAAGGCTCATGAATAGCGTCTTTGGCCATGAGTATGGCGTGGTTGGTGCCCCAGGGTTTTTCGCGGCCTTCGGGTACGGAAAATCCGGCGGGAAGTTTGTCGAGTTCCTGAAATACGTACTGTATCTCGATTTTGTTGTCGAAACGTTGTTCGGTAAAAATCTGACGGAATTCGTTTTCGAAACTGTGGCGTATCACAAACACCGCTTTGCCGAATCCGGCGCGTATGGCGTCGCGTATGGAGTAGTCCATGATGGTTTCGCCGTTCGGGCCAACTTTGTCGAGTTGTTTAAGCCCTCCGTAGCGGCTACCCATGCCTGCGGCAAGAACTAATAGTGTCGGTTTCATGTTTTTTTTATTATATATTGTTGATATTCAGATTAAAATATAAAACACGCGTTTTTGCAAATTTACATAAAATTATTGAATTAAACACATTTGCAGAGAAATAAAAAACTGCTGCGGTGTAAATTAGGCAAAAACTCAGATTCTTTTCACGTTTTCTATGCCGTCCACGTTTTGTAGTTTCTGTATCAGGTTGTTGAGGTCGTCGAGGTTCGACACATAGACCATTATAAGCCCTTTGCCCACGCCTTCGCTTCCTTCTATGGTTATGCCCCGGATGTTGAGGTACATTTCCTCGGAAATTACTCGTGTTAGGTCTTGAAGTAGGCCTCGGCGGTCGATGGCGGTTATCTCAATTGCCGCAAGGAACGACACATCTTCGCCCTTGCGCCATTTGGCTTTCACTATACGGTTTTTGTGGGTGGCCATTTCTTCAATGGCGGCACGGCAATTGGTGCGGTGTACCACAATTCTGTCGTTTTCCACAAACCCAATCACGTCATCTCCCGGTACGGGGTTGCAGCATTTTGCAGGTTCGGGTTTCAGGCTGCCGTATTTCGCGTCGAGCAGAATGTTGCCGAAATCGTATTGGTATTGCTCCTTGAGCAAGGTATTGGAGAAAGTATTGTCTGTGTTGCTTTTGCGGGTGTCGTCCTTTCCGCCGAGCAGCGACTTGAATGGCGAGAGCAACATAAGCCAAGGCGATTTGGAGTCCTCCAAACTGCGTTCCACATCGTTCTTGGTAATTTCGTTGCTGGCCACTTTGTAATACAGGTCGAGGTCGTCTTCTATATGGAAGTATTTCTTTATTTTCTCTATATTTGCCGCACTGTCCTTTTGTGGCAGGGACGACAATATGTTGTGGAGTTTTTTCTCCCCTTCGTCGCGGAAGGTCTTTTTTTGCTCCCGCAGATATTTCTTAATCTCGATTTTTGCGTGGGTGGTTTTTACAAACGACAGCCATTCCTCGGATGGTTGTACTTTTTTCGACGAAAGTATCTGCACTTGTTCTCCGCTACGCAGTATGTAGCCGTTGGGCACAACTTTGGAATTTACCTTGGCACCCATGCTGCTGAGCCCCAGTTCGGTATGTATGGCAAAGGCAAAGTCCAACACCGACGAACCTGCAGGCAGGGTTATCATATATCCCTTAGGTGTGAAAAGGTATATCTCTTTGGTGTAGAGGCTTTGTTTGAAATCTTCAACAAAGTCGAGGGCATTTTTGTCGGAATTGTCGAGGTTCTCACGTATCTGGCGCAGCCAGTTTTCCACAATGTCGTTGTGGATTTCCTCTTCGGGGTGGTTTTCCTTATAAAGGAAATGCGCCGCCATGCCTTTTTCGGCAATTTCGTCCATGCGTTTGCTTCGTATCTGCACTTCGAGCCATTTTCCCCCGTGTCCCATAACGGTGGTGTGTAGCGATTCGTAGCCGTTGGCCTTGGGTGTTGTTATCCAGTCGCGGAAACGCTCTGGATTTGGACGGAACATCGACGCTATTATGGAATAGACACGGAAGCACTCCTCTTTTTCCACTTCGGTGGGGACATTAAGTATTATACGTATTGCAAAAACGTCATATACTTCGTTGAAAGGCACTCCTTTGCGCACCATCTTGCTCCAGATGGAGTAGATGGATTTTACTCGTCCGCTCATGGTGTATTTGTATCCGCGTGCATCGAGTACTTCGCGTATAGGGAGGCTCACCTCGTCGATATAGCGGTCGCGATCCACTTTGGAGTCGTCAATCAGTGCTTTTATGCGGAAATATTCCTGTGGATTGGTGTATTTCATGCACAGGTCTTCGAGCTCGCTTTTTATTGAATAAAGTCCCAAACGGTGAGCCAGCGGTATGTACAGAAACTGTGTTTCCGACGATATTGCCAGCTGTTTGGTGTTTTCCATGGAGTCGAGGGTGCGCATGTTGTGCAGACGGTCGCAGAGTTTGAGCAGAATAACGTACACGTCGTCGGCCATGGCAAGCAGTATCTTTTTGAAATTCTCGGCTTGCACGGACTGTATCTGCATGTCGAACACGTCGGAAATCTTGGTCAGTCCGTCGATGATTTTTGCTACGCGGTCCCCGAATACGGAGCGGAGTTCGTCGAGGGTTATGTCGGTGTCCTCAACTACATCGTGGAGCAGGGCGCACACCACGCCAACGGGACCTATGCCTATGTCCTTGACGGCTATTGTTGCCACCTCTAATGGGTGCAGAATGTAAGGTTCGCCGGATTTTCGACGCACGTTGGAATGTGCTTTCCGGGCTATGGAGAAAGCCCTGAAGATACTGTCCGCCTCATCGGTGGTGAGTTTGTGGACATTGTTGCACAAGGCTATAAGTTGCTGGTATTTTTCTTCAATTACTTTTGCTTCGTGTATTTCGTCAATCTCGTACATGGCAGAGGGTGTTTTGTTCGGGTGTTGGGAGGTTGCGGCAGTATGGGCTTATTGTTCCAAGTCGTCTTCGGGTATGAAGTCTTCGGGGTTCCAGCGTATCGGATAAACGTTGTCCTTTATTATGGTGGAACTGGTGTAAGTGTTTTTTATCTTCTGCATAAATACGTATGCGTCCAGACGTGTTACGAAATCGCCCACCTTTACTTTGAAATTAGGTTCGTCGAAAATAATGTAGGCGGTCATTTCGGGGTATTCCTCCAGAAACTGCTGTTTTTGGGCAAAAGCCTGGGACTTGGAGTTTACGCCCGACAGTTTGGCTATTTGTATGCGGTAGCCGGGCACGGTTTTCACTTTTTCGTTGAACTCTATGTGTTTTTCTACTAATTCGCTGACTTTGGTGTCGCCAGAAATTTGCACCGAGCCGCGCGATTGCGCCAATAGCGATGTGCTACAGGCCAACAGAACGGCAAATGGTAATAATAGATTTCTCATAATTCGATAAATAACAACGTCTTTTGTAGTGGATTTTCCACGTTATCAATCTGCAAAGATACAAAATCTTTTCCAAACGCCGCAAAAAATGTGATTTAACATCGTATATTTAATCTTTAGGGAATGGAAATCTTGATTATTATACAGAAGCAGAATGATTATGCAATAATTGTTTTTTTTTGAAAGTTTTTTCAACAAGAGAATTTTGTAAAATGAAAAAAGAAATGTATCTTTGCAATTTTGAATTATGCGTTATGAAGAATATTGTAGAAATATCAAAGACACAGGTGGTGATGACATTCGTGGCCACATGTATTGAAACCACCGCCAGACGACTCAACACTTCCTATAAGGAAGTATATCAGCGGATGAAGCGCGTGGCCCTGATAGAACGATTTATACTCCCTCACTACGAGACGCTTCACAGTGAGAGCAGAGAAAATATTGCCGATGTATTGGTCGAATGTATGAACAATTGGGAGAATGGAAAATGAGTGAAATAATTGTATATCACGGAGGAACCGAAAAGGTAGAGCACCCTACCTGCAAATACGGCCGTCGTAATTTGGATTTTGGCCAAGGCTTTTATGTTACAGACATACGCCAACAGGCTGTCGAATGGGCCACTCAAGTATCTGACCGCAGAAATGCAGTCCCCATTATAAATAGATATCGTCTAAATCGCGATGCTATTTTGGATGGGGCGCGCTGTAAGGTTTTCAAGGCATACGATAGGGATTGGTTGCAATTTATTGTGGCCAGCCGTCGTGGTGAGCCTGTGGCCGACAACTACGATTATATTGAAGGCGGAGTGGCCAACGACAGAGTGGTTGACACCGTTAACCTCTATATGGCAGGTCTGATGGACGAGGACACCGCTCTGATGCGTCTTTCGCAGCACCAGCCTAACAACCAAATGTGCCTGCTTTCGCAGGTATTTACAGACAAATATTTGATTTTCGATGGAACAGAAACAGTCTGAAGACCCTGTAAAATCGCCTGTAGTACAGGAGATTATCATGAGCAACCGCATTGGCGCCATCTCGGTGGAGTTAGCCAAACGACTGAATATTGAACCTGTGAAAGCCCTGCAACTGTTTTACGAAAGCCAGACTTGCGCCGATCTGCATGACAAGTCCACGGGCCTTTACCTTTATGGAGACTTGTATGTGGCCGATGAATTCATGAGGGAGATGGAGTATGGGACGCAAGGTATTTGGCAGATGAGGTGAAGAGGAAGAATGATGGTTTTGACGGCTTTAGAAGGCCCAAATTGTCTAATGGATTTTACCGAATAAGAAAAGTACATTATTTGCCGTAATGATTGAAAAAAGAAGGAACAATGATTACCAATATTACGATAAAGAACATTAAGGGTTATGGTGATCCTGCTACAAGTATTGATCTTGAATTAAAAACGAACAAAGTCAACATTCTCTATGCCCCAAATGGCAGTGGCAAATCCTCATTAGCAACAGCATTTGCTTCATTGTTACCACGTTCTCTCAAAGTTGAAAAAGAGAACATGTATCATAAAGATGATACACTTGAGGCTGAACTATGCATTACCCTTGATACAGATGTTTTAGTTGCCACGAAAGAAAAGAACGAAATAGCCTCAAGGTTAAGTGTATATGTAATAAATGCAGGTTTAACCCCAGGAACCACTCAACATAATATGGGGAAGTTTACGTCCGTTTCCGGTTATTTGGACATATCTGATGTTGAATTGGTTTCGAGCATACCTCCCGAAGTTCAACCAATTTATAGGATTACTGAAATACGCCGTACGTTTGGCATAAATGGTAAAATTTTGCCAAATATGGCAGTTTTTCAAGATAGAGAATTTTGGAGAGTTATCGAAGCGAACGGCAGATTGTTGACTTCTTTTTATCAAGCCAAAGGGAGGAAACAGTTGGTAGATGAAGTAATTGCCCATATTGCTACGCTAAAAGGACGGGAGGATATTGTGGTAGGGCAGATTGACGAAGGTTGGTTTGATTCTTTAGAGAACAATGATGTTTATTGTAATATTAAGTCAGTCTTTTCAAAATATGCAGATGACAATACTTCTTTGGCAAGTTTTATCCTAATCTTTCAACTACTCTTTTTCTGGGATAATAATAAAGATGCCATAAGAAAAGCTAATAAACGAACAGAATACGAGAAATACCGAGAGCATGTGGATCGGAATCTCTTGTTATTGGATTTAACATGGAAACAGATACACACAGAGGAAACGAACGGAAAACTAATAGTTCATTTCCCACAAGCTGATGAAATATCAAATGGTCAAAGAGATATTGTGACTTTTGTTGCTAAGATGCTAAGGTTTCAGACCTCTATAAATAATGGGAAAAAACATATGCTTATCATTGATGAAGTTTTCGATTATCTTGATGACGCAAATGTTATCGCGGCCCAATGTTTCTTGACCAATTTCCTGAAATTTGACACCAATAAATTATATCTTTGTATTTTGACACATTTGAATCCATATACTTTTAAGAATTATATTTTTACCGATAAAAAGATTAACCATGTGTATTTGTTCAATACCCAGCCTACTGCAAGCCCAGAAATGAAGGCTTTCATTTCATTTCGGCAGTGCCTTGATCGTAAAGATGCAGTGCAATCTGCTTTATATAATAAGTTGTCTCATGACTTATTTCATTACAATCCAGTAATAGTAGATTATTGTACTGACATTAATGCTTTAAAGCAAAATCATCATCTAAAACCGACATGGGGTAGGACTGTAGTATTACATAGTATTTTGATTGATGAAATAAACAAGTATCTGAGTGGAGTGGCTGTCTATGACCCTTATGCGGTGGCATTAGCTGTTAGATTGCGGGTCGAGAAGATTATGTATGAAAAGTTGCCGTCACAAGAGTTGAAGGACGGAATGGTAGATGAATGCATGACAAAGAATAAGATGAAATATTGTGCTGACAATGGATATGAAATGCCTGAAGTGTTTAATATTGTCAATGCTATTCATAATGAGGCTGATCATCTATCGTATAATGCCACTGAGGATAAGTATATAGAGAAACCCATGGTATATAAACTTCAGAACCGTTCGATACAAGCTATTGTCGCTCGTTTGTTCGAATGGAGAGGCAATCCGCTAACTACAGAAGTAATAGACTAAAACTGTTTTTGGAAGTAATAGAAAGAAATGTGTTGACAAGTAATAGAATTATGGATCAATAAATTATGAATAAATGAAAAAGTCGGATATTTTTTGGCAGACATACTTGAATCTTGAAAAAGAGGTCATAAATGTCTCCAAATACATTTTTGTAACGGATGAGATCACCACTAATCAAGGAGGGAAGGAATCCGTTATGCCCTGCGAATCGCAATTAATGACATTTTCACCTTATATTTCAGATTTGTTGGTTCGTTGTTGTGTACAAATAGAAGCCATTTCCAAAGAGTTATATTATGAAAATGGTGGAACTAAACCCAGAGGGGATAATTCAATTTTCTTTGATGAAGATTGTCTAAAGCTGATTGATATAAAATGGGAAACTCATGATAAACGGGTGCTTGTTGTGGCTCCGTTTTTTAATCTAACAAAAGAAGAAAACCGAGAGTTGCGTCCATTGAAAGAAGCTCACAAAAGAAGAGGGACCTATTGGGAAAGAGCGTATCAGGCTGTTAAGCATGATCGATACGGATCACTATCGATGGGAAATATCAAGGCGTTTTTACAAGCCTTGGCAGCACTTTATTTGTTGAATTTATATTATCGAAAAGACTCTTGGGTGACGACATATAAAGATTTGAGCAAGCAAGATTATAGTATGGGCTCTGCTTTGTTTGCCGTAAAACCTCCAAAACCAGGACTTTTGTGGTATGGGAATCAACCGCAGAAAAGTGAAAGTCCTTTTGTCGTTACATACCAAGATGCTGATTATAAACGTATAGAGAAAATACAACAAGCCGAAAATGAAGCTTTGAATAATTATTGGCAACAGCAGCCAGAATTAAATGAGCCTGAATTTATTTCTTTGTTAGCAGCTGCATTTGAAAGACAAAAACAGGATCCAGCTCAACGAGTTATGTTGATATGGGAACTTGCGAAATACCGTTTGAATAAAATATTGCCAAATACTTTGCCATTTGAAGAGAGGAAAAAACGATTTATTGAAAGCGAAGCATGGAATTGTTGGGTTAACCAACACAACGCTCACCTTTTACCTGATGAAATAACGGAGGAAAACATTCAAAAAGAAATAAATTCAGTAGGTATTTGTTGGGGTATTACGATAGAAAAAAGATTCCAAAAATATGAATGGATTCCTATTGCATTGAATAGTGGGATGTGCAAAGTATATATACCATAACAATTTGAGTATTTTTTTTTATTGGTGTCCGAGAAAACTTTTGAAAAACCTCATAAAAGTATATGTAGTAAGCAAATAAATAGACGGTCTTATCTGAGGGGCTTGCTTTTTCAAAGA
>CAJOEN010000003.1 GCA_905233475.1 uncultured Bacteroidales bacterium
CATAAGGCAACACAAAAGTAGTCATTTTACCTGAGAGTACCAAATATTTGGTGCTCTTTTTTTCTACCTAGTGTTGCACTTGTAACTGGAATTTAGGTACTTGAAATTCGGAATCGCTCTTATACAACGTATGACTGATTTTTGCCAAACCTTCTCCTTGTCGCGTCTCTCCGAGACGCTGGTAGATAGACTTTTTTGTCACCGCACTGCGCTTCGCTTGTTCGGTGTTATTGAAATTCAGCCTCTTCGAGGCTGTTGAAAAATCAGTCCAATATTAAGGAATAAAGCAAAACTCTTTAAAATTTTTGCAAACACTTATACTTTTTTTGTGCTTTTAATGTTAATGTAAAAAATATCAGTAACATGCGTAATGTAATTCTTTTTACGGCATTTATGACACTTTTATCGGTGTCGTGCCACCGCGAGACGCATTTAATCACCGACGCCGACTACCGTGCGCAGGTGGAAAAGGATTTCGAAGCCCGCAAGGTTCTTGCCGAAGGCCGTGCCACAGAGCTTTTCGCCGTCCTCGACAGTAACCTCAGCACCGAGGAGCGCGAGGCCATGCAGTTCCTCTACGCTTATATGCCTTACAGCGATTTGGCCGATTACGACGGCAATTTCTTCCTCAAGCAGGTGCGCTATGCCTTTGCCGCCCGCGACACCTTTGCATGGGGACGCACCGTGCCGGAGGACATCTTCCGCCATTTCGTGTTGGTGTATCGTGTGAACAACGAAAATCTCGACACCGCCCGAATGTTCATTTTCAACGAGTTGAAATATCGTGTAAAAGGCATGAGCATGTACGACGCCGCTTTGGAGGTGAACCACTGGTGTCACGAAAAAGTTACCTACCGTCCGAACGACATACGCACCTCCGCGCCTTTGGCCACCATACGCACCGGATTGGGACGCTGCGGCGAGGAATCCACCCTTGCCGTAACAGCATTGCGTGCCGTGGGCATCCCCGCCCGACAGTGCTACACCCCGCGCTGGGCGCACTGCGACGACAACCACGCATGGGTTGAAGTATGGGTTGACGGCAAATGGTACTACCTCGGAGCCTGCGAGCCCGACGCCAAACTGAATATGGCGTGGTTTACCATACCCTCGACCCGCTGCATGATGGTGCATTCCAACGCTTTCGGCTGCTACAAGGGCGAGGAGGAGATAAACTACAACGGCAGTCTTTACGCCAAGATAAACATGCTCTCCAACTACGCCGAGACCAGGAAAATCACCGCCACCGTTGCCGATGCCGACGGAAAGCCCCTTGCCGGAGCCACGGTGAAATTCAAGCTGTACAACTATTCGGAGTATTATCCTATTGCCGAGGCAGTTACCGACGCACAGGGCCGTGCCTCGCTCACCACGGGCTTGGGCGATTTGCTGGTTTGGGCAAGCAAGGACGGCAAATACGACTACGCTAAAATCGACGTGCGCCAAAGCGACAAAATTGCGTTAAAACTGACACGCATAGAGGGTAGGGAATATGTTGAAAATCTGGAAGTTACTCCACCTGTCGGCAAGATAGTGAAGGATGACGTAACCCCCGAGGAGGTGGCCGCCAACAACCGCCGTCTGCAATACGAGGACAGCCTGCGCAACGCCTATTGGCAGACATTTCCGACAAAGGAGAATTTCAAACAAAAGATGAAACCCAACCCCAACCTTTCCGATGAACAGGCTTGGGAGATTATCCACAAGAGCGAGGGCAATTATGCAGAGATTATTAAGTTCATCAACAACCATGCGGAAGAGAAGTTGGCAGGGGAGGAATCGGTTGCATTTGATTTATACCCGGATGTTTGTCACGAAACATGGGAGAAGTGGAATGTTTTATATGATTATCTTTGTTCTTTCAGTGATAAGGATTTACGCGACATTACCGCAGATGTGTTGGAGGCGCATTGTGTTATTCCGTCAATGATTTTTGTAGGATGGGACTATGAAATATACAAAAAAGGCCTCCTGCCCGCACGCATCAGCAACGAGATGGTGCGGCCTTACCGCGAGGAACTCGGGAAAGTTTTCCAAGGTTATACCATAGACAGCCTCCGCCGCTGGACGGAACAGCACATCGCCGTGGACGACACCGGCAACTACTACCGCTGCCCCATCTCACCCGTAGGTGTTTACAAACTCCGCCACGCCGACCCGCACAGCCGCGACATCTTCTTCATAGCCGCCTGCCGTGCCGCCGGCATCCCTGCCTATATGGACAATGCCACGGAGCAACTGTTTGTGTATGATGACGATAATAAATGGGAAATTGTTTCCTTTGCCGAAAAGCAGGAACCTGCCAAGACCGGCAAACTGAAACTCGTTTACAAAGGCAATGCCGACCTCAAGCCGCAGTATTGGACACATTTCACCATAGCCAAGTTCGATAACGGCGACTTTGTTACCTTCGACTACGAGAACGACCCGCGCGTGGCCAAATTCCCTGCAACTTTGGAGCTTGAGGCGGGTTACTACATGCTCTCCACCGGCAACCGCTACAGCGACGGCGCCACCCTTTCGCGGCTGGAGTTTTTCAACATCCCCGAAGGCACTACCGTAACCAAGGAAATAGTTATCCGTCCGCTAGAAGCCCGTGCAGGGCAGTCGTACGGATATATCGCCGAAAACACCAAAGCCACTATCGACGGCAATGAGGTGGCACTTGTGCAGCTGGCCAAGGAAAAGCCCCTTGTGATGTGTTTCATCGACCCCAACCGAGAGCCTACCCGACACACCCTCAAGGAGTTGGGTGCCATGAAAGCGGTTTTCGAGAAATGGGGCGGCAATATCCTTATGGTAATCCCTAAGGACAAACTCACGCAGCCGTTCGACAAAAAGCATTGGAATCTGCCGAAAAACACCCTGGTAACCACCGACGACAACGGCCTTTTGGCTAAAATACTTTCCGACACAAAACAGTATTTCCGCGACAACTATCCGCTTATCTTCATAATGGACGGCAAACGGCAGCTGGTGTTCAAATCGGAGGGCTACCGCATTGGTACCGCCGAACTGGTTTATAAAACATTGCAACAAATTAAATAGTTTATTTTAAATATATTAAAACATAATACAATGAAATACAGATTTTTTACGATTTTGTTAGCTGTAGCTATTAGCACAGTAACAGTATCTTGCGGAAGCACTTCCGCACCCAAAGCAACTTTGCCAGAAGACAATACCTCCGATTTTGTGGTTATTGCCGACGTCGCTCCCGATGTTATTCAAGAGATACGCTACTACAGCACCTACAATTTCGTTGGCACCCGCATCGACGGGTATCTGGAGCCCATAGCCCTGCTCACCCGCCGTGCCGCCGACAGTCTGCGCGCCGTGAGCGACGACGTCAAAGCCATGGGCTACCGCCTGAAAATCTACGACTCCTACCGTCCGCAGATGGCTGTGGATCATTTTTTGCGCTGGGGAGCCGATTTGGCCGACACCGCCATGAAACGCTATTTCTATCCCAATGTGGACAAAAGCCGCCTATTCGAACTGGAGTATATTGCCGAGAAAAGCGGCCACTCGCGCGGCTCCACGGTGGACCTCACTCTTTTCGACATGACTACCGGCAAGGAACTCGACATGGGCGGCACTTTCGACTGGTTCGGACGCGAGAGCCATCCCGACTGCGGCGGAAATCCCACGACACAGCAGTACCGCGAAAACGACACCATCACCGCCGCACAGTTTGCCAACCGCATGATACTGCGCTCGGCAATGCTACGTCATGGTTTCAAACCCTATGATTGCGAATGGTGGCACTTCACCCTCAAAGACGAACCCTACCCCAACACTTACTTCACTTTCCCTGTGAAGAAGCTGTAAGAAGGGTAATTAATAACACTTTTCGTTGAACAGAGATTATCCCAGGATGGGAGTTGTTTTATTGCTTCTTTCCTTTTTTGTTTTTCTTCACAAATTCGGCCGTGGCTTTCAGGGTTTCCAAATAGGCTTCCTCAACGGGCGAAAGAGTATTGTTCTGATATTTGCGATACTCGGCAGTAGCTTTTTCCATAGCTTTTGCATGGCTAACAGAGCCAGAGCCCTCAAGCAAAGGTCTGTTGCCTGATGTAAGTACCGAATCCAATTGGCGGATATAGTCGCTCATGTACATGGGTTTGTGCTCAAGCGCATTGATTTCTGCTATGTCGAAATAACCGGAAACAAGGTTGTTCAAAATCTTCAACTCGTTTTCGTTCAAATAGTTCTTGGCAATGCCTATGTCTTTCAAAGCAGGCAGTTCTCCCGAGAATGTGGTAAGTCCCATAAAAGGTTTATCGGCATCGGCACGCTCATAAATAACTTCAGCGGCGGTATGACCATGGGCGGCATAGTGCAGTTTGTTCTGCACCATCTTGAAAAACAGAATGGATTCATCGCTTTTGGGGTTGTAGTCCACGCTGGTGGCATATAGGTCAAGAACTTGACGATACAACACCTTTTCAGAAGAACGGATATCGCGGATACGGTCGAGCAACTCTTTCCAGTAATTGCCGCCGCCGTTGCCTTTCAGCCGCTCATCGTCCATGGTAAAACCTTTGACCATGTATTCCTTCAACCGTTGCGTGGCCCAAATGCGGAATTGGGTGCCTCTTATGGACTTTACTCTATAGCCAACAGAAATTATTACATCAAGGTTATAATAATCCACCTGATATGTTTTTCCATCGGCAGCAGTTGTTGCAAAATTTGCAACAACTGAATTTGACGACAATTCTCCTTCGCTAAAAATGTTTTTTATATGTCTTGAGATGGTGGATTTATCTCGCTGAAAAAGTTCTGCCATCAAATCAAGTGAAAGCCATACGGTTTCTCCTTGAACATTAACATTGATCTTTGTCAAACCGTCTTCGGTCTGGTAAATTATGATGTCGCCGGTGTTTTCTGCTTTATTTTCCATATTCTGTTTTTAATCATTTCCCCTGCTAAACTTTCCCTCTTTGTACATCGAAAAGCGGGACTTTTTCAGTAGGTAGTTGGCCACAACTATGCTTCCGCGATAAATCTCGCCCACGCGGCGGTGTTCCATCTTGCGACGTTTTTTCGTCAGCTTGGGCAACATGCGGTAGAAAGCGAAATGGGCTTTCACCACGGCAGAAAACTCCTTGGGCTTGCCTTCCGTAAGGAAACGCACTGCAGCCACGTAGTCGAGGACTATGCGCACGGGGAAGACGTAGGCAAGACAGTGGCGGCGCAGGTTTTTGTATAGCAGTGCGAAATTATTGCGGAAATTGAGGAATGTCTTGAAAGGCGAGCTGGGAGGCAGTGTGCCGCCGCCCACGTGGAAAATTGTGGATTCGGGGCAGTACATAACCTTGTAGCCGTAATTTTTGGCACGCCAGCAGAAATCAATCTCCTCCATGTGTGCAAAGAAATCGCCGTCGAAGCCGCCAAGGTCGTGAAAGACAGGTGCTTTTACAAACATCGCCGCGCCCGATGCCCAGAATATCTCACGTACGTCGTTGTATTGTCCCTCGTCTTTTTCCAGAGTGCTGAACACCCTTCCGCGACAGAAAGGATAACCGAAACGGTCGATGAAGCCTCCGGCGCCGCCCGCATATTCGAAAGTGTCGCGGTTGATGTGCGAAAGCAGCTTGGGCTGGCAGATGGCAATTTTGTCGTCGGACTCCATTAGTTCCACCACTGGCTCTATCCAATGCGGTGTTACCTCCACGTCGGAGTTCAGTATTATATAGTAGTCGGCGGACACTTGGGCCAGGGCTTTGTTGTAGCCTTCGGCGAAACCGTAGTTTTTGTCGTTTATAACAAGCTGTATCTGAGGATAGTTGGCACGCAGAAAATCCACGGAGTCGTCGGTGGAGGCGTTGTCGGCAACCACAATGCGGGCCGTGGCGGAGCTGTGTTCCACCACCGAGGGCAGAAACTGCTCGAGCATTTTCCGTCCGTTCCAGTTGAGTATTACTATGGCTATGTCTTTTTGTGTCATACGTTTTCGGATGGGCGTTTGTGTTTCCAGCGTCGGTGCGACCAAAGCCAGTATTCGGGTTGTTGTTTTATTGTTTGTTCGAGCATGCGCACGTATTTCTCCACAATCTCGCCATGCTGCGTGTCGTTGGGGGTGTCGGTGATGTGGCGGAAAGTAACTTCGTAAAAGCCGCGTTTCACCTTGTTCACTTCGTAGTACAGCACGGGGATGTTGTATTTCTTGGCAAAATATTCGGCTCCGTAGATAACGCCGGTGTCCTGGTTTAGGAAAGTGGTCCACCAGCATTTGTGGATGTCGTTGGGCGACTGGTCGCAGAGCATCATATAAGCCGTTGGCACGTGGTGATGTTCGTAGTATTCGAAAGTCTGGCGCACGGTGTCGGCAAATACCACCTCGGTGCCGAAGCGTGTGCGGCGTTTGTTAAGGCATTTGTCCAAAGGCACGTTCGACAGCTGTTTGCCAACGCCTACGCCGTGGTGCAGCAGCTGATGTTCGAGCGATGTTATCATATACTCCCAGTTGTTGTAGTGCGCCGACATCAGTATTACGCTCTTCCCCTGCTCGAAATATTTGGTGGTCATTTGCGGATTGGTTACGCGGTAGCGTGCAAAGAGTTTCTTCGGCGACAGCCGCATGTTAAGCACCAGCTCCACAGCAATGTCGGCCAGATGACGGTAGTATTTCTTTGCCAAAACGGCGATTTCCTCATCGCCCTTTTCAGGAAAGGAATTTCTCAGGTTGTTGAAAACCACTTTTTTGCGATAGCCAAAGACTTTATAAAGCAGAAAAAATATAAATGTGGACAGGGCGTACAGCACCCTTATCGGCAGGTATGCCAGAGGGAGCAGCACAAGGTAGAAAAGCAGTTTGCTTAACATGGTTTAATAGCCTCTTTCAAATTGCATACCGGCCTCGCCCTGCACGTACTCGTCGAGTATATTGCGCGACAGACGGCGTTCCCAAAGCATGTCCTGCACCTCGCCGCGGGCGTTGGAGTGCAGCAGCTTGTAGTCGCCCGATTGGAACTCGTCGAAGAAAACGAACATACGCTTAGGTTCGTCGGCGGGGAGTATGTCGTAGCGCCACATCTCGTAAGGATAGTAGAACACCTGTCCCTGAGTTTGGTGGTTGCGCACACTTACTTTATGCCTTCCGTCGATGATATAGTTCGGCGGTCCATACTGTAGGTACACGCGACCGCGGTCGGTGTTGTAGCCGGGAGTTTTGCCGTAGGCGAATTTTTCTTCCACAAATTGCAACTGCTGAAGGTATTTCTGCCATTCCGACTCGGGGTCGAGGTCGCTACGTTTTGCCCAGAACATAAACAGAAAATGCTGCTTCTCTTCCAACGATAGTTTGGAACAATTATAGATAAAATTACGTTCTTCGGAATTGGCTATCGGCCACAGACCATTCACATAATAGGTAATTTTGTTGCTGTCGGTTATTCGAGTGGCAAAATTGTTGTCGGAATATTCAATACTGGAGTAGTTGTCCCTCTGTGCATCCACAGTGGGGTTGCTGCGTTGGAAGGGGAATTTGCGGAAAAGCAGAAGGTCGTTGTTTTTGTTTACAACCTCCACCACGAGATTGTAGTTTCCCGACGGCAGTTTGCTTATGTCTATAGTACCTAATTCAGGGATAATAGTATCGGGAGTGTGGCGCGTGTAGTAGTCGTAGCCATTTATTTTGCGCCCGGTTTCAAGAGTTTCCAAATATTTATGAGTTGCGATTACACCTTTCTTCTCTTCATTATTTATATTGTATATTTCAAAATAATAACTCAGTTGTTTAATGGTTTCCGGCACAAAACTGTTGGTGTAAGGAACCATGTCGTAACCCCCACGGGAGAGTATATTTTCGGTTTTTGTGGATTTAATTTCCGACATCAACTGTATGGACGATATTGAAGGTGACGTTTGCGGATATGCAATATACACCGTATCAGTAATGGTCTGGGGTTGGGAAACGCTGTTTTTGTCGTTTACAACAAGTTCAATCGCATAAATGCCGTTTTCGAGCGGAAAACGCTGCATATCAAGAAATTGAAACTGGCTGTCGGATAATTTTTCGATTGCCGGACTTTTAAGACTGTATTTTTTTGCATAATAAATGGAATCCCCTTTGCGTGCAACAAGTTCCATTTCGAGAGTGGCTTGATATTTGCCATCGGTTTTAACGAACTCAAGGCTCCATGCGTCGAACCACAGGTAAGTCTCCACGTAGGGAGTGTCGTCGGGAACGTTGAATGTGGAGTGGGTAAACAGTGCCGACACCTGTGGTTTTTGCGCCATGACCACAGTTGCCAAAAAAGAAACTATCAGCAAAAATACTCTTTTCATATATGTGTTGTTTTCGTAATTAGCTAATTAATAGAAACGTAAAAGTCATAATTATATTGCATGTATCAAAATTATTCGCGCGAAAAATGCAACAACTCGCCCTTGTAAAGCAGCACAAGGGAATCCTGCGATAACTTTTTAACAGTCATGGTGTCGGTGAAAGGTAGCACAGTGGTGTCGGTGAAACGTTTGCCCGACAGCCATAGAGTGTCGCGTTTTCGGTGCCAAGCATTGTACTGCGTCTCGGTATTATTGATGGACGCTGCTATGCCGTTTCCTCCAAGTGTAAAACCCCGGTACATGCTGTCGCCATCGGCAACACGTTTCCATGTACCCATATATGCCGCCACATCATCGGTACATCCCGATAGGAACAGCATTGCCAAAACAAGCCCAAAAACCGTTATTTTGTCATATAACTTCATTATTTACAGTTTTTTATGATTAACCATCGTGATTTTACGACAATACAAATTTACACAAAAAAATCAAAAGTTCGGGTATTGTCCAATATAAACTCTTTTTGAGAAAAGAAAAAAGGCGGAAGAATGTTTGAAAAAAACAGAAGATGTCGTCACTTTGTTGGAACAATAGCAAAAAAATTTTTTTATCAAACATTTTTTTATTACATTTGTAGCACTAAACAAGAAGTATAACAACATTTATAAATATCAGGTTATGAGAAAGTTATTAGTTGTTTTAACAGCAGCTCTCATGGTGCAGACAGCCGCTTTTGCCCAAAAAACCGTTGCAAAAGAAAATGTTCTGAAGAATTACGTGACCGATTTCGAGAAAAACTATCCCGAAGTTCAAAACGTTAAATGGGTTCAATATGACTCGCTCAACTACGAGGCTACTTTCACCAACGACGGTGTGTTACAACAAGTTATATACTCCAACAAAGGCACCGAAAAACGCTGGTACGTTGAACAGGAGTACACCCCAAAAGCTATAAAAGACACTTTGGCAAACAGCTACCAAGGCTACAAAATCAAACATGTGTGCATTGTGGAACTTCGCGGCAAAATGACCTACCAGGTGCGCATATACAAAAAAGGCGGTCTGTTCGGCAGAAAACAGAAAGACCCCAAACAACTCAATTTCGAGACCAACGGCAAGTTTATCGACGCTATAAGCCTCTAAACCACAGCCTTAAAAACATAATTGCGAGCCACTTGCAACTCAGGTGGCTCGCAATTTTATAAAATGACGCAATGGCCAAAAAGAAAAAGAAATACTACGTTGTGTGGGAAGGCGTCGAGACGGGCGTTTTCGACAGCTGGGACGAGTGCCAGAAGATGATAAAAGGCTTCAACGGCGCCAAATACAAGTCATTCGACAGCGAAGCCGAGGCTCATGCGGCTTTTCAAAGAAACTATTGGCAGGTGGTTGGCCAGCAAAAGACGGAAACCGCCAAGCCATTGCCCAGCAACACTGGAATTATCCTCGACAGTCTTGCCGTGGACGCGGCCTGCAGCGGCAATCCCGGAGTGATGGAATACCAAGGCGTGCGCACCAGCGACAAAACGCAGCTTTTCCACAAGCAATTCCCCGTGGGAACCAACAACATAGGCGAATTTCTTGCCATTGTGCACGGACTCTCGTACATGAAAAAACACAGCTTCACGCAACCCATCTACAGCGACTCCGTGAACGGTATGGCGTGGGTGCGACAAAAGAAATGCAAGACAAAGCTGCCCCGCACTCCCGAAACAGAAGAACTGTTCCAATATATCGAGCGGGCCGAAAACTGGCTTAAAACCAACACGTGGAGCACCCAAATACTGAAATGGGACACCGACAACTGGGGCGAAATTCCCGCCGATTTCAACCGCAAGCACTGAACTATGAGAATCCCTTCCAACCGCATCTGCGACATAGAACGCTTTGCCTACGCCGAACTTGAGGGCATCTACCCTCAGGAGGAGATTCGGGGTTTCCTGCGCCTTCTGTTCGAAGAATATCTCGGCTGGGACCTCACCACTTGGCTGCTTTCGAAACAGAAGACCATAAACCAGTCCGACCTGCTTAAAATCAACTTCGCCATCAAAGACCTGAAACGTCACCGCCCCATTCAGCACATAATAGGCAAGGCGGATTTCTGCGGCATGACGCTGACGGTGGACGAAAATGTGCTTATTCCCCGTCCCGAGACCGAAGGCTTGGTGGAACTTGCCAAGGACAGGTGCCCCTCTCCGAAACGCATACTCGACCTCTGCACCGGAAGCGGATGCATAGCCATAGCGTTGGCCAAGGCGTTTCCCGAAGCCTCGATTACTGCCGTGGACATCTCGGAAAAAGTGCTTGAGGTGGCAAGGCAAAACGCATGGAATCAGGGAGTTGAGATTGAGCTTGTGCAAGCCGACGTGTTGAACGACTGTCTTGCCCAGCTGCCCGAATACGATTTGATAGTGAGCAATCCGCCATACGTGCGGGAGTTGGAGAAACCCAGGATGCGCCCCAACGTACTCGACTACGAGCCGCATCTTGCCCTTTTCGTTCCCGACAACGACCCTCTGCTTTTCTACCGCCGGCTTGCCGAAATAGCGGATAAACATCTAGTTACCAGCGGTTTGCTTGTGGTGGAAATCAACGAAAGTTTTGGCGATGAGACGGCCAAGCTGTTCCGTGCCCACAGTTTTGAAACTACCCTGCACAACGATTTCAAAGAAAAGACCAGGTTTGCGGTGGGGAGAAGGGGGTAAATAAAGCGGCAAATGATATAAACATCAGAGACTTACGTTATTTTTGGATATATTTTCTTCGATACGCTTTTACAAACTGCGACTAAAAAGTGTAGTATTTCGACAAAAAGTGCGACTAAAAAGTGTAAAACACACCCTCCTTTCGTCATTCGGGGTACAAAATTGGGAGGGAAAAATATACTAAAAGACCCGACTTGTGGTGGAAAGAAATTGGTGGAAACTATATGCCAAACAATATTCAATGCAGAACGACGTTATTGTACGTGGAAGAACAAACTTCTATCCCTCAACAATATAAATACAGCACAAATGAAAAAATGTCCTTTCATTCTATGCATAGCACTGTGCTTTTTGTGGAATGCTACCACAATGGCGCAACTGAAGGTGTCCGTGACGCAGTTGGACAGCATAATACTTGATTGTTTCAACGATTACAGGGATATGGCCGTTTCCATATATCCCGACAGGACCATAATGAAAAGCAAATGCTTCAATGACAACAAATGGGTTGAAACGCTGGACGACACCACCGCCTCTCAGATGTTACAAAAAGTGAAAGCGGCCTTTTTCGACCGCAGTCCTATTGTTGGGACTCTACCAGGCGAAGGAGTGACCGATGGCGATTTGATAACTGTTAAAGCTTATTCTAAAGGTAAGCAGGTATATTACAAACAAACTAGTTCCGAGAATAATTACAAGTACACTCCTGAATACGAGCATTTTATCAAGTGGTGGAACTCTTTGTTCAAAAAATTTCAGGCCATGTACACCCGTTATCCGCGCGAGGTGCTGATTATAGCCGATGACAACGAAGATTCGGCAAAAACAATTGTTACACCCGAATTATTCGACAAGCAAAATCATGACACAATATTGATAACTCAAGATTATAATACCCACCCTCTGATATGGAAACTCGACAAGGACACCGTAAAAAGTGAAAATCAGCCCTTAGGTGTACGTGGAAAACTTCTGTTGAAATATTACAACCACTCGGAAGAGATATATTACAACGACAATTTTGTCTACCGCAATAAAACCTTGTACAAAATCAATTCCGATTTACCGATGTGGTTGAGAAAAGCACGTATTTCCATAAAACTCGTCTACCCCCTACCAATAACCAAGATGCAGGAAGGAAAATTCCCAACCTACCCCGACAATTTAAAAAAAGAACCCCATGTTACGTATCTATTTCCCCCTGCCGACACCCTCACTTTATTTCACAGATGCCTTTCCGACACCATGTTTGCCGGATTTGTTCTTGTCCCCACAGAATTCGACACATTACAATATCAATTATACATAAATGAACGCAAGGCAACTTTTAAAAAAGACGTTACCCTCGAAGATATACGACAAGCGGAAAAAACAATGGCCAAATTATTGAATTCCAAACCCTTGTCTCAAGAAAAGAGTTTTAGGAATATAAAACGACGTTACCGCGAGTACGGACGACAATATATTTTCTTCTACAAAGACGGAGATTTGTGCGTTTATGTGAATTGCAACTGCAAAAAATATGATTGGCATTTCTCGCACTCTTATTATGACACGATGGAAGGCGGCGATTGCCATTGGATGATTAAAATTAACCTCTCTAAAAGCGAAACAATCTGGTACTACATAGGCGGGCCGTGTTTTGGTGGACCGTGTGAATGACATTCCTTCTGTTGCCTAATTTTTCAGAATAAAACATTCAACTGAATATTTTGCATTTTTACACCCTTTCGGGTATAATTTAATCCGAATTATAGAGATTTATACCCTATCGGGTATAATTTTAAAAAAACACATAAAAGGTAAAACCAACTACCACTTTGTTTTTTCACTCAAACGGTATTACTGAAGCCTTTCCAGCATATTAGAGATGTAGCTAATATATTCCTTCTGAAGCTCTGCGGGTAGGAAAGATTGTCCGACAAACGTTTCCCACTTTGGAAACACCTTGGTATATTTCTTTATCATCCGTTCCACAACTACAGAATCAATTTCGGACCTTGCCATAGCTGCAACGAAATCGGACTTTTTTATGTTACTTTTCTTGCCGTTGAGGGTAAGTGCAAGTTCCTCTGTGTCCGACGGCATAGCCAATCGCACAGCAAGCATATCGTATGCGGGGGAGAATTGCCACCTGTCGCCTGTGGGATTGTACAACGAAAAATTTTTCAAATGCATATCGGAGTTGCCCGTAAGCCAGCAAAACATCACCACTTCCCAATAGTTTACTATGTCGAGTTTCCCGACGTCTGAAAATTGAGCCACTGTTTTCGCCACCTGTTCGTAAGAGGAATGGTACTTATCCTCTGTCAAGCGTCCCGACAGCTGGCAGGCGTCTTCCATTGCAATTTTTAATCCATCTCGTGTCCGGTCGATACGGCGGGTAAGGTAGCACAGTTCGCCATCGGCCATGCGTGCCAGGGTATGAGGCACTACTTTGATACCTGCCAATTCGGCCAGATGCATGGTCAAGTCTTCGTTTTCGGGCAGATAGGGGTATGCTTTTGCCTGAGGTTTAAGGATATAGTTTCCCGCCATTCCAACCAACGTCAGTCGGTCGGGCTCGTTGCGCTCTCCTTTGGCCAAATGCAACGAGAGTTTTGGCTGCACCCCCGTAATGGTGGTCTGACTTAAAACTAATTTGCGGGCCAAATCGTTGATGTTTTCGCGAGTGTAGGGTATCCGTGGCAAGCCCTTGGTGCCGAAAGCCTTCTTTATGCAGCCTGAATGATAGCCGTGTTCTTCCTGAGCAAGTTCCTTATAACAATACAAACAGCGTTCCATAGTCATTTTTCTATAGATTCAACACTTACCGCACCAATGCAATCGCGACAGCAGGTCATCAGCAATCCCATGCGGTCTTTGGGATTGAGTTTCCAATTTTTAACCGAAATATCGAGCAGCCATCCTTCGGGAATCAAGCCGTCGAAAAAAGGAAAGAGGACTTTCGATTTGTATTCCTTATGCGTAGTAGGCAAAGAAAGACTTACAGCAGCGGCTTTGCTGTCCTGCAAATAATCATCATCATAAACAAAACGGTAACCCGTATCGTCTTCGCTGAGAATACCGGCCAGTTTCGACTGGTAATAGATTTTTGCACTTCTCATAATTCAATCTGTTTTTCTTTAGATACTACACCCAATTTTGTGCCGAACATCTCCAGCACCATATTAACTTTGTCCATACGAAGCGTTGGCTTGTCGGCTTCCAATTCGCGCAAAAAGCGCAATCCGACACCGGCTTTGGCCGCAAGTTGCTCTTGCGTAAGAGAATATTGCTTACGCATTTCTTTGACGTATTTTCCACAAGAATTCATATCAAGATTTTTTTTGCAAAGTTACAATTTTTTTTTGCAATATTACACCCTTTCGGGTATATTTATATATATTTTTACACCCTTTCGGGTATAATTTAATACAAAATATCGGGATTTATACCCGATAGGGTATAATCATCGGCAAAAAAACTCACATACGTCCAAAATATTGATTTTTTCTCCTTTGTTGAAAATTTTTAATTTAACGCCTTATGGCGAAAGATATTGTACGAAAATAATCATTTTTAATATGCAAATCGTACAAATATTCAATAGTTTTTCGTACCTTTGCCAAAGATAACCAACACAAAAACATATTTCAATATGGACGAAAGAATGATAAAATTTCAGGAATCGGCTGACTATATCAAACATAGAATCTGCGAGATACCGAGCATTGCCATAGTATTGGGCAGCGGCTTGGGCAAATTGGCCGACAAGATAGAAAATGCCGTTGTAATCCCCTACAAGGAGATTCCAAATTTCAAAATTTCCACCGCCATAGGGCACAAAGGCAACCTTATCTACGGCGATTTGGGCGGCAAAAAAGTCATTGCCATGCAGGGACGTTTCCACTACTACGAAGGCTACACCATGCAGGAAGTTACCTTCCCCATCCGTGTGCTGGCCACACTTGGCGTGAAAATTCTCTTCGTGTCCAACGCCGCCGGTGGCGTAAACCCCAACTTCCATGTCGGCGACCTGATGATAATAAAAGACCACATCAATATGCTACCCAATCCGTTGGTTGGCAAGAACATAGAAGAAATGGGGCCGCGTTTCCCCGATATGACTCACGTTTACAGCACCCGCATCCGCAAAATAACTTACGAAATTGCTGAAAAACAAGGTATTGCCCTGAAGGAAGGCGTTTATATCGCCGGCACCGGTCCTTCGTACGAAACTCCCGCCGAATACCACTATTTCACCGTTATCGGCGCCGATGCCGTGGGTATGTCAACAATTCCCGAAGTAATCGTGGCACGGCACTGCGGACTGGAGATTTTCGGTATGTCTGTGATTACCAACGAGGCACACTCGATAGACGAAAACACTTTCAACGACGGCGACGACGTAATAAAAGCCGCCGACCGCGCCGCCGACAAAATGACGGGACTTTTCACCGAAATTATCAAACAGCTATAAACAAAACACTTACGCCATGCTCGAAGATTGCATCGAACTACGGCATCATCTGCACCAGCACCCGGAACTTTCTGGCAACGAGCAAAATACACACAATCTCTTAGCCTCGTTGCTGGAGCGTCTAAACCCGTCAAAGCTGTACAAAAACGTTGGCGGCTACGGCCTTGTGGCAGTGTTCGAAAAAGCGGGTGCCAAGCGCACCGTTGCTTTCCGAGCCGACATCGACGCCCTGCCGATAAACGAGACCTTGCCACTCCCCTATTGCTCTGGTTCCATGAATGTTGCGCAAAAATGCGGACACGACGGACACACGGCCATTCTTATGCGTTTTGCCGAAAAGATAAGCCAAAATCCTCCCGACTGCAACATAGTGCTGATTTTCCAAGCCGAGGAAGAGACTGGCTACGGCGCAAAAAAAATTATGCAGACCGGATTGCTCCAAAGTCTGCATATCGATATGGTTTTCGGCTTCCATAACCTGCCGCAATATTCTTATAACAAGATAGTTACGCGACACAACACCTTTACCGCCGCCTCTTGTGGCTTTGTGGCGAAACTCGTTGGGCGCCAGACTCATGCGGCACATCCGGAGAACGGCATAAATCCGGGCTTGGCAGTGGCAGAGCTAATAGCGGCTATGGATCAGCACAACGCAAGTCATTGCAAACAAGACAGTTTCCAGCAATCTACGCTTATTTATACCCATATCGGAGAAAAGGCCTTGGGCACTTCGGCAGGAGATGCCGAGATAATTTTCACCCTCAGGGCGTTTTCCAACAAAGATATGGCTGAGATTCTGGACTTTGCAAAGCTCACCCTTGCCGCCGTCGGCAAAAGGCACCGCCTCGAAACGTCGTACGAAATGCAGGAATCGTTCCCAGCGGTAGAAAACAGCACTGAGCTGACAGATTTTGTGCATCGAACTGCCGTTGAGTGCGATTTTGAGGTCGAGGAAGCTACAAGTCCGTTCCGCTGGTCGGAGGATTTCTCGCAGTATCTTGCCGAGTTCAAAGGATGTTTCTTCGGCATTGGCTCGGGCTTGTACAGCCACGAGCTGCATCATCCCGACTACGACTTCCCCGACAGGATAATAGAGCCTGCCGCCGAATTTTTATCACATATAGCACATAGAATCAATATATTATAAATTATGGCCAAGCAAAAAGTCATCTACTACTGTCAGAACTGCGGGGCGCAATCGTCGTCGTGGCTGGGCAAATGTCCGCAATGCGGCAGCTGGAACTCCTTTGTGGAGGAAATAGTGAAACACGACACCGACAGCGGCAGTCAATGGAGCAAGACCTCCAAAGCCGCGCAGCAGAGCAAACCCAAGCTAATCAAGGAGATAACCTATAGCGAGGAGGAACGCATAGCCACAAGTTGCGCCGAATTCGACAGGGTGCTTGGAGGAGGCTTGGTGAAAGGGTCGCTGGTGCTTATCGGCGGCGAACCGGGAATAGGCAAATCCACACTGCTTTTGCAAGTGGCATTACTTATTAAGAATCAGAGAGTTCTGTATGTCAGCGGCGAGGAGAGCGAACAGCAGATACGCATGCGCGCCGAACGCATACACAAGGACAACGACACCTGCTACATAGTGTCCGAGACCTCTACACAACAGATTTTCCAACACATCGAAACGGTGAAACCCGACATTGTTGTGGTGGATTCCATTCAGACAATTTCAACCGACAGCATAGAGTCATCGGCGGGAAGCATATCGCAAATACGCGAGTGCACCGCTGAGTTTCAGCGTTTTGCAAAGACCACAGGCGTTCCGGTGATACTTATCGGACACATCACCAAGGACGGCAGCCTGGCCGGACCAAAAATAATGGAGCATATCGTGGACTGCGTGCTTCAGTTCGAAGGCGACCGCAACTACGGCTACCGCATACTGCGCTCCATGAAAAACCGTTTCGGCTCCACGTCGGAGTTAGGTATTTTCGAGATGCAAAGCTCTGGTTTACGCGAAGTTAGCAATCCGTCGGAGATACTTCTCTCGCAGCACGACCCCGACCTTAGCGGCACGGCAATTTCCGCCACTTTGGAAGGCATGAGGCCAATGCTTATCGAGGTGCAGGCCCTTGTGAGCTCGGCAGTGTACGGCACTCCGCAACGCTCGGCAACGGGTTTCGACCTGCGACGGCTGTCGATGCTGCTGGCCGTGCTGGAAAAACGCTGCGGATTCAAGCTGGGAGCCAAGGACGTGTTCCTCAACATCGCCGGTGGAATAAAGGTTTACGACCCGGCCATCGATTTGGCGGTGGTAACGTCGGTGCTGTCGTCGAATCTGGATATGCCGCTTTCGCAAAAGGACTGCTTTGCGGCGGAGATAGGACTTTCGGGCGAGGTGCGGCCGATAAACCGTGTGGAACAACGTATCTCGGAAGCACAAAAGATTGGTTTTGAGCGTATTTTCATCTCAAAATACAACGCCAAAGGCATCGACAAAACGAAATACAACATCGAAATTGTGGAATGTGCCACAATAGAGAACGTTTTTCGCAAGCTGTTTGCGTAAAAATCTAATTTCCAACTACTTCAAACGCCCCGTCCGCAACCACATTGTGGCAAGGGATTTGCAGGGAGTCGCACTGCTGCTGCCACTGCAAGGACTTGTACTGACTATTGTTGGAGGCTATTATCAATTCCTTGAAATGATATTTCTCAGTCAGTTCCGAGACGTCTTTCAACCTCGGACTGCCTGTAAGTATCACGTAATCCACTGAGGGTATGACTTTTGACTTGGTTTTGACGTTTTCGGGTGTTATAAACACAAAGCGAGTCTGGCCAAAGGCACTGAAATTCCCGCTGGAAAAGAAAATATCATCCTTGTAATTATCTTGGAACAAGATGTTTACACGTTTGTCAGTCATATTCTGCCGCTGATAGCCCTGTGTGGAAAACTCCACCGACTTGGGGTCGGAAACAACAGCCGAATCGGAAACAAAATAGCTTCGGTTGCCACTGACAAACTCCATAACCAAATGATTACGTGTGGAATACACTATCCACTTGCGTTGGCCTTCCTTTTGGTTGGACACATAACCGACGTATGCCACAAACACAATGCTCATCGCCATTGCGCTGAACAACGCCCATTTCTTGCGTTTCACCAAAGCGATGGCGTAACCGAGTATCAACAAGGCTGTTAGCAGCACCATTACCTTGTCGAAATAAAAGTCGGTGATTGTGGCGTGAGGCAATTTCTCCACAAAGGAAGTTACCGAAGTTATAGCCGTGATTTCGAGCGAGAGGAGTTTCACAATCCACGCTCCCACAACGGGAACCCACGAAAATGCCACGACAAAAATGACTGTGGCGAGCAGGAATCCAGCAAAGGGTATCACAGTAACGTTGGCAATGAGGAAATACACGGGAAACTGGTGGAAATAGTAGAAAGTGAGCGGCAGAGTGGCCACCTGCGCGGCTATGGAAACACACGACAGCTCCCAAATTTTCTGCACAATCCAAAGGATGGAGTTGATAATGATTTCGAGTGTCCTGGCGATGACTTTACCCACGCCACTACTTGCAAACTCTTGATTCCATGAGTTTTGACATTTTTCGGCAATCTTCAGTTTTTCGGGAATGGTTATCAGTTGCTTAATCCGCGGTTGAAGCACAACTATGCCCACCACGCCGAGATACGACAGCTGGAACCCGACATCAAACAACAACAACGGCCTGAAAACCAATAGCAAAAACGCCGAGGAAGCCAAGTTATTGTAAAAGCTGGCTCGAGTGAAAAACATCTCCCCTATTGTGATGAGGGTAAACATAGTGGCCGCACGCTGAATGGATGGTGCCAAGCCGGTGATGATGGCGAAAAACCACAGTACCACGAGTTGCACAAAGCCACGTATCATCCTGTTACGGCGCGAGTTACCCATCCAAAAGAACATATAGCCGATGAACATGAAAATGATGCCGAGATGCAGTCCAGAGATGCTGAGGAAGTGGGCTATGCCGGCGTTTGAAAAACTCTTCTGCGTCTCCTCGTCAATCTCCTCGTCCCAGCCGAGAAGCAGAGCTGAAGCAATGCCTTGCTCATTTTTCGAGAGGCCGCTGTTTTTTATCAAATCTATCATATTGGCTCTCAGCGAATAAGCCAAAGAGTAGATACTTTTCTCCGACGACGGCTCTATGATGCGGTATTGGTCGGAAGATAGGTACGACTGATAGTAAATATCCTTGCGCTGTAGATATTCCTTATAGTCGAACTGACAGGGATTTTGCGGAGGGGCGACCTCCTTCAACTGAGTATAAACCAGAAGTTTATCGCCATAATGAAGTTGTTTGGACAGAGTGTCCTTATGAAAAAACAGCATCGCTTTTCCCGAAACAGCGTGCCAGCCCGCAGAGTCCTTGATTTTAAGCACCTCCGCCTTGGTTTTGACAGTTTTTACGGACTGAGTCGGCATATCTTTGATTACCACCTCGGCCCAGCAATACTTTTCGCCGACATATTGTGAAAAATCGTTGCCCGTGCGTTGCATAAAATGCACGGAAACAACAGAATAGCCCACAAAAGCAAAACACAGGCCGAATACCACGGCATACCAAGGAGTACGTTTAAGATGGTAATAAGCCAAGTAAAACATAGCCGTCAGAAAAACCGCCAATCCACCGATTATAACCCATTGGTTATGCGACGGATATAAATATCCAAGCACAATTCCCGCCATAAAGGGGAAAATCAGTTTCAACATCGGTGCTTTCAAAGCGAAAAAGGTTTATTGTTTGTACAAAGTACTGTAAGCAAGCTCGGCGGCTTCGGAATTGGGCAAACAAGCTAATTGGAAAATAGGACATTGTTTCAACACAATATCCAAAAAATCAATGATTTTAGGTAGATAAAAATCGCTGTACGAAAATGAGGGAGGTGTTGAAGGTTGTAAAGCCGCAAAAGCCTGAAAAACACTTAGTTTAGTTATAATATTCTGTTTCGCCTGTTGCAGTCGCACAAAGGCATTGACCGGAAACCCTATATTGTGGTAGCATGGTGTTTTTCCACTCCACGGAGAACCATATACCATAATGCGGTCGTCCTCGACTGCCAAAACAGGACTGTCGTCGTTCAGTAGTTTAGACCCATTTATATTATTGAGCCACAGACGAGTATGCGTACTTTTTCCTGTTCCGGATTCACCCAAGAAAAGATTGGCTTTGCCATTGCAAACAATTGTAGACGAATGAATTGCCATTAGTTTATGCGGAACGGCAAAAAGATTAAAAGCAAACCAAAGAGCATAGCGCAAAACATTGGTATCGGTGGTGTATGTGGCGGCAATAGTATTGTCGCCACGGTTGTAGTGCAGACGAAATACCTCTATTTTTGTTTCCCGCTCAATTATCTGCAAAACATCCGTTTTTTCGGTACAACCATAATGGCAGTCATACTGCTCAAAATCAAAAACATGCAGAACAACAAAGTCTATAGATTGTAGATTGTGGACAAGATTTACAGTCCATTCCGATGGCTGTTCTGTACGGAAAACACTGAAACCATGAATTTTAGACATAACCACCCCTACACCATCACCACTGACGGAGAGGACGTGTCCGGCTATCCGATACGAAACAGTTTCGTTCATGATTTCAAGGTTCAGTCGAAGATATGATGTGATGCCAACAGGCTTATCCATTCCTCGGAATCATGCAAAGCAACGGTTTCATCAACCTCGTATTCCGAAAGGAGCAATTTTGCAACATCTTCAGTATCAAAATCCTTACCCTCCAACTGATTCCAAAGCCATGCCGAAGTTTCGTTAAGAACCATGAGTTTGGAAGTATCCTTATCCACTACTCCCGGCATAAAAATCACGTTTTCGCCCGCAAGGGAGCGAAGCCTAAATTTTGGATTTATTTTCATTTGTATCTTGTTTCAGTTATTCTTTTCAGATGGCATACCATAAGATTGCCGTCTTCGTCGCGGAGGTGCATGCCACTGCCTTCGCAGTAGCGAAACATCTCACAATCGGCACATTGATCTTTTTTCATCCAACTGCGGTTGCGATAATTTTGGAACCTGTTTTCCCACACGTCCCAAAAATTGTCCTTGTAGATGTTTCCCTGATAGTATTTTCCTCGAATGCTGGTGCATGCTGAAATACTACCGTCGATAAGCACCGAAGCCACCGAAATGCCGGCATTGCACTGGTAATAATAGTCGCGTACTACACCTTCGTATTCTCCCAAAAATCCCTCACAGCCGTATGAAGCGTGTATGCGTCCCTCCTCGCGGGTACGTTTTATAAATTCCATAAGCTGAACAAATTGGTCATTGGCTACTTGTAGCTCGGGAAATTCTTTAGCCCTGCCCATAGGTGTTATGGTAAACAAGCGCCAATCCTTAACGCCAAGCGATATAAGGTATTCCTTGAAGTCGTCGAGTGTGTCGATGGTTTTTTGGTTTACGCAAGTGATGATGTCCCACTTTATGTTGGGTGTACGGGCAATCATTTTTATTGCCTCGCTTGCACGCTTAAAACTGTTGTCGTGTCCTCTCATCCAGTTGTGAGCCTCTTCGAACCCATCCAAACTTATTGATATTGAGCGCAATCCAGCGTTAAGCAATCTATTAAAACGTTCCTGCGTAAGGGCAAGGCCGTTGCTTACCATTCCCCAAGGGAATTCACGTTTGTAAAACTCCCTGCCGCACTGCTCCAAATCGTCGCGCATAAGGGGTTCGCCGCCCGAAACAATAATAAGTAGTCTGTGGTGGTCCACCTCGGGAGGAAGACTGTCGAGGACTTTCAGAAAATCTTCCAACGGCATATCGGGAGTGAGTTCCTCGGTTTTGCAGTCGCTGCCACAATGCTTGCAACGCAGATTACAACGCAGCGTTGATTCCCAAAACAACTGTCGCAACGGATGTAGTTTTTTGCTGTTGTTACGCATTTTGCGTACTGTTTCGAGAATGATACGCTGTCTCAGTTTCATTGGAAAAATGATTTGTATTTATTTCTTTTCCTCAATAAGTTCGAATTTTGCGGGAGGAACGCCATAAAGCGTTTTTACTTCCGGCTGTCCTTCATTGTCGAAAACAGGCTTTCGTTTTTCCTTGGTTTTTGTGTTTGTGTCGGCAGGTTGCTCGGGTTCAAACCTTACGGGTGGTGGACCATACAGTAGCGGACGGGGCTCCTCGTCCTTTATGCTCTGAGGTTGTTCGGGTTGCCCTATCGGATCGGAAATAACTTTTTTGCTACATCCCATCAAGGTTAGAACTCCAGCCAAAGCCATGTTTGAAAGTATAAGGATTCGTTTTTTCATTGTTAGTAATTTATATCAGCAATAACTATTTTTGTGGAAAAATATTATCTATAACTATTTTTCCGCTCTCATCTATTTTTTCCAATGTTGTCGGTGTTGCTTTTGACTGTGGCAACATTTTATATAAGTAACATATTTTGCGAAGATGTATTGTTTACTTCCTTTTCATTCATTTGTTTTTCTCTTTCAAGGTTTTTGTTACTGTGCCTCGGCCAACACCCATATTCCATTCTCCACTACGGCCGGAGTAAATTAAAGGCACATCGGCGGTGTCGTTTTGGTAGCTGCCATTGGCAGAACCATCTATGTCGTTGAAATACAGTTTTATAGTATCCATCGGATACACACCGTTTGTACGCAATACAAAATTGCCATTCTCATCGGTATAGACAGTATCGCCCGACTTATATTTCGGATGTATTACCTGTATGTTTTGTATTGGCTGGCTTGCTCCGTTCTGCACATGGCCATTTATTTCTGTATATTCGGAATATGGAGAACCGTATTCGGCTCGGAAATCATCATACGGGGGACCATATTCATCAGGCTGTTCGCAGCTCGACACTCCGAACAATGCCAAAATTGAGGCAAGTATGGCGTTGGAGATTTTGAGTATTTGTCTTTTCATAATATTTTTTTTATACAACAAAGATAGGAATCCACAAGGGGTTTCCTACCTTTGTCAAAATATTGTATGTTAATTAGTTCAGATTAACGTTTTCCAGTTCGCGTTTGATAAACTCGTTGGCACTTTCTTTGCTGCGGAGCTCCTGTTTCAGGATTTTCTCGGCCATCTCGATGGAGAGTGTGGCAATTTGGTTTTTCAGGTCGTGGATAGCCTGAAGTTTTTCGTAGTTGATATTTTCGCGAGCGGTTTCCACAATGCGGTCGGCTTCGGCTGTAGCTTTGGTTCGGGCATCTTCGATAATCTGCTCGCTGGCCATGCGTGCGTTGCGCAACATTTCGTCGCGTTCCTGTTTGGCCTGCACAAGAAGCTCTTCGTTGTGTGCCTCAAGGTGTTTCATCTCTTCGCGAGCCTTGTCGGCGGCGGTAAGAGCGTCTTTTATAGCTATTTCACGGTCTATCAGCGATTTAAGTATTATAGGCCAACCGAATTTTGCCAAAATAAACACAAGAATGGCAAACGTTAATGTTGTCCAAACTATTGTACCCAGTCCCGGGGTTATAAGTGAACTTGAAAGTAATGGAATGTTCATTTCGAATATATCTTTTTTATTTTACTTAACCTTATAAGTTTTTGAATTTCAAAATTTTCAGGGACTGCAACCAATCGTGGCAATCCCTGAAAAAATTTACCTTGGGTTTAAATACTGTTTTTCCCCTATGCTTTAAGAGAAATCAGCAAGCAAACCACGATGGCGAAGAAAGCAACACCTTCTACAAGAGCGGCGGCGATAATCATGTTGGAACGAATATCACCTGTTGCTTCGGGCTGGCGTGCAATGGATTCCATTGCGCTTTTACCGATGTTTCCGATACCAAGACCGGCACCGATGGTAGCCAAGCCTGCTCCAATTGCTGCTCCCATGTAACCAAGAGCAATGTCTAATAATACCAAAAGTGATGTCATAATAATTTAATTTAAAAATTTATACTTATGTTTTATCAGTTTTTTCGATTTACAAACGGCAAATATAACATTTTTTCGGCGTTTTTCGACGTTTTTATACGACATTTTTTTCTGTTTTTGATTAAATAGTTGGTTTTTAATGAATTATCCCCTCAAACATTATCATTAAATTGTTTTTAAAAAGTAATAAACCACGACCATAACAAAAGTTTTTTCGCTTTTTTGAGCTTCTTTTTGAAAAGAAATGTAACTTTGCAGAAACAAAAAATACAAATACAACAAATGCATCTGTTTTATATCAGCAATTTAGACAGTGATTTGGTAGAACTCCCAAAGGAGGAATCGCAACACTGCACACGGGTTTTGCGGCTTACCAACGGCGACGAGATACACCTTGCCGACGGCAATGGGCAGATGTGTCGCGCAAGCATTGTAAATGCCGACGGCAAAGCATGTTTGGTGCGCATTACAGACCGCCGGCACGAATATCAGAAACGCGACTACAGGCTACATATAGCAGTGGCACCCACAAAAAATCTCTCGCGCATGGAATGGTTTCTCGAAAAAGCCGTAGAAATAGGTATCGACGAACTTACGCCCCTTGTATGCGCACACTCCGAACGCGACACCTTAAAAGTAGAGCGATTGGAAAAAATTGCGGTTTCGGCTATGAAACAGTCGCTAAAAGCCTACAAACCAACTATTAACGAGCCTGTAAACATCAATAAATTCCTGCAAACACCTGACGACGGGCAAAAGTTTATAGCCTACTGCGACGGCGACACCCGAGTATCGCTTAAAGAGGCTTACAAACCACATAGCAACGCTGTGGTGCTTATTGGTCCCGAAGGCGATTTTTCGGCAACGGAGATAGGGGCGGCATTTGCAGCGGGATATAAACCTATAACACTTGGAAACAGCAGATTACGTACTGAAACAGCAGCATTGGCCACTTGTTTTTTCATCAATTTTATGAACGAATAAAAAATTATTATGGAAGCAATGATACTTGCAGCGGGACTTGGCACACGTCTCCATCCTCTTACAAACAACAGGCCAAAGGCTTTGGTAGAAGTGAACGGAATCACACTTTTGGAACATAATTTAAGACGACTTATCGGCTTTGGTTTCAATAAGATAGTGATAAATGTGCATCATTTTCCCGACATGGTGATGGATTTTGTGAGGTCAGGTAATTTCGATGCTGAAATTTTGTTTTCCGACGAGCGGGAACAACTTTTAGACACGGGTGGGGCTTTGAAAAAAGCCGCACCGCTGTTTTCGGGCAAGGAGCCAGTATTGATACACAACGTGGATGTACTTTCAACTCTCGATTTAGGCGATATTTACCGTAAACATCTTGAAACAAATGCTTTGGCTACGCTGTTGGTAAGCAAACGCGACACAGCCCGGCAGCTGCTTTTCAATGATAATGAAGAACTGGTGGGATGGGAAAACCTGTACACTGGCGAGGTGTTACTCAACAGGTCAATTACCGAAGTGCCCGACAATCTGGCTTTCAGCGGAATACATATAGTAAACCCCGATTTGTTCGATATGCTGCCCGAAACAAGCCCCTATTCCATCATTCCCGAATATCTGAAAATCGGCAAAGATAACAAAATCCTTGCTTTCAAGCACTTGGCCGAAGAATGGTTGGATGTGGGAAAACCTGAAACACTGAAACAGGCCGATTATTTTATAAAAAACATAAAATAAGCCCCTTACTATGAATTACTTTTTGCAGGACATCGCCGAAAAAATAATACAAAATCCATGTTATCAGTCAGATAAAAGCATTATAGTGTTTCCTAATCGCAGAGCTGGCATTTTTCTGCGCAAATATCTGAAAACGAGCGATAAAACCTTTTTCATGCCTCAGATAATGGGTATGGACGATTTTGTGTCGCAAACAAGTGGCATGGGAATTGTAAAAAACGAATTCCTGCTTTTCGAACTATTCCGTATCCACAAAGAGATAAGCAAAACCACAAACAACGACAAATACCAGACTTTTGAGGATTTTATACCATTTGCCGACATGCTATTGAAGGATTTTTCGGACGTTGATTTGCACTTGGCGGACGCAAAACAGATTTTCACACTCCTTTACAACGAAAAGCAAATTGGCGAATGGGACATCTCAAATCCCGACCAACTATCTGAGTTTCAACAGAAATATTTGGCTTTCTACGAATCGCTGTACGACTACTACACCAAACTACAGGAACGACTCAAGGAGGCAAACAAGGCATACAGTGCCATGCTTTACCGAAATGTAGCGGAAAACATTGATTTCTACGCAGATACATTGAAATGGAATAAAATTCTGTTCGTGGGCTTCTGCGAAATTTCGCAAAGTGAGTACAAAATAATTGACTCCCTGAAACGTCGTGGCATAGCAGAATTTGAAGCGGATATCGACAAATATTACATGGAAAACGGACATGAGGCAGGACTTATGCCACGTCGCAATGCAAGTCTTTGGAAAAAAGATGGTTACGAACTTCCAGAATATTTCAAAGAGGAAAAAAGAAATTTCAAATTAGTAAGTTGTCCGGAAAACACCCTGCAGAGCGAATATGTGGGCAATTTGCTCAAAAAACTCACTGATACACAAGACAATACCGAAAATACAGTGATTGTGCTCGCCGACGAAAATTTGCTTATTCCAACACTAAACGGGATTCCGCAATGCGTTGATAAAATCAACATAACTATGGGATTTCCATACACTTACACACTTACTCACAACCTTCTGCTATGTCTTTTGGATATGTACGAAAACCGGCAACAGGACGAGTTTTACGTAAAATCACTCATACAATTTCTGTCGCACTCCATAATGGAGAAAAACCTCGGAATCAGTAATTTACGAAACAGATTGACAGAACGGTTCTCAAAAGAGAAACGGTTTTATATAGATGGAGAAAACATTCTGGAAATAATACCCGAGATACGAAACTGCGGTTTCGAGTTTCTGTTCAGCAAAAAGGACATACAGCCCGAAGAACTTATCGAAATATACAAAACACTGGCTCTCAAAACATACCCGAACTGCACCACATTCCGCGAACGTATCTCCACCGCCGCTTCGTATGAGATTTTCGACCATTTTGCCGAACTTCAGCAGGAGTACCGTTTTGCCGAAACAATAAACATTTTGCGAAAAATATACCAACGAATTGCGGTATGCATACAGCTTTCTTTCAAAGGAGAACCTCTTGAGGGACTGCAGATTATGGGACTACAGGAAACAAAAAATATCGATTTCCGAAACATTATTTTAGTTTCGTGCAACGAAGGCGTTGTGCCAAAAGGCAATTCACATAACTCTTTGATTCCATACAACATACGGCAAAACTTCGAAATGTTCACCTACCGCGACCGCGACGCCGCAGATGCATACAACTTTTACCGGATGTTGCAACGTGCCGAAAATGTGCACTTTATATACCAAACAGATGTGGAAGGCGGAGGAAAGGGCGAACCAAGCCGTTTCCTTACACAAATAAAAAAAGAACTTGCACGCAAATACCCAAATATAACACTGCACGAAGAAACCGTATCTATAAACCAAAAAACTGATTCCAAGCCTATTACGTTATCAAAAGCAAAAGATGAACGGGTTATGGAATCACTTGCCGAAATGGCGGCAACAGGATATGGTTTTTCGCCGTCGGCACTCAACAAATACCGTCATTGCACACTAAGTTATTATTACGAAGTGATTCTCGGAATAACACCATCGGCAGAATTGGAAGAAGATATTGATAATTCGGAACTCGGCACACAAATCCATGCAATTCTGCAACAGATTTTCGGCAGATTTCTCAACTCCGACATAAATGTTTCGGAACTTCCAACAGGCAAAGAACTTACGTACATTATAGAACAGCATTTCGACGAAAATATATTCAAAAACCACCGAAACCGCTCAGGCGAGAACTATTTTATGCTTTCGGTGGCAAAAACACAAATACAACATTTTATAAAACAACAAATTGAGTTTTTGAACAAGCATTCGGGCCAAATTGTGTGCCTTGAAGAGGATTTGAAATACAAACTTCATGTCACCAATAATCTAGACGTTGTTCTGCACGGCATTGCCGACCGAATTGAATATGTAGATGGAATACTACGTATATGCGACTACAAATCTGGCAAGGTTGAGGACTCTGACCTCGCAATTTACGGAGATTTCTTCGAAAGTGAAAATCCTTTTGTGAACAAAAAAATAAGCGACAAATGGTTTCAGGTGATGTACTACGCTTGGCTATACCATAAAAATCATGGAACCGGCCAATTAGAAGCGGGAATATTCCCCTTACAAAATCTCGGCAAATTTTTCATAAAAGCCTCAGCTGTAGGTGAAAACACCGTATTTGGCGAAAAAGAAATGAATAGGTTCGAAAAATACCTTATCGTATTGTTGTCGGAACTTTTCGACAAAGAAACCGATTTTGTACAAACCACAGACAGCAAAAATTGCAGCAAATGCCACTTCAAAAACCTGTGCGGAAAGGACATAAAAACGTTCTGAAACAGCAAAAAACACATACAAAAACTTCAATTAACATTTTTTTGTTAAAAATGTATTCCGCACATAGTACCTAAACAAATATAAAACACGTATTTTTGCAAATGTACTTAAAAAGACATATTACATACAAAAAACTGATTATAAACAACATAACCTAATGAATCCCCTGAAAAAACTACTTGGAGACACGGCAATTTACGGGTTGAGCAGCATAATAGGACGTTTTCTAAACTATCTTTTGGTGCCTCTTTACACCTATAAAATAGCTGCGGAAAGCGGTGGTTACGGAGTGGTTACAAACATATACGCCTACACAGGTTTACTACTTGTATTGCTCACTTTCGGTATGGAAACCACTTTTTTCCGTTTCTCCAACAAAGAAAACATAAATCCCGACAGAACTTTTTCTACATCGCTGCTGACTGTGGGGGGTGTGGCACTGTTTTTTGTAATACTTACAACAATATTCATAACACCCATTTGCAATGTCTTAAACTACACCGCACATCCGGAATATATTGAGATTATGTCTATTGTGGTTGCTTTGGACGCTTTTCAGGCAATACTTTTCTCGCGTCTGCGATACGAAAAACGTGCCATAAAATTTGCCGCTCTAAAATTACTTTTCATCGTACTGAACATTGGATTGAACCTATTCGTCTTCCTTGTCGCTCCAAGCATATATCAGCGATATCCCACGCTGATGGGCTGGTACAATCCTGATTATCAGGTGGGTTACATATTTATGGTGAACCTTATATGCACCACTCTTGTTACTTTCGGTTTTATTCCCGAACTAAAACTTATACGCAACGGTATGGATTTCGGACTACTGAAAAAAATGCTGAAATACACTTGGCCGCTGTTGCTTTTGGGACTTGCTGGCATACTTAACCAAGTGGCGGACAAGATATGCTACCGATACATAGTTCCCGGACAGGAAGGCGAAGTACAGCTCGGCATATACGGCGCATGTGTGAAGATAGCAATGATAATGGCCATGATAACACAGGCTTTCCGCTACGCATACGAGCCTTTTGTATTCGGAAACGACAAAGACAAAAACAGCAAGGATGTACAGGCTGTGGTGATGAAATATTTCGTAATCTTCACTATGGTAGCATTCTTGGCAGTGATGATGTATATGGACATTTTCAAACACATCATAAACCAAAGCTATTGGGAAGGGCTTAAAGTTGTACCAATTGTAATGATGGCCGAGGTGTTTATGGGAATTTACTTCAATCTGTCGTTTTGGTACAAACTTATAGACAAGACTTGGTGGGGAGCTATTTTCTCAGGCATAGGCTGTACGGTGCTACTGGCAATAAACTTTATTTTTGTACCGAAATTCGGTTATATGGCCTGCGCTTGGGGCGGATTTGCAGGATATGGTATCTGCATGGTTCTGTCGTACTTGGTGGGACAAAAAAAAGCCCCTGTGCCTTACGAGGTGGGCAAAATTTTGTTGTATATGGCACTTGCCGTGGGATTGTATCTTATAAGCACTCTAACACAAGTAGAAAATACATTAATCGGTCTGGTAATAAACACTTTGTACATAATAGTGTTCGCGATTGCGGCCTACTTTTTGGATTTGAGAAAAGAAATAAATATCAATAAATTTTTTAACTACTTAAAACATTAAAATTATGAGCGCAAAAAACTTTTTACAAGAATTTAAGGAATTCGCATTGAAAGGCAATGTATTCGACATGGCTGTAGGTGTAATCATCGGCGGAGCTTTCGGAAAAATCGTGTCGTCGTTGGTTGCGGACATTTTCATGCCGTTGATTTCGTTGGCAGTTGGCGGTGTAGATTTCACCAACTGGTTTATACAACTGGGTGGAAGAGATCACATCTACGACACTCTGGCACAAGCACAGGAGGCCGGTGTGGCAGTGTTAAGCTACGGAAATTTCATTCAGGTAACGTTTGACTTTATTATCGTAGCTTTGTGTATCTTTCTTGTTATCAAGCTAATGATGAAAGCTACGTCGTTGGCCAAGAAACAGAAAGAAGAGGAAGAGGCGGCAGCCCCTGCTCCCGAACCCACAAAAGAGGAACTCCTCCTCACCGAAATCCGCGACCTGCTGAAAGAACAGAACAAATAAAAAACAACGGAATTCAAACATAAAAAGGCAGGCATTTGGCCTGCCTTTTTCGTTCAACTATCATAGAACTATGATTTTCAAAACAAAGAAATTACTATATCATGGTATTCTGTCAATGTTGTCGCGACGACAATAAACAAGTACTATGGGCAGCGATAGAATCGAGGGTACTATGATTGCGGAAATAGCTGTCCATATCCAGAACGAATGTCCGCGACTGTGAGCTATGTGTCCGCAAATTAGGGCTACCGCCAGTTGCACGACGACTACGGCAACAAGTATTATCACGTCTTCCATTATCCTTGTTTTTTGTTTTGTATTTTTCCATAATCGGCGCTGTCCTCGGCGGCCTGTGGCAGTGCGTCGGGAGTGTCGGCGTTGTAGCTTCGCACTTTGGTTTTATGGATGTCGAGGAAATGCTGGTTGAGCAACAGCTCCACCTCGCGCATGGTATGCTCTATCTTTTTGGACGTAAGCTGGCACTCCCACACTACTATCACCTGCCAGCCGTTTTCGCTAAGAATCTGGTAGTTGCGGCGGTCGCGCTCCTGATTGCGCCGGATTTTGGCAACCCAGAAATCGCGGTTGGTGTGAGGTAGCTTGCAGCAAGGGGAATCCTCAATCCCATTAATCTCGATACGAAATGCATTGTTGTTTTTATCCTGCTCGCTGAAGCTCGCGAAATCTTGAAAATCTTGTGGATTAACTATTAACTCTAAATTCTTAACTCTAAACTCAATTCCGTGTCCGTGCCAAAAACAGCCGTTTACGAAAATGGCGGTGCGGTATGGCCGCATAACAATGTCGGGACTGCCGGGGACACTCCTTACGTTGAGACGATAGCGGTAGCCATGACTCCACAGCCACTTGCGCACCTTGAGCTCTGGCTTGGTGTCCTTGCTACGTATCCGCGACATGCAGCGGTGGCGTTGGGATGGAGACATTGTGTCGGACATGGTAGATTATAGTTTATAGTTTACAGTTTATGATTAATAGTTTGTTATTTAGAGTGTTATTGCTCGAAAACAGCAAAATAAATTGCAGACTTTCGGGCTATAAGTCGGAAAAAATATGCATTTACGCCCAAAAGTATGCATAAAAAAAGAATGATAATAGTCATCTTTTTTGCTGATAACGTGCGACATATAATGATTTAAGCATAATATAGCATTATTCACTATCATAGTCTTGGACCGAACAAATCTTTTAAAGTAACAACATTTTGAAAGACATGGCTATGCTGGTTGTTTGCCAGGCCATAGGTAGTTACAAGCACGGGGTGAATTGCCATACTCACATTCTCGGCATCGCGGAAAGCTCTTGCACGTCGTTCGATGTCCTCGGCATCTTTCTTTTTCATGGTGTAGCGGCTGTCGTAGAATTTCATCTCGCACACATTAATCACCTTGTCGGCACGTTTGATTATGAGGTCTATTTGTGCCTTTTCCGCTGCATAGGACGGCGTTGTCCAAGAAAATACCGATGTTATAACTCCCGAAATGCCAAGTGCTTGCTCTATCTGCCGATGATGATTGAGGCAAAGTTGCTCGAAAGCAAGTCCCGCCCATGTGTCGTGACGGTGGGTGCCGATCTGATATTTCCAGAAAGGCTTGTCGTTGGGGGCGTTTTTGCGGATAAACCTAAAATAGAACAGCGTAAAGGGGTCGGTGAGTTGATACAGCGACAGGCGCTCCTTGTTGCCATAGCCGTTGTAACGACGGATGAAGTCGCAGTTTACGAGGTCGTCGAGGATAGTGGAGAAATGGCCGTTGTTGGCGAGTTTTGTGGCGTCGAGAATCTCCTGCCGTGTAAGTCCTTTGTTCTTCTTGGCCAACGCCTCCACAACCTTTATGTAGTTGTCCGATTTTTCGAAAAGAGAGGCATACAGAGCATCGAACTCGCCGGAAAGCCTGCCCTTGTCGGCGAAAAACATCTCATCGACATTTTGCGCAAGGCCCGCTCCTCGGCGCAGATTTTTGAGATAAAAAGGAATGCCGCCCATAACCATATAGCACTCAGCAATTTCCTTGTCGCTCATTGCAAGCCCGCGACTTGAAATATACTCCTTGCATTCTGCCAAAGAAAAGGGATGCAGGTACAGTTTCTGCGTAACGCGATTGTGCAGTCCGCCTTTGTTCTTAAGTATCTTTCTTGTAATCCACGATGTGGCTGAGCCACAGATGATAAGCACTATGTCGGATTGCGTTCCGGCCCAATCGTTCCAGAAATGTTCGAGAGCGGAAACAAGATTGCCGCCACGGGAATCCATCCACGGAAGCTCGTCGATGAAAACCACTTTTTTGCCTTTCTTTTTACTGCTTTCCAACAGGCAACGCAAACTGTTGAAAGCCTCGTACCACGTGCGCGGCTTTGTGTATCGCTGTCCGCCGCCGTAGCGGTTGAGGGCATCGGTGAAATTGGACAGCTGTTCGCGCTTGCTCTTTTTTGCCAGCCCAGTAAGTTTGAAAGCAAAACGGTCGTTGAAATATTTGTTCACCAAAAAAGTCTTGCCTACTCTTCGACGTCCATACACTACGACAAACTCAGGCTCCCGCGACTCAACAATCTGATTGAGAAGCTCCTGTTCTTTTCCACGACCGACTAACATATCTGTTTTCTTAGCCATTTTTTCAGCTTTTTGCACTGCAAAGGTACGAAAAAAAGTTGAAAATTGAGATTTGAAAGCTGAAATTAGATATATATATTTATAATTTAGATATTTACAATGGGTGATATGCTCAAAACAAGGGCAAAAAATTGCATACTTCAGGGCTATAACTCGATTTTTTTTTCGCTTTACGCCCTAAAGTTTGAAATTTTGTATTTTTTTTAGTTGAAAATCCGTGCTAGCCTTAGAAAATATCAGGAACCGCAGAATTAGTTCGGATTTCGGATTTCGGAATAGGGACGCAATGCCTATGTCCACCATTAAAAACAACATTTCACGCCTTCATAATTCACAGACGACTAATCACAATTCAACAATTAAACACTCAACAACCTTTAGCTCACTGCTAAAAACAGTAATTAAACAAGCACTCACTCTTTCAAAGATCATAAAAATTTAGTGTCTTTGCAAACTGATTTGACGACTTTGTTTAACATAAAAAACACTTTTTAAACATGAGAAAAACGGCATGTTTTATACTTTTGATTTTCGTTTCCACACTGGGATTTTCGCAGATAAAACTTGATTTTTCGGCTACGCCCAAGGGTCAGTCCAAGGGTTATTGCATTAGCGGATTGACGGCCGAAAGCGCCTTTTTCCTCTCCACCTACCGCACGGCTAACGACGCCGACGCCGCTTCGCGCAAAGCCGCACAGCAACGTCTCGTAAGTCGCTACGGTGTGATGCAAGGCAATGTGGGTGCAATCCTCACCCTCGCCAACGGCCGTTCCGCCGAGTAGCTGGCCCGATACGGCGTCGTTACCGCTTCGCAGGCGGGAGGCATTATCACCGCCAGCATTCCCGTGTCTAATTTCGCCGAAGTGGCGGCTTCGGGAATCTGCAGTGTCATCGACGTGGGACACAAATTGCAACCTTTTCTCGACCAAACTCGCAATTATCTCGGCATCGACCTGATATACAACGGAATACATCTGCCACAAGGCTACGACGGCAGCGGTGTGGTGGTAGGCATCATCGACGATGGTTTTGAATACACCCATCCGTCGTTTTACGACACTGCCGGAAACACCCTTCGCGTGAAGCGTGTGTGGAACCAGCGGGACACCACCGGAACGGCCCCCAGCGGATTCAGCTACGGCTCGGAATACTCCACCACAAACGAGATTATCGCCTCGCCAACCGACGACGACTCTGCCGTACACGGTTCGCACGTTGCTGGCATAGCGGCAGGATGCGGCGCTCCCTCGGGCAACGGCACCGCCTACCGCGGCATGGCTCCTGGAGCCGACATCGTTCTGGTGTCGTCGATATTTACCGAAGCCTCTGTCCTCGACGCAATACAGTATATCAACAACTACGCCCGCTCGGTGGGCAAGCCCTGCGTGATAAACATGAGTTTCGGCACCTTGGTTGGTAGCCACGACGGCACCGGACTGAGCGACCGTTTCTTCACCTCATACATTTCCGAAAACACCGACAGCATTGCCCTTGTGGCCTCGGCGGGCAACAGCGGCGACGAAAATGCGCATATCGAAAAGCATTTCTCCACCACCGATACCTCATTCACTTCCAATCTGGATTTTTATTCTTTGCGGGATTTAAGTGGAGAAATCGGCCTTTGGTGCGACCGTAATTTCCGTTTTGCTCTCTCGTTGGTGAACTCGAACACAAATGTGCAGGACGATTTTTCGGGCTTTTTTGCCACCGGCACCGACACTTTGATAGAAACTCAGCTCTGGTCCAGCGACAGCACGAAATTCGACCTGACGATACATCTCTCGAGTCTCGACACAACGAACAACCGCTACCATGCTTTTGTAACGTTTTCCGACAGACCCTCGTTCCGGAACAAGCTGTATCTTACCGTGCGCTGCGACACCACGGCAGTGATGCACGGCTGGGGCGATGCCTTTACGTTCGAGGCCGACAACATTGTAAGCGGCACTATCGGCGGCGACAGCCTTTACACCATCGGCGGTTTCGGCGCCAACACCGACGCAGTGATTTCGGTGGGGGCCTACACCACCCGCCATAAAGCCGTGACCTACGACGGAGAAACCATACAATACAACGAGAAGATAGGCCAGATTACGAGTTTTTCGTCGATGGGACCCACCCTCGACGGCCGTGTAAAACCCGACATCGCCGCCCCCGGCGAGCTTGTTGTTTCGGCATACAACACTTTCGGTACCAATGCAATAATGACCATGGTTTACGACACCACGATGTGGAGCGGACGCACAGCGGAATACGGCATAGAATCGGGCACTTCGATGTCGTCGCCTATGGTTACAGGCATCGTGGCGCTGTGGATGCAGCATAATCCAGCCCTCGGCACCGATTCGCTTCGCGCAATAATGCACCGCACTGCACGCAACGACCGTTTTACGGGCAATGCCGCCGTTTCGCCAAACAATATCTGGGGCTACGGCAAGGTGAACGCTTTCGGCGGACTGCCTGCCGACACCGCCATGTGGCTGCTTAATGTGTTATCTTGCGACGAAGGCACCGGGACGGTTTCCGGAAGCGGCGTGGTGGCCGAAGGCTCGCACACCATCGCGGCAACACCGGCAAACAATTATATTTTTGCACGATGGGACGACGGAGACACCAACAATCCTCGTTTGGTGAACGTTATTAGCGACACCACTTTCTCCGCCGTTTTCATTCCCGACTGCCGCCCCATCACCACTTTCCCGTGGTGGGCCGAGACCGACCAAAACTTTACCTGCTGGGAGATTATCGACGGCAACAACGACAACTTGTCGTGGAGAAAGATGGCTTCCGGCCTCGCTGTGTCGAATGGCAACGACACTACCGACGACTGGATTGTTTCTCCGAAAATTATTGTTAACCAATCACTTGTGACCAATGTTTATACTCGTGCCTTGACATTTACGATGGGCAGACAAGGCGGCCAGGATTGCTCTTTGCTGATTTCCACCACAGGCACCGCTATGAGCGATTTCACTACTGTTTTGGATTCCCACACTTTTACTAATCTCAACGAATCTTATATGCTTTCGGCCTCACTAAGCGACTACCAAGGGAGTGAGGTGTATCTGGCCGTTCGTCATCACAACTGCATAAGCAATGCCTTATTGCTGTATATCGACTCTCTTTGCGTTTTAAGGGACTCCACCGTTGCCATACACGATGTGCAGAACGCCGATTTCGTTATCGCTACCAACGGTCTGCAGTTCAGGGTGACAGGTGCCGAATGGCGGCCAATGCGGGTGTTCGACATGATGGGAAGGATGGTGCTGTACTCGCCCACCACCGAAGGCACTTTCCGTGTAGCCATGCCAGGGATTTATGTGATTGAGGTAAAAGGACTTAAACCGAAAAAAACAGCGCTAATCAATTTATAGTTTATTGTTAAATCCCCCCTAGCCCCATTTGGAAAGGAACTTTTTAGCCAACAATTAAAAACTTAAACAATCAACACTTCAACTACAACTCATTCTTTCACAGTTCACAAAAAAAACGTATCTTTGCAAAGCCGTTTTGTCCGATTTTTGTTCGGCAGACTTCGGCGGAAAATATAAAATAACAGAAAAATAAACGTGATTAAAAAGTCTTGTAAAACAATGAAAAAAATACTTTTCTTATTCGCAATGATGGCCGTAGTGTCGTCACAAACAGCTTTTTCGCAGGATATAACCTTGACTTTTACCGGCGCCAGAACAGACGGCGCATACGTCATTCTGGATTCAGTGCAGGTGCAGAACATCAACCACTCGTGGACCGAGACTGTCGTTTATCCCGACACCATTCTGTCTTTCTCGCAACCGGTAACGGGTGTTTCCGATGTACAGGGCTTTGCCACCAATCTCTCGGCCTATCCCAACCCCTTCAACGGTGCTACCAAGGTGGCTGTAACCATGCCGCAAAGCGGTAACGCCACAGTGCAGGTCTTTAATCTTGCCGGACAGAAAGTAGTTGAGCAAGTAGTGGCTCTCGAAATGGGAAACAACCTGTTAGAGGTGCGTCTGCAAGAGCCTCAGGTTCATATCCTTACAGTAACTACGCCGCAGGGACGCAGAACCATAAAGCTGATTAACAGCCAATCGGGTTCGGAAAATGCCGTTCTGAACCGTGGCACCGGCGTAATTATCGATAAACGTCAGTCGGCACAGACTTTCCAAATTGGCGATTCGCTGAAAATTACAGGCTTTACATCGCAATTGGGCTCTATTATGATAAGTAGGGAACAGATTCTATGTCCTGCTGCAAGTGAAAATATTACATTGCTTTTCGACACTGTTCCCGAAGATGGAATCTTGCCAGGGTCGTTTTCGGTATCGGCCGAAAAAGAGGTGCGTTTCGCCAAAGGCAACTTGCAATACACCACCACAGGCACCCATGCTGTGGCAGGTGGCGGCACAGCCCCCGGCACCTGGCGTTTCGCTCCCCACCAATGGGACACAATTGGTGCTTTAAACAGAAACGTATCAAGCAGCTATACCGGATGGATTGACCTTTTTGGCTGGGGAACAAGCGGTTATCACAACACAAACGACCTTTACAACACCTACTACCAGCCTTACAGCATCGGTAATTACACAACAATTATACATACAGCCTTCAACTACTATGGTTACGGACCTTCCACTAATATGCAGGATACCAATTTTATGGGTACCAGCGCCAACTACGACTGGGGCATTTATAATGCCATATCCAACGGAGGAAACCGTCCCGGTTTATGGCGTACCCTTACACAAGCGGAATGGTCGTATATTTTGGAGAGCCGCAGTACTGATTCCGGAGTGCGTTATGCCAAAGCAACAGTAAACGGAGTGGCAGGCGTAATTATTGCTCCCGACAACTGGGACACAGCCACCTACCACTTGGATAGTGTCAATACACCAAGTATTTCATTCACCGCCAATGTGATAACGGCTGCACAGTGGGTGTCGGTATTAGAAAGTGCCGGTTGTGTATTCCTTCCCGCCGCAGGTTTACGTACCTCCATTGTCGTCGCGCAAGTCAATATAATTGGCATTTATTGGGCTTCTACATGTTGGAATTGCTCCGTGTCCAATAATATAAGTTTCCAAAGAAATATCTGCTCTTTTTCTTACTATAGTGGCAATGCTCGCTATTATGGACATTCGGTGCGCCTTGTTACAAATGACAAATAAATGAATGTACAATTTGCAATTTATAGTGTCACTTCTTAACTTCTTAGTTTCTTAAACATTAAAGAAAACTGCCGACTATCTGTTTATCCGACTACTGACCTACGACCTCAGTCTTTTAATTACTTCCAAATCTGCCGGTAGCCATTGCACGGTGTCCAGCTCGTTGGGGCTGAGCCAGCGGGCGGCCTGGTGCTCCTTGAGGATGAGGCTGCCGCTCTGCACTCGGCACAGGAAACAGTGCAGGGTGAGGTGGAACTTGGGATACTGCCACTCCACGGTGGTTAGGTGGCGTTCCACGAGTATCCGGGTGTCCAGCTCCTCGCGGATTTCGCGCAGCAGGGCTTGCTGGGGCGTTTCGCCGGGCTCCAGCTTGCCGCCGGGGAACTCCCACCAGCCTTTCCAATCGCCATAGCCCCGCTGGGTGGCGAAGACACGGCCTTGGCTGTCGTGGATTATGGCGCAGGAAGCAGTGATGTGGGGCATGGATATCTTTTAGATTTATTACTTGATTTGAAATAAAATTGATTTTGGAAAAAGCATTTTCTCAAGTTCTTCAAAATCAGTATCAATAAAAGCGTAATTGACCATTGCAGAAGTGTCGATTTTTACAAATTGGTCTGATAGTTTATGGTGATATTTCAGGTGGAAAGCAAGTCTGATGTCGTCGGGATGTTCTTCGTCGGGAGAGAATTGCTTGGCCTCGCTGCCTTTAATGGTACGGATTTTGGTGATTTCATACACATCACGGACACCTTTATCCTTAAAATAAGGGACAAAGAAGTGCAAATCGTGAAGAGGAATGGTCGAAGGAAATTTTGGGCCCGTGTAGTACAAATCGGCATTACCGTCTTCAAAACTTTGGTTATAACCTTTCCTTGGACTTGATGAAACAAAACCTATCAAAACACGGTTGGGAACGAAAACGGTTGTTCCTTTTTGTGGAATTACCTTGGAAATGGTTTCGGCTGATTTCGTATCAATCAGCTTTTTAATGAAATTTTCCAATAATCTCCTGTTTTTTTCGTCATTGGGGCGAAGCGGAAAGGCTCCGATATTCACATCTTGGATGCTCTCGTAAAATTTTGACATTTGCACCTCAGCAGAATCCCCATCTCCAGGGAACAAGATATATCCTCCAATGACTTCCTTTTTTAGTTGCTTTGAATCGTAATCCCTGTAATAAATGGCATCACGGTAACGGTGCATTTGGTTGATGGCATCATCGGGCGGTGTGTCAACCCCGTTTTCCTTTCCGCTAATCCGATACTTTGCATCAAAAAGATAGGTCATTTTCATGCCTTTTTCCACATCGTCCTTGGTCAGTTGCAGTACGATATCGGGCTTTTGTGGCACTGTTGGCACAACCAGATTGCTCATGCTGATGGAATCGTTTTCCTTGTCGGTTTGCTTGGGGTTATACACCAGTTCGGCCAATTCCACATCATCTCTCTTGAACAATATGCGTGACTTTTCGCCTCTGCCAAGCTCCCATGTGAACAAACCGTTCATCTCCATTCGGTTGCGATGGTCTACATCTTCCTTATTAATACCCAATTGTTCTCGTACTATATGGCTCATCTCGATGAAACACCATATTTCGTATAAGGTTGCAATGTCTTTTGTCTCCATGCGGAACATTCCGTCGTTCAGGCTGAACGATTTGCGCAGGATGAAATAAGTGCGATATATGGTTGAATAATTGGTGTCGCGTTGCAATACAAGCGATTCTTGTTTCAACCCCTCGAAGCTGCCCACTGTGCGGAAAAATGGATTGTTCAACAGGTGTTTTAATTCTTTGTCGGAAGCCTCGATTTGCTCTTTTATGCTGTCTGACAACGATATTTTGAATGTTAAAACACGATTGGCCAGCTCCGAGTAGCGTTTTTGTATTATGGCAAGGGCATGTTTGAGAAAACGATTTTCAACCGTATTGTGCGTATGTTGTTGCTCATCAACTAAATATAGTCTGGCCTCCTCTGTGCGATGTTCGGCAAACTGTTGTTCCAAAAGCGGGTTGAAATGCCTGATTTGATCGGCTCGTTTGTAAGAAGATATGGTTTTGAGACGATGCCTGGGACGATCAATGATATTACGTGTGGCACGCACGAATTTCTCTTGCAGATTGTGGAAAATGTTCCACCAAATGATGTCGTAAGATTCCCCTTCGCCCTCTGATATGCCATGATAGGTGCGTTTCAGATAATCCAACGAAAGCATGCGGTATTCTTTCTCTATATCTTCCAATATGAGTTTCCAGTCGTGGTGATAATCCAATTTTGCGGAAATTACATCGTATGAGAACACAAAACGCTTTTGTTCTCCATTAATGGTATAACGCAATGGCAGATCAGCGCGACCGATGTCGTTGCCATAGTTAAGGAACCCCATGAGGATATGCTGTTTCTTTTTCCAGGAGAAATGCTCGTTCACATCGGAACGCGGACTGTCGAAACATGCTTCCGTGACATTGTTGTTGAACTCTACCCAAATGCTGTAATCGGTCTGCTCAAAGAAGAAGGCCTTTTCATTGGGATTGCCAGCAATGATTTCCGCTGTCCGGCTTTCTTCCTCGTTGGTTCGCTCCACTTTTTCAACGCCTTCTGTCCACGAATAGGTGGAAATCAGTTGTGCATCACCTATATTGCGCACTCCTTTCTGCCATTCCTGCCAGAAATGGGAACACTCTATGGTGAGTGCGAAATCGGTATGATTGATACGAAGAAGTTCCATTGTTAATTTGCCCTTTTATTCGCCCTTTCTTATTTGTTGTAAATCAAATGTTTACATTGTTTACAAAGCCCATTTCACCCTGTTTATTCACCCTGTTTATTCGCCCTTTTATTCGCCCTTTGTTTATGCCCAATAACTTGTATATCCGGACTTCACCAACTTGCCTAGCATTTCCTCTATCTTCGCGGCCGAAATGCTCTTGGGTTTCTCTTTGCCCTCCTCGGGTTCGGGAATGGCATTGCATATTAGTTCTTCAACCAATCCCTTGAGGCCTTCCAGGACACTCTTGGTGCGTTCGCTGTCGCCCTCGATACGCGAGAGGATTTTCATGGAGGTCATCTCGTCGAGGGTTTGCCAAAGTTGGGAATCCTTGTCGAGCAGTTGGCGGTTAACAGCGTATAGCAGGAACTCGTTGCGGGTACGGTAGGCAATTTTGAAGGGCGTGCCTTCCAATACTGTATTCACTTTCTCTAAATAGGCCAGCACTTGGTCGCACAGCGCCTGGTTGTCCTCGTAGATATCGCATCCCTCGGCGGCTTCGCCAATGATGCTGTTGCCGATATAGCCAATCTCATTGTCTTTGCCTTTCTCCAAACCACCGTGCAGGTTCACTTCGTTCATCTCCAAGGTCATGGCGCGGTCGAGCACCTTGCGGCTGAAGCTGAAAGTGGTCTCGTCCATGTTCACTGTGCCGACCACGAAGAGATTTTGCGGGATGGTGAGGCGTTTGCCGTCGGTTTCCGACTTGTAGGCCCTTCTGTCTGCATCATCGGCAAACAGTTGGTCTATCAAAGTGCCATAGGCCTCGGTATCCTCGTATGGAATAATCGGGTCGGTGGTGATGCTGCCGTCGGCATTCAATTTGCGACTCTCAATCACACTCAGATACTCGGCAAAGTATTGTTCCACAGGAGCCAGGTTCATCTCGTCCAAGCAGAGGAAATAAGGCGTATTCTCATCTTTGATAGCTTTGGCCAAGAAACGCAGGAACGGCCCCACCACATATTTCTCGCCATTGATACGGCTCACATAGCCAATAAGCTCGCTACTGTCGTGCCAATTGGGTTTCACCTGCACCATGCAGAAATTCTTCGGATGGTTTTTGCCGTATTCTTCATCCCCTTCTTTCCAGCAAGCCTTGGCCAATTCTCTCACGATACGACTCTTTCCTGTGCCGCTGATACCTGCCAACAACATAAAGGGCTTGGTGCGGAGGGCAGTGAGGTAAGGAATGTGTTTATCTGAACAATGTGTTTCTGGTTTTGTAGTATTAGCAGTGGATTTTTCTGATATATTGTATTTTTCATCCACAAGACTTCTTAACCAATCAACAAAGTCGCTTCTATTATCAGGTTTCTTTCCTTTCCCATCATACCATTCAGAAGAAAGCAATACATTTTTCCCAGCAATATAAAACACGTTATCATAATAGCGCTGTCTTCCTGTATTGTCTTTTTTCTCCTCTACCAAAGCATCGGCTATATTTTTTGACAATGTCTTAATTACAGTATATTCATGCTTAAATTGTTTCCTGCACCAGTCGTGGTTTTGGAGTTTTTCAAAGTCATCCTTCTTAATCAAATCATAATCATTGACTAATCCAGCAAAAGCTGCCATGAATTCTTTGTTTCCAAGAGTTTTCAGATTGTCAATTCTATAGATCAAAATCTGTTTTTCAAAATCGCTTAATTGCTTCATAAATCATCCATTTATTTGAAAATCATAACAGATAATATCGCATATCTATATTGTTAGCTTGCAAATTCTTAAAACACTTTTATTGTGTCTTTGTAATTTGTGCATGATAATCTAATTTGATAGAGCATCTTCTATTGGAAAATTAAGAGAATAATTTAGGCTTTCCCCTATACCTTGACAATAATCAATATTATAATCTTTGCAAGGCAAATAACATAAAGCTATCTCGGGATGTTGCATATAACATCTATATGCAGCTATCGCACTAGGTTTAGGTCCAAAAGAAGCCAATATGACATTTGATAGGTTTTCTTCTTTGATAACAGATTCTACGACTTCAAAACCAAAATCTGGAGAATATGAGTCAATCCGTTTAGATAGAATATTATCTTTACTTAATCCAAAATCTTCACAAACTATCCTATGAGCAGACTCATCGTTACGTTGTTCATTGTTAAATTGATCTCCTTCTTGGACTAATAAGTATACCTTCTGAGGCTCATATTTATATAGCATATATTTTGTGCGGTCCTCATCAAATCCTGTTACCAAAATAAGAGTTGTCCTCTTAGACAAATCGTAAATACCAGAATGTTTAAATAGTAATCTCGGTTGTTCCGGTTCTCGGCTAATCCAATCATTATTATAAGTTTCAGGCTTATGATATATTATTTCTACATTTTTTACTTTTGTTCTCAAAAAATACAATAGAGACCATACAATATTTCTTGACATAGTTGTTATATCTATTGATATTTTATCTTCCTTGTCTACAAATGTGCCTATCTTTTCCTCGATAATCCTCCAATTATTTGCTACATCGCTATTTATATCTAAGTATGAAATATCAATACTATTCTCCGTACATTTTTTGCTGATTTCTTCAACCTGTTTTTTGGCTTCATCATAATGATGTGTTGCATTGCGGATAATAATACTATGTGAGAAACTAGATTTTTCCATGTCTCGTAAGAAACCGCTATACGAGCGAGATTCCCAACTAGGATATAATATCAAAATATTTTTCATATTTTTCAAAATAATGTTAATTGGTCATTTGTTTCAATAATATCATCGGAAGCGTTAAATGGAAAAGCTGTTTTATTATGTGCTGCGTTATAAATATCACTTACTTTTAGAGATACACGAGCAAATTGACCATGTGGGTCTAAACCAAAATTCGGAAATAACATCCTATTGGGAACATAATAAGCCTCCCTTTTCCCTTTATCTTTTGCATTGCCCAATCTTACATAAATATATTGTGCCCTTCTCGCTATTTCCAAAAGTTCTTGTACCTCCTTATATTGTTCTGGGTATAAATCAGTTTGAGACATTGCAAATACAATTGCACAAGGCTCTGATATATCAGATTTCAATCTTTGGGCAAAGAGAGACATCAATTGTTCAAATAAATTATAAATATATTCACCTTGCTCTTTCGAACAATCAGGAACAATGCAATCCAAACCTTGCATTAATTGCTTCCATAAAAATTCGCTACGATTTAATATTACATTATTTTGTATAGTTGGACTTATTTCTGTTATCGTGCCTTTATTTTCGTTCATGGCACTATCAAACATCCAGAAACAAGGTTCTAGCATGTTTCTTACAATACCAGTGGAAATATCGATAATAGTATCAAAGCCTGAATATGGAGGTCTATTTGCGGTTTTTCCTCTATTTCGGAAATACATCGCTCTATGATATTTATAGACATAATCACCGACGGACTTTTTGTTTTCTTCTCCATACTTTTGAATTGCTTGTTGACGAGCTAACTCCTTATATTTCTCAATATCTTCAATAAAAGACTTATTCGCAGGGAAAAAACTATCAGCAGATTGCATAATCCCTACTTTTTGTAAACGCCTTTCTATTATTTTCTTAGAGAGTTTATAAAAATCTGCTTCTTGATTTTGGTATGGTTGCTCCAAATTAACGGTGATATAATCGTGTCCTTCTATAATAGAACCATGCGTGGATGTGTATCGTATCGGATTTGGAAGTTGTACCATCGCAATTTTAAAGCTGAACAATGAATGGTCACGATAAGCAATCCATGAATTTAATATCATCATATGATATTTATTCAAATCCTGCGCATCATCTATCATTAACATATAATGTGATGAAGACAACAATGGTATTTGACGACATATTTTCAAAAAAGGAATAATTGTCGTAGCAAATGACATCGCATTTTCATAAAACACATCAGATGAAACCGAGTTAATTATTTTCTGGGAATTCTTTATTTCTTTGTCGGCATACTGCGTTATTGCCTCAAAAAAATGTTTAGTAGAATGATTCAGTTTTATATCCCAAAGGTATTCTATATCGGAAAACAATTTTTCTTGATACTCCTTAGAAGCTTCAACGATTTCTAAAATTCCGCCAAGTGTTTCTGCAATGGCATGAAGCAACGTTCCCACTAAAAAATGTTCATTAAAAATAAGGCGTTTATACTCATCTTCCAACAGTAAATATTCGCCTTTATCAAAAAGCGATTCTTTACATGTAATATGTACACCTATTTTATCATATGAAATTGGCTCTTGATTTCTTAGAGATATTTGGTACTGAATCGGGAACGAGGAATATAATAAAGTGATTGTTTTTCCCGAACCGCGTTCTCCAATTAAAAATACATTTTTAGTGGATTGTATTGTGCGAGAGAAATTATTATCATCAATAAAATAATCCATAATATCCCCCTCGGGAATATTGTTAGCACCCGTATATTCAAATGGATTCTTCGTCATAATTATAACCTTTCTCTTTTATTTGTGTTTTTAATATATCTTCTTTGATATTAGGATAACGAGATAATATAACATCTTCAACGGATTCTTCTGTTAAAGCATATTTGTCTCCTAATTCGATTGGAGGTAAGTCTATAACATCTTCTCCATCACAACTAATGAATATTCTAGCTTCTGTACGCTTTAACTTGTTTAGAGCAGGAGTATAGTATTTGCAATAACGACGTTCTGCATCTAATTTTACAATTCGTTTATAAATAAAATTTATTAATTTCGAAAATGATATTTGACGTACCGGAATCTCTATGTGATATGTAAGACCAACTCGACCATTGCCTTTATCAATAAATACATTAGTAACAGATGCGTACTTATGGTATATAATGGCATCATCTTTTATGATTGGTTCTTCCTCGCCTTCTTTAATTGCAAAGTTATGTTTTAGTATATAATCAGATGTACGTTGAGGACCTTCAGCCGATTCGTCAGCAAATCGTAGTATTCCGGCAATTTCTCTGAGTTTTACTTCTTTATCGTATAAACTATTGCTTTCAAGTACATCAACTAAAGTGTCTTTGTCTCCCATTCTAGATAAACCAGAATGAGCTCTTACTATAGAAAGGAGCCATCTCTTTTCCTGAGCTCTCGATGATTTTGCAGTAATCGCTTCATCATAAATATCTGTAATCTTCTTTTCATGTCCTTCTCGTCCATGGATATTTCCGCAATCATGAAATAAGATAGACATACACAACAAGTATAATTCTGCAGCATTGAATCTATTAATTTCGTCACATATCAGCATGTATGCTTTTTTCATAACATCTTCGATGTGCTTTTCAGTGTGATCAGTTAATTGAGATTCCACGGAAGGAATGTTTGGAAATATCTCATCCACAAGGAAATTCTTCGCAGAACAATACTGTGTACAATACTTTTCTGCCTCCTCATGATTATATTCTTGAGAAAGTTTTTCCTTCATTTGCTTTTCAAGTTGTGTCTCTTCCCACATAAAACTATTCTTGTTTATTAGATGTTTTAATAATACTTTCAAAAACTGATTTTGCTAATAATGGCGGTACCGCATTACCTATTTGTTGTTGAATATCCATAAGTGTCCCTTTAAAAATAAAGGCATCTGGAAAACTTTGCAATCGTGCCGCTTCCCTAACAGACAACCCTCTATCTTGCCAAGGGTGAATAAGCATATTTTTTCTATAATTAGATATCACAACAGAAGGTTTGTCTTGCATTAATCGTTTATATATACCACTATGACAATTATTTCTATTTTTATAATTTCGCATTAGTTCATTAGGAATAGCCTCCCAATTTTGTCCTTGCTTTATATATTTATATCTTTCAATCACATAATCGGCATTGCGAGAAACATAATTTTGTCGAGACCGTCTAGAACCATTACGCATCTGACGCGCATATTCGCTTGCTTTTGATGCTGGGCAAGCATATGGCAAAATATCTTCCATCTGACCATTTACCAATGCGGGCAAGTCGCTAATTGCATCTGCCACTGTATATTTTTTTTCTTGTTTTTCCGGGAACGCAAACTCTATTCCATGCCTGTTACCTACCATGATATATCGATGGCGGTGTTGAGGAACACCATAATCAGAAGCAGTTAGTAATGCGTCGTTCACAGTATAGCCCAAATCTTCAAAACAATGCTTCACCTTATTTCTAATAGTACCTTTTTCAAATCTGTAGAACCCTTCCACATTCTCAAACAAAAACCAATCCGGTTGTATCACGCTGACAAAACGAACAAATTCTTCAAAAAGTGAGTTGTTAGGGTTTTGCATATTACGAGTTACAGTATTTGAAGTCGAAAACCCCTGGCACGGTGGCCCTCCAAAAACAATTAGCTGGTCATTTGGACCTATAGGCGTGATATGTTGTAAAGGATTGATGTTATGAATGTCATCACAAATAACGGGGGTGTCATTGTGATTATATCGATAAGTTTCAGCAGCACTTTTGTCTTTTTCAACAGCAAACATAATAGATGCACCAGCCATCTCAGCTCCTAAACTAAGACCGCCTGCACCACTGAATATGTCAATACCATATAACATACCTTATCCTATTCTTTAGTAAACGACTCCTATCTTCGTCATCCCGCCCCCGCCACAGAAGAAGTCTATCGCCTTAAATTTTTGATTATTACTTGTCATGGTTACTCCTCATTTATAGTCTTTACCAGAAACTCCTTCAGCGGCTTCAGATACTCTGCATCCAAATTCCAGTGTTGAACGTTTTCGTAGTTGCGGTTAGCCTCTTTTATCAATTCTTTCTGACTTTTTGTTTCAAGAAGCAACGCCTCAAGATACCCATAAATCTTGGTTTTCTTGGCGGGTGTGGTCAAAGGCGGAGGTGTGCGGCCTGGAATATCCAGTTTTACAAGTGCTTTTTCGTAATCTTCCCAGCAATCAAAAATGGGCTTGTTATTCGGATTAATTATGTTTTCCAACAAGTCTTCCAATGCGCCTGCATCTTTGTCGTTGGGAAGCAAAAACAACTCAAACTTCAAACCGTTTTGTCGCTTCCAATTGAGTATGTCTGCACGACGAGCGTCAATATTCTTGTCGGCATCAATAATCACAATATTAATAACATCGTTAGCGGTATTGGTTCTCATCCTTTGTTGCCAAGTCGTCCCTTTCATATTCGTCCAACCATCCAAACTCAAAATGTTGTTCTCGCCAACATCAACTTTCCAGAGATAATGGATGTATTGTTTAATAAAAGCGACATCGGCAAAGCCTTCTACATATATTGTGAATAAGTTTCTCATAACACAATACTTCTAAGTTCCACATTGTTTTTACATGCTTCGGCCAAACCTTCGTATGTGTATTTATATGCCTGATGTCCTTCCCGTTTTGTCTTTTCTATTGTATATAGTCGCAACGCATCCTGATACTCCTTGTGTTCTTCCAGCATTTCGCTCAGTCGGAAAAGCGTTTCCTTGCTGTGGGTGGTTACAAATATCTGCTTGTTTATTGTGGTCGACAGGGCGAATATAGCTTCCCACAGATTTTTGTAAACGGAATAATGCAGTCCATTTTCGATTTCGTCTATCAGAACAACATCTGAGATAGGATTGGCGGATGCCGCAACAATCATTAAATATCTGAACATTCCATCGCCATGCATTGTAACTGGCAACAATTCCGGCACACCTTCGATACCAACGAAAACACCATCCGACAACACTTCAATGGCGGTTATTCTTTTGTCAAAAAGAGCAAGTCGGTCAACAACCAGATGTTTCATTTTCCGTTTTATAAGTTCCGACAAATCACTTGTGTAATTTCCTGTTGGTATATTTGCGGGAATCAATGAGGCATATAGTTTTTCTTGATAACCATCAGCGATAGTTCTTTCCTTAAGAAGTCCTTGCTGATTGAATGACAATGTGCTTTTATACTGCTTAACGTCATCGTTTTCTGTAATATCAAAATCCATTTCCACTTGATTGACTTGAACCATCGAATCCGAACGTTGAATCTGAGCTATTTGATTGGGGTCTATTTCGTTGTGTTCAATAAATTCAATCGGCATTTTTAAGGCGATGTGTCTTTTTGCGCCAGTTGTTTGTTTTGCAGAAATTTCAGGAGGATTCAACAATGCCAAATTATGGAAAAAATATCTGACATCAAGAAATTTGCCAGAAGCACCCTTTGAACGTAATATGTTGATGTTTCGTGGGAGTTCAGGATTTGACATTCCAGCAATCATCAATAATGCTTCAAGAACAGAGGACTTTCCAGAGCCATTCTGTCCTATAAAGACATTGACACGTGAAAAATCATCAATTGTCAGATGTTCAATGCCTCTGAAGTTTTTGATTTCAACGTTTTTAAATCCGTCCATAACCTATATATTATATAATGCTATCTCTGCAAAGCAACACCATTACGTCAAAGAAAATGCAGTATCTACTGATTTTCAATTAATTGACTTTGGCGTGCTTTGCAATATGATTAATTTGCAAATATACGATTTTTTTTGAAATGGAGAAATGGGATTTCGGAATTAGGATTTCGGAGATTTAGTTGTACCTTACTAATTAGTCATTACTCATTACTAATTGCTAATTGTTCATTGCTCTTTCTATGATTGGTATGAGGATTTTAACTCCGGCAAAGCGGTGTCTCTGCTGGTCGAAATAGTTGAAATCGTGGCAGTCGGGAAAGCGCTGCTCGAGGTAATGGTGGTCGCCGAGGAGCTCTTCGTCGGTGGAGAGGACGAAATGGAGCTTGGTGCCGTCGAAGGTCAATTTGTCGAACACCTTCTGCTCGAAATCGGCGAACTTGGCGAGGTCGGCGGCGGTGAACTGGTACTCCTCGCGGGTAACGTAGTTTTTCTGCTTGCCCACCATCTTGGCCAGCGTCTGCGAAGGCTTTACGGTGGGGTTTATAACAACGGCGTGTATGGCGTGTTTTGCGGAGCAGTAGATGGCAAAGAAACCGCCCAAGGATGTGCCCATCACCATGCCAACGCGCTGGGTGCGCACCAGCGAGTCGAGCTTTTTCTGCACGGCGGCGGGATTTTTGTAGTCGAAAGTAGGCGAGAGCACCTAGCACTGGGGGAACATTTTCTGTAGCTCCACAGCCTTGTGTCCCCCGCCAGCGGAGTTGAAACCGTGTATGTAGAGTATCTTCTGGGGCATGATGTTTTTTTTCCTGCTCGCCTTCGGCTCACGAAATCTGGTAGATCTTGTAGATTATTATATTTGTTTTTTTCTATTATATCAACGAGTTCTCTGCCACTTGCGAATAGGGGTTTTTATACTGTTCGCTTCGCTCACGAAATCTATTAAATCTTGTAAATTATTTTGTTTTTTTCCTGCTCGCCTTCGGCTCACGAAATCTTTTAGATATTGTGGATTATATTCTTTTATTTTTATCTGCTATATCAATAATATCTCTGCCGCTTGTGGATAGTAGTTTATATGTTAAACACGGATATAACGGATTTTGCGGATTTTTCGTGTGCATCCGAGAATTCTGTGTTCGTTTTTTTATCCTACTCGCCTTCGACGGTGTTCATCAACCAGAAATACACTGGACTCACCCATATCACATACAGCAACGCACATAGTATATATACTGTGATAGTCGCTCCCTTGGACTTTTTCTGTTGCAGCGAGGGGTCGTATAGGATTTTACGGCAGGCAACGGCTTTGCACTCACGGATAAAGAGGTAGAACCCCAGCCTGCGACCGAAAGCTATCAGCAAAAGGCATAACCCAAAATCTTTCACATAATAAACCATTCAAACATCATGGTCTATGATAGTTAGATTCAAAAACGGGGATTTTGTGAAGATATGAACAATTTTTGTATGGTTATCAATATTCAAACAAAGCTAACAACCTTGGTCTATGATAGTTATATTAGATGTTCCACGTGAAACATTGCGAAAAACCTCCCCTACTTCTCCCCTTTGCTGAGGTAGATAATAAGCACGGAAATATCTGCCGGGGAGACGCCGCTGATACGTGAGGCCTGACCTATGGTGCGGGGCTTCATCTTGGTGAGTTTCTCGCGCGCCTCATACGACAGCGACTGCAAGGCAAAATAATCGAAATCGTCCTTCAAAGGAACGTCCTCGTATTTCAAAATCTTGTTGGCCACGTCCTGCTCCTTGTCGATATAGTTCTGGTATTTTATCAACACCTCGGAATATTCCACACTCTCGTCGCGTATCTCCTCGGGGATGTCGGCGATGCAGGACTGTAGCTCTGCGGACACGGGCAACAAATCCTCTATATGTATCTGCGGACGCAAAAGCAGGTTTTTCAGACGTACTTTCTGGTCAACAGGCGGTGTGTCGAGACTTTCGAGGACGGGATTTGCCTCCGAAGGCAGCACCGAAGTCTCGGAAATACAATCCATGATCTGCGAGGAACAACGCAGTTTCTGCTCCACACGCCCCATACGCTCGTCGGAAGCGAGGCCGAAATCGTACGAGAGTGGCGTAAGGCGCACGTCGGCATTGTCCTGCCGCAACAAAATACGGTATTCGGCACGCGAGGTGAACATGCGGTAAGGCTCGTCAACGCCTTTGGTAACGAGGTCGTCGATAAGCACTCCGATATACGACTGCGTACGGTTCATCACAAACGAGGGCTTGCCTTTCAGCTTGAGGGCGGCGTTTATACCGGCCACAAGTCCCTGCGAGGCGGCTTCCTCGTAGCCGGTGGTGCCGTTTATCTGTCCGGCGAAATAAAGATTCTCAACTTGCTTGGTTTCAAGGGTATAGGATAGCTGCGTGGGTGGGAAATAGTCGTATTCGATGGCGTAGCCGGGCTTGAAAATACGGGCTTTTTCGAAACCTTTTATGGAGTGCAGGGCGTCTATCTGCACGCTCAGCGGCAACGACGACGAAAAGCCGTTGACATAATACGAGTTGGTGAAACGTCCCTCGGGTTCGATAAACAGCTGATGGTGGTCCTTGCCGGAGAAACGCTCGATTTTGTCCTCGATAGAAGGACAGTAGCGCGGGCCCACGCCTTTTATCCGTCCGGTGAACATGGGCGATTGGGCAAAACCCGTCCGCAAAATGTCGTGGGTTTGTTCGTTGGTGTAAGCCAAAAAACACGATTTCTGCTCGGCGAGTCGCGGAGTGTCGGAAAACGAGAATTTACCCACTTTTTCATCGCCTTTCTGCTCGGTGAGGACGGAGAAATCTATTGTCCTGCCATCCACACGCACGGGGGTGCCGGTTTTCAGTTTCTTCACCTCGAAACCCATCTCGGCAAGCTGGTTGGAGAGTCCTATTGCCGGCTGCTCGGCAATGCGTCCGGCGGAGAAAGAGGTCTCGCCTATATGTATGCGTCCGTTGAGGAAAGTGCCGTTGGTAAGTACGACGGCTTTGGCACGACATTCCAAACCCATTTTCGTGCAAACACCTGTTACAGTGTTTCCGTCCATGGTAACGGCCACCACCTCGTCCTGCCAGAGGGAGAGATTGGGGGTGTTTTCGAGAAGTCCGCGCCAGAAGAGCGAGAACTGCATTTTGTCGCACTGCGCGCGGGGGCTCCACATGGCGGGACCTTTGGAGAGGTTGAGCATGCGGAACTGTATCATGGTGTTGTCGGTAACAATTCCCGAGTTGCCGCCGAGGGCGTCGATTTCGCGCACTATCTGACCTTTGGCCACGCCACCCATGGCGGGGTTGCACGACATCTGACAGATGGTGTCGAGGTTTTGGGTGATGAGGAGGGTGTTCATGCCGAGGTTGGCCGAAGCGGTGGCGGCCTCAGCACCGGCATGTCCAGCGCCAACAACAATTATATCGTAACTGCCAAAAATCATCGGTTTTTATTATTCGTCGTTGTTTATTTTGTTTATTTACGGCATTTTAGCAACAATGTTTCACGTGAAACATTTTTTTATATATGGACTGATGACCGGCTTGAACAGGGGCTGACGCCCCTGCCTAAATTCTTTCGCCCCTTCGGGGCTTTTAGGTTCTTCCAGCCTGCTGTTTCCTATCAATGCCCATTTCAACTTTCAATTCTCAACTTTCAACTTTTCCAAGAGTGCAAGTGCGTCGTTCTCTTTTTTTCGCATGGCCTCGGCTTCGGCGGGGGTTTTGTCCTTGCCGCCCAAAAGATGCAGCACCCCGTGGATGATAACCCGGTGCAACTCCTGCTCGAAAGTACAGCCGAAAGTCCTGGCGTTCTCCCCTACCCTGTCGATGCTTATCAGTATGTCGCCGGACACAAGGTCGCCTTCCACATAGTCGAAAGTTATGATGTCGGTATAGGTGTCGTGGTTGAGGTACTCACGGTTGACTTGCAAAATATATTCGTCGTCGCAAAACTGATAGGCAATCTCCCCCACCCTCTTTTTGTTTCGTTTTATCACTTCGCCTATCCATTTTTTAAGACGGGTCTTTTCTTTCAAAGAAAATTTTACTTCGTTGTTCGAAAAAGTTATAGCCATATCGTTTTTTGCTTCAAATTGATTTTTAGAAGATATTTAGGAAACACTGTGTTTTCGATGTAATTTGTTGGTTGTTAGTGTTTTATTGTGTATTTTCGGTAGTTATTCCTCGTTTTGGTGAGCATGAAATTGTTTTTTCGGTCGGATGATGGGGTTTAAACGGCGGTGCTGTCGTTGTCGGATGGGGTTTTGTCGTCGAAAAGTGAGATGCCCAGACAAACGATTCCGGAACCGAGAAGAAGGAAAATTATTTTGGGTTCAATTTTGACTCCGAGGGTGACAAGTACGCAAACGGCCAGACCCAAAGTTATTCCTAAAATATTTAACAAGGTGCTTAATATCGGTTTCATGGTTTTTGGTTTAAAAAAAAAGCGACCAACGGAAAAGTTGCTCGCTTAAGTTGGTTATGCTTTATTTTTAAATTTTGACTGTTGCTTTTTGGAAAAAGGAGGTAAGGGTGTTGGCGCGTTCCATGGAGTAGCCGGCGTCGATGCCCTGGATTTTGAAGAGCATCTTTACGCATCTTCCTTTGTTGGAGAATTGGCAATTGTCTGACAATACGTTCATTAGGAAGATGCCAGTGCCTTGTTCGGTGTCGGTGGGAAGGTCGGTGTAGCTTTTGTAGTCGAAACCTTTGCCTTCGTCTTCCACGGTGAAGGACACGCCGCCTTTGGCACGTGAGAATTTTATAGTTACCGATTTCTCGGTATTGCACTTGTTGCCGTGAACTATCGCATTTTCAACGGCTTGCAGTACAGCCACGGAAATGGTGCCAAAATAATTGTAGCAGTTGAGGTCGGTGCAAATGCCCTCAACAAAAGCTTCAACTTGCGGTATATTGGCTTCAACCGATTGGATTTTAAGTGTTTCCATATTGTTTACGTTTGATAAACTAATAACAAAGATACATATTTTTTGCTTTATTTCAAACTTTTATACGGATTTTTTACCAAAATTTCAGGTTGAAAACCTTGTAACAAGATGTTTTTTAGCTTGATACGTTTTGAAATATTGTACAACAACAGGGAAGAGTAGGGGAGTTGAAAGTTGAAGGTACGTCCGCTACGACGGTATCGTTCACTGATTATAAAAATATTCGTTGACTTTGTTTTTATAAAAATCGGTGAAGGAAGCAGGGTTGGTTTGGAGTGTTTCTATATTTTTGTTTTTCAGCTGGTTGTATTTCTCAAGGTCTGGGGCGGAGAGTTGCTGCACCTCGTGAGCTTCGGTGCTTTGGCGGCGGTCGTCCTTTTCGCGTTGCATCTGTGCCTTTTCGTGCTCCAAAAGTCGTGTCATTATCTGCTGTTGCCGCATAATGGTCTGCTCGGTAATAGTTTTATTTACAAGGTCGTGCTCGGTCTGTTCCATTTTCTGCATAATGTCGTCGAGTTCCTTCCCGGCGTTTCCTGCGGTGCTTTGTTTCAGCTCGTCGGCGTATTTCTGCATCATGCGGCGTATCTGCTCCTGCTGTGCCACCATTTTAGCAAACTGCTCGCTGAATTCGGAGTTGCTGCGGCTGCCCGACTGCTGCTTGCCCTTTGCATCTATCTGTTTTTTAAGGGCTTCCAGCTGTTTGTTGAGGGCTTCCTGTAGTTGTTTCATGGTCTTGGGCGAGGGTTTTTTGCCCGATTTCCCTTGGCTGGGATTGTTGCAAATTCCCGACTTTTTGCAGCTGCCGGATTTTTTCATCTGGTTGTTCTGCCGCATCTGCTGCTGCATCTGGTCGAGGGATTCGGCAAGGACAAGGGCAAGGTTGTTCAACGAAGTAACGGTGTATTGCATTGAGCGTGAGGCCGATGAGTTCTTGCTTTGTCCGTAGTAGTTTTGGTTAAGACGCAGAAGGTCGCGGAGGGAGTAGGAGATATTTGTGTTGATGGCCGACACTTCCTTGTTCACCAGCGAGGCGATTTTTATCTGGCGTTTGGCCATTGCCCGCAGGGAATCCTCGACGGCGGCAAAGTCGGTCTTAACACGGTTTTGGCGGTTTATAATTGTTTGGTATTTAGTGTCTTGGATATAAGTTTGGTTGAGTTCGTCGGCGAGCTGCTCCTGATTGAACGACAGGGTAACGAGGTTTTTCAGCAGCTGGCGCACGGTTTCCACGTCCTCGGCCAAATCCTCCTGCTCCATGTCCACAAGGCTCTCGGCGAGTTGGTTGGATAGTTTGTCGAGGTCGTCGGCTGCGTCCTTCTGGTTTTGCGAGGCGTTTTTGTTTTTGCCTTTGTCGAGGTTTTGCAGAGCGTTATTTTGTTGGTTTTCAATGTTTTTCTCGGTATTTTTGTCGCGGCGGAGGGTGGGGGAGTCTTCCAGCTGGCGGAACTGCTCCTGAGCCTTGTCCAGAGATTTCTGCAAGTCCTTGAACTCCTTGTTGAGCTGCTCCTGCTGCTGTTGCAGCTTTTCGGCGTCTTTTTTGGAGGTTTTGGAGGTTTGCTCGGACAACTCGCGCTGGCGTTGCGACAGTTCCTCGGCTTTCTTGATGGCGTTTTCCACGGCTTTCTCGGCCTCGAGGCGTTTCATCAGTTCAATGTCCTGATTGAGTTGCTTTTCGATGTCCTCGTTTTTCAGTTTGATATTTTCCAAAGCCTCTTGCAGCTTGGATTTGTCCACGTCGTTCATCAGCTTTTCTATCTCCTTCATCAGCTCTTTCATGTCGTCGGTCATAAGCTTCTCGTAGAGCTGTTCGAGCTGACGCTGCTTTTCCATAATTGCCTCGCTTTGTTCGCGATACTGCTGTTGGAACTGGTTGTTCTGCTTAATCTGTTCCTGCATTTTGGCAATGTCGTCCTTCAGTTTTTTCTGCTGTTTGGCCAACTGCTCGAGGTCTTTCTTGTCCTGCCATGTAAGTTCCTTTTTGTCAACGAGTTTGCGCATCAGCTCGGAAATTTCCTGCTGTGTCTTTTTTATCTCCGAAAGCGACTGCTCGTTGGCCTTGTTTACATTGCCGATGTTTGCATCTATCTGATTTTGAATCTCCTGCTCGGTAGGCATACGCATTTCGAACACCTGCGAGCGTGCCGACTTCGGGCCATGGATGCCGTCGTTGTCCCAAACCTCGAAATAATACTCTATACTTTCTCCGGAAGATAGTTGTAACTCATTTACATTCAGCATATAATAAAACTCCTGAGCCGAAACGCCCTTTTGCAGTTCCAAGTTATAGCTTTTGACCGAATTTTTCGACGAATCGGCGGAAGTTTTGACGATTTTGAACGCAAGTCGCGAAAAGCCGTAGTCGTCCTTTATCTGTCCACGGAAAAACACACGGTCGTTGAGGAGGGTGTCGTGCTGTTCGGCAACGGCAATCATGGGGGTGATGTCGGGAATGGCGGAAATGGTGTAAAACAATGTATCCGAGGAGTTTAAATAACTATTGGAAGTGTAAAAGCCGTAGTTTATAGTGCGGGCTATGCGTTTGGTAAAGGCCAGTCGTCCGTTTTGGTTCGGCACAAGACGCTGCACCGAGGAATCGACGATAAACGAAAGACTGTCGGCAAACTGCGTCTGAAACGACCATTGCACGGAAGTACCCTCGGGGACGGCAAAATCGCCGACATTGGAGAGCTGTTCGGCAGGCTTGCCAGTGTAGGCGGGATAGTTCAGCTTTACCTCGAAATTCAGTAGCAATGGTTTGGGAAATACCTCAAGTTCAAAGGTTTGCGAGCGAACACCCACAGCCTCGAAATAAAAATCCTGCGTTTTCTGGACGTTTTTGAAAAGGTATGAAAAAGTGGCGGGGTCGTCCTTGTGCATCTTGTACGAACGGTTTCCGAAATTTACATAAACCTCGTCGGGGACGGTGTTTCCCTCGATGCCGACTTTCAACAGGAAATCGTCCTGCTTTACGGCCTGCAGGGGGTGGGAGAGGAGCTCGAAAGAGAAAGGCGCAGGTTTTTCGTAATAGGTGTTATGGTGCAGCAGCCGCAACGATGGGGCGGTGATGGTGGACGGCGCCACGATAAGCAGCAAAAGTATGGCTAACAAAGGGATTATCAGGTACTTGAAGTATTTGCGGTTGGCTTTCAAATCCACCGCCGAACGGAAGGGGAGAGGGGAGAGGGCTTGCGTTTTCTGCTCGATGCCGGCAACAAGCAGGTCGGAATCGGTGGTTTCGGCCATAGTTTGCAACTGCAACAGATTCAGGAGTTTATCCCCCACGTCGGGAAAATGCTCGCCGATGATAAGGGCGGCCTGCTCGCGGCTTATGCGTGGGCCGATTTTGTGCATCTTGGCAAGGGGGACAAGTATGTAAAAGCCCACAAAAAACGCCGTGGCCAGGATATATGTCCAGAAAATGACCGTCCGCACCGCGGTGGAGAAATAACCGAAATGCTCGGCCAAAGCGATGACGAGAAAAACGGCAAGCAAGAGCGAAACGACACAAATACAGCCTTTTATCATCCGGCTTTTGTAGTATTTTCGGATGAAAGCGTCAATCTTTTGCAGTATTATATCGTTGTCTGCCATTGAGTTCGGAGATAGATTTCGTTATGCAAAGATACGCTTTTTTGGGAATATTTGGATTTTCGGGGCAAGTAATGCGGAGCAAAACAATTTGGTTGCGGAAAATCGGATTTTTTTCGTATTTTTGCAAAAAAAAAAATAAACCCATGCAGAAAGTAATACTTATAACAGGCGTTTCGTCGGGATTTGGCAAATCCACCGCCGAACTGCTAAGCTCGAAAGGCCATATCGTTTACGGCACAAGTCGCAAACCGTTGGAAAACAATGGTATAAACACACTCGTGATGGACGTTACCCAGCCGGAGACGATAAAACAGGCCGTAAGTAAAATCCTTGAAAAAGAAGGCCGTATCGACGTGCTGATAAACAACGCCGGCATGGGCATAGGCGGCTCCATAGAGCTTGCCACCGAAGAGGAAATACGACTGCAGATGCAGACCAACTTTATGGGCATGGCCAACGTTTGTCGCGAGGTGCTGCCCGCCATGCGCAAGCAACGTTGCGGCAAGATAATAAATATCAGCTCGATAGGCGGAGTTATGGGACTGCCGTACCAAGGCTGGTACTCGGCGTCGAAATTCGCCATTGAGGGCTACAGCGAGGCACTTGCCGCCGAGGTGAGGCAGTTCGGCATAAGGGTGTCGCTGGTGGAGCCGGGCGATTTCGCCACCAATTTCACCGCCAGCCGCCGCAACTCCGAAGCCACCATGCAAAACGACGACTACCGCGAGAGCTACGCACGCTCGCTGGCCATCATCGAAAAGGAGGAAAACGGCGGTTTACAGCCCTCTGTGCTCGCCAAAAAGATAAGCAAGATAGTTGACACCAAGAAACCGAAAATGCGCTACGTGGTGGCGAATTTCGAGCAAAAACTGTCGGTTCTGCTCAAGAGGTTCGTGTCGGGCAACTTCTTCGTGTGGATTCTGAGGGACTATTATAAGGTGTGAGAACTCGGAACTCGGAGTGCGAAGGGATGTTTTTGATGAAAATGTGAAGGTTTAGGGAGTGAACTGTGATCTGTGAACAGTGATGGGAGCGATGTTATTTTGTTAAGAAGTTAAGAAACTAAGGAGTTAAGAAGTGAATATTTGTACATTGTTCATTGTCCATTGTAAATTGTTCATTGTAAATTGTACATTGTAAACGGCCTGAAAGGCCAAAACCTGTTAGACAGTGGCAACGCCACGGGAAAGGAAATAATACCGATTATCGCCCTGTAAGGGCAAAATAATGATGGCGTATGGCCATTGTGTTGAGGTGTTGATTTGGGATGAAATGGGCAGCGAGTTGTAAGGTTAAAAAAACGTTACTAAAACCACAATCTCAATTTCCAAACCACTAAACTACGGATTTATTCCACGTCTTTTCAGTTGGTTTTGAATATCCAAATCCAACTGGGGAATTGTATAGCCTTTTTTCCAGTCTTTGCCATAGCGCAATGTGTCACAAGGTATTGTGTCGTATTGTCCTATTACTGCTACGATAAATTTGTTTTTAGATCTCATTTTACTTCTGTAGCTAAGGTTGTTGGTGTCATTATCCGGATATTTGGCGTATCCTTGCCATTGATACACAATGTTTTGGCGGGCTTTAATTTTTTTTGCAGCACCCTTCTCCACATATTTTTCCTTGGTTTCCATGTGCTCGTCTATATCGCTGGTATAACGATACATTATGTATTTGCCATCAATTTTACGATAATATGTTTTGATGACGTACATATTGTGATACAATGATTTTGCAGAACCAAATGCCATTAGAATTCTTGGTACCAGTTTTCTGTTAGGGTTTATAACCTGCGTGGTCATTTCCGTAATGGCATAGTCTTGTTTGTTGATAATCATGGTAAAAAGATAATTTGCCTTTGAGGTATCTTTTTTGTCATAAGCTTTGATTTTGTAAAAGTTGTTACCTTGGTCGTCGGTAAATTGCGACAAGGTTAGTTTTTTCCATCCTTTAATACCTCCGTTGTAGGATATATTTGAAATTCCATCATCAAATACTTGGTTAATATTCCAATTGGTATAAAATTTGTATAAACCCATAGTATCTCTGTAGACCAATGAATTAACCAAATCCAAGTCCATAACATGCCTGAATCCAGCGGAGCAATGTATGTAGTTGCCCGGATGCCCGAAATCAACACTTGTTCCCTTGCCTAAAGGCGGGTGAAAACGCCGTATATATGGTGCTTCGAGGAAGAAATACAAACTGTCGTTGAGTGTACGCCAGTCGCGGTAATAATAATTTGAAACTAAAGTGTCGGTGTGGTAGTTTTCGGGAATACGGCGTACAACCTCTTTCAAAAGAGCATCGGGTGTTATGTATTCTGTTTTGGTAAACTCTTTCAATTCTATTGCATTGTTTTTTAGGCGTATAGGTTTGCCAAGGTCTTTTACGGCCACTGTTTTTGTCTGATAGCCAACAAAGGAAATCTGCACGGTGCCGTTGGCAGTATCTACTGCGGGAACCGAAAAGCGGAACACGCCTTTGGTGTTGGTGATGTCGCCGTAGGGAGTGCCTTTAAGCATCACGTTGGCGTATGGCAGCGGCGTTTTGCCGTCCTCTTCCACCACCTTGCCGGTAAGGGTGAAAAGATTGGTTTGGGCGGAAAGTGCTAATATACTGATGGTGAGAATAATAAAAGAAACAAGGTTTTTCATTTTGTTATGGGTTTTGTTCTATATTACGATTTACATATAATAATTACATTTACCCCTAAAATATTACAGCAAAGGAAAAATATTTTTGAATGCGATTTGCTAATATGCTGTGTAATAGCAATGTATCATTAACATAACATGTCGCAATTGGGGGCAGAAAAAATGTATTCCTAACTCCGAACTCCGAACTAAAAAAATCAGATTTTTTTGGAGAAGACGGCGCGAGTCATCAGCGGGGTGGTGTCGTAGGTGGTCTCCCAAACGCGTTCGGCTTCGTTGCCGATAATCTGCGGGTTGCTGTAGGCGGTTACGTAATAGATGGAATGCACACCGCGTTTCTGCCAGTCGGGATGCACGCCGTTGAGGAGAAGGTCTATCTCGTCGAACTTGCGCAAAGCCTTGAGTATGTGGTACCAGCCGAAGGGGAACAGCTTGCCGTTGGCTTTCTGGTATGCCTTGGTAAGACTGGGAATGCTGAGTCCGAAAGCCACAAGGTTGTCGTCCTTGTCCATCAATTATGTGTTTTATTGTTGTAATTTGTGTATTTTATAGTTTTTTTCTTGTTTTTTGTGAAATAAAGTAATTATTATTCTAAAATAATTATTTGTTTAGTGTTGTAAATAAGGGTTTTGTGGGTGCTTTAAAATTTTTATGATTTTTTAATATGTCTTTGTCAATTTTTAATCATATTTTTGTTGCGTTAAAACATATCATATCAACGCAGAAATTAGGAGGATCTGCAAACGTGGAATAAACACGAGAGCCACGATAAAAATAGGGTAGTCAATTTAATTAATCATTTAACACACTTCACTATGAAAAACATAAAAAAAATATTATTGGCATTCTTTTGCATTTCTATTATTGTCACTGCTTGCAACAAAGAAAAAAATAATGCCGTATTACAAAATAAAAAAAGTACTAATACACAAATTATTCCTTTTGATAAAATATTACAATTAGGAGAAATCCATAACGCAGCTTTGGATAAAATTTTCGATAATTTTGATATTAATGCCGATGATTTAATATTGGAAATGGATAATGCTATCTTATCCACCGAATTCGATGGTATTAGTGATGAAGAAAAAGAATTTTTAATTGAATACAGCAACAGGGTTAAAAACAATCCTTATACTGAAACAGATCTATTTATTGCTATACAAGAGTCAAGTTTTCTTGAAAATAAAGATTTAATAATCAATTTTTTAGAAAATATAAATTTATTACCAATAGATGATGAAACAACTATTGATAACCTTTTCTCTTATATAAACGAAGTGGAGGTATTGGCTTTTGATCAATTGTCAAATCCAGAAGACTTGTGTGTGGTAATTGCATACAGTGAGTTATTAAAATCATCCTTAAAATATTGGTTTCCAGAAGATGCCGGAGGCATTGGCCGAGGTTTTAATATATTGAATTCTGGCATTACTGACAAATCAAAAAAAACAGATGGAAAAGGAAAACAAGTTGCAGGGCAAGCTGCATTGGCAGACTGTGAAGCTCTTGGTGCAGGAATGTTAGCTACTGCCATTGTAGGTGCGATTGCACCCCCAGCTTCGGTTGTCGGATTAGTATCAACTGCTGTTGGGGCTGGAATATCATCAGGTTGGGCTGCAATTAAAGAAGCTGTTACGAAAAAAACCAAAAGATAAAAATGAAAAACAATTTATTAGCAATTTCATTTATAATAATCTGGATAACAACGAGTTCTGGATACTTGTTTTATTCAATTATATCTAATAATACTTTGGATACTATAGATTTTATATCTGTATTTTTGATATTCCCGCTAATATCCCTCTTAATTTCCTATTTTATTATTAAAAGAACAAGAAAAGGGGATGACAAAGAGTTATAATCATCAATATAATACAATAATACTTAAAGGTACCGATATTTCGGTACCTTTAATTTTATACAAACTCTTTTAAGGATTAACTTTTTTCGATTAATAAATATCTCAGATTTTTTTCGAGAAGACGGCGCGAGTCATCAGCGGGGTGGTGTCGTAGGTGGTCTCCCAAACGCGTTCGGCTTCGTTGCCGATAATCTGCGGGTTGCTGTAGGCGGTTCATCTCCACGTAATAGATGGAATGCACGCCGCGTTTCTGCCAGTCGGGATGCACGCCGTTGAGGAGAAGGTCTATCTCGTCGAACTTGCGCAAAGCCTTGAGTATGTGGTACCATCCGAAGGGGAACAGCTTGCCGTTGGCTTTCTGGTATGCCTTGGTAAGACTGGGAATGCTGAGTCCGAAAGCCACAAGGTTGTCGTCCTGGTCCACCACGAAATTGGCGAACTGCAGGTTTACAAAGGGGAAATATTCTTTGATATAGCAGTCTATCTCCTTGTCGGTGAGGGGGACGAAATCGTAAAGGTCCTTGAAAGCGGCGTTGATGGTGAGGAAGAACTTACGTGCGTAGGGCATAATCTCGCTGCGTTTCTTGAATTTCAGCAGCTTGAGGTTGTACTTGCGGAGTATCAGATCGTTGATACGTCCCACCTTTTCGGGAATGGGCTGCGAGGCAGGCATTTTGAACTGCTGCCAGCGGCATTCTATCTCGAAACCCTGTTTTTCGATAAAGTCGATATAATATTTGGGGTTGTACAAAGTACTGATGTTCTGATAGTTGTCGAAACCATCGATAACCCAGCACTCTTTGTCCATGTCGGTGAAGCCGAGAGGGCCGTCGATTTGCGTCATGCCTTGCTGGCGGCCGTATTCTATAACGGTGTCGAGGAGGGTTTTGAACACGTCGTAATCTTCGATGAAGTCGAACCAGCCGAAACGCACGGCTTTTTTGTTCCAAACCTCATTTACAGTATGGTTTATAATGGCCGCCACACGTCCCACAATTTCATTGTTGCGGTATGCGAGCCACATTTTGAGGCTGCAGTGCTCCAGCGATGGGTTTTTGTCGGTTAAAAGGGCTATTTCGTCGCGTATTAAGGGAGGTATGTAAGTGGGTACGTTTTTGAAAAGTTTGTTTGGAAATTCGATAAATTTTTTCAGTTCGCGTCGGTTTTCAACCTCTTTAACCTTTATATCCATAGGGGTGATAATTTATTGGTTTATTATATTTATTTTCACTGATATTATAGTGGCGTACCTTCGGCACGCTTGGTATAGAGGGAGTTCATGTGTTATACCCCACACTGCGTGCCTTGTGTGGGGTTATTGAGAGTGCAGTGCCTCCGGCACTGAGTTAGGTATGGTTAGATTAATATTCATTTTTTCAAGTATTTACTTGGTTGTTTGGATTACAACAATTCAAGTTTTTTGAAACATTTGTACACTTTGTCGAGAGCGTAGTCCACTTGTTCCACGGTGTGTGTGGCCATCCACGAGATACGGATGAGCGTATCCTGCGGAGCCACGGCCGGTGCCACAACGGGATTAACGAAAACGCCTTCGTCGAGGAGCATTTTCGTTACCATAAACGTTTTCTCGTTGTCGCGCACGTAGAGCGGAATGATAGGTGTTTCGGTGTTTCCAATCTCAAAACCGAGGTCGCGGAAGCCTTGCAGAGCGCGGTTGGTAACACGCCAGAGGTTTTCCTGACGTTCGGGTTCGGAGCGCATTATTTCGAGTGCGGCAAGCACGGCAGCTGTAGCTGCGGGGGCTATGCTTGCGGTGAAGATATATGGCCGCACGTCGTGTTTCATGTAATTGATGGTGTCGGCATCGGCGGCGATAAATCCGCCTATGGAAGCGAGGGACTTGCTGAAAGTACCCATGATGATGTCCGTTTTGTCGAGAAGTCCGAAATGGTCGCATGTGCCGCGTCCTTCTCTTCCAAATACGCCCAAACCATGTGCTTCATCAACCATAAATGTGGCTTGGTATTTCTCGCAAAGTGCTGATATTTCGGGTAGTTTCGCCACTTCGCCTTCCATGCTGAAAACGCCGTCGGTAACCACAAGTTTAGCAGATTCTACAGGACAGCGTTGCAACACACGTTCAAGGTCTTCCATATCGTTGTGGCGGTATTTGTAGGCGGTGGCGATGGTCATTCGCCGTCCTTCGATAATAGAGGCGTGGTCGGTAGCGTCGTATATGAGATAATCGTTACGTCCAAGTATGCAGGGAATGGTGCCGGAATTGGCCTGAAAACCTGCGGAGAAGAGCATAACACCGTCTTTGCCGAAGAATTGTGCAAGTTCGTTTTCGAGTTTTATATGTATATCCAAAGTTCCATTGAGGAAAGGGGAACCTGCACAGCCTGTGCCGTATTTGTCGATGGCGGCTTTGGCGGCCTCTTTAATTTTAGGGTGGTTGGTAAGTCCCAGATAGCTGTTGGAACCGAGCATGAGCACTTTTTTACCGTTAATAAGCACCTCGGAGTCCTGATCGCTTGAAATCTCTCTAAAATAGGGATATACTCCAAGAGCTTTGGCCTGTTGCGGTGCCGTGTATAAAGACAGTTTTTTTCGTAACGGTTTCATAATCTTCTATACTTTATTTTACACAAAAAATCCTCATTTTTCTATCAAAAAAAGAAGTACAAAATTACGAAAAATTTTTAATTATGCAAAATCTCATTGTAAATTTTCTCTGTCAGACGGCTTGTTCCTATCCTGAACCATTGATTATTAAAATACTTTTCCCCTACTATTTTTTTGAACATTTCGGCGTAAGCAATGGCCTGTTCTATTGTTGAAACGCCTCCCGCCGCCTTGAAACCGACTATTTTTTTTGTGTCGCGGAGATTTTCGGCGATGGCGGTGAGCATGACATAAGCGGCTTGGTAGGTGGCGCCCACAGATATTTTTCCCGTGGAGGTCTTGATAAAGTCGGCGCCGGCGTCGACGGCCATTTTGGAGGCGCGGTAGATATTGTCGGGAGTCTGCAGCTCGCCGGTTTCGAGAATGACTTTCAGATGCACGTCGCAGCAGAGCTCGCGGATGGCGCAAATTTCGTCGAAAACCTGCTGATAGTCGCCTTGCAGAAAGGCCCCGCGCGAAATAACCATGTCTATTTCGTCGGCACCCTGCTCTATGGCGTAGTCGATTTCGGCAAGTTTCACACGCAGAGGACTTTGCCCCGAAGGAAAGGCACCTGCCACAGAAGCGGTATTTATTCCTGTATCTTTAAGTTGCTGTTTTACAAGACTTACAAAGGTAGGATAGACACATACGGCTGCCACAGGAAGTATGTTTTTTTCCGTATCGCAGAAACGTTTCGACTTATTGCACAATTCTATTACATGTTCGTCGGTGTCGTTGCCCTCGAGTGTGGTGTTGTCTATACTATGCAACAAAAGTCGCAGTGTTTCAGTATGTTGAGTTGATGTAAGCTCTTTTTTTATTATATTTTGTATTTCGTTTTCTATTTGGGCCTCGTTAAGTGGAAACCTGAGTTTTCCGTAATCTTCCATTTTTATTTGTTTTTTTCTTTCACATTTTTGATATACTGTTGATTGAATGAATATTCCTCGAAAAGCGGAAATTTGCGGTGCCTACGTAAATTTTTGGACGTAAGTCGTTTGAATTTTATATTCTTGACAAAGGACATTTTGTTCATTTTCTTGCGACTGAGTAGAAACTTTCGCATTTTTTTCGCATTTTTCTTTTCTGAAAACGAAAGATGACCCTTTTCCAAGAAGTAGCGACGATTTTCGATAATCATGTCGCGCAGCGGAAGCGAAACGGGACACACTTTTTCGCAGTTGCCGCAAAGGGTACAAGCATACGATATAAATTTGTAGTCCTCTATGGTTTCGAGGTGGGGGAGAAGCACATTTGCAATGGGACCTGAAAAAACATTGTCGTAGGCTTTTTCGCCCACATTACGTAAAACGGGACACACTCTGTTGCAACGTCCGCAATGCACACAGGCAAGAGATGTGCGTTGTGGAGTGAGGTTCATCACGTTGCTACGCATGTTATCAAAAACAAAAATAATATCGCTATTCTTCGACGATGGAGTATAAATTATAGGGAAAAGTTTTTCGTTTTTTTCTTTGTTACTATCTCTTAATATTTTGATATACAGCTCAATATCATCGGAATTTCTCATTACCTGCTCTATACCTGCAACAAATACATTTATGGCATTATTATTGTTTAACTTATTGATTGTATTTTTGTTGCCGAGAACAAGAAATGAACAGGTGTCGCTAATTATTCTGTTGGCTTCGAAAAACTGTATAGCAGGAAAATCGTCGTTTTGTTTTACCTTCTCTTTTTTCAAAAACGACTGTAAACCTATTTCATTCCACAAGTAACAATATTGATTGTCAATATAATATGTTTTGATTTTCTTTTCCAACAAAATGGATCGAAGATTGCGCAAAAGGTCATTGTAGTTGGTAAACCAATATTTTTTTCCGTTGGAAAGCAACCATTTGTTGTCGAAAGTTACGAGTATTTTGTCCAAATCCTCAACATAGTTTTGAAGAACGTAGCTAATACGTTGTTTAGCGAAAGAATAGTCGGTGTAACAACTGTTGTCGGCAGATATTTTGGCCGGCGGTTTTCCAATCTGATTTTCAATATTCTTCTCCGATTCGAAAATGAAATTTTCGTAATAGTTGCCTTTCATAAAATACAGAAAATATGACTGTTATAAAATTTTGTTTATTTTTTCCACTCTACGTTGATGGCGTCCGCCCTCGAAATCGGTGTTTAGGAAAGTCTTCACTATTTCTAAAGCTACCTCTTTGGAAATAAAACGTGCGGGCATGGCCAAGATATTTGCGTTGTTGTGCTGACGTGCAAGAGCGGCAATTTCGGGAATCCAGCAGAGAGCGCAACGAACGTTTGGATACTTGTTTACAGTCATCTGCACGCCGTTTCCCGTTCCGCAAATCACAATTCCGAGTTCGTAAGTTCCAGCGTTTATATCCTTGCCCAAAGGGTGTACCATATCCGGATAATCAACACTCTCTGCTGAGTTTGTTCCATAGTCCTTTATATTATACTGATTTTCAGCAAGATATTTAATAACCTCGTTTTTAAGTTCATATCCCGCATGATCGCAAGCTATGGCTATAGTTTTATTTTTTTCTTCCATTGTTGATAATTTTTTCAGTTTACAAAAATACAATTTTTATGTAAATAATTATAAATCAAACAAAATTATATTTTAACCCTCATAAGTTCAATACTCTTAATTAGCTGTTTTTCTTTCATATAAATTTTAGTAACAAAAAAATTGTTGATAATTATTTGAAAAGGTTATCAGGTAGGTTTACAAATAAAAATTTCGTCCCGGAACAAAAAAAAGACCAAGTTTTTAAAAAAAAACAAACTCAAATTTGAACATTTTCAAATCTATTCTTTATTAACAAAATGACGCTTGAAACGTTATAAACACACTGTTGAAAAACTGTCATAATACTGAAAAACAAAACAAAACACATTGATAAAAATTGATAAAACACTTTTTTCTAAAATAAAAAAATATACTCAATTTTTTTTTAAACAAAACTAACAGGCAATATAACCAAAAACTTTTTTTTTAAAAAGGAATATTTTATTTTAGAAATAAAAATTAAAAAAATGTCTGTTGAAAATTTTTGTTTTCCTCGGTAATTCAAATATTTTGTAATTTTGCAAATATAAACAATAATCGAAAATTTAACCGCATTTATGTATAAATAGAATTTATACATAAATTAAAATACAGAAAATTAGATGATTAGTGAAGAAATAAAAAAAGAGATAATACGTCTTAAAAAAGAAAAAAATGCCGTAATTTTGGGACATTATTATCAAATAGAAGATATACAAGAAATTTCTGACTATGTGGGCGACAGTCTGGCACTTGCAGAAAAAGTCCTGAATGTGGACTGTGACATAATTGTTTTCTGCGGCGTTCATTTCATGGCCGAGACCGCTAAAATTCTCAACCCTTCGAAAAAAGTGATTCTGCCCGACATGGAGGCAAGCTGCTCGTTGGCCGAATCGTGCAAGGCCGAGGATTTTGCCAAGTTCAAAGCCCGGTACCCCGACCACATGGTTATTTCCTACGTCAATTGCTCGGCGGAGATTAAAGCCCTGTCCGATTTGATATGCACCTCCGGAAACGCCGAAAAACTTGTCAATTCCTTGCCCAAGGACCAGAAAATTATATTCGCCCCCGACAAAAACCTCGGCGGATACATCAACAGCGTAACCGGCCGAAACATGGTTTTGTGGAACGGAGTGTGCATGGTGCACGACGCAATGCAGGCCGAAGAAATTATAAAACTGAAGGTAAAACATCCTGAAGCACAGGTAATTGCCCATCCCGAATGCAACGGAGCCCTGCTCAAGGTGGCCGATTTTGTCGGCTCCACCAAGGCAATGCTCAACTACATAAAAAAATCCGACTGCCAGAAATTCATCGTGGCCACCGAAACGGGAATACTCTACGAGATGAAGAAAAACAATCCCGACAAAGAGTTTATAACCTTGTCCGACTCGGAAAATTGCGCCTGCGCCGACTGTAGTTACATGAAAATGAACACTTTGGAAAAACTCTACAACTGTCTGAAAGACGAGAAACCCGAAATTTTGATGAGCGACGAGATGATAGAACGTGCCAAACAGCCGATAATCAGGATGTTAGATATGTCGAAGCAGTTGGGGATTATATAATTATCCTGTTCGTTTTAGGCAAAATAAATCTTGTAAAATTGAATAAATGGTAGGTCAGCAAATAGTATATGATTTTCTTTCGGACAACGGGATACAGTTCGACTATTACGAGCATCCCGAGGCACCCACTATAGAGATTGCTGCGCAGTACTACCGCGGCGAGGGAACCACGCTCTGCAAAAACTTGTTTTTCCGCAACCACAAGGGCAACAAGCACTATCTTGTTATTTTGAACTCGCACTACCAGCTCGACATACACGATTTGGAGAAACGTCTGCACCAAGGTAAGCTGAGTTTTGCGTCGGAGCAGCGGATGGATAAGTACCTCGGCGTGCGTCCCGGCTCGGTGTCGCTGTTCGGACTGCTTAACGACAAAGCCCACGAGGTGATACTTTTTATGGACAAAACGCTGCTCGAATGCCAAAAGGTGAGTTTCCACCCCAACGACAACCGCGCATCGATTGTAATTTCGGTGGCAGATATGTTGAAAACCGTCGAAAAATGTGGAAATCACACCGAATATTTGGAACTATACTGAACCTCGAAAAAATGCTGTTGATAAAGCGAAAGAAATTGTTGAAAACGTAAAAATTTCCAATCTTTGGTGAATTAATATAAAAAACTGATTGTTAATAAGTTATAAAAATGTTTCACGTGAAACATTTTGTAATTGAAAAGTAATAGCAGAAAACGGTTTAAAATGTTGATAGAAAATTATATAGAAAAGGAATTTATAACGATAAAAACCCATTACGACCTATTCAAAATTCTGGATATTTTCGAAGGGACAAACTATGATTGTCTGCCCGTGGTGGAAAACGAAAAATACATGGGTTTGATACTGGAAAAAGATATTTTCGAGATAGAGACAGTGGCCGACGACCGGCATTTCAGCGTAAGCGATTTGACCAAGAAACACAGCATATTGTACAGCCAGACACTTTTCGACGCCTGCAACATGCTTTTCGACAAAAATATAGACGTGGTGCCCGTGGTGGACGAAAACGACAACTACCTTGGAGTGCTTACCGAACGCAACATTTTGAAAGCCCTCGCCGTGTGCGGCCAAACGCGCCAAAACACTGTGATAGACTACGAAGTGAATGAAAACGACCTGCATCTGAGCGAATTTGCCTACCTTGTGGAGGAAAACAACGCCAAAATAGTAACTTTGAACGTGATACCCAACGAAAACTCCACCAAACTAACCGTTTTGGCCAAACTCGACACCGCCAATATACTGCCCGTGGTGCAGTCGCTCGAAAGACACGGCTACACGGTGAACTACACCCAGACCAATAGCGAGGAAAACTACTCCGACCTCGAACGCAACTACGAAAACCTGATGCGGTATCTTAGCGTGTGATTTTTGGGAGATGTTTTGCAAGTTGTAAAAACTTAATAAAAAAAACTATTGGTGTCCGATAAAACTTTTTAGAGCATCTGAAAAAAAACAGGGCTGACACTAACAAATGTCAGCCCTTTGGTTTATCTTTGCAAAATCAAACCAA
>CAJOEN010000004.1 GCA_905233475.1 uncultured Bacteroidales bacterium
ACTTTGAAAAAGCAAGCCCCCTCAGATAAGACCGTCTATTTATTTGCTTAATACATATACTTTTATGAGGTTTTTCAAAAGTTTTCTCGGACACCAATAGAAAAAAAAACATACAGTCAAGAACCTTCACCCTTTCTTCGGCTCCATGTGCAGGGTGACGTGGGTGTCCTGGCCGAAACGCTCTTTCAAACGGTGTTCGAGGTCGGTGGCGCGGTCGTGGGCCTCGTCGAGGGTAACGCCGCCGTCCATGCGTATGTGCGCTTCTATGGCAATGCGGTTGCCAATCTTGCGTGTACGCAGGTTGTGAGGCTCGCACACATCGGGACTGGAGTTCAGTATCTCTTCTATCTCGCCCACTGTATCTTCGGGCAGAGAACATTCCGCAAGTTCGCTCATGCTGCCGCGCAGCAGCTCCACCCCAACGGGTCCAGCACCGTCCAGCGGTCGCCAAGGAGTATGGCGCCACCAATGCCTATCGCTGAGCCAACGGAGGAAAGCGAGTCGCTACGATGATGCCATGCGTTGGCCACCAAAGCCTGCGAGTCGAGACGCTTGCCGGCACGCACGGTGTACCAATACAGCAGTTCCTTCACCACTATGGATATAAGTGCCGCCCATAGGGCCAGACGTCCAGGGGCCGGCAGCTGCTCACCGCCCAGCCACGAGGCAAATTTCACCGCTCCCGACACAATGATTCCCGTCGCGGCGGCTATCAAAGCCAGTCCCACAAATAAACAGGCCAATGTCTCGTATTTGCCGTGGCCGTAGTCATGACCTTCGTCCTGCGGCTTGGCACTGACACGCACAAAAGCAATGACGATGATGTCCGTAACGAAATCCGACAGCGAATGCACCGCATCGGCCATCATTGCGGCACTGTGTCCCACAACGCCGGCCACGAACTTAAACGCCAGAAGCGCCACATTCCCGACACTCCCAACCAACGTAATTTTGTATATTTCTCCCTCCCGTTTCATCTGTGTTTCAATAATTTATTATCATTAACTCATCTTTAAGTCTAAAAAAAATCAACCATCCCTCAATTCCTCATTACTAATCATCAAATTGATTCCGAGTTCAGAATTCCGAGTTCCGAATTAATTTAATTTTTAACTATAATAAGTGTCGATCCCAGAATCAGGGCAATGCCCAGTGCCAGCCGCAGGGTAAAAGCGCTGTCGAACACCGCGATGCTAATAACCACTGCCGTTGCCGGTTCCAGTGCTCCCAAAATAGCCGTAGGCGTGGACCCCGCCCGTGCTATGCCTATGTTCAGACACGTCATGGCCACTATTGTGGGAATGCACGCCAGCATCACTATCCAGCCCGCCGCGCGCCACGACGGCACCGCCATTATATGGTTTTCGGGCGCAAAGAGCGAGAAAAGCACCGTCGTTATGGTGGCGAAAAGCATGATGTAGAACGTCATTTTGAACGGCGGCAGCCTTATTCCCGACTGGTTGACTATCACTATATAAATGGCATACGTCAGCGCCGACACCAGCACCAGAATCACCCCGAGGGTCGACAGGCGTCCCGTGCCGTCGCCTTGGTACAGAAGCACAATGCCCGCCAAGCTCAGCACTATCGAAAGCACCGTGCCTATAGTGGTGCGTTCCTTGAAAAACAGCGCCATAATCACGGCCACCATCACGGGATAGGCAAAAAGTATTGTCGAGGCAATGCCCGAGTCGATGTGTTTGAACGACGAATAGAGTGTCAGCGCCGAAGCCGCAAAGATAACTCCCAGCGACACAAGCAGTTTCAGTTCCTTCGCCGTAAGTTTCAACGACACCCGCTGTATTTTCAGTATCACAAACAGAATCAGCACCGCCAACGTAAAACGGTAGAAAATGACACTCGCCGCATTCAGTCCCTCGTCGTAAAGAAACAGCGCCCCCAGCGGGTTGGTGCCGTACGCCACCGCCGCCGTTATCCCTGCGAAATATCCCTTCAGCCGTTCGTTCATGTTTTTTATATTTCTTTGATTGACAGAGCATTGTCACAAAGCAACACTCCCCTTTTCAGCCTGCAAATGTGCGCTAAATATGAAATTTTGCCCATATATTTGAAAAATCCACATAATAGTTCAACATGCCTATCTTCGGACTGCAAACCCTGATACAATAAATAGCATTTCGCTATTAAAAGCGCTTAACCGATTTCAGCAATGATGAAAAATAAGAATACAAGTACACACTAAAAAAATTTTCTCAGTATTTGATTATTCAACAGCTATGTATGTAAACTTATATGTAGATGAGCCACTATGCATTGAGATAGGCAGATTATGCTCATTATATTCGTATGTACATATGCTAGTATCATGTTCATTCCAAGACTTAATCCTGTTATTGCGACTTATGTATTTGATATAATCAATTACATATCCTGTCGCAAAGAGTGGTTCATATATAAAAGCCTCGTCCAAGTTGTAGTTGGGTCGTGGGTTTGTGTCGTACTCATATTCAATAGTAGTAAAATAATATCTTCCCGTGGGTTCATAAATAGCATTCAATTCAGCCTCATGTCTTCGCTCTTTCACAACATTTCCTCTTTCGTCATATTCCAATAGCACATATGCCTCTGGATTGTTTTCCCTGAATATGCTATCCATACGGCCATTGTGATATCCAAAACACATAACATTATTAACATATTTCGATTTTACAAGCCGCCCTAAATTATCATAAAAGAAATCTATATAACCCAGATTCTGTCCATTATAACTCTTTGTCATTTTCAACAGATGTCCATTCGAATACTCGAACGTATCTATGTAAATATCTGAATCAACAGCCAACACTCTACGTTTCATGCGGTAATATCCGTCATACTCGTATTTGCAAACATATGAACTACCACCTCTTAAAGTCACACTATCAACCAAATATTTCGGACGAATATATGGTTGCTGATTATCATCTGGTTGTTGAGTGTTGGTTTGTTCTGTTATATTTTCTTCTTTATCACAAGACACAAACGACAATGTAACAACGCTTAACACTAATAGTGGTACTATAGCCATCAAAACAATCTTTTTCATATCTTATTAAAATCTAATAATTTAAAACAGTATAAAAATACACTAGAAATAATTTTGCAAATATACAAAAAAATTGGATTTGTGGAAATAATTTTTTTAATATAACTCTTCCTCAATTCCATTCACAAAATAAAAAGCCTCCTCCTCCGTTATTATCGCACATCTTCATTCCAACCACGATGAAAAAAATAGAGATAATGTCGCCCGTGGGCTCGTACGAGTCGCTGATGGCCGCCATACAGGGCGGTGCCAATGCCGTTTATTTCGGCGTTGGCAACCTTAACATGCGGTCGCGCTCGGCCAACAACTTCACCCACGACGACCTGCGGCAAATCACCGCCATCTGCCACGAAAAAGGCATACGCACTTACCTTACGGTGAACACCATCATCTACAACCACGAAATCGACGAGATGCACCAGCTCCTCGACCTCGCCAAACTCTGCGGCGTCAGCGCAGTGATAGCCTCCGACATGGCCGTTATCAGCTACGCCAACTCCATCGGCCTCGAGGTGCATATCTCCACCCAATGCAACATCTCCAACACCGAGGCGGTGCGTTATTACTCGCGTTTCGCCGACGTGATGGTCACAGCCCGCGAGCTTCCTCTGAAACAGGTGGCGGAAATCACCGATTTCATCGAACGCAACGACATACGCGGCCCCAAGGGCGAACTCGTCGAGATAGAAGTCTTTGCCCACGGTGCCTTGTGCATGGCCGTGTCGGGCAAATGCTACCTCAGCCTCGACAACTACTACCACTCCGCCAACCGCGGACAATGCCTGCAGCTATGCCGCCGCCAGTACCGTGTTACCGATGTGGAAACGGGGCTCGAACTCGACATCGACAACAAATACATACTGTCGCCCAAGGACTTATGCACCATCACTTTTTTGGACAAGATTGTAAAAGCCGGAGTACGTGTGCTTAAAATCGAAGGCCGCGGACGCTCCGCCGACTACGTAAAGACCGTTACCCGCTGCTACCGCGAGGCAGTGGACTCCATTGCCAAAGGCACATACTCACAAGAGAAGATAGAGCAATGGCTGGAACGTCTGAAAACGGTCTATAACCGCGGTTTCTGGGACGGCTACTACCTCGGTCGCACCCTCGGCGAGTGGACGGCGCGCTACGGCTCCCAGGCCACGCAGACCAAGGAATACATAGGCAAAATCACCAACTACTACACCAACATCGGTGTGGCCGAGATAAAGATGGAAAGCGGCGAGCTGTGCGTGGGCGACAAGTTTATGATAACCGGCGCCACCACCGGCGTTTACGAGGCCACCGCCGACGAAATACGCGTGGACCTCAAGCCCGTGCCAAAGACCGTCAAAGGCGAGGCCTGCTCCATTGCCACCACCGAGCCCATCCGCCGCGGCGACAAAGTATATAAAATCGTTCCCGTAACCGAGGAATTCTGATTAAAAGAACTTCTCTTTTACAAAAAAAACGTTTTTTGAAAATAAAATTCTAATTACAAAATAAAATATATCTCCTTCATTAACAATGTTTTATATGAACAAAAGGCGATAAATATAATAAATTCGTATATTTTTTACTACAAAATTTTTGAAAATCAAATTTTAAGTTGTATCTTTGCAGTTGAAAAGTAATTCTTCTACTACTATGAAAACTTTGAAACTGAAAGATATTGCTCACATATTGTCAGGCGTGTATTTACGGCCTTCTCCGTCGGGGAGCATAGTCTATTTGCAGGTTTCCGATTTGCAGGCGTTGCCATCGGTAAACACCACCCTGAGAGTGGACTTTGTTCCGAAATTGAACAGATACTTGCTACAAAAAGGCGACATTCTGTTTGCCGGAAAGGGTACCAAGTACCTTTGCCGTATCTTTGACTTGGAAATTCAGGCAGTGCCATCCACTACATTATATATAATACGTCCGAATCAGGAACGGGTGCTACCCGAATACCTTTGCTGGTTCTTAAATCTCCCGCAAACAGTGGCCATCCTCAAAGCAACGCAAGTGGGAAGCAACATGCCGATGATTCTTATATCATCATTGGAGGAGCTGAATATACCCCTCCCCGACCTTGCCACCCAATCTCAAATTCTTGAAATTGCAAATTTGCAACAGCGTGAGCAACAACTACTTTCGGCAATTTCCGAAAAACGCACCCAGATAACCAACCAGATACTATATAAATTTATAAACGAAGACAAATAATAATTTTAATATGGAAACCAAAAAGATCACCCAAGAAGACATCAACCGCACCGTATGGAAGGCTTGCGACACTTTCCGCGGCGTTATTGACCCGAGCCAATACAAGGACTATATCCTCACTATGCTTTTTCTGAAATATGTCAGCGACGTGTACAAGTCCAAGTTGAGCGACTACCTCGTGAAATATGAGGGAGACAGGGAACGTGCTGAGCGTACCATGCGTCACGAAAGGTTTGTCGTACCCGAAAAGAGTTCGTTCGACTACCTTTACGATCACCGGAATGCCACCAACATCGGCGAGCTGATCGATGAGGCGTTGGCCGACCTCGAAGACGCCAACCGTGAGAAGATGAGCAGCGAAGATGGCAGCAGCATCTTCCGGAATATCAGCTTCAACAGTGCCAACTTGGGCGAAACGAAAGAGAAGAACGCCCGTCTGCGCAACCTTTTGCAGGACTTCTGCGGGGTGGACTTGGACGAGTCGCATTTGGAGAATAACGACATCATTGGCGATGCTTATATGTACCTCGTCTCAACCTTTGCAGGAGAGGCGGGCAAGAAGGCTGGGGACTTCTTCACCCCTGCCGAAGTTTCTACCTTGTTGGCGAAACTGACCAAGAGCAAGCCGGGTGCACGCATTTGTGATGTCACCTGCGGTTCGGGTTCGTTGCTGATTAAGGCTGGTAAGGAGGTGGGTAACAACAACTTCTCGCTTTACGGACAGGAAGTGAACGGCAGCACATGGGCGTTGGCCATGATGAACATGTTCCTGCACGGCTTCGACAATGCTGTTATCCGTTGGGGCGACACGCTGCGCAACCCGAAACTGAAAAACAACGACAAGCTGATGAAGTTCGACACGGTGGTGGCCAATCCGCCTTTCAGTCTCGACAAATGGGGTGCGGAGGAGGCCGCCGGCGATCCCTACAACCGTTTCTGGCGTGGCATCCCGCCCAAAAGCAAAGGTGACTGGGCCTTCATCAGCCACATGCTGGAGGTGGCCGACGACAACGCCGGAAAGGTTGGCGTCATCATCCCTCACGGTGTGCTGTTCCGTGGCGGCAGCGAAGGCAAGATCCGCCAGTACATTCTGGAAAACGAGCACACGTTGGAGGCTGTAATCGGTTTGCCGTCCAACCTGTTCTATGGCACGGGCATTCCTGCCGCCATCGCCATCTTCCGCAATGGCCGTGGCTCGGAGAATGTGCTGTTCATCGATGCCAGCCGCGAGTTTGAGAACGGCAAGAACCAGAACAAACTCCGTGAGCAGGACATTGAGCATATTGTGAACACCTATCGCCAATTCGCCGACGGCCAACTGAAGCCTGGTGTGGTGGAAGAGAAATACGCCTTCGTGGCCACACCTGCCGACATCCGCGAGAACGACTTCAACCTCAACATCCCGCGCTACGTGGACACCTACGAGGAGGAAGCCGAAATCGACATCCCCGCCGTGCAAAAGGAGATCGAACAGTTGGAAACCGAACTTGCGAAGGTGCAAGGGAAAATGAAGGAGTATTTGAAGGAGTTGGGGTATTGATGATATTTTCATCAACATATTGATTATTAAAATAAAATATGTATTTTTGCACAAAATATATATGTAAATATAATAAGCAGAATCACATATAATAGACTATGTATAAATTAATTGAATATATAAAATCGGAATTGGGTATAGACATTGGCGTTTCACCAATAGAAGCCACGCAGAAGAAGGATGTGCCCATTTTTCTGTCCGGATTATATAATTTCTATGACGGAGAAATTGCTGGGCAGCACATTGTTTTTGCAGAGTTTGTGCCTGAATCAACTTTGTCCCCAGGTCAGTATGCCAAACATAAAAAAATATTGATGGAGGTGTGGCAAAAACCGATTGTTTTTGTTTTTCGAAGTATTCAGAGTTACAATCGACAACGGATGATTGCACAAGGAATCAATTTTGTGGTACCTTATTCTATGATTTATATGCCTGATTTGTTGATTGTATTTTCTAATAATGCAAAGGATAAAGACAATTCAGGGATCCTGCAATATCTTTCCCCAACTGCACAAACAATCTTGCTATATTATTTTTATGGTACAGGTAATGACTTTTCATACAAGGAGATACAGAAATCACTTGATATGCCATACCCGACGGTTTGCAGGGCGATAGAAAAGCTTGTAAAATCACAGCTTTGTGAAATTCTCGGGACGCGCAATAAGACCTTGCATTTTGAGAACGACAAGAAAAAGCTGCTTGAAAAAGCGTTGCCGCTGATGAAATCTCCCGTAAAAAGAGTGGTATATGCAGAAGAAATCCCTCTCAATGCAATATCTTCTGGAATGACGGCATTGTCGGAATACACATTCCTCAATCCTGACGAGACGAAACATGTTGCAATAAGCATGGAAGACTTCAAAATGGAAAAAAACTACTACAGGGAAAACGCTTTTATGCCTGTTTATATTGAAGTGTGGAATTATGCACCCAGCCTATTTGCCCATGACGGATGGGTTGACAAAATATCACTTTATCTGTCTTTGAAGGACAACAATGATGAACGTGTACAACATGAATTAACTCAAATGCTGCAAGGATTATGGTAATTGGATTCGACAAATTCAAATCATGGTTTCAGAATTACCATGACTGTTACAATATAATAGGCGGAACGGCTTGCGATGCAGTGTTGGATGACGCAGGTTTTACGCCAAGGGCGACAAAGGACATTGAGATAAAAGATTCTCTTCCTTCAAAACAAATGTTGCGTGACGCGGGGTATGAAGGACTTGAACCAAAAAACCTATACCAGAATCTGATCTCTATTTTTCAACTTGAAATAAAATGATAACGGATTTAGAAACAACAGGTATTTTGAATTTATAACAAAACATATTTAACATGAAACATCTAAAAGACAATTACAATTTTAGCATATCCTTACGATGCATTGTGTGCGGTCGTGAAGATTGTTTTGAATCAAAAGAAGATGGCTCCTATATTAAGTGCACAAATTGCGGCAGGGAATACCATGGTGGACGCGACGAACTCATTGAGTACAACAATGAACAAATTCGTGAATCTATTGAACAGAAAAAGAAAGAAATAACATCCGATGTTAAAGAAGAGATTCATGATATGATCAAAAAGGCTTTTTCTGGAAATAAACACATAAAAATCAAATAGTATGGGACTTGCTTCGATAATTATATCTATCCTTGCTTTATTGGGCTCTCTGGCGACTTACATAATCCATGATCGTAAAATCAAAGGACAAGAGAAGATGATCAACGACTACCAATTGGCTAAGTTCAAAGAAGATGAGGAAGATAAAAAGAAAGCATTGGTATGTGGCAATATCATAAAAAAAGTAAGAGGTCAACGTGTTTTGAAAATCTATAATAAGGGCAAAGCCACAGCCACGAACATCAACATACAAGGCCTTGATATTCAAGAGATAGAAGTATATGATAAAATATTGCCTTATGAATTAATGAACCCTCAAGATTGTGCTGATATACGATTCTTGATTATTATGGATGCGCCGCCCACTCTGAAATTAACATACACATGGGATGATGAATATAAGACAGGAAATACATACACACAAATTTTATCGTTATGAGCAACATTAATATCCCCTTCGGCTACAAATCCTCATCCCTCGGCATCATCCCCGAAGATTGGGAAGTGAAGAGACTGGGAGAAATAGGTGATTTCTCAAAGGGCAATGGAGTGCCTAAAGACAAAATTATCAAAGATGAGCACGAGCATCCTTGTTTGACCTATGGCGACTTATATACAAAATATGACTTTGTAATTAAGGACATAAAATCTTTCATTGATGACGATGTCGCATCAGAGAGTAAAGAAATTCATATTGGAGATATATGTTTTGCTGGTTCAGGAGAAACGCCAGAAGATATTGGAAAGTGTGCCGCATATATTGAAGAAAGAACTGCTTATGCAGGCGGTGACATTATAATCCTTTCGCCTAACAAGGACATAAACGGCATTTGGCTTTCTTATGTACTTAATTCTGATATTGGTGGGAAACAACGTTACAAATTTGCTCAAGGATTTTCGATCGTTCATATTTATCCCGACAATCTTAAACGAATACAGATTCCTACTCCCACTTTGAAGGAGCAGCAACGCATCGTTTCCTTTCTTTCCCTTTGGGACACCGCCATTGCCAAACAAACTGCTCTGATAGAGAAGCTCATCCTGCGCAAGCGCGGCCTCATGCAGCAGCTGCTCACGGGAAAGAAACGGCTGAAAGGGTTTGAGGGAAAATGGAAGGAAGTGAGATTGGGAGAAATATGCGATTTAACCAAAGGCGAACAGGTAAATTCTGATACTTTAACAGAAACGGGATTGTACCCAGTTATAAATGGCGGTATAACTCCATCTGGATATAAAGATGACTATAATACCGAAGCCAATACCATCACTATTAGTGAAGGCGGTAATTCTTGTGGATTTGTCAATCTGATTAAAACCAAGTTTTGGAGTGGAGGCCATTGTTATACGATATCCAATATTATCAACTTTGACTTGAGCTATCTGTATTATTCATTAAAGTTTAACGAACCACATATCATGAATTTGAGAGTTGGTTCAGGTTTACCCAACATTCAACTTGGGCCATTGCAAAAATTTACCTTATTAATGCCCCAATTAGAGGAGCAAATGGCGATTTCAGCAATCCTTATTGAATCTGACAAAGAAATCGAAATACAAAAACAAAAACTGTCGGACCTGCAGGAGCAGAAGAAAGGGCTGATGCAGGTGCTGCTGACGGGAAAAAGGAGGGTGAAATGAAAAGAACAAAGATTTGTTGTTTAAACATCAAGCAAGAAATATGCGATTACTTATCCAAGACCTTTGAGGTATATAATGGCTGTCTTGGAAAAATAGTTGATGTTAACAAGCAAAACCATCAACAAAACTATACTTATCTTTTGCTTAATCACGATTATCCAGAAAATATTCATGAATATGATGTTTTTATAAGTGACTTATCCAATTTCGAGATTATTGAATATAAAAACGAGGACCACCAATTGAACAATATTGTTGGCAATGAGGCATATTATTTCGTTTCTGAAGCGCCTGCGACTCACTTTAATCCGATCCCATTCGGCTGTGGATTATTAAAAGAAAAAACTTGTGTGGACGGCAAAAATAATCGTCCAATCATAAACATTATTTTCCAATACAAAAAACAAAGTATAAATTACAAAATTCGTGATACTGCTGGTTATAGACATAATGACACCTCATACGAAGGAACAAATTACTCGCACACCAAAGACTTTACTGTTGATAATAAATATGGAAAAGAAGTTAAAATATGTGATAATAAAATTGCAAAAATCATCTTTGAGAACTTTACTGATGAAATTGAATATCATCAAACCTTCAAGCATCCTACAAAATGGGATGATAACGCAGGTGAATCTATTCTTGACCCAAATTTTCTACCACTATTAAAAAACAAAAGTGGTCAAATCGTCTCGTATATGTGGATTTCAGAGTATGAAATCGCAATTATGCTGCCACAATTAAAATCAAAGAAACAACTGCTTGACATTCTTTTTAGAGAAGTACTATTTCAATATTTTTCTGAATATTTTCCCGAAATCGAAACTAAAACTTGGACTCGCAACCATCAATATTATTTACCCGAACAACAAAGACTTGAAATAGAAAAGCAGGAAATAACGAAAAAATACCAAGAAGAATTTGATCGTATTGACAAAGAATTGGAAGCAGCCGCTAACAAGTATAAGTTTTTACACGACATTCTAATTGAAACCGGCGATAAACTCGTAAAAAGTGTAATCACCTATTTAAAATGGCTTGGCTTTGACAATGCCATCGAAAAAGACAAAACAGCCACGGAAGGTCTATTAGAGGAAGACATTCAGATTGATTTAGGAGAAAAAGGCCTTCTTATCATTGAAGTCAAAGGCATCAATGGAACTTCAAAAGATTCAGAATGTTCACAGATCAGCAAAATCAAATACCGTAGATCAAGAGAACGAAAGAGGTTTGATGTTTTTGCATTATACATTGTCAATAATGAGAGGAACATTGAACCTCTTAAAAGAACCATTCCTCCTTTTAATGACAATCAAATTCAAGATGCAATAAACGATGACAGAGGTTTGATGTACACGTGGCAATTGTTCAATTTATACTTTAATGTCAAAAACGGATTTATCACCAAAGAAGAAGCACGTAATCGCATTTTACAAACTGGTTTAGTTGATTTTACACCAACATTGAAAGAGTTAGGAAAACCTTATTGGTTCTATCAAAACCATACGATAATATGTGTTGAACTGCAAAACAACTTAATACATGTTGGAGACACACTTGCCTATGAAAAGGACGGAAGGTATTATCTTATTAAAATTACTGAAATACAGCAAGATAAAAAACCAATTAATGAAGCTTCAGATGGAAAAGTAGGAATAAAGGTTAATGAAAAAGTCCCTGAAATAAAGACGCTGTATTTTGTAAAACAACATATTAACGATTGACGTTAATTCAATTCAATTCAAAAGAGTATGACAAATGCAACACACATCCATCATCGGCGCAGCATCCGGCTGAAAGGCTATGGCTATTCGTCGCAAGGGGAGTTAAAGAAGAAAAATAAAAGATAAAAATATGATAACCAAAACTGAACTTCAGGAATTGCTGCAAAGCACCGAAACCTATCGGGTGGAACGCACCACCTCCACCACTGATATGGACAAGTTTCAGGAGGCCATCTGCGCTTTCTCCAACGACTTGCCCAACTCCAAAAAGAATGGGTACCTAATTCTGGGCGCATACGATAATGGTGCGCTGTCGGGACTCAAAGTGGATGATGCTTTGATGAAAAGGATTGCCGCCATCCGTTCCGACGGCAACATCCTCCCCTTGCCGATAATGTCGGTAGAGCGTTTCGAGTTCCCTGAAGGCGACTTGCTTGTGGCCGAGGTCTCCCCCTCACTGCTTCCTCCAGTTCGCTATCGTGGACGAACCTTTGTGCGCATCGGGCCACGCCGCGACATTGCCACCGAAGCCGAGGAACGAATCCTCTTGGAACGCAGAACCTCCTATATGGCCACTTTTGATGCGATGCCCTGCTTAGGCGCCACCATCAACGACATAGACACCAACTATATCAAGCAGGAATATCTTCCACAAGTGATAGATGCGGAGGTGCTGGCCAACGACACACGGGACATCAAAGAGCAACTTGCTTCCATACATCTGTATGACCTGACACACGATTGTCCCACCAATGCAGCCATTATTCTTTTCGGTAATAATCCACAATATTACTTGCATGGTTGTTATGTCCAATATGTACATTTTGCAGGGAAAGACAATGGAAGTGAAATCATTAACGAACGTCAAGTAAAGGGAAGTCTATGCAAAATGTTACCTCATTTGGAGAACTTTGTCAGAGATGCTGTCGTAACGTCGCGTCCGATGCCCATTAGTATGTTGCGCGAAAAAACTGTGTACAACTATCCGGAACTTGCACTGAGAGAGTTGCTGATGAATGCATGTATGCACAGAGATTATCAGTCAAACATGCCCATCCGACTATATCAATACGAAGACCGGATAGAGATTTTGAACGCTGGAGGTTTATATGGCGAAGCGCGTCCGGAGAATTTCCCCACGGTGAATGACTATCGAAATCCCGTTGTGGCCGAAGCCATGCGAGGCTTAAAGTATGTCAATATGTTTAACCGTGGTATCCAACGCGTTAAAACGATGCTCCAAGAAAACGGCAATCCCGAGCCCGAGTTCAAAGTAGATAAAATCACTGCTTTTGAGGTAACGGTGAGACCGACTTTATCACTTAACCTAGTCACTGATAAAGAAAAAGTGACTAAGTCTGTGACCAAGTTAACAGAAATATTCAACGAAATTCTTACATATTGTTCCAATCCTCGAAGTCTAACAGAAATCATGGGGCATATAGGCCTTAAGCATCGGTATTATGTAAAGCACCATTACATAGATCCGCTTATTGAGGGTGGTTTCCTAGTTATGACCATTCCCGACAAACCCAACAGCAGAAATCAAAAATACCAGCGTAATTTAACTTAGTCACTTATCTTAGTCACTGACAAAAAACTGTGACTAAGTTATTTATCAAATCACTGAAATCAAACATATTAGCAGATGATAACTTAGTCACTCAAAAGTGACCAAGTAAAATGACAATAAAACACATTCAAAAGAGATTAACCGAATATAATCAATAACAAACATCAAAAATATGCCACTACCAGTAAACATAGAGTCATTGATTGACGGCCGTGTAGTCGAAAGCGACAGAATAGAATTCAAGAAAGGATGGAATCCCGATGCAATCTACCGCACCATCTGTGCATTTGCCAACGACTTTGAAGACATTGGCGGAGGTTACATCGTAGTCGGTGTCGATGAAGAAAACGGCAGGGCAAAACGACCTGTATGCGGTCTGGAGATCAACGAGCTGGACAACATCCAGAAATCAATGATTGGTTTCAACAATCTAATACAGCCCTATTATCAGCCGAGAACTGCCATAGAAGATGTAGATGGCAAAAAGGTGCTTGTGATATGGGCTACAGCCGGTGATCGCAGGCCGTACAAAGTGCCAGACCACGTAACAGCAAGTCATAAAGAGTACAACTACTATATTCGTTACAACTCAAGTTCGATAGTAGCCAAAGGCGAATACGAAGTAGAGTTACTGAATATGGCAAATCGTGTACCCTTCGATGACAGAGGGAATATATCTGCCACAATTAGCGATGTTTCCATGTTGCTGATAAGAGACTTCCTCACACAAACGGGCAGTAAATTGGTTAGCCAGCTTGAGACCAGCTCCCCACTCCAAATACTTAGGCAAATGGACTTAGTCGAAGGGCCTAACGAAAATGTCAGAGTGAAGAATATTGCTTTGATGTTATTTTCCTATCAGCCAGAGAAATTTTTCCCAAATACTCAAGTAGATATTGTCATCTATCCCAAGGGTAAGGACGCCGATCCTGATAATTTCATAGAAATAGATCCCATAAAGGGACCTGTACATCAGATTATAAGGCGGACTCTTGACTATATAAAAACAATGGTTATTCGCCAAAAAGTTGTTAAGGTCTCAACCAAAGCTGAGGCTGATAGGACATATAACTATCCTTATCAGGCATTAGAAGAGATCATTGTCAATGCCTTATATCATCGTTCGTATCAAGAACGTGAACCTGTGGAAATTTCTATAATGCCAGAACAAATTGAAGTTGTCAGTTATAGCGGTGCTGATAGAAGTATCAGACTTGAAGACCTACGTGCAGGTAAACGAATTCATGCAAGAAGATACAGAAACAGAAGATTAGGAGATTTTCTCAAAGAATTGGACTTAACAGAAGGTCGTGGCACAGGTATTCCAACCGTCAAAAAAGAATTGGAGAAGAATGGCTCTGGAGATGCTTCTTATGAGTCTGATGAGGATAGAACATATTTCTATGTTTCAATCCCATGCCATAAAGACTTTATCTGTAAAGAATTGATTGTGGATGAAGATGGGCATATCCGCGAACGTAAGCTTACTGTTGCAACCGCAGTTGATGTCAGGAAACAGATATTCAATCTCATTGTAGCTAATACTCATATTTCCCGACGTGAATTGTCTGATATAATTGGAATTAATCAGTCTGCGATTCAAAAACATATTGAGGCATTGGTTAGAAATGGGCTTATTGAGAAACGAGGAATAAAACGTGGACGCTATTATGTCATTCTTAAGGACATTGAATCTTAGGTGGTCATAAAGGTGGTCATAAAGGTGGTCATAAAGGTGGTCATAAAGGTGGTCAAAAAGGTGGTCAAAAAAATATAAAATATTCATTACCAATGATTTAATTCAAGCTCATCTAAATTATAAAAGGTGGTCATAAAAAAACTAAATAATAGGTCATAATTATGAACCTCATATCCTTCAAAGAAAACGATATCAGCCAGCGGCCGGCATTGGAACTACTGGCTAAAATGGGTTACCAATATCTATCTCCGGAAGAGGCGATGGCGATGCGCGACAGCAAGACCTCCAACGTACTATTGGAGGAGGTGCTGCGACAACAACTGCGCCAGCTGAACTCCATCCGCATCGGTAGTCACAGCGAGGCACGTTTCTCGGAACAGAACATCGAAAACGGCGTGGTCGCGCTGCGCAACGTGCCGATGGATGGCGGTTACCTCAACGCCAACGAAACGGTCTATAATATGCTCACCCTCGGCAAAGCCTTCGAACAGAGCATAGACGGCGACAAGAAAAGCTACACCATGCGCTATATCGACTGGGAACATCCTGAAAACAACGTGTTTCACGTTACGGAGGAGTTCGCCGTCACCCGCGCAGGTTCCAACGACACTTACCGTCCCGACATTGTGCTGTTTGTCAATGGCATCCCGTTGGGCGTCATCGAGTGCAAACGTCCCGACATCAAAGGGGCCGAAGAACAGGCCATTTCGCAGCACCTGCGCAACCAGCAGGAAGACGGCATCCGAAGCCTCTATGTATATAGCGCCCTGCTGTTGGCCATCGGCAACAGTTTCGGCAGTTACGCTACCACTGGCTCCCCCGCACAGTTCTGGAGCAAGTGGCACGAAATGTTCATAAACAAAGAGGAGGAAACGGACTATCGGACAGAGCTCCAAAAACTTGTGGAAGTGAGGGAAATCACGCCTCAAGACGAATATCTCTACAACCTTTGTCGCCCCGAGCGACTTCTGGAACTCATCTTCCATTTCACCATCTACGATGCAGGTATCAAGAAATTAGCACGCTACCAGCAGTATTTCACCGTGAAACAGACGGTGGAGCGGGTGAAAACGATAGAGGCAGGCCATCGCAATGGAGGCGTGGTGTGGCATACGCAGGGAAGCGGCAAGTCGCTGACCATGGTAATGTTGGCGCAGAAGATCGCGCAGGAGCCCAGCATCCGCAATCCGCGCATCGTGCTCGTTACCGACCGCACCGACTTGGACAGTCAGATTACCAAGACTTTCCGCAAGTGCGGCAAAGAGGTGGAGAATGCCACCACCGGACAACGTTTGGTGGAACTGCTTGAGAGCGACACCGATGCTGTCGTCACCACGGTCATCAACAAATTCGCCACTGCCATCAAGAAAATACGTCAGCCGCTGACCAATCCCAATATCTTCATTCTGATTGACGAAGCGCACCGCAGTCAGTACAAAGAGCTGGCCGTGCAGATGAACCGCGTACTGCCCAACGCCTGCAAAATCGCCTTTACGGGCACGCCGCTGATGAAGAAAGACAAAAACACCGCCCGCACCTTCGGCGGCATCATCAAACCGGTTTATACGGTAAAGCAAGCCGTTGACGACAAAGCTGTTGTGCCTCTGCTTTACGAAGGACGCATAGTGCCACAGTCGGTGAACGAAGGTCCTATCGACAGCTTCTTCGACCGCGTGTGCGAAGATCTCACCGAGTACCAGTCCACTGACCTAAAGAAGAAATTCTCCCGCACCGACAGCCTCAACCAGACCGAGCAGCGCATTTACTCCATCTCCACCGACATTTCCAAACACTATTCCGAAAACTGGCAACACACCGGCTTCAAGGCGATGCTGGTCACCCCCAAGAAAAAAGTGGCCATCCAGTACAAGAAATTCCTGGACGAAATCGGGAAAGTCTCCTCCGAAGTGCTGATCACCGCTCCCGATGACCGTGAGGGTGAAGAGATTGCCTACGGCAGCACCGCCCAAGAGGTCAAGGATTTCTGGAAACGGATGATGGACGAACACGGCACACCGCAAAAGTATCAGGAAAACCTGATTTCCCGGTTCAAGCATCAGGAGAATCCCGAAATCATGATTGTGGTGGACAAGTTGCTGACGGGTTTCGATGAACCGAAGGTGGCGGTGATGTACCTCGACCGCAACCTCAAAGACCATACTTTGCTGCAGGCCGTTGCGCGCGTGAACCGCACCTGCGAAGGAAAGGATTTCGGTTACATCATTGACTACTATGGCGTTCTGCGGGAATTGGATAACGCTTTGAGTATCTATTCCGAATACGACGAGGATGACCGTCAAGTGTTCCTCGACACGCTCGCACCTGTCAGCGACAAGATAGCAGAGTTGCCGCAACGCCATTCCGATCTTTGGGAGCTGTTCAAGATGATTCCCAACAAACGCGATTTGGAAGCCTACGCCCAGTCGTTGCGCATGGAGGACCGCCGACACGAGTTCTACGACCGACTTAGCGCTTTCTCGTCATTGCTGCAACTGGCACTCTCCACAAAAGAATTTCACGAGAACACGGAGGCCAAAACCATCCAGCACTACAAGGACGACCTCAATATGTTCGCCAAACTGCGTACCGCTGTGCAGCTACGCTATTCCGACACCATTGACTACAAGAAGTATGAAGCCCGCATTGAGAAACTCATCAACCATCATGTGGAGAGCGATGCCGTGAAAATCATCACCAATCTTGTCAACATTTTCGACAAAGAGGACTTCCAGAAAGAGGTGGACAGCGTGGTGGGCACTGCCGCCAAAGCCGACACCATCGCCACCCGCACGGCTAAATACATCAACGAGAATATGGATTCCGATCCGGCATTCTACAAAAAGTTCTCCCAACTCATTAAAGAGACCATTGAGCTTTACGAGCAAGGCCGTCTGACTGACAATGAATATCTGGAAAAGATGATGCAGTACAAAGAGGATGTGCTGAACCATACCGACAGCGAACTACCATCCGAACTGGAACACAACAATGCGGCCAAGGCCTATTTCGGCATTGCCTTGGAAAACTACAAACGGCTGTTCCCCGACATGCCTGTCAAGGATATGGCATTGGCCACCGCCCACGCTTTTGATGAGATTATTCGTCGAACGGTCATTGTAGATGGCTCTGTTTTGGTGGATTGGCAATCGAAAAGCGACACCATTGGACGGATGAAAATCGAGCTGGAGGACGAGTTGATAGACAACATCAAACGGAAATACGAGGTGAGTTTCCCCTTCAACGAAATGGATGTGATTATTGACGGATGTGTAGATGTAGCAAAAATATGGATACGGTAACCGTAGATGCAACCTTTACGGTTGTATCGGATAAAACGACACAGGGTGTAGTCCACGACAGCATTGTTTACGGTTCCACCCCCATTGCGTACGAAATTGAGTATGCACAGCGTAAGACGTTGGGCATCACGGTTCATCCTGATGGCTCTGTCACGCTGAAAGCGCCTGTTGATGCAACGCTTGAGGAAATCCAAAAAAAAGTGCGTCACCGAGCAGCGTGGATTCTCCGTCAGAAACGGTACTTCGAGTCTTTCGGCACGCCCACCACAGAAAGGCAGTATGTCAGCGGAGAGTCGCATCTCTATCTGGGCAGACAATATATGCTGCGAATCAAAGAAGGAGCGGTTAATAAGGTACATTATCAGAACAATATCCTTGAAATAGAATGTAAGAACAAGGAGGATGCCGGCAAGGTTCTACAAAAATGGTATCGGGAGCGGGCGAAGATCAAGTTTACGGAATATGCCCAGCCCATCATTGAGCAATTTGCCGCCTACGGAGTGCAGCCGAAGAGCCTGACCATCCGGAAAATGGAAAAGCGTTGGGGCTATTGCACGCCTGATGGCAATATCTATCTAAATCCCAAACTGATAGGTGCGCCCAGATGTTGCATTGAATACGTCATCACCCACGAACTTTGCCATTTGGTGCACCGCAACCACACCAAAGAGTTTTATGCCTTGCTCACCAAGGAGATGCCGCACTGGGAAAAGTGGAAAAACAAGCTGGAACGGATGATGCGGTAAATTATCGTTTCAACCAACAACTCTCAACTTTAAACAAAAACGCCATCCGGTGCCATTGCGTCCTCCCTTTCGGAAAGACGCAATGAAAATTTTTCTAACTATGGAAAAGTCTTATTTCAAGAAGCTCAGCAGGATACCTGCGGCCACTGCCGAACCCACCACGCCCGAAACATTGGGAGCCATGGCGTGTTGCAGCAGATAGTTGGTCTTGTCGTATTCCAGACCCACGTTGTTCGACACACGTGCACTGTCGGGCACGGCGCTAACACCGGAGTTACCGATAAGCGGGTTGATTTTGTTGCCTTCCTTCAGGAACAAGTTCATGAATTTCACAAACAGCACACCGAAAGTCGTAGCCACTACGAACGATGTTGCACCAAGTGCGAAAATAAGTATCGACTTGGGAGTGAGGAACTTGGTAGCCTGGGTAGAAGCGCCCACCGTCAAACCGATAAGGATTGTGGCGATGTCGATGATGGGACCCGAAGCGGTATTTGCCAGACGTTTGGTAACGCCGCTCTCTTTCAGCAGGTTGCCGAAGAACAGCATACCCAGCAGCGGCAGACCCGTAGGCACCACAAAGCAGGTGAACAGAACACCCAAAATCGGGAAAGTGATCTTCTCCAGTTTCGACACTTGACGCGGCGGTTTCATGCGTATCACGCGCTCTTTCTTGGTGGTGAACAGTCGCATGATAGGCGGCTGAATCACAGGCACAAGAGCCATATACGAGTACGCCGACACCGCTATGGCTCCCATTAGGTCGGGCGCCAGCTGCGACGAGATAAAGATTGCCGTAGGACCGTCGGCACCGCCAATGATACCGATGGCGCCGGCTTCAGCAGGAGTAAATCCCAATGCCAACGATGCCATGTAGGCCGCAAAGATACCCACCTGGGCGGCGGCGCCAATAAGCATCAGCTTGGGGTTGGAAAGAAGTGCCGAGAAATCGGTCATGGCTCCGATGCCCAAGAAAATCAAGGGCGGATACCAGCCGTTCTGCACTCCGTGGTAGAGAATGTTCAGCACACTGCTCGTCTCGTATATACCCGTCTTCAATCCGGGGAAGAAAGGGATGTTACCTATAATCATACCAAATCCGATGGGTATGAGCAGCAGCGGCTCGAACTCTTTGGTGATGGCAAGGGTGATAAACACCAAGCCTATCAATATCATTACAAGGTGCCCTATCTCGAAATTAGCAAAAGCAGTGTAATGCAGGAACTGCATCATCTGGTTCTGCATAAAATCCATAAAGCCACCTGTGCTTTCTGCTAATGTAATCATCTTCTGCTATTCTCCTATTGTTACTAATACATCACCTTCCATTACGGAGTCGCCCTGAGCCACCTTGACAGCGGTTACTGTACCGGCGTAGTCGGACTCGATGCTGTTCTCCATCTTCATGGCTTCGAGCATAAGCAGGCACTGGCCTTCGGTAACTTTGTCGCCAACCTTTACATTGACTTTCAGTATGGTGCCGGGCAGCGGCGAAGTTACGTTGTTGCTCTTGCCCGATGTCGGTGCAGGAGCTGCAACCTTGGCTTCCACCTTGCCGGCGCTTGCCATAGGCTTAACCTTGGGGGCGGTTTTTCTCATTTCTTTGTCAACGGTAACTTTATATGGCGTTCCGTTTACCGACAACGATATCTCCTGACCTTCCACTTCGTTGATTTCAACGTCGTAGTTAGATCCGTTTATGGTAAATTTATAATTTTTCATCTGTTTTTTCTCTTTAATGGGTTTGTACTATCGCCTTGTGTGTCTGATGTTGTTGAAATTGTTCTGGTTCATGTTGTAGAACTTGGCGTTCCACGGTGTCCACGGTCTCTCCACCGACTTGATGGTGATAACGGTGTTCTCCTCGTCGTGCAGCTCCTCGTTGTAGAGATAAATTGCAGCGGCGATAACAGCGTCGATATCACCCGAATGGTCGATATTTTCGAGAGCGGCCTCCACATTACCGCCGGTAGCCTGGGCTGCCTTGGCGGCACGACGTTTCTGCATGTAGGTAAGCAGTCGGCCGTATTGTGTGAATATGATAGCCAGGAACATCAGTACCAAAAACACCACCGAAACGGCAGCCACTGTAAGTCCTATACCGAATTTGTCGGCATCGGCAATAACTTCGGCTTTCTTCGGTTTGTGATAGTTCAGAACATTGGCTTTGATAACATTGGTATCTATACTGAGTTTTTCTATACCGTTGTGGACATCGAAAATGGCCACGGTGTAACCCAGCGGATTGTCGCCAACCACGCGCATACGTCCGTTGCCTATGGTGAAAGCGTTGCAAACGCCTTGGAAACGCACTTCGGCAAGTCTTCCAATCTTACCACACGGTGTAGCAAACAAAACCCTGATAATCGAGCTGTCGTTGTTGGCTGCCAGATACACAATTTTTCCATCGACAACGTCCAGCGATTGGGGACGGTAGATTTTTGTCAGTTCGTGAACTCCTGCCACTATGTCCACAGTGTCGCGGGCACTGCGTTGGATGGTGTCGGGCATATCGAACAGCACATCTACACTGTTGTCGGCGTCGTTTATCACGACAAACATATCCAAGCCATGATGGTGGTCGAAATAATGGGCCACTCTCTGGGGCTGGATAGCGGTGTTGAAATCGCCTGGCATATGTCCTGCCGGAAACATCGGCATGCAATGGCCGTCGGGATTAACGCTGTCGGGCATCGCACCGCCGTCGTGCATAGGCGCACCATGCGGATGATGGTGGTGCGGACCTTGGGCGTATGCCATGCTACAGGCAAACAGCACAAGCAATCCAGACAATAAAGTTATTTTTATCTTATTCATTGTTTACTCTTTGCATTAGTTAGATTAATTATGCAGCTTTTTCGCCTTTTTTGCAGCAGGCTTTCTCACCTTCTTTGCAGCAAGGTTTCTTCTCGCCTTCTTTGCAGCAGGGTTTGTCGCCTTGTTCGCCTTCTTTGCAGCAAGCTTTCTTGGCGGCGCAAGCCTCTTTGCAGTTGGGGGCGCAGCCCTCGCAACCTTCTTTGCAGTTGGCACAGTTTTCGGCCAAGCATACGCTGTCCTTGCATTCGCATTTTTTGCAGCATTCTTTCTTTTCTGCTTTGCATTTGGTGCAAACGCCACATTCGCAAGTGCAGTTCTCGCAGATGCAGTTCTCCGGTGTGCAACCTTCAACGCAAGTGCATTTCTCGCTGTCGCAGCATTTCTTTACTTCTTCGGTTTGTGTGTTGTTGTTTCCGCAGCTAACGGCCATAGCCAATGCGAAAAATCCCACAAATCCTGAAAATATTATTTTGTTCAATTTCATGTCAATTATTTTTTTAAATCAATTACTCATTACTAATTACTCATTACTCACTAATTACAGCGGTATATTCGAGTGTTTCTTGGGAGGATTGGCCTCTTTCTTGGTTATCACCGCACGCAGGGCGCGTATAACGCGGAAACGTGTATTGCGCGGTTCGATAACATCGTCGATATAGCCGTATTTAGCTGCGTTGTAAGGATTTGCAAACTGGTCGTTGTATTCCTTAACCTTACCCTCGATGAATTTGGCTTTCTCTTCGGGGTCGGTAATTTCTTTAATCTGACGACCGTAAAGCACTTCGGTAGCACCTTCGGCACCCATAACGGCAATCTGTGCCATGGGCCACGAATAGTTGATGTCGCCACGCAACTGCTTGCAGCTCATCACTATATGAGCACCGCCGTACGATTTACGCAGTGTAACGGTGATTTTCGGCACCGTAGCTTCGCCGTAGGCAAACAGCAGTTTTGCACCGTGAACGATAACGCCGCCGTACTCTTGGCCTGTTCCCGGAAGGAATCCCGGCACGTCAACCAAAGTTACCAGAGGTATGTTGAAAGCGTCGCAGAAACGCACGAAACGGGCGCCCTTGCGCGAAGCGTTGATATCCAGCACGCCTGCCATCTTGCAAGGCTGGTTGGCAACGATACCCACTGCCATTCCGTCGAAACGGGCGAAACCTACAACGATATTCGGAGCGAATTTCTCGTGGATTTCAAGGAATTCGTTGTCGTCGACAATAGCGTGGATTATTTCCTTAACATCGTAAGGAGCGTTGGGGTTTTCGGGAATCATGGTGTTGAGGCTGTCCTCCAAGCGGTCGATGGGGTCGCTGGTGGGTACGTAAGGAGGTTCCTCGAAGTTGTTCGAAGGCAGATAGCCAACGAGCTTGCGTATCATGGCAATAACATCTTCTTCGGTGTCGCCGACATAATGTGCCACACCCGATTTGGTGGTGTGTACAGTGGCACCGCCGAGGTCTTCCACGGTAACGTCTTCGCCGGTAACGGTTTTCACAACCTTAGGACCGGTAAGGAACATGTAGCTGTTCTGTTTCGACATCAAAATAAAGTCGGTCAGAGCGGGTGAATACACAGCACCGCCGGCGCAGGGGCCGAATATAGCGGAAATCTGAGGCACCACGCCCGAAGCAAGGATGTTACGCTCGAAAATCTCTGCATAGCCTGCCAAGGAGTTGCATCCCTCTTGGATACGGGCTCCGCCGGAGTCGTTAAGACCGATGACGGGAGCGCCAACTTTCATGGCCTGGTCCATCATCTTGCAGATTTTCAGCGACACCGTCTCCGACAGAGAGCCTGCGAAAACGGTGAAATCCTGTGCAAACACGTACACCAGACGTCCGTCGATGGTACCGTAGCCGGTTACCACGCCGTCGCCCATATACGACTGTTTCTGCATGTCGAAATTGGTGCAACGATGCTGCACAAACATGTCAAATTCTTCGAACGAGCCTTCGTCGAGAAGCAGCGTAATGCGCTCGCGGGCAGTAAGTTTGCCCTGCTGGTGCTGCTTGTCGATACGTTGCTGGCCGCCGCCTAACTTGGCTTCAACTCTCTTGTCGAGAAGTTGTTTTACTTTTTCTTCAATTGCCATTTTATATCTAAATTGTTTTAGTTGTTTATAATGCTTGTTTTCAGACTGCACTTAGCGCACAGCCCTACGACAAAAAAATTCAGTCTTTTGAACAGAGTTCGGTAAGCACTCCCAGTGTCGATTTCGGGTGCATGAAACCGATGTTGAGGTTTTCGGCGCCTTTGCGGGATGTCTTGTCGATAAGACGCACGCCCTTGCCTTCTACTTCGGCCAATGCCTCGCTGGAGTTTTCCACGGCAAAAGCAATGTGGTGCATGCCGCCGCGACCGCCGTTGTTTTCAATAAATTTGGCTATGGTGCTTTCGGGCGATGTGGCTTCCAAAAGTTCTATCTTTACTTCGCCTATTTTCAGAAAAGCCGTTTTAACCTTTTGGTCTTCAACCACTTCTGTTTTGTAGCACTTAAGACCCATAACGTCTTCCCAATAGCGTATTGCCTCTTCCAAGTTAGGAACGGCGATACCGATGTGTTCTATATGTGTTGCGTTCATTATATTGACTATTATTTATTTATACCGTTTCGCAAATAAAAATAATGAATGCAAAGATACAAAATATTTTTCAAACGGCCAAAAGTTTTAGCTCTAAAAACACAAACAGTTCGTTTCGCTCACTTTTTGTATTCTCCTGCTTGCCTTCGGCTCTCGAATTACGAAGTATTCGGGAACTCCTTTGAGATTAAATCCAATATGGTGAACAAATCTTGTAAATCTATTAGATAGATTCTGCCTCCGGCAGAAAGAAATGAAACTTATCTTAATAATCTATAATGCTTAAATGCCAAATCAAACATACCGCATTGGCAGAATTTCTCCTCTCTTGAAAACAAATTCCTACGATTGTTGAAATTATTCCAGTGTGAAAGCAGTCCACAATAAGAATTAAGTGGAGCGTACCATTTATAAGACGGCAGTGCAGACAACAATGCCATTTTCCTTCCAATGCGTCCCATGCTATTTCTCGATATATATATTCTATGAGGTTTAAGCCATGCCCCAAGAAATTCCACACCATGCCAAACGGAAAAAACTTTCAGTTTTCCCTCGTGAAAATCAAGCCGCAACTGTTCTTTCAGTATAGACCTGACTTGTGGCACCAACGAAAGTAACCATTCCTTATCGGCACTGACAACATAAAAGTCGTCCACATAGCGACCATAGTGATGAGATTTCAGTTCCCGTTTCATAAATTGGTCAAGAACATTGAGATAAACATTGCTGAACAATTGAGATGTGAGATTGCCAATGGGCAACCCACATCCATTGGGTGAATGAAACAAACTTTTTTCGCGAGGTAAATCCGACCAGTCAAAACGACTGCCTTTTACGATACAATCTTTCGTCGGATCCAACATGACAATAACTTCTGTAAGATATTTGATGAAATCCACATCAATGACCTCATTCCAAATAACATTCCTGTGGCATGAAACTCGGTGCACAGCCATACTGTCAATTGTGGAGAAACATATATCAAGCAACCGTTTTCTGTCAATGTGCATAAAATAGCCGCGTATATCCATTTTCATCACATAGCAGGGCACGTTGTAATTGCGGCTTTCCTTCCTTATATGCTTTTCAAGTCGTTTTATTCCATAGTGTGTGCCTCTATTTCTGATGCAACTGTAAGTGTCGTGGATAAAAGTACTCTCAAACATAGTGTGTGTATAGTTGTAATATAGGTGGTGCACAATTCGGTCTCGAAAATCTGCAGCGAACACCTCACGTTTTTTAGGGTCGTTGATTATAAAGCAGGTTGATGGACGTGGAACGTATTTCTGTGCAACCAGTTCGTCGCACAAGTTGGCAAGGTTTGTTTCCAAATCAGCCTCAAACTTCAACTGATATGGTTTGTTACGCTTATGACGGCGGGCATCAAAATAAGCCTGACGCAGGTCTGCAAACAATTTGTCCCGCGTCAGGCGATAATTGGAACTTGATGGTAAGTGCTGACGTGCGGAACGCACAGGACGGACACTGAGCCCATAGTTGCGATTGTTGTTGTTGTTCGTGTTCACGTTGTCCGAATTGAAGTTGAGGTTCCACGCGTTGTTCGGGTTGCTTGTGTTGAGAGAACTCGACCAGTAGTTGCCGTTGCTGCCGGCGTTGTTGAGTGAACTGTCCCAGTGGTAGCCTGCAGCGGGCAACACTTTTTTTTGCGACAGCGGTCATTATTGTTTCCGAAACGAGAGGAATGCCTTTGTGCAAGCCAATCGTTCCATCGGTGTTATCCCACTGTGTAGCGGGCCGACCGCCTGTGAACTTACCCTTGCAGTGTTCCGTTTTTGGTGTTACAATATTTCGGAAATCTGTTGTTTTGTTTCTGAAAGAAAAAACATACACTCCATTGGCGAATGTTGCTCTATTGGATACGAAAGAATATCAAGCATTATATCGGTCAAACGAGGATGTGCATTCCGTTCGGCACGCGACTTTTCTTCCTCGGCTTTTTTCTTCGAGGCCTCGGTCAGCGGCTGATTCCTTTTCCAGTTGCCAAAGTCGTTTTGCAATGCCTGCACCTCGGCCTCCGGCGGAAAAACAGATGTCTGTAAAACTATATCCACATTATTGTTTTCCAATGTTTTAACACTGGCTCCTTCGGGCGTGTAACGCTCAATGCTTGTAACCGGAAAGCCCACAAAAGCCACATCCTCTCCACCTTTGAGTAGCCGGTGGGTAATTTTCAATTCCTTGAAATACTTTACACTCAACCATGCACTCCAATCGTATGCACGATAAAAAGTGCCCTCGCGAAACAAGTGTATCACCGAACATTGTTCCAATGAAATGCGTTCCTTTTCCTTTTCCAATATTTCTTTCAATTGTGCCATAAATTGTTTGTTTTTTTATATTACTTGTAAAAAAAACTGCCGGACGGTGGCTGGATAGCGCACTCCGTGCGCGCCACCGCCCTACAGTTTTTTATGCCCGTGTTTTTCTGCCCGTGGGGGCAAGGGCAAGTTCTACCGGGCGGAACGCACAGGACGGACACTGAGCCCATAGTAGCGACCGTAGTAGTAGTCCGTGCTCACGTCGCCCGAATCGAAGTCGAGGCCCCACGCGCTGCTCGGGCCGCTCGTGCTGAGAGAACTCGACCAGTAGAAGCCGTAGCTGCCGGCGTCGTAGAGTGAACTGACCCAGCGGCAGCCTGCAGCGGGCAAAAAAATGCTTCTCCCGTTGGAGGACGTGAAACGCCTACCGTAAACACCGTTTTGGGTTGTCCATTGGGAAGTGGTGTTGTTTATTAATTCTCGCCATTCCGTGGCGGTCGGTGTTCGGGCACCACCGCCCCAGTTGGCTGTGGCCGCGTCGTCGCCGGCCTGCAAGGTGGTCAAATTGTCGGTAAAGGTAAAACCGTTATAGCCGTAAGATGAATTGCTGCAGTATTTGGTAAGTGTATTATAGCTACCGTTGCAGTAGCGGTAGGTGCTCCAATCGTAAACGCTTTTTGGGGATGTCTCGCCCCATGCAAAATAGTCGCCGTAATCCTCCGGAGAGGTGGCTCCCACATTGCGTGTCGCCCACAAAATTCCGCTCGGCAAACCCAAGTCCACCCAGTCGCCTGTAGAGTTGTCGCGCGGAACCTTCACCGTGTCCCATGCTAATACGTTGCCGTTGGGGTCGTACAGTTTGGCATACAGCACATCGTTGGTCGTGGGTGTCCATGTTACGGATACCGTGCCGTTTCTGGCAATGCCGTACTCGGAAGAAAGCTGGCCGTTGGCCTCGAATTTTACTATCTGCGACAAAGGTGTCAGCACTTCCCTGCCAAACAAATAGTTCTGGTCGTAAATATTGAAACTTACCATGGCACTTTGTCCCTGCGTGGGGCGGCCTGAGGCGTGTACCACTTTCTTGGGCGAGTGGTAAAGTTTGCGGTCTATAACATTCCAATTAGGCGTGGAATAGTTTTCTATCTCGTAGCCCATAAAACGGAGACTCAGCCCACAACTGGCATCCATGCCCGCATGGCAGTCGAGGCTCCAAGCACAGTAGTCGTTGCTTTGTCCAAGCATTTGTTCGCGGAAACCTCCGCGTATTGTGTCGGCAATATAGGGCTTGAAATCGAAAGACGGACCGATAATGTCCTCAAGCATCACACTAACACGCGGAAAAGCCCAAACCTTGGCCTGCACCTGTCCCTTGCCTTCAACCGTGGGAGGAATCAGTGTAAAAGTGTTGTTGAAAGACGAGATTGGTGTCATGCCACCAGTCTGTTCCCACTTGAAACCCACACGCCCCTCGGCGTTGTCGGTGAAACCGGCGTATGCGTGCATCTCTCCACTTGCCGAAAGTTCTACTTGTCGGAACAAGTCGGCCCGCAATGTTACAACTACTGGCACACCGTATACCAGAAACCTTACAGGTATGGGGCGGAAAAGATTGTGCTTCCAAAGGTCGTAATCCGGATTGTATCGGCAGCTGCCCTGAATGTCGCAGCGAACCTTCTGTTCGGTGGAGAACCTGCCTACAAGCTCAGCTGTTATTTTCAATGCACGGCTTCTGTATCTTTCAACGGCATCGCCAACAATCTCTCGCACCGTTCTGCCGCCGAAGTTCATGTTCATCTCGAGGTCGAGGCTGAGGTCGAAGTTCATTTTCTCCAACATAACAGTGTAGTTGCTTCCAGAAAACAAAACTGTGTTGTCGTAGTTGGTTTCTGGAAGTCGCCATATTTCTCCGGTAAGGCGGGAGTTTCCCTTAGCCCTTACATCCAACGCATGGTATTTGCCGTGTTTGTCGATCTGCCATGCCCTCACAGGGTGGAACACCATGCCTGTGGATTTTGATTTAGTCCTTCCTTCGGAGGCGGTGGAGAGTGTGAAGCCAGAATTGTAGAATATGTCCGTAAGATAGGCTTCGGAAGTGGCAACTCTCATTGTGTTTCCGTTCACACTCACCGTTTCAACAAAGCGGTAGTACACTGCGGTGTCGAGGTCTATAGTGATAATGGAGCCCACATGTATGTCCGGCACACTGTCGGTGAACTGTATTTTATAGACTCCCGCACTGTCTTCCGACGACAGCAAGTTAGCTCTGTTCCAGTCTATCGGAACGTACTCAGGGTTGATGTTAATCTCGTCGAACTCCCCAAATTCTTCGTTGGGGTCGTCCTTTTTGCAACTTGCGGCGAGCACCATCGCCACTGTCAGCATTACGGCCGCTATGGCCTTTGTGTATTTGTGCATGGTTTATATGTGTTTTTAATTTTTGCGTTGATTCCCTGCCGCTGATTTTTTTTTCAAACTAAAACACAATTAAAAAACGTGGGAATCAAGTCCTTTGCTTATCCCACCATTCAGGCTCTCGCATTGCCATTAAGTAGAGAATAAGCAATGCCGAAGCCCACGTGTGCTGTATAATAAACATCCGTTTGCGCGGACACAATTATACATACATGGACGTTCACCCACTGCTTTATCGTGCTACTTTGTGCGAACTTGCGAGATCCGAATGGTCGCAGATAAAACTTCAGTTCAACGTCTTTTAATTATGTCTGTCCTTTGCCCCCACCCCCTATACGCAAAGGAATTGCCCACAGGGGCTTCGGAACAAAAGACTTTGCAAAGATACAAAATATTTTTCAAACGGCCAAAAGTTTTTTATCCGTAAAGGATTCGGCAAAGTTTTTTTTGAAAAGACGCTTGATTTTTCGTATTTTTGCATATATTTCTGTTGCATTTTTATGTAAGATATTTATGACTAAACGAATTGTATATCTGGCACTTGCGTTGGTTCTCATAGTCATTTCAAACAATGTCAGAGCCATCGATTTCCAAAAATATTTCCACGACCGCACCCTGCGTATCGACTACCTGCGCACTGGCAGTGCCAAAGGCAACAGCATAAGTGTTTCGGCTTTTGTGGCCAAATCGGGCGGCTGGGCAGGCTCGTTGGTGCACACCATAGACCCGTTCGACTACGGCGCTTTCCGCGTGGTGGTGAAGGAAGACGCCACAGGCACGGAGCTCTACACTCGTACCTATAGCACTCTGTTTCAAGAATATGCCGCCACCCCCACGGGAGCCGACAGCAGTGCGATGTTTCAAGAAACGGTGCTTGTGCCTTTCCCGAAAGACAAAATAAAAATCTGTTTCCAGCAACGTGATGAAAGACAGCAGTTTGTAACTCAAGAGGAGGTGCTTTTCGACCCTGCTACCACAGCCGTTGCCACACGTACTGCCAAAAACAAGGCACAAAAACTGCACTATTCCGGCGAATCGCATAAAAAACTCGATGTGGTGATTGTGGCCGACGGCTACAGCAAAAAAGAGAAAGGCAAGATTGAAAAGGATTTCGCCGCCTTTGTGGAGGGTCTGTTCTCGTGCCAGCCTTTCAAACAGCACAAAAACGATGTCAATGTGTGGGGGGTGGCTACGATTTCGGACGGGAGCGGCGTTTCCAATCCTAAAAAGGGAATAAAACGCAATTCCGCCATAGGGTCGTCATTCAACGTGCTTGGCATACAGCGTTATCTGATGACATACGAGATTTTCCGTCTGCACGACGCTATCGACGATGCGCCTTACGAACAGATTATTATCATGTCGAACACCGAGGAGTACGGCGGCGGAGCCATATACAATTTCTATGCCGATGTGGTTGTGTCGTCGATGTCGGGATTTATCGTTACCCACGAGTTCGGACACACCTTTGCGGGCTTGGCCGACGAATACATCGACGAGGACATTTCCTACGAGACTTTGCACAGTACCCAAACCGAGCCTCTGCAACCTAACATCACATCTTTGGTGGATTTCGACAAAAAATGGAAAGACCTTGTGGCAGAGGGAACACCCCTACCCACACCGATTTCGGCTCAAAACCTCAACAAAATCGGTGCTTACGAAGGGGGCGGTTACCGCAAACGTGGCATCTACCGTCCTGCCATACGTTGCATGATGGGTACTGGTGGTGGATTCTGTGCCGTGTGCAAAAGGGCTATCAACGATATGTTCAAGATTTATACGGAATAGGGTTTAATTCGGAATTCGGAGTTCGGAATCTTTTTTAGTTGAAAGTTGAAATTTCTGGCAACAGACAACTCTCCAATTCTTTCCTAATCTCCTTCACCATCCCGATCTGAAGGAATTCGTCTTTTTTTGATTTCTCACCATTTTTCCTCAAAATCACCATCATTGGGGATTGTGGAAATGTGGGAGGCACCGTAACTTTGCAGCATTAACCCCAAAAATCAAAGAAATGGATAAAAGACTGACTTTCAAAGGTTCTGCATTGTTTACGGTGCTGTATTTTGTGGCGGTGTTCGCCGCCGAGTTCATCGGATTTGTTCACCCTATGTGCTGGCTGCTGGCTCCCGCTTTGGGAGCATTGCTTGCCGCTTTCCCTTACCGCTGGATGGCGTTGCGCTGGCATAAGTTTGGCTTGGGGACAATGCTATCCGCAGTGTTCGGCCTGCTGATGCTGGCTATGGGCGAGATGGACTTCTTATGTCTGGCCATATGCGTGGGCTTTGGATTACTTAGCGACTTGGTGCGGATTATCTTGAAGAAAGACTGTGTTGCATATCCTGTACTTGCCCTTGGCAACATCGCCATCATCATCTATATGTGGACGCGCAAAGCGTGGTATCTACAAGGTGCTGCCGACGAGGTAGGGCAAGCCTACGCCGACGCTATGGCTCCGCTGCAAAGCACGCTGTGGCTCGTCATCGCCCTCGTCGGCATTATCGTCTTGGCCGAGTTAGGTCTCCGGATAGCAAAAAAAATAATTAAGTAACAATATATAAATAAATTGACCATTATGAAACAAGTATTTAAAGTTTTTCTGATGGCAGTAGCCCATCTTGCCATCTTTATTTTGGGAGCAACTAGTGGAATTATCCATCCAGCGTGCTATGCCTACATCGGTGCGCTTTTGCCACTGCTCTCCGCTTTCGTGTATCTCATTACTGCCGCTACTATCCGCAATTTCGGAGCTGCCACCGCCCTCAACGGGTTCATCCTCGTTCTCTTTTTGATTGCCGGCGAGGCGGACATTGCCTTCGTTATAGGCATCGTGGCGCTTACGGCATTGGCCGAAATCATACGTTTTTTGTGCAAGTACGACACTCGCAAGGGAGTGCGTTGGAGTTTCGTGCCTTTAGCACTCTCGTTCTTTCCTTACACCATGCATTGGTGGACCGATACAGAAAGCTCTTTGGCTGCAGCCCGTGAAGAAATGCCTGCCGGTTACGACGAGTTGATGAAGCCGGTGATTGACAACGTTCCCATGCTGATTGTGGTCCTTGTGCTGGCCATTCCAGTAGCCATTCTCGCCATGCGCCTTGCTGAAAAAGTGTTGAAAAAACAGTCAGCGGTGTTGAAATAAAAAAACAAAAAATGCTATTTTTGTGGATGGAATCAAATGATAAATAATATGTTTATGCTTTGATTCTTAACTATTTACAAGATAACGATGAAAGATTTTCTATCCGAATTTTTGAGGATGACGGCCGAGATGAGCCCCTACCTGCTGTTGGGATTCCTTATTGCAGGGGGGCTGCACGTGTATGTGCCGCGGAATTTTTACGCACGTTACCTTTCACGCGACAATAAGTTTTCTGTGCTGTGGGCCACATTGCTTGGAATTCCGTTGCCGCTCTGTTCGTGCGGTGTCATCCCCACAGCCATAGGACTGAAAAACGAGCGAGCTTCGAAAGGGGCTGTGGCATCGTTCCTCATAGCCACACCGCAGACGGGTATCGACTCCATCCTTGCCACCTTCTCGGTGATGGGGCTGGGATTTGCCATTGTGCGTCCCGCCGCGGCTTTGGTTACCGGACTTTGCGGCGGACTGCTGGTAAACCGTCTGGTGTCCGAAACTGACACTGCAACAACAGCAGGGGACGGACTATGCCGCGTTGAGACGGGCAGCCGCCTGTGGCGTGTGCTGAAATATGCATATTTCGATATGATTCAGGACATTGGGCTGCGTCTGCTGATAGGCCTGATTTTGGCGGCGGTTATCGGTATTGCGGTTCCCGACGAGTTTTTCCTTACATTCGGCAACCAGCCTTTGCTGCAGATGTTGGTTATACTGGTGGTGGCCGTGCCTATGTATATCTGCTCCACGGGAAGCATCCCCGTGGCGGCGGCACTGATAATGAAAGGCCTCTCACCTGGAGCCGCTTTGGTGATGCTTATGGCAGGACCTGCGGTGAATATAGCCTCGATACTTGTGGTGCGTAAGTCGTTGGGCAAGCGTTTTACATGTATTTACCTGCTCTCGATTGTAGCGCTTTCCGTTTTTTTCGGACTTTTAGTCAATGCGTTTGGCATAGGTGCCGACATTGCTCCCGCAGCCGGAGTCCACGCTGCTTGCTGCACCCCCGAAAAAGCTTCGCCGGGCGTGTTCCGCATTGTTTGTTCGATATTATTATTGTTGTTTATTATAGTTGCACTCGTTATGAAATTATTTAGCAAATTCAAAAAACAGGTAATTGCCGAGGGTGTTTTCGTATATGGTGTTGATGGTATGCACTGCAACCACTGCAAGGCCGCCGTAGAAAGTGCCACGCTTAAGGTCAAAGGTGTTGTCGCTGCCGAAGCAGACATAGGAACTGGCACGCTTACGATAACGGGCACAGCCTCCGAAACCGACATCCGTACAGCCGTAGAAAGCGCAGGCTTTACCTACACGGGAAAGAAAGCTGATAGTTGAAAGTTGAAATTTCTGCCTACTGACTACTGCCTACTGGCAACTGACAGATATCTTACAGAAACTGCGAAATTATTAGGTTAAAGCAGTGCGGTGCTTCGGCAAGTCTTATTTTTTTGTTACTCTAACGGCAGTGCCATAGGCAGAGTATTCTATATGGGTGGAACAGCCGTAAGACCCCCTCAGATCGGAAGAACTTAATATTTTAAGTCCGACTATGGCATTGGCTCCAAGTTTTTTTTGCGTTTTCGATAATATCGGATAAATATTTCTGCATTTCATCGTTAATAAAACAGAAATATTAGTCACATACTATGCCGCAGTATTCATTTATTGCGTATCCTTCAATGTTTGGCGTGGTTGTTACTATGAAATCCATAAGGCTTGATTAAATTACCCAGATTAAACATGGCTAAATCACAGAAATATTATGGATAGAGGTTGTTACTCAGCTGTGAACATTAGTCTGGAAGATTTAGATTTAATTAATTAAACTCTTAAGCTTCTCAACAAGCATTTTTTTTCTCATTTCAATGAATTGAGAAAAGTTGTCTAAACTCAAGTCCACATCTGGAATGAGATGATTGTCTAAAAAAATCTTTTTATCAGCGTTTTTCGTCTGTTCCTGTACCCAATCAATTAATGGCATCTTATTTTTAGACTCATTCTCATTTGCATCAAGCATCTGTAAATTCAGAATTGAATTATAAATACACCATCCGTATTTATCTTTGTCTTCTTGTTTGAGGTTGTCAAAAGATGCTGCAGGATGTAAATGATCTTGATGAAAATTGTTGTTTCGGTAATCTAAGTTTGGATAGAGCATAGCCAAAATTGGGAATGTGTATCGTTGGTCTTTTTGATTAGTAAGTAGCTCTTCAATAAAATCATCTCCTACGTCGGATATTTTTCTGATTTCAGTATTGATCTTTTCGGCAGGGAAAATGGAATACTTTGACTCAAAAAAATGTTTGTCAATGTCCAAAGTGAAAGCTCTTCTAGATTGCATTAGAACACTGTCTGCACTTGCACCGAAAACCCGTCTTAAAAGAATTGAAAAAATCCATTTTCTAATCAGCAGACATTCTTCTTTGTTCGCTATTTTTTTATGATAATCCATAAATATATTATTGTGATGCAGATAGTATAATATTGGCAGGGATGCGTTGTACGATGTCATTGTGAAATCTGTTAGTCCAAACGATTTCAAAAGGTCGAATAGGCTTAATATGGAATCTCTGATACTATTCCATTTTGTTTCAATCGTATTGATAAATTCTGTGTTGAAACTGGTAATAAAAGAACGAACATCTTTGTGATATAGGTATAAGAATGATTTTAAAACAAAATCTTGGGATATATTAAAACCCTTGGCGCTAACACCCTCTAATAGTTTTTTTATTTCGCTTTTCAAATCAATATTTTTGCAATTTGCGACAGCAATAGACATCAAAATGTCAGAGAAACTAAGTGCTGTTCCACCGGAATTGATACGTACAAAAATATTGACCGCTTTGTCTGGTCGCTGCTCATCTTCTTCGTAATAATTAATGTTTCGACCATTATATATTACGCTGTCCAGCCTTTTAAGTATTTTCTTTGAATCTCGTTCAATGTTATTATCTTCAATAAAATCATCCAAATCATAGTTTGAGTCTGTATGAAGAGACATTATTCTCCCGACGCGGAACCATAGGCCGTCTTTATCCTTATATAAATCTTTCTCTTTCGAAACATTTTTATCAATGAAAAGAAAAGCATACTCCTGCTCACTTGACCCATCTTGAGATTTTTGTGGCAATATATTCATATATAGGTGTCGCGTAGGGAAATTCTTTTCTGATAATTCCCACCTCTTCATATATCCCTTATATGCGTAACTTCCACACAAACCTATATAGAGAGCTGTTAGCCTTTGTTGACCATCGAGTACGGCATGAAAATCATTAAGATGGTTTGTCGAAATATAGCCTCCCCACGTTTGATGATTTTGTATAAAATCTGTAAGAAATTTGCAGAATCTAAAATCTGTTTTAGTTTCACCTTTAACTCTCCAAAAAAGCATTGAACTAATAGGGTACCCTTTCATAAGAGAATTAAATAGTGTCTCTATTTGTAAAGGTGACCATACAAAATCACGCTGAAAAGCGGGTAACAAATATTCATTTTTTCTAATATGCTCAATGGCTTCAGCTATTGATACAGGTGTTTGGAAATCAGCCATAAGAATAATATTTAATGTTGTTTATTTGATATATTATTAAAATACAAATATACATTTTTTTCTGAAATTGAAAAAAGTAATCTATATAATCTTAATAATTATTAAATACAATCTTCAATGTCTCCAATCGTACTCTATTTCGAGTTTATCCAGAACGATGTATTTGATGTCGTCTTGTATAAAGTTGGGCGTGAATCGGGCCTTTAACAGCTCTTTTTCGAGGCCTTTTGTCGGGGGACACGCCAGAGCCCCATACACTCCGGAAAAGAAACCCCAGTTGCGATTCTTTACCAATAGGTCGTCACCAAAATCTGGGTCCAGGCCATAGAACACAGTCCCGAGCCGTTCGAATTTGGTGCAATCCGACATATATATGCAATGGTTGTCGAGTAGCAGGGCGTATTCACCACCTATTTCGCCAACGGGCAGCACAAACGACTCGCCTCTGAAATAAGCTTTAACTATATCGCCGGTGTATATCGCATCGCCGCGAGTGTCCTGAAACGGCGTCTGCACTCCAGCAAAATGCACCCTTCGCACATATCCTTTGTTGGGACATTCGTCGTGGAACTCGTCGTACATGATATAATTGGCATTTTTGTCTTTCCATTTCTCGTCCTTGGAACTCACGTAGAATTCCCATGGAGTATGGAAAAAGAATCCGAATCCGAAACCTGTGTAGCCGAACTTGCCTTCTTCATCGACATAGCGTATCCCAATTTTTGGATAACAGTTGGCCAAATCGGCGCCAATCTCGTATCGGTATTGACGGCTAAGCTCCAACAGTTTATCTTCGTTCAAAGCATAGTCTATGGTAGGAGGCTCATTTAAATGCACTCCCCTCTGAGTTGCCATGTCGGCTATTATCAAAAACCATTCCAGCGGAAAAACGGCGTTGTTCACATTATATAATTCGTAGAACAGCGGGGCTATCTGCTTGTCCGTAAAACCCGCGATGCCGCACCCCAGACGTGTTATGAGGAACCTGTTCATGGGATGTGCCTTCACATATTCCACAAACTCATCTACATAAGGCTTTATCTCTTTCACACTGTGAAACTTGGTGGGAATGGCATAGCATTGTCCCTGCGGACCGACACCCTGTCCATACACAGCACCGAAATGTTGGCAGGCGAAACCGGCGGCGCCACCTCGGTGTCTGCCTTCGATATTGCTGCCAAAGACAAATATCTCGCAGCGTGTCAATTCCGTAATCTTTTTGTTGGACAATTTACGTCCTCTATAGTTGGATGTCATAGTTCAATGCAGTTTAAAAGTTGTTGTATTCTTCTTTCGAGACGGGAAATCGCATCATTATCGCCTCCCACCAGCAACTGTCTGTTACGTCCTCTTTCCAGTCGTAGGGCTGTTCCTCGCCGCCTCTTGTTTTTCTCCATACATCCCATCCGTAAGGCTTTTTCGGGACGGACCGGTACATATAGTTGCCACAAGCGGGGACAAGGAACATCTCTTCAGTAAAGAGCTTTTCAAAAAACAAATCGGCTATCATTTTGCTTGTTTTTTGTCGGTTTTGTTCTCCTTGTGCCGCATGATTTTTATCGTAAGCTGCACCTGCTGTTCGGGATGGGTTTCGGGGTCCAGCTTGGAGATACGGCAGTCGAAAATGTCGTCCCAGCCCATCTCGAGAAAAGCGGCAAGCTTTTGGTTGTCGGTGCGTGGAATATAGCCGAGGAGATAGTCTTCGCCGTCGTGGTTGAATATTACCTGCACGGCGTATGGGTCGTGAGGGTTGGTAATTTCGCGTTCAAGACGTAGTTTGCTGCCAATGCGCAGGTAATCCCAAACAAGGTCTGCATCGTAGTATTTGCGTCCTGCAAGGTGGCAGTCCATGTAAAATGTGTTGTGTGCTTTCATAACGTTCAATATTTTTTATGTTCAACTTTTATTTAACGTTACAAAATTACACACTACGTGTACCAAAACGTGGCACACCTCGAAAATATTTTTTAATTTTCTGCTGCCTCGATATGCATCTGTTTGATTTTCTGCGCGATACTTTCGGGCTTAAGAACCTTTACCCAGCGGCCGCGCGAGAGAATTTGGGCGATAAAATCGGATGTAGGACGCAGAAAAAGTTCAAAATCGACATACTCGCCGGCATCTTTTATCATTTTTTGCGAATGGTGTAGAGGCAGGTCGCGCAGGGCGTAGCGCTCGTTGCCGAAAGCACGCAGCACAACACGTTCCATAGGCACGCGGTCGTCGGTCATCACGCCGAAATACTGGCTAAAAAACGCCTGAGCGTCGAAGTCGTCGGGCAGCACGAACGTCTCCTCGGTGAGTTCGATGCTGCGTATGCGGTCGAACGAAAGTGTGACAAAACCTTTGTCCGAGTACCGGCAAAGCAGGTACCACCGGCGACGGAACAGTTTTATGCAGTATGGCTCCACCGTCCACACGGAGTCTGCGTCGGCCCCGTAGCGTCGGTAGGTTATGGCGATGCGTACGCTGCGGCGCATGGCGTCAACCACGGTGCGCAGGTGTTCGCCGTCGGAAGGGATGAGCTCCAGCAGTATGCGGTCGTGGAGTCCGCGGGCCTCGCTAACAATGTTGCTCACCGTCATGGTGCTGAGCATCCAGTTCTGCACGGACTCGTCGCGCAGAGCGTCGGAGTTGTAGATGTAGTAGCGGTATTGCGAGTCGCAATCGATAATAATGCCGAAGATGTCCTCCACGGCGGCGCGGTGGCGGTTGAAAGTGCTTCGACTCAGCTCCACGCCCTCGCTCATATCGGTGCGTAGCCATCGTTCGTTGAGCTCTCGCAGGGTGAGCGCTCCGGCACGGCTTATGGTGTTCACAAGCCATACATATTCCTTGAATAATTCTGCTGCTTTCATGCTGCAAAGTTACGATTTTTTGTTTAATTGTCGGGTGTTTAATGTTTAATTGTTGGGTGTTTAATTGTTTAATTGTTTTTTGGGGTGTGCAGTTTTCTTTCCAAAGAAAAAAAATCGTCAAAAAAGTTTCTTTTCAAAGAAAAAAAAATATGCAAAAAAGTTTCTTTCTAAAGAAAAAATGTGTATCTTTGCAGTTGCAAACTAAATATAAAATATTATGCAAACGCTTGTAACTACTTATAATAGAATAGTTAACGAAGTTAATGAAAGATTTGTTAGGTATCTGAGTCCGTCGATAGACTGGGACGAGAGGCTGATAGGAATCAAAGGATCGCGTGGTGTAGGCAAGACAACCATGATACTACAGCATATCAAGGAGGCTTTCCCAGACAGGACACAGGCATTCTATGCTTCGTTGGACAATATCTGGTTCAGCATCCACACGCTTTCAGAGTTGGTGGAGTACCTCTACACCCACGGTGTAACGCACATTTTCCTCGACGAGGTGCACCGCTACCCTAACTGGATACGCGAGGTGAAGAACATCCATGACAGCTATCCCAAACTGCATATTGTATTTACAGGCTCGTCGCTGCTCGAGATAGACAACGCACAGGCCGATTTGTCGCGCAGACTGCGTATGTATCATCTTTATGGACTGTCGTTCAGGGAGTATCTGCAACTGGCAGGGGTGGCAAACTTGCCGGTTATACCTCTGGAGAAATTATTGGCAAAACACGTGTCGCTTGCATCGGATATTGCCTCGCAAATAAAGGTGCTGCCACATTTTGAGCAATATGTGCGGTGCGGTTATTATCCGTTCTTTGTCGAAACGGCTTCCGACGAAAGCTATATGGAACGTTTACAGCATGTTATAACGACAATTATCGAGAACGACATCCCCGCGGTGGAGAGCGTGGAATACGACACTTTGCTCAAAACCAAGCGTCTGTTGATGTATTTGGCTCAGATGGTGCCATTTACGTTGAATGTAAAATCCGTTTGCGAGAAAATATCGGTTACCCGTAACCAGCTTATCAAAATGATGACGCTTCTGGAAAGAGCCTCGCTGATACGTCAGCTGAGGTCCGACACCAAAAGCCTGAAGGCGGTAGGGAAGCCGGAAAAAATTCTTTTCGACAATCCTAATGTGATGCATGCGTTGTGCAGTACTGTAGATGTGGGGACACAGCGGGAAACGTTTCTTTCCATGGCAATGGAACAGGCTCATCATTTGCTGCATCCCAGCCAAGGCGATCTGCTTGTAGATGGCAAATATCTTTTTGAAATTGGCGGCAAAAACAAAGGCTTTGGGCAGATACGCAATCTGGACGACAGTTTTGTGGTGTCCGACGACATTGAAGTTGGATTCGGCAACAAAATTCCTTTGTGGTTGTTCGGTTTCCTGTATTGATGAGAACTTTTTTTTTCTGTTTTTGTGTCAAAATTATTAAAATATTGATTATTAATAGTTTAATAAAATGTATCGAATAAAAAAGTGGCGATAGTGCTTCCGTTTTGGCAAAAAAAATGCAGTTTCGGAAGTGGTATCGCGATTTTTTTGTATCTTTGCAGTCGGAAAAAAACACAAAAAAGATATGGAATACAATCCAAAAATCATCGGACGCAGGCACGAACAAGACCTTATTGCAGAATACTGCGAGACATCGAAAGCCGAACTGGTGGCTATATATGGACGTCGGCGTGTTGGAAAGACATTTCTTGTAAGGCAATACTTCGACGGCAAGTTCGATTTTAGTTTCACTGGCTCGTTTGAAACTCCACGCAGTGCACAGCTGACACTTTTTAAAAATGAACTCGAAGGGTACTCCAAGCAAAAAAGGCCAAAACCAAAGGACTGGAATGAGGCTTTTGCACAATTGCGAGAGTACCTGTCCTCACTTAAAAAAGACCGTATCATTGTCTTTATTGATGAACTTCCGTGGCTCGACACGCCAAAGTCGGGATTTCTGTCCGCTTTCAGCTATTTTTGGAATAACTGGGCTTCTTCGGTGGAAGGTATGAAATTGTTCGTTTGCGGTTCCGCAACCACATGGATGCTGTCGAAATTTATTGGCGACAGGGGTGGTATGCACGGAAGGGTGAACCGCCAAATTTACTTGCGTCCGTTCACGCTTTACGAGACAGAACTTTTCCTGCGTAGCAAAAAAATAGACTGGGACAGATACCAGATAGCGGAAGCATACATGACTGTGGGAGGCATACCGTATTATCTTGATATGTTGGAAGATAATATGTCGTTGAATGAAAATATCGACCACCTTTTTTTTGAAGAAGGTGCAACACTACGTGCCGAATACGACTTTATTTTCCGTTCTCTGTTCAAAAACTCTAAAGTGTACCGCTCTGTGGTTGAATTGCTGGCTACGAAACGGCATGGCATGACCCGCAATGACATACAGACAGCCTTGAAAATGGATGACGGCGGACAACTGACAGAAGTCCTCGAAAATCTGTGCAAATGTGATTTTGTAAGGCGTTATTCCGCATTTGGCAAAAAAGAACAAGGGCAGATATTCCAGCTGATAGACCTTTTCTCGCTTTTTCATCAGCAGTTTGTGGAGAAAGCCAATGGCCAGGACGCTCGTTTCTGGAGCAATATGCAGGACAATCCTCGTAGGCAGGCTTGGCAGGGATATGCCTTCGAGCAGGTGTGTCTGCACCATGTAAATCAGATCAAGCAACGACTGGGGATACTTGGAGTGTTGAGCGATGTGTGCTCTTGGGCTTGCAAAGCGTTTACCGACAAAAACGGAACCGAGCACAAAGGCACACAGATAGACCTTGTTATAGACCGGCGTGATGACACGGTAAACCTATGCGAAGCTAAGTTTTCGGTGGAGCCATATCCAATCACAGAGGACTATGCCGAACGTCTGAACTCGCGCAGGGAAACCTTCCGTGCAGTAACGGGCACACGCAAGTCGCTGCACACTACGCTTATAACCACTTTTGGAATTAAGCGGAACAAATACTCCCACGTAGTACAGCGGGAGATAACCATGGATGATTTGTTCAACGACGTCGTATAAAATAACGTAAGCATAATTGCTTTTGGCACTATTGAAAAAAAACGGCGAAATTCAATAAATTGAAAAAAAATGTGTATTTTTGTCGTGTGAAATTAGTCATTTTCATCAATACGTTATGAACTAATACCCATGGGACAAAGAAAATTCCGCAAAAACAGGCGTGTTATTAGAAGGCAATTGCGCAAAGCCATCTTCGGATATCCCTCAACGATAGCGGGAGCACTGGTAACGTTGGTTGCGTTCTACACTTTGTGGATGTTGATACTTTTTTGTGCTGATGATCGTTCCACCTACAAGTGGATAATACACGAATTGGAAACGGGAGACTATGCCATAGCGAAGATTGAAGCCTATCGCGACAGTAACGACGGCAGACTACCAGAAACTCTCGAAATTGTTGGATTTCGAAAAACATTTGATAATATATATTGGGCTCCATTTTTCATTCATGGTTACGGCTACGGAATTGAATACATCAAACTTAACGACACCTCTTATTTCGTTGGTTTTCAAGCACCGATGATTGGTAAAGGTCAATACTTGTCGTCCGAAAAAGAATGGCGTATTGCAATGTACGAATACTATGATACCTTTCTTTACGAAGGTCCGGATATGGCCTCGATGTATCTGTATGAATATGAGTTGAACGAGCCATTAAGTGATTTGTTGTGCAAATTCGTTGGCAAAAAAAGCCGGGATCAGCAGTATTTGCTGACATTGTTTACATACGACACGGTGGTGCGATATCGTTTCACAAACGATTCTGTCCGCAAGACTTACAACGCTGTTTTTCAGACCTTCGAGGCAAGCCAATATAATGCTCCAGAACTTTTCAGCGAGATAGATGGTTATACCATATTGAATGGTCATATCTGCTTTATTACCAACAAACCATGGCACTGGTACGGCTTTCGCAGATTGGTGGAACGTAATTTTGAAAAAGGACGGCTGTTTACTTTTCCCAAATACGAGCCGTGCGTTGGGGGCGAACAATACTGGCTTCTCGATTTGGAGTCATTTCCCACCCCAAAGGCGACATTTCAAGGTTACTATAATGAAGAATAAAGCATTGAATTTCTTGACGTAGCATAATCGCAATTTTCTTACCTCTTCACAAACACCTGCGAGTGGTGGCGGCCGTCGCCGGTGGTTGAACATGTCGAAAACACTGGCAAGAAAGCCTCTCGAAACTTTTTTACCCATTTTTATTTGATATAAAGCAAATAATTTTGTATTGAAAATCACTTACTTACGGAAAATTTTATAAAAATTTTGTCGTATTTTGCGAAAAATGTGTATTTTTGCACTGAAAATGGTGCGAAAAATGTGTAAAATTACGCCAAAAACCATGTGAAAAATGTGAAAAATCACCCTTGAAAAGGTGCTAAAAATGTGAAAATGCTATATGAAACGCAAGATTTACAGATATTTACAAGAGTGGAGAAAATCTCCCGACCGCAAGCCTCTTGTGGTTGGTGGTGCCCGACAGGTGGGAAAGACTTATTCTATACGTCAGTTCGGACGCAGTTACAGGTCGTTTGTCGAAATTAACTTTATTACTCAACCTGCTTTCAAACAGATATTTAACGAGGGCTACGACACCGATTCGGTAGTGAAACAGATTACCTTTTTGCGTCCCGACGTGAAGTTTGTCCCTGGTAATACGCTCATTTTTTTCGACGAGTTGCAGGAGTATCCCGATTGTGCCACATCGCTGAAATTTTTCAAGGAGGACGGTCGATACGATGTGATTTGCTCCGGCTCCATGATGGGATTGAATTACAGCGACATAACTTCCAACAGCGTAGGCTACAAGAGTGATGTCATGATGTACTCACTCGACTTTGAAGAATTCCTGTGGGCGCGAGGCTTTGGCGATGATGTGGTGGAGAGTATGCTGGCACACATGAATTCCCTTCAACCCTTTAGCGATCTGGAGATGCAACGGTTCGACTCGCTTTTTCTCGACTATGTTGCCACAGGCGGAATGCCTGAAGTAGTGGCACATTTCGTTAAAAACGGCAACTTCGGGAATGTCCTTGCTATGCAGAAACAGTTGCTGGAAGACTATGAGGAGGATATTGTGAAATACGCCACAGGCTTGGACAAAGCCAAAATACGCAATGTGTACCGCAACATCCCAGTTTTCCTTGCCAAAGAAAACAAGAAGTTTCAAATAACCAAAGTTTCCCCACACGCCCGTAGCCGTGAATATGTAGGGTGTGTGGACTGGCTGCAAGACGCAGGAATTGTCAATGTGTGCCACTGTCTGCACCAGCCGGAATTGCCTATGAAAGGCAACTACGACGAAACCAAATACAAACTCTATTACCACGACAACGGCTTGCTAATGGCCGCTCTCGACGATGAATCGAGCACCGACCTGCGCGAAAACCGAAATCTGGGTGTTTACAAAGGTGCCGTGTATGAAAATATCGTTTCCGAGGCTCTTGCAAAACAAGGATATGGCTTGTATTATTACAACCGCGAGGACGGACGGCTGGAGATGGATTTCTTTGTCCGCGACAACGAATCGTTGATTCCTGTGGAAGTAAAAGCCACCGATGGCGCCACAGTCTCGCTGAACAACCTGATTAAAAGCGAAAACTATCCCGATATAAAATATGGGATAAAACTTTGTCGTAAAAACATAGGTTTCAACGGGATTTTCTACACATTCCCTTATTTCTGTGCATTTCTTATAGGACGGTGGCTAAAGAGGAAACGTTAGTGAAGCCCCCCTCTACCTCTTCACAAACACCTGCGAGTGGTGGCGGCCGTCGCCGGTGGCGATAAGCATCACGTAGGTGCCTGAGGGCAGTATTGCCACGGGTATGCTGCAACGGCGCTCCTGAGTGTTCACACATCGCATCACCCTGCCGTTTTGCGAGACAACGGAGATAGTGTACCATGTGCCTTCGCTGTTGTCGGCAATATCCACATTAACAGTGTTTTCCGCAGGGTTGGGACTCAGCGTCACCGCCAAGGGCTTGTATTCCGGCGCTTCTATGCCCACGCTCGGAGTGGCGTCCACTGCCAGTTTCATCACTATAGGCAGGTGGTCGGAGTTGTTGTAAAGGGCGTTGAGAACGGCGGCGGGCACTGAGGTGTTGCCGTCGGCGATGATGGATTTGTTGTAGTGGTTGCCGTCGTTGCCGAGGGTTTTATAGCTGCCTTCCACATAACCGAGTCCGGCCGAGTGGTCTTTGATATTGCGGTTGAAAAGGATATAGTCGAAACGGTCGTCGAGGCCGCCAGTGGAGGCGCATCCCGAGCCGCCGCCCCCGCGTGTGGACTGTGTGTGGCAGGCCGCAAAGGCGGTATTGCTGTTCCAGCTGCCCAGCTGGTTGATGGGGTCGTAGAAACGTATCAGGCTGTCGCTGTGGTTGATAAATGCTTGGAAAGCCAATTCGGTGTGGGTGTAAACGTTGAAATCGCCCATCACCATGAAATTCTGTTCGCCGAGACTGTCGTAGTCCTCAATCCACGACATCAGGTTTTCGGCCATAATGCCGCGGTCCTCGTCGTTGCCCTCGTAGGAGCCGGCCTTGAGGTGGACAAGCACGCAGTGGAAAAACACCGTGTCGCCCCATTGCAGGTCGGGACTGAGGTAGTACATCTTGTACACCGTGGCGTCGCGGATGTAGTTCTGAGCCACGTAGCGGGCGGCGCACTCCACCTTGCGCGAGTCGTAGTACAGGGCGTTCATCAGGTAGGTGTTGGTGGTATTGGTAACGGGTGCCAGCTTGTAGTAGTTTATTCCATTGACATTCATCACGTTATGCAGCAGAGAGTCGTGCATCACGGGCTGGCGGTTCATCTCGTTAACCGTAAAGATGGTGGGTTTTACGTAGTCGAAAATGGTTTTGGTCCAATTGTTTTTGTCGGTAACCTTGTTGGAATCGTCGGGGCAATAAGAAGTTACGTTGCCGTAGTTGAGCAGGTTGTATTGCAAAAAAGTGATGGTATCCTTGTCCTGTGCGATGGTTTTAAGCAAAATACCGATGCAGAATGTCGCAAAAAGGATATTTTTTTTCATAATTTATGCTCGGCAGTCACTTTATTATACGAAACCTTTGTAAAAACATAATTTACAATAAGATAAACCAAACATCCCAACAGTAACCCCAACAAGGCACCACAAATTATGTCGCCCGGGTAGTGTTTGCCAAGATATGGACGGCTGTAGCTTGTAAGGATAGCCCATGTAAAGGCAATATAAGGTATAGCTTTGATTTTCATCTTTTTACCGCACCAAAGTGTAAGAAAAATTGCCAATGCAAAGCTGTTGGCTGCGTGCGACGAGACGAAACCGTACTGACCGCCACAACCCATGCCGAAAATCATACGCACGTCGGGCAGGGCGTGGCACGGACGCAGCCGTTGGAACACGTCCTTGAAACAGAGCACCGAAATACGGTCGGCAAGGAGGAAACAGAGGGCAATGCCCAAAAGAACCGCCCACCACATTTTCTTGTCCTTGGCCACAGCCCACACAAAAATCGCCACAAGCACCAACACCCACATCCAGTGGTGTGTGAAAGTGTATAGTACATAGTCGGCCAGCGTGCAGTGGTGCTGGTTTATCCAGTAAAAAACCTCGGTATCGAGGGCGTTAATCTTCTCCATCGGCGGTAGTGTTTAGTTTTTTCCAAAGAATGTCCTTCAACTCCATAATATTTTTTCCCGTCACTGAGCTTATCATCACACTTTCGATATTGCTGGGCAATGTCTTTTTCAACTGTTTCAACATTTCATCATCCATAATATCGCATTTGGTGATGGCCAGAACACGTTGTTTGTCAAGAAGTTCGGCATTGTACTGTTTCAGTTCGTTGAGAAGAATTTTGTATTCCGCTTTGATGTCGTCGCAGTCGCAGGGAATCATAAACAGCAGTATGGAGTTACGCTCAATGTGTCGCAAAAACCTGATGCCCAGTCCCTTGCCTTGCGATGCCCCTTCGATGATGCCCGGAATGTCGGACATTACGAAAGATTTGTCGTCGCGGTAACGCACAATACCGAGGTTTGGCACGAGGGTGGTGAAAGGGTAGTCGGCAATTTCGGGCTTTGCCGCCGACACCACGGACAGCAGAGTGGACTTGCCAGCGTTGGGGAATCCCACCAGACCCACGTCGGCGAGGATTTTCAGCTCTATTATCACCCAACGTTCCACGCCCGGCTCGCCGGGTTGAGCGTAGCGCGGGGTGCGGTTGGTAGGCGATTTGAAATGGTCGTTGCCCAAGCCGCCGCGACCGCCCTCGGCGATGATGGCCTGCTGGCCGTCCTCGATAATTTCGCAAATCTGTTCGCCCGTCTCCGCGTCGCGAGCTATGGTGCCGAGGGGCACGTCGAGAATCACGTCCTCGCCCTGCGCACCGGTGCAGAGGTTCTGTCCGCCTGCCACGCCGTTTTTGGCTATCACGTGCTTGGTGTATTTCAGGTGGAGCAGAGTCCACAGCTGAGTGTTGCCACGCAGGATGATGTGTCCTCCGCGACCGCCGTCGCCGCCGTCGGGACCCGCCTTGGCGTTGTATTTCACACGCAGCAGGTGCGCCGAGCCGGCACCGCCCTTGCCCGAGCGACAACAGATTTTTACGTAATCGACAAAGTTGGATGTCATGAATCTTTTTTGCTTCTTGTTTTATTTGTTTTTCTATTCGCCTTCGGCGAAAGAAATCTTATAATGCATGTTATGTTCTATAACATATTCTCCTGCTCGCTGGCGCTCGCGAAATCTTGGAAATCCTTTCCGCTTTCAGCGGAAAAGTTTGTTTAGATTTTATAGATTTCTGCCCGCAGGGCTAGGAGCCTTTCAACTTTCAATTTTAAACTATCTTTGCGTCTACTTCGCGCATTATGTTCTGCGATATTTCCTGAATGTCGCCGAAACCGTTCACGGCCACGTAGAGGCCTTTTTGTTTGTAGTAGTCGGCCACGGGCAGGGTTTTGTTCTCGTATTCGCGCAGACGGTTTTTGATGGTTTCCTCGTTGTCGTCGGAGCGGCCAGAAACCTTGGCGCGTTCCAGCATACGGCGCACCAGTTCTTCGCGGGGCACGTCGAGGCTTATCATGCACAGCAGGTTGGTGCCGTATTTGGCAAGGAGTTTGTCCAAAGTCTCGGCCTGTGCCACATTACGTGGGAAGCCGTCGAAAAGCACGCCCTTGCGGGTGTTGCCGGCAATAATTTTGTCTATCATCTCCACCACAATTTCGTCCGACACCAGCTGTCCGGCGTCCATAATATCTTTTATGCGCATGCCCAGCTCTGTGCCGTCGGCAATTTCCTTGCGCAGGGCTTCGCCTGTGGACACGTATGTAAGGTCGTATTTCTCTACCAGCATTTTGGACTGGGTTCCTTTTCCGGCTCCCGGAGCCCCGAATAAAGCTATGTTTATCATGTTTAAATATCTTTTATTAGTAATATATTTTTTTGCAAAAGTACGATTTTTTTTGCAAAACAGACACTGATTTTTTGCATATAATAACGATTCTGCAAGCATCCGTGATAATAACAAGCGTAAATTGACGTTTTATAAGCCGTTACAGATTAAAAACAGACATTTATGCCAACAAAAAAATACAAATTGGGGTTTGCTTTTGGCGGCGGCGGCGCCAAAGCCGCGGCTCACTGCGGAGCACTGCAGGCCATGAAAGAATACGGACTTGAACCCGATATAGTGTCGGGAACGAGTGCCGGCGCCCTTGTAGCCACGCTTTACTCTGTGGGCTACACTCCAGTGCAAATGGTAGAACTGTTCGAAGGGCTGAACTTTTTTAAGGACATAGTGACGCCGGCTGTTCCAAAAGGCGGTTTTTTCGATTCCAAACCACTTGTTGAGTATATCCGGAAACTTGTCCCCTACTCCAAAATCGAAGATTTGCCGATACCCACCAATATTGTAGCTTCCGACATGGAACACGGCATTGCCAAGGTATTTGCCAAAGGCGAAATAGCCTCCCGTGTGGTGGCTTCGTGCTCAATACCCGTCATTTTCCGTCCCATGCTGATAAACGGAGTTCATTATATCGATGGCGGTACCCTGCAAAACCTACCTGTGCCAGCAATACGGCAAAAATGCGAAAAAGTCATAGCTTTCAACCTTATAAACCTTATCGACGAAGAGAAATACAAGGACAACATTATTTCCGTAGCTTATCGCTCTTTTTCCATGATGTTCATGTCCAATATTATAACCGACGCAAAACAGGCGGATTTGTTTGTAGAATTAGACACAAAGGGCTGTTCGTTTTTTGACATGTCGAAACTCGAAGAACTGTTTTTCAGAGGTTACCAAAACACCATTAACACGCTTGAAACCAACGGATACACTCGCCTACACGAGCCAGAGAAAATTGTTTTCAAAAAAAGCAATAAATCCAAAAGTGCAAAAATGAAACGCGACCATAGCGTAAGAGACACCATAAAAGAACGTGTGGGCACAATAAGCGGCAATATGCTCAAGAAAGAATAGCAAAACGCACATTAAAATAACTTTTTTCCTCTTCCCGCTGACGGATTTTAAAGATTATCGCAGTATTATTTTCCTACACAAAGATGTATATCAAACTATAAATCACAACATTACCTCTCACAACATCATTCATGAATAGGTGCATTCGGAAATTTTGTGTACTTTTGCATACGGAAAAGCCTCGGTTGTTCTATCGCCGGTCGGGAATATCCGACGGGAGGAAAGTCCGGGCAACACAGGGTCCCATACTTCTTAACAGGAAGGTGTTCCGAAAGGGGCAACAGACAGTGCCACAGAAAATATACCGCCTGCGCAAACACGGTGCCAATCCGGAGCAGGTAAGGGTGAAAACGCGAGGCAAGAGCTCACGACACATTGCAGTGATGTATGTGCTGGCAAACCTTATGGGTTGAAAGACCAAATATACCGGCAGTCAAGGGCTGACCCGTCCGTTGCCGGGGGGTAGGTCGATTGAGACGGGGGGCGACCTCCGCCCTAGATAAATGATAGAAGCGTTATTTTAGAACGGCACAGAACCCGGCTTACAGACCAAGGCTTTTCCTTTGTTTTACTGTACTACAGACGTTTCAACCTTATATTTCCCAGAAATTCCTATACTGTGGCAGACGTTCTTGGTAAACAATGCGGTACAAATTATACAACAGCATGTAATCCAACATGTTAAAATCACCCGTTGCCGATTTGTGCCACGGACAGAAAAGCGAAAGTGTGTGCCAAGGAGCGTCGGTACGTTCAATACTGTCATTCAGCGTATAAGTACACGCGCCATATTCCGGCGCTGTGTTGAGAAAATCGAGGTAAATGTCGGATGGCTGTGCTTTGTCGCCTCTGTAGCCGTACAAGACCACATTTGCAAGCGGCAGGTGCGGGAACAGCATCGGCTGTTGCAGGTCGGGACGGCGCTGTGCAAGAGTTTGACATTTGTCGATAAGCCAGTCGTAACAATATTTGCTGCCGCGTCCGGGATCGTTAATAACTGTTGAAAGCACCATTATACCGTACCAGCGGAAATTGCCCTCCTTTGCAAGGAATACGTTGTTCTGTACCACATTCCATATAAATTTCCAATAGGAACTTTCCGAACGGTCGAAATCCATATCCTCGCCGCATAGCAATAATCCTGCGCGTGCATGGGCGTACTTAAGCCATTTTATGTCGCCCGCGATTTGGGCGACATCACCGTTCACCGGATTTATTATTTCCCACCGTTTCTTGCCTTTGGCTGTGGTGTTCTGCATACCGGTTACCATGCGTTTGACAATATCTCTCACCTCGTTGCACAAAGTGGTGTCGTCCACAAGTCTGAGCGTAAGCGCAAAACCGAGATAGCTACTCCAAGCCTGATCTTGCGACGGGGTGTTTGATGTTCCAGACCTGCCGCAGTTACTGTAGTCGCCACTAATAGTCTGAATATTAGGAAAATGTGGCAAAAGGTTGTAATCAACGTCATCGCGGATATAAAAACCGTTCAGCTTGGAGAAAGTATCACATCCCCAGCAATGTTCGGCCTCCAAGTCAAGACGGTTGTAGGTATGTATGGCCTGTCGCAGTTCGTTGAGGGTGCTTACTGTGCTTTCGCCGTTGAGTTGTTTCAAATAATATTCTGTTGCCAAGACAGCCACATAATGTCCCTGCCACCATGTAGCGTCGGCCCAATAGCCAATTGTTTGTCCATTTACCGTATAGCGGCGTTCCATTGGCAGGTGCGAGCCTTTTACACTTGCGTCGCCGGAATAGTACATCATTTCGTATTTTAGGCGTATGCGGAACAGGTCATATTTTTCCTGATTTTCCTCCGGCGTCTGTGCTCTGACACATGGCAATGCAAAAATCAGTAGTGTACAAAATGTGATAGCGATTTTTTTTTTCATAAAAAATTAGTGTTTGTCCATTTTTGGTATAGAATTTATAAGCTGCTTGGTGTATTCCTGTTGCGGATTTGCGTAAATATCGTCGGCATCGCCGTATTCCACAATTTTTCCTTTCTGCATTATCAGCAGACGGTCGGATAGGAATTTCACCACCGAAAGGTCGTGAGAGATGAAGATATATGTAAACTGGTAACGTCGTTTCAGGTCGTTAAGCAAGTTCAGCACCTGCGCCTGAACCGACACATCGAGTGCCGACACCGATTCGTCGCAGATTATGAGTTTGGGATTGAGGGCAAGAGTTCGTGCTATGCATACACGCTGCCGTTGCCCACCCGAAAATTCGTGCGGATAGCGGTCGAAATGCGACTCTTCGAGACCCACGTTACGCATAAGTTCCAAGGTTCTGGCACGCCGTTCCGCGTTGTCTTTGCCAATATGGTGCGTCTTGAGCACTTCCGTAATGGCTCCCCCGGCCGTAATTCGCGGATTGAGCGACGAATACGGGTCTTGGAAAATTATTTGTATCTCGCTACGCAGTTTCCGCATTTTGGAAGGTGATAGCTTACTGATTTCCACACCGTTGTAAACCACGTTGCCGGCACTGCAATCGATAAGTTTCAGCAGGACCCTGCCAAGTGTGGTTTTTCCACATCCCGACTCGCCCACAAGTCCGAGCGTTTCACCACGGTACACGTCGAAACTTACGCCGTCCACAGCGTTTAAGGAAGTTTTCACCTTGCCCGTCCATGTCTTTTCCAAAGGGAATGTTACCGAAAGATTTTTTACCGAAAGCAATGGCCTTTGGTTGCTATAAATTCCCGCAAGTCGCTGAGTACGTTCTTCATAGGTTTCGCACTCGGGCACAGGGATATTGCCGCTAAGGAAATCCGACACCACATTAAGATGCTTTGGCCTTGGGCCCATCGGTGGCCTGCACGACATAAGTCCCTTAGTATATGGGTGTTGCGGATTATTCAAGACCTCGTCTTTGGTACCGGCTTCCACAATCTCACCCTTGTACATAACGGCGATGTCGTCGGCTATATTCGCCACAACGCCAAGGTCGTGGGTTATAAAAATTATGCCCATGCCGTATTGCCGCTGCAATTTGCGCAAAAGTTCCAAAATGCCTTTCTGCACGGTAACATCGAGGGCTGTAGTAGGTTCATCGGCTATAAGCACTTCGGGCTGGCATGCCAAAGCCATAGCTATCATAACACGCTGCTTTTGTCCGCCCGAAATTTGATGCGGATAACTGTCGAAAATCTTTTCGGGACGCGGCAGCTGCACTTCTTCGAACAGTTTCAAAGTGCGGTTGCGCGCCTCATTAACGGTAGTCTTTTCGTGTATGCGTATGGTCTCCATCACTTGTTCGCCGCACTTGTGCACAGGGTTGAGCGATGTCATAGGCTCCTGAAAAATCATGGCTATGTGCCTGCCTCGGTACATCTCCATTTGCCTACGGTCGAGCGCAAGCAAGTTCACCGATTCCCTTTCAGAGACATAAAATTTTATCTTTCCGTTAGTTATGTTGCAGTTTTTTTTAGGCAGAAGTTGCAGTATAGCCATAGAACTGACCGATTTTCCGGAACCCGACTCTCCCACTATGCCCAGTGTCCTGCCCCGGAAAACGGAATACGACACATTCTTTACCACAGTGCGGTCGGCACCGTCGGTTGTAAAACTGATACTCAGATTTTCGATGTCTAAAATTTTCTGCATAAAACAATTGCAAATTTACAAATTTTATTCCAAATGCCAAAATGCACTTTATAAAGAGCTGTAAATATGCCACTTCCGAACCGCAACTCCCAAAACGTCATAAAAACCTTCTTCAACCAACAATATGCGGTTTATATTTTTTTACATAGAAATTCCTTATCTGTTCATAATACGAGTATTTTTGCATTATACATTTGTTCTAAATTATTATAGATAAAAATTTGAATATGAGAAAGATATTTGCATGGATACTATTACCTTTAAGCGTTTGGTACGCCATAGGAGTGGCTATAAGGAATTTCTGTTTCCTGATAGGGATTTTGGAGGAACGTACACACCGCGTTACAACCATTGGCGTCGGCAATTTGTGTGCCGGTGGCGCAGGAAAAACTCCTCACGCCGACTATCTGCTAAAACTCTTGAAAAAGGATTACCGCATGGCTAACCTCAGCCGAGGATACAAACGTGCCACCAAAGGTTTTTTAGAAGTTTCGCACGACACTACAGTATCGGAAATCGGCGACGAAGCCTTTATGCTCCACAAACGCAATCCCGACGTGCGTGTGGCCGTTTGCGAAAACCGCAACATCGGAATAGAAAAACTGCTGTCGCTACCCGAACCGCCGCAGATAATAGTTTTGGACGACATTTTCCAGCACCGTTACGTAAAGCCATCGGTGAACATTCTGCTTACCGAATACGGGAACCCGTTTTTCAATGATTTTGTACTACCTTTCGGCAACCTACGCGAGCCAAGAAATGGCTACCGGCGCGCCAACATCATAATTGTGACCAAAACGCCTCAAAATCTCAATCCCATTGAAAAATACGCTTTCCTGCAGAAAATCAAGGCGAAACCCCACCAGCAAGTTTTCTTCACCACAATAGAATATCAAAATCCGGTACCCTTGGACAAAAACCGTCCTTCGTTGCAACTAACTGATTTAAAGAACATTCTATTTATAAGCGGAATAGCCAACCCACAACCCGTTATTGAAAAACTATCGGCCACCGCCACAGTGCGACACCTGTCATTTGCCGACCACCACCCGTTTTCAAGAAACGATGTCGAAACCATAGCAGACTCTTTTGAAAAGATTTCGGAAAAAAATAAAATCATCCTCACCACCGAAAAAGATGCCGTTCGCATTGCCGGAAGCCCATATTACCAGTATATAGAGCAGTTACCCATCTACTATCTGCCCATAGAAATAAAGTTTTTGGGCAACGACGAAGAAAAGTTCTGCGAAAGCCTGTTCAAAACCGTAAAGGAGAATGTGTATTATTTAGAACACCTTGTATAACAATCGTTTAGAAAGCATCATCCGAATCCTTCGGAGAGTTTGAGAAATCGGGTATATTGTCATCGAAATCGCTTGTGGCACGGGACTCTATGTAATAACCTCCACTTTGGTCGAAACTTTGGTTGGGCGGAATAGTACCCACATTTTCGAGCTTACCTCCGGGATTTTCGAAACGGGCGTATTGCGCTTGGAAACGGAGATTGATTCTTCCTGTACCTCCGGCACGGTGTTTAGCCAAAAGCACTTTGGCCAATCCGAGTGTGGGGTTGCCGTCCTCGTCCTCGGGAATATTGTAATACTCAGGACGATATAGAAACATCACCATGTCGGCGTCCTGCTCGATGGCTCCCGATTCGCGCAAGTCCGACAACTGAGGTTCTTTGTTGCCTCCACGTGTCTCCACAGCGCGGCTCAGCTGGGCAAGGGCGAAAATGGGTATTCCCAACTCTTTCGACAACGACTTCAATTGGCGCGAGATGTTACTAATCTCCTGTTCGCGGTTAGCATTGCGGTTGTCCGTCTCGCCTTTCATAAGTTGCAGATAGTCAATGAATACCGCTTGAATATCGAAACGTTGTTTCAATCGGCGGCATTTGGCGCGAAGCTCGAAAATAGACAGTTGCGACGAGTCGTCGATATACATCGGTGCGGTGTTAAGTTGCTGAGTTTTAGCGGTAATCTGCTCTTTCATCCACGGTTCGAGGTCGCCTTTTTTAAGTCTTTGCGCCTCAATCTCGCTTTGCGCCGAAATAAGACGCATGGCTATTTCGGTGGCAGGCATTTCCATGGAGAAAAATGCCACAGGACGCTTGTAGTCGATGGCCATGTTGCGCATCATCGTTAGCGCGAAAGCCGTTTTACCCATAGCAGGACGGGCGGCTATAATGATAAGGGTGCCCGGATGGAAGCCCGCCGTAAGGTTGTCGAGTTCGGTAAATCCTGACGGCAAGCCCGTTATGCCTCCTTCAATTTCCGAAGCCTCCTCGATTTCCCTCATCGCTTTCGACACTATATCGCTGATATTCTGATAGTCGCTACGGAAGTTATTGTCGTTGATGTCCATCAGTTTCTGCTCGGTGCTGTCGAGCAGCTGAACCACGTCGGTGGTCTCCTCGTAGGCGTTTTTTATGGTTTCGGTGGAGATGCGTATCAGCTCGCGCTGTATAAATTTCTCCGAAAGTATTCGTGCATGGTGTTCCACGTGTGCCGACGAGGTAACGTGGTTGGTTATTTGCGCTATAAAGTACGAGCCTCCGGCGTTTTCGAGATTGCCCTCGTGCCTCAGTTGCTCTATCACGGTAAGCAAGTCCACCGGACGGGCTTTCTCCACCAAATTATGGATGGCGCGAAAAATATACTGATGTTCCGGTTTGTAGAAAAAGTCGGGGTGAAGCATCTCTATGGCGTTCACAATTGCGTTCTGGTCGAGCATAAGAGCGCCCAGTACTGCCTCTTCTATATCAACTGCCTGCGGAGGCGTTTTTCCGTTGAGAACGAATGCCTGGTCGTAAGTCATTCGTTGCGACTTTCTTACTTGTTTTTTCTGTTCTTGTTCCATATTTGCAAAGGTAATCAGTTTTTTTGTTTTTTTGTTCCTTTGTTGATAAAAAAACTTTTCAACCATCGCACAAGCGGTTATTAGAAAAGGAAACGGCTTATACATAATTGCAGAAACGACTGTATATCACTCCGTTAAAATATTTTTAAATTAAAAAAGCACGATTATCGGATTTTTTTCGTATTTTTGTAGTTATTTTTTACCTATGCAATTCAAGAAAATAATAGGACAACGGAAACTGATAAACCAGCTTACGCGGGTTATTGACGAAGGCAAGGTGAGCCACGCCCAGCTGTTTGTGGGCAACATGGGCTACGGCACTTTGGCAATGGCTATGGCATACGCACAGTATCTCAATTGCCAAAATCGTCAGCATTTCGGCGATGAGGGCGACGGTAGCGGCCTTATGGCCGACTCGTGCGGCGAATGTCCAAGTTGCAAAAAAATCAGTTCGTTGATGCACAGCGATTTGCACATCATATTCCCAAATACCTCCACCAAAAATGTAACCAAAAACCCCTCGTCGGCGGATTTCCAAAACGAGTTCCGCGAATACGTAACGGCCAACGGCGGGTACTGCTCTTTCGACGGATGGTTCAGACATCTCGGCGTGGAGTCGAAACAGGGACTGATAAACGTGCGCGACGGCAGAGACCTGATACGCGAACTGAGCCTGAAAACCTACGAATCGAAATACAAGACGGCAATAGTGTGGCTCCCCGAGAAAATGAACGCCGATACTGCCAACAAACTTCTCAAAACCATAGAAGAACCTTCGGAAAACACTCTGATACTGCTCGTTGCCGAGGAGCGCGAACGTTTGCTACCCACTATAATTTCCCGCACACAGCCCGTAAACCTGCATAGGATAGACGACCAAAGCCTGTATGCAAGACTTTCGCAGGAGCATACCGAAATCCCATCGGAAACGCTCAACGACATTGTTGTAGCAGCCGAAGGTAATTATCTATTAGCCAACGAGTTCGTAAGTCAGTCGGAACAGCGGAGATATTTTGCCGAACTTTTTGTAAATTGGATGCGAAAACTCTTCAAACTCGACATAAAGAACTTGTCGAAAACCGTTGAGGAGATATGCTCGTTGGGACAGGAGCAACAAAAACAGTTCCTCCGTTACGTACTCGACGTATTGAGGGCTTGTTTCATTAAAACCGCCACCGGAAGGCCGTCGCCGCACATGCTTTCTTTCGACGACGAGAAATTTGCCAACGCTTTTCCTGCCATGATAACCGTAAGGAATATCGAAAGACTTGAAAAAGACATAAACGAAAGTTTATACAATATAAGCCGCAACGCTTACGACAAAATAACTTTTATGAGTTTGTCGTTCGCCATTAGTAAATCACTAAAAAACAAGTAACCACTTATGCAAAGCGATAATAACAGCGATAATAACAATATTGTTGAGAACACCGAAAACACAATCGAAACAAAACCATTGGCCGAAACTGTTTCGGGAACGGAATTTACAGCCGCCGATGACGACATGCTCGGCGACGAAGACGTGATAACATCTCAGGAGATTGAGGCCGTAATTGCCGAACGTCGTAACCACAAACCAGTAAAGGAACAAGAGGACGAGGAAGGCAGTCCGCTTATAGCCGAGGAAAATTCGGTGGACGCCTATTTGGAGGAAGACCCCAAGATATACGCCATTCCCTACGAGGAACCCGACTTCCTAACTCGCGGGTGCCACAGCTGTCCCAACTCTTACAAAGCCATACCGGAACAGGAGTTGAACAGTTGCAGCAAACTCAACGCCAAAAACTGGATGAAAAACATACGCAAGCCGTTCAACGAAAATAATTTCGATGTGGTGGAAGTGCGTTTCAAAAACAACCGCAAGGAGTTTTTCCGCCTGCCCGACGGCTTGGAGGTTACCGAAGGCGACGTGGTGGCAGTGGAAGGCATGCCCGGACACGACGTGGGCATAGTAAGCCTTACCGGAGAGCTGTGCCGTCTGCGCATGAAGAAACAGAAAATCGACCCGGAGTCGGAAACAATAAAACGACTGTTCCGCCGCGCAAAGAAAAGCGACATCGACAAATGGGCTGAAACCATTCGCGATGAGAGACACACACTGATACGCACACGGGAGATAAGCCGCGAACAGGGGCTTGTTATGAAAATCAACGATGTAGAGATGCAAGGCGACCACACCAAAGCCATATTCTACTACACCGCCGACGAGCGCGTGGATTTCCGCAACCTCATCAAAGTGCTTGCCGAGGAATTCAACGTGCGTGTGGAAATGCGACAGATTGGCGTGCGGCAAGAAGCGAGCAAAGTGGGCGGCATAGGAACCTGCGGACGCGAGCTGTGTTGTTGCACCTGGCTTACAAATTTCCAGTCCGTAACCACAGGAGTGGCAAAAGTGCAACAGATTGTGCCCAATCCCCAGAAATTGGCCGGACAGTGCGGCAAACTCAAGTGCTGTCTCAATTTCGAACACAAAGTATATCTCGACGCCCAAAAGGACTTTCCGCCGGCAAACACACCAATACGCACGAAAAAAGGTCTCGGCTTGTACAAAAAAACCGACGTACTGCGCGGAGTAATGTGGTATGCCTACGAGGGCGAGAACGACCTTATAGCAATCCCTGCAAAATCCGTAAAGGAAATCATTGAGATGAACCGCCGTCAGGAGTATCCTGAAAAATTGGAGGACTTCCAAGTGGTTCTTGCCTCTGGAACGGCTATAATTGAGGAACAAGGCAACGCCGAATACGAACGCGAACTGAAAATGTTGGCCGACAACAGCCACGACATTTCGCTACAAAGTGGAGCACAAAACCAAAACAACGCCGACAACAGGCAGAATCGCAACCAAAACAACTCCCATAACAAAAACCGCAACAAGGACGGAAATAGGCAAAACCAAAACCGAGGAGGGAATCAGGCAAAGCCTAACAACAACCCTCAACAGCAACAGCAAAAGCCAAGAAACCAAAACCGAAACAACGGGAATTTCCGTAATGGTGCTGACAACAGAAAAGCGAAACAACAAAACCGCAACAACACGACGACAAACAATAATTCGCCCCAAAACAACAATGGCGAATAACCTAAGCTAAAAAAATGACAGAAAAATGACAAAAAACACAATTATAAAAATCATTTTCTCCGCATTGCTCCTTGTATCGTGCGGAAACAACGTGTATTACTACTCGGAACACGTGCAAATTGACGAGGAAGGCTGGAACATGAACGACGCCAAATATTTCAGCGTAAACATGGACGACAATATTCGTTTGTTCAATTTCTACGTGGACTTACGTAACACACAGGACTATCCGTACTCCAAAACTTTCCTCTTCATAAAAACCATTTTCCCCGACGGCGGTATAGCCATCGACACCATGGAATGTCCCTTGGCCGACCCCAACGGGCAATGGTACGGAAAAACATCGGGCAGATATGTGGACAACAGGTATTTCCTACGCAAAAACGTGATATTCCCGCAGAAAGGCGAATACCGCTTTGCCATAACACAGGCTACCCGCGACACCAATTTGGTGGGGATAAAAAATGTGGGTATCGTAATAGAATATGCAAAACACTAAAAAACAAAATACTATGTCGCAAAACAAAGGAAAAAAGGCAAAAAGCAAACCTACAATCCGATATTCCCGCCTGTGGTGGGGCTTTGCAGGATTGTGGCTGTGCATTTTCATATTCTTCATATCCCTATCTATGGGATGTTTAGGCTTCATGCCCTCTTTCGAAGAACTGGAAAATCCACAAAGCAACCTTGCCAGCGAGGTAATCTCCGCCGACGGCGAAATACTTGGTTTCATCGGTGTGGAAAACCGTTCCAACGTAGCTTTCGACGAAATTTCGCCCAACGTCATCAACGCACTTATAGCCACCGAGGACGTGCGTTTTTACGACCATTCGGGTATCGATATCCGAAGCCTCGGACGTGTGTTTGCCAAAACAATAATCGGGCGTAGCAGCAGCTCCGGCGGCGGAAGCACCATCACGCAACAGTTGGCCAAAAACCTCTTTCCGCGCGAGAAAAAATCGAAACTCGGAATCATCTATTCAAAATTCAAAGAATGGGTCGTGGCCGCAAAACTTGAACACAACTACTCTAAAAACGAGATACTTACCATGTACCTCAACACGGTGGATTTCGGTAGCAACGCCTTTGGCATTAAAACCGCCGCCAAGACTTTCTTCAACAGAGCCCCCAACGAACTCAAAATAGAGGAAGCCGCCGTACTTGTGGGATTGCTCAAGGCACCTTCGACCTACAATCCCAAACGCAACCCCGAAAACGCCCTACATCGCCGCAACACAGTGCTTGCGCAGATGCTAAAATACGATTATCTATCGCAAGCCGAGTACGACAGTCTTTCGGCGATACCGATAAACATGAGCAACTACTCGCCACAGACCCACGACGAGGGAAACGCCACTTATTTCCGCGAGTATGTGCGGGCATTCATGAAAGACTGGTGCAAAAGCCATAAAAAACCCGACGGCGGTTACTACGACGTACACAAGGACGGACTGCGCATATACACCACCATCGACTCTCGTATGCAACGCTATGCGGAACAGGCTGTGGCCGAACACATGGGCAACGAGATTCAACCAGCATTTTTCAAAGAACTGAGCCGTCGCAAAAACCATTCCCCTTTTGTAAAAGTAACTCAGAAACAGATAGATGCATACCTCACCAGCGCCATGCGCAGTAGCGAACGCTACAGAAACATGCGAGATGAAGGCATGAGCGAAACCGAGATTCGCAAGGCTTTCAACGAAAAAGTGAAAATGCATATATTTACATGGAAAGGCACAAAAGACACTCTTATGAGCCCGTGGGACTCGCTGCTGTATTACAAGTCGTTCCTCAATGCCGGACTGATGTCGGTGGAACCCGGCACAGGCCATGTAAAAGCCTATGTGGGTGGCATAAACTACCGTTATTTCAAATACGACAACGTAATGCAAAGCCGACGACAGATAGGCTCCACCTTCAAGCCCTTTGTTTACACCTGCGCCATGATGAACGGACTTTCGCCATGCTCTCAGGTTCCCAACTCTGAGGTCTGTTTCGAGAACGCCGACGGTACCGACTGGTGTCCCAAAAACTCCACCGACGCCCGCAAAGACGAGATGGTAACACTGAAATGGGCTTTGGCAAACTCCGTAAACTACGTGTCGGCATACCTTATGAAATACCACACTTCGCCGGAAGAGGTGATAACTCTTGTCCGCAAAATGGGCATAAAGAGCGACATACCCGCAGTACCGGCTATCTGTCTCGGCACCCCCGACCTCACCGTGGCCGAAATGGTTGGAGCCATGGCCACATTCCCCAACCACGGCGAATACGTGGAACCTATCTTCATCACTCGTATCGAGGACAACAAGGGCATGGTGCTTGCCACCTTCACCCCCGAACGCAACGAGGCTATCGACGCACAAACAGCATACCTCACAGTGGAACTGATGAAAGGCGTGGTGGACGGCGGTACCGGCGGCAGACTGCGTTACAAATACGGCATAACCACCCCGGTGGCCGGAAAAACAGGTACCACACAGAACAATTCCGACGCTTGGTTTATAGGTATGACACCGAAACTCGTAACCGGCGTGTGGATTGGCGGCGAAATGCGCTCCATACACTTCAACAACATGACCTACGGTCAGGGTGCTGCCGCCGCATTGCCAATCTGGGGTATCTATATGAAAAAGATTTATGATAATCCCAACATAAATTTGTACAAAGGCAATTTCGACCGACCCGCCCACCTCAATGTCGAGATGGATTGCAGCAAATACCAACAGGAAATACAACAAGAGGAATATGAGTATAATTTTTAATTTGTTGAATTGTTAAATATTGAATCGTTGCGAATAAAAAAGCTCTGAACTCTTAATTATTAACTCTTAACTAAAAAAATGAACAATATACGTAATTTCTGCATAATAGCCCACATAGACCACGGCAAAAGCACCTTGGCCGACCGTTTGCTCGAAGTTACCCAAACCGTATCGCAACGCGACATGGAAGACCAAGTGCTCGACGATATGGAACTTGAGAAAGAACGTGGCATAACCATCAAAAGCCATGCCATACAGATGGAATATGTGCGCGACGGACAGAAATACCTCCTCAACCTTATCGACACTCCGGGCCACGTGGACTTCTCCTACGAAGTGTCGCGTTCCATCGCCGCCTGCGAAGGCGCCCTGCTTGTGGTGGACGCCACGCAAGGAATTCAGGCCCAGACCATTTCCAACCTCTACCTCGCCCTCGACAACGACCTCGAAATTATACCCGTGCTCAACAAGATAGACCTCGACAACGCCATGGTTGAAGAGGTCTCCGACCAGATAGTGGAACTCATCGGATGCAGCCACGACGACATACTGCCCGCCAGCGCCAAAACCGGCTACGGCGTTGAAGCCATACTCGACGCAATTGTGGACCGCATTCCCGCACCCAAAGGCGACCCCGAGGCTCCACTGCAGGCTCTCATCTTCGACTCGGTGTTCAACTCGTTCCGGGGCATTGTGTCGTATTTCCGCATAATGAACGGCACACTGAAAACCAACGACTTCGTGAAATTCGTGAACACACAAAAAGAATACCACGCCGACGAGATTGGGGTGCTGAAACTGAAGATGGAACCACGCAAACAGCTGTCGGCAGGCGATGTGGGGTACATCATCTCCGGCATCAAGACCTCCAAGGAAGTGCAGGTTGGCGACACTATCACCCACGTGCAACGCCCCTGCGACAAAGCCATCGAGGGTTTCGAAGCCGTGAAACCGATGGTGTTTGCCGGTGTGTACCCCGTGGACAGCGACGACTACGAGGAACTGCGCGCCAGCATCGAAAAACTACAGCTCAACGACGCCTCGCTCACCTTCGAGCCGGAGTCGTCGCTGGCGTTGGGATTCGGCTTCCGCTGCGGTTTTCTCGGACTGCTCCACATGGAAATAGTGCAGGAACGTCTTGAGCGTGAGTTCAATATGGACGTGATAACCACCGTGCCCAACGTGCAGTACAAGGCGCACCTCACCAACGGCGACGTGATAGACGTTTACAACCCCTCCGGTCTGCCCGAGCCCAACTATATCGACTTTGTGGAAGAGCCCTACATCAAAGCACAGATAATCACCAAAGCCGACTACATAGGAGCTATCATCAAGCTGTGCATCGACAAGCGCGGCATACTCAAAAACCAAGTATATCTCACCACCGACCGCATAGAGATAACTTTCGAATTACCTTTGGGCGAAGTGGTGTTCGATTTCTACGACAAGCTGAAAAGCATCAGCAAAGGCTACGCCTCGTTCGACTATTTCCAAAGCGGCTACCAACCTTCCAAGCTCGTAAAGCTGGAGATACTGCTCAACGGCGACCCCGTGGACGCCCTCTCGGCACTAACCCACGTGGACAACGCATACCCTCTGGGACGCCGCATGTGCGAGAAACTGAAAGACCTCATCCCCCGCCAGCAGTTCGACGTGGCTATACAGGCCGCCATCGGCAGCAAGATAATAGCGCGCGAAACGGTGAAAGCCGTGCGCAAGGACGTTACCGCAAAGTGTTACGGCGGCGACATCACGCGTAAGCGCAAACTGCTCGAAAAACAGAAAGAAGGCAAGAAACGTATGCGTCAGGTAGGCAACGTGGAAGTGCCGCAAAGCGCTTTCCTTGCAGTACTGAAATTAGACTAAAAATAGTTTATAGTTTACAATCGATAGTTAATAATTAAAAACAAAAAAATATGGCAACAGCATTAATAGTAATTCTTTCGTCCACACTCTCCGCCGCCATAGTCGGTGCAGTGGCTTACCTTATTATCAAAAAGTTTGTGGAAAACGAGCAAAAGAAATCCCTTCTTGAACTCAAGAAAATCCAAGAGTCTGAAACTCTTAAAGTGGTGAATCCCATACGCTTGCAGGCTTACGAGCGTCTGGCTCTGTTTTTGGAACGCATATCGCCCAACAGCCTGATACTGCGTTGCTACCGGCCGGGCATGGACATAAAACTGCTTCAAGGCGTAATGACCAAAAACGTGCGCGACGAATTCGAACACAACCTCTCGCAACAGGTGTACGTTTCCACCGAGGCGTGGAGCCGCATCAAGGAGGCCAAGGAAGAGATGATAAACCTCATCAACTCCGCCGCCGTGCGTCTGCCCGAAGGCTCCGACCCCTTGAGCCTTGCCGGAGCAATTTTCGAAAATTCCGCTAAGCAGAATCCTCTCGACTCCGCTTTGGAATTCCTGAAAAAAGAACTTCAGAAAAACTTCTAAGGCCACTTTTAACCATCTATATATGAAAAAGTTAGCACTCTGCATAATATGTCTTGCGACGGTCTTCACATCATTTTCCGTCAAGGCACAAAGCAAGGGCGATGCCATTGTGGGTGTGTATCTTATGAAAACTCCCGACACCGGCGACGAGTCGAAAGTGCAGATATACCGTGCCAAAAACGGCACCTACAGCGGCAAGGTGGTGTGGGTGAAAAATCCCAACAACCCCGACGGCACTCCGCGTCGTGACACCAAAAATCCCGACCCCAAGCTGCGCGACCGCACTGCACAGAACCTGCTCGTGATGAAAAACCTGCGCTACGATGCCGACGACAACGAGTGGGTTGACGGCGACCTCTACAACCCCAACGAGGGCAAGTGGTTCAAAATCAAAATAAAAGGACTTAGCTCGGCAAACACTCTCAAAGTCCGCTACTACAAAGGCATACCGCTGCTCGGAATGGACGACGAATGGCAGAAGGTAAGCAAATAACACTCTAAAACGCAAAATCTTGAGCAACAGCAGGATAAAAAAAAGGAAAGCCGACCTCGCCAACATCCGCAACTCGCTGGTGATGATGTACCGTTGCGACCCCAAGCTATTTGTCAGCAAAATACTCATTACCGTGATACAGAGTGTATTGCCACTAATAAACCTATACATCCTCAAACTGCTCATAGATTTTGTAACACACTCCATAGCGAACAGCAATTTCCATACTGTAATGGCTATACGCTACGTGCTATATTTCTGCGGCATATTTATACTCACACGACTTATGACGCTTGCAGGCCGATTGGTAAACACCTTTTTAACGCAAAAACTTAGCGACTACATCAGCAACAGCCTGCACCTAAAATCCACCGAACTCGACCTTGCCTACTACGACAATTCGGAGTACCACGACACTTTCCATCGCGCACAGCAGGAAGCCTCGTACCGTCCCATGCAGTTTCTGAGCAGTTTCACCTCCATCATCGGTAGTGTCATCTCCCTTGCAGGAACGGTGGTGATACTCTCATCGTTCTCGTGGTTAGTCATTTTTGTAATGCTATTCGCCTGCCTGCCCGATTTCTTTGTCAAACTGTACAAATCGCGCAAACTGTACTACTGGAACAAGAACCACACGCAACTTTTCCGCTCGGCAAACTACCTATCGGCACTGCTAACCAACCGCGCCTCTGCCAAGGAGATACGCACTTTCGGACTTGCCGGATATTTCAAAACCAAGTTCAACCGCTTGCGCAAAGTAATACGTAATCAAGTAGTTAGGATAAACATGCGGCTCTCCATACTCGACATCTTAGCCATCGTTTTCGAAACAGTAGCACTGTTTTTCATCGTTATTATGCTGATACGAGGTACCGTAGGCGGAGCCATCACCATAGGCGGCTTTGTAATGCTTTTCGAGGCTTTCCGTCGCGGACAGTCGTATGTACAAAGCCTTATCATCGGAATTTCAGGACTTTACGACAACAAACTGTTTATTCGCAACCTTTTCGAATTTCTGCAACTGAAACCAAACATCGTATCACCGGATAATCCAAAACCTTTCCCCAAAAAGATAATTCAAGGCATTGAGTTTAGAGATGTAACTTTCTCGTATCCTGATAGTTCCGCTCACGTTCTAAAAAATTTCAAACTCACTGCAACACCCAATTCTGTAACCACTTTGCGTGGCGAAAACGGATTTGGCAAAACCACACTTATAAAACTGCTATTCAGGCTATACGACTGCACCGAAGGCGGAATATACATCGACGGTACAGACATACGAGAATTCGATCTTTTTGAGTTACGAAAAAATATAAGTGTTGTGTTTCAGGATTTTATACGATACGATTTCTCCGTAAAAGAAAACATACAATTAGGTGAGATAGAAACACTTGATGATGAGCGAATTGCCAAATCGGCTTCGATAAGTTCCGCAGACGAATTTATAAGCCGTCTTCCGCAAGGCTACGACACCCGTTTGGGTAAATACTTCTCGAACAGCGAAGACCTTAGCATGGGACAGTGGCAGAAAGTCGCTTTGGCTCGCGCACTCTACTCGCAGGCCCCAATACTCGTTCTCGACGAGCCTACAAGTTGGATGGATGCCCGTTCCACACGCGAGTTCTACGACAAACTCAACGAAATAGCCCAAAACCGCATAGTGCTACTTGTTACCCATGATAATGGATAATACACTATTTATCAAGTAATTACTATCTTTTTATATCAATGTTTGTCCTTTAGGTTTCCAAACAAAGTAGTTTCAACGATTTCGCATATAATATGCCCTATCATAATGTGGCATTCCTGAATACGTGGGGTGTCGCACGAAGGCACATTGAGCAGTATATCCGAAAAATCCCTCATCTCCCCTCCTGTTTCGCCCGTAAGCGACACAATACCGACACCCATTTCTTTGGCTGTTCGGTATGCCTGCAGAATGTTTTTGGAGTTGCCAGATGTGGATAATCCCACAACCACGTCGCCACTTTTGGCTGTGCCGCGAAGCAGACGCGAGAATACATACTCGTAACCGTAGTCGTTGCCTACGGCAGTAAGGTACGATGTGTTGCAGTGCAGAGCCTCAGCGTTTAGCGGCGGACGGTCGAAATAAAACCTGCCCGACAGCTCGGCAGCCAAATGCTGGGCATCGGCAGCACTGCCACCGTTACCGCAGAAATGCACCTTGCCGCCGTTTTGCAACGTAGTAATCATCATTTGGGCTGCAGTGTTGATACGTGCCAAAAAATTCTCGTCGGCAAGCACGGACTGCTTTACCTCAATGCTCTGTGCTATGGATTGTGTTATTCTATTGTTCATATTTCATTTATTATCAGCGCTATAATAATATCTTTTTGCATTTACCCTTCTACAAAGATACTAAAAAATTAAAATAACCGGGCAACAATATCTTGCAAAAGTAAAATAGCGTATTTCAAAACAAAATCAATCACTTAAACAAGAATGCTATTTTTTCATATTTGTAATCGAAATTTGTTTTGCAACATTTTCCGCCAAAGTCATAAACGCATCCGATTCGGGAGTCGGGTCATCGCTGAAAAGGGTAACCGGACGACCGCTGTCGCCACCTTCGGCAATGCTCTGCACAAGAGGTATTTCGCCGAGCAACGGTATATTCATCTCTTCCGAAAGTTTGCGACAGCCCTCTTTGCCAAAAATGTAGTATTTGTTGTTCGGCAGCTCAGCAGGTGTAAAATAGGCCATATTTTCCACAAATCCCAGCACAGGAATGTTTATTTCGGGATTGCGGAACATTTCCACACCGCGTATCACGTCGGCCAACGCCACTTTTTGTGGAGTGCTTACAATTATTGCTCCCGTTACAGGAAGTGTTTGGGATATAGTAAGTTGCACATCACCAGTTCCCGGAGGCATATCCACAACAAGGTAATCAATGTCGCCCCACCAAGTTTCGGCAAGTAGCTGTTTAAGAGCACTTGAAACCATTGGGCCACGCCACACCACAGCCTTGTCGGGATCCACCATAAAGCCCACAGACATCAGTTTGACGTTGTATTTGAAAAACGGCTTCATGTACATTTTTCCGTCGTGTTCCTCGCCAAGTATATCCTGACGCCTAATGTCGAACATAATAGGTATCGACGGACCATAAAAGTCGGCGTCCATAAGACCCACCTTGGCACCTGTTTTGGCAAGCGATACGGCCAAGTTCACCGCCACCGTGGATTTGCCGACACCGCCCTTGCCGGAGGCCACTACAATCACGTTTTTGATGGTGGGGAACATGGCGTTTTTGTCGGGTTTTGGCATAACACGGGCTGTGGTATTAACCACAACTTCAACGTCGGGACTGACGTATTGATGGATGGCTTCAACGCAGTCGTTGGACATTTTTGCACGCATGGGACAAGCCGGAGTGGTTAGCACAAGGTCGAAACTCACACGCTGGCCATCGATGGCAATGTTTTCTATCATTCCAAGCTGTACAAGGTTTTGTCCCAAATCTGGGTCATCGACATGCGACAACGCCATTTCTATCTGTGTTTTAGTTATTTGCATTGGTATATATTTTTTTTGTGTTATGCAAATGTACGAATAAAAATCGGTTTTTTATTCAAAGCCGCAAAAATTGTTATGAAACACTGATACATAAAAATTATACTTTTGAACTGCAATCAACAATATCTACAAGTTTTCTGCTGCTTGCGGATAGTATTTTACTGCAAAAATGCCTAAAGACAATCGTGCCTACGACTAAAAAATGGGCTGTTGCGGAGCTTTATTTATCTATGTAATATATTATTTAACAGCGTTTTACACAAAATAATAAAATAAAATTTTGCCGTAACGAAAAAAAAGTGTACTTTTGCAAACCCAAAAACGAGAGAAAAGTTTTTCAAGACTGTCCTATGGTGTAACGGTAGCACATCTGACTCTGGATCAGCTTGTCTAGGTTCGAATCCTGGTAGGACAACAAAACGCAACTATATATCAATTAGTTGCGTTTTTTATATCTCATTGTGGGCAATAAAGTTTAATTTTTTCGATCAGAATCAAATTGATTGAATATGTTAATTTTTTTATTTTTCATCATTTGCACTTCTTTTTTTAGTATCTTTGCAGTTGCAAACCCAAAATCCATGACACTCTCGAAACAACAAAAAACAATGCTCCGGCAATGCAAGTTTTTAAAGGATTACGACGATAATAAAATTATCCCAAATCATCCTTTGTGGCTTGGAGAATATCTTTGGGTAAAGGAAAAAGGAGAAATATCCGACAAAAAGCACAACTACGCAAAAATGCAAGTATCAAAGGTTTCCGGGTTCGATTCTGTTCTTTTCGCTTTGAAAGTCTTTATTTTCGAAGCCTGCGAACATATTGCAATTCAACATTCGTTTCGAACCCCAAGCGATTCCGAAATTTTGGAATCTTTTGTAAGAAACATGCGCTTGTACACTGATTCAGAATAAGATAAGCCATTTATTCCCTATAATATCCACTATTTTTCACATATAAACGGCAACAGAGATACTGACCTCCGGACATTTTGCCGTTTTTCAGCGCGTTTCTGTGCAATATTTCACTTTTTACAACGTTAAATAATATTGTAATTCAGAAAAAAATGTTGTAGAAATGAAAACACTGATAAAAAACATAAAGGAACTTATTCAGGTGGAAACCGCGCCCCGCCACATGGTAAAAGGTGCCGACATGGCCAAAATTGCCACCGTAAAGAACGCATACCTTGTTGTTGAAGACGGTCATTTTGCCGCTTTCGGGACTATGGATACCTTGCCCGAAGGCCGTTACGACAACGAAATTGACGCCACCGGACGCATGGTGTTCCCCGCTTTCTGCGATTCGCATACCCACCTCGTTTACGCCGGTAGTCGCGAAATTGAATATATCGACAAAATCAAGGGACTGTCTTACGACGAGATTGCCAAACGCGGTGGCGGAATCCTCAACTCTGCCAAACGTCTGCAGGAATCTCCGGAGCAACAGCTCTACGATGATGCCATGCAACGCCTCGAGGAGATTGCCGCATACGGCACCGGAGCTGTGGAAATAAAAAGCGGCTACGGCCTAACTACCGAAGCAGAAATAAAAATGCTACGCGTGATACGCCGCCTTAAGGAGACTTCCCCGCTTACCATCAAAGCCACTCTGCTCGGAGCTCACGGCGTGCCTATGGAGTACCGCGGACGGCAGGGCGAGTTTGTGGACCTCGTTATACGCGAGATGATACCACAAGCCGCCAACGAAGGCTTAGCCGACTTTATCGATGTATTTTGCGACGAAGGTTTCTTCACTGTTGAGGAGACCGACCGTATGCTCGAAGCCGGTGCGAAATACGGACTGCGTCCTAAAATCCATGCCAACGAGATGGCCTGCTCGGGCGGTGTGCAGGTAGGGGTGAAATACAATGCACTCTCGTGCGACCACCTCGAATACGTGGGCGATGCCGAAATAGAGTGTTTCAGGCATTCGCAGTGTATGCCCACAGTGTTGCCCGGAGCAGCATTTTTCCTAAATATGGTTCACTCTCCGGTGCGTAATATGATTAATGCGGGTCTGCCTGTGGCTATGGCCAGCGATTTCAACCCGGGGTCGTCGCCATCGGGAAATATGCAGCTGGTACTTTCGTTTGCCTGTGTGAACTACCGCATGACTCCCGAAGAAGCCATCAACGCCACTACCATCAACAGCGCATACGCTATGGACGTGGTGGATCGCCTCGGCAGCATAGCCGTAGGCAAAACAGCCAACTTTTTCATTACCAAACCTATACCTACTTACGAATTTATGCCTTACGCATACGGTAGCAACAAGGTGGATATGATGTTTCTGAACGGAAAACGCATATAAATAATTTATAATTAATAATTTACAACTAACAATTAATGACTGCCAGCAATAATTTATAATGTCTTTAAAAACTGAGACACAAATTATCTTTGTTTTTTCGTTGTTTCAAAAAAGAATAAAATGATAAAGGTCGAAAATATTCACAAATCTTACGGCACTTTGGAGGTGCTGAAAGGCATAAACTTGCACATAGCAGAGGGCGAAGTCGTGTCTATTGTTGGAGCTTCGGGCGCGGGCAAGACCACTCTGCTTCAGATAATTGGCACCCTCGAAAAAGCCGACAAAGGTAGCGTTTCAATCAAAGGTACCGATGTAAGCCGGCTTTCGGGCAACGAACTTGCAAGATTCCGCAACAAGCACATAGGTTTTGTGTTCCAATTTCATCACCTATTGCCCGAATTTACAGCATTGGAAAACATCTGTATGCCAGCACTAATACAAGGCCGCACAATGAAAGATGTCACCCCCGAAGCCATGAAACTACTTGATTTTCTGAATATAAAAGACAGAGCCTCGCACAAGCCCTCCGAACTCTCGGGTGGCGAGCAGCAACGCGTGGCTGTGGCAAGAGCCTTGATAAACCGTCCTTCGGTAATTTTGGCCGACGAGCCTTCCGGCAATCTCGACTCGGTGAACGCCAAGGAGTTGCACCAGCTTTTCTTCGACCTGCGCAAACAATACAACCAAACATTTATCATCGTCACCCACAACGAAGAACTCGCACAAATGGCTGACCGTAAAATACTTATGAAAGATGGACAAAGCAACGAGCAATAAGCAGCAGACCGTTTACGGAATTCGTCCCGTAATCGAGGCCATAGGATCGGGCAAACAGATAGACAAAATACTGATACAGAACGGATTGGGCGGCAGCCTGATAAACGAGCTGCGCACCAAAATAAAGGAGGCGGGACTCACTTTTCAGTTTGTTCCCATAGAGAAACTTAACCGCACCGTGCGTGGCGCAAACCATCAGGGCGTGGTGGCACTAATCTCGGCCATAGAATACCAGAGCGTTTACGACATTGTGCCCAAGCTGTTCGACGAAGGCCGCACCCCTACACTGCTCATGCTCGACCGCGTAACAGATGTTCGCAACCTCGGAGCCATAGCCCGTACAGCCGAATGCACCGGTGTGGACGCGATAATAGTTCCAAGCCACGGTAGTGCACAAATCAACGAAGATGCCATAAAAACCTCGTCGGGGGCGTTGTTGCGGATACCCGTGTGCCGCGAAGATAACCTAAAAACGGTGATAAATTTTGCAAAACAGTCAGGATTGCAGATATGCGCGGCCACGGAGAAAGGGCACACCCTTTACACCGAAGTGGATTTCACGCTGCCCACCCTACTGATAATGGGTGCTGAAGAAACAGGCATTTCCAACGACTTGCTGAAAATCAGCGATGTATGCACCAAACTACCCATAGTTGGCGAAGTGCAGTCGCTAAATGTTTCGGTGGCTACAGGGGTATTCCTATACGAAATCCTTCGACAAAGAAATTGACAATTCCGAAATCGGAAATCAGAACTAGGAAATCGTAAATCCAAATTCCAGATTCCTAACTCCTAACTACTTCCCCTCCTCCACCACTCTATCCATAATTGTTTTTATGGTTTGTCGCATTTGCGGATGGTAATCGCTAAGAAAATCGCCCGTAACACGGTTGGCAATTATCAGACACACCGTAAGAGCATTGTGTCCCAGCAGTTTAGAAAGGCCATATATTGCCGAGGTCTCCATCTCGAAATTGCTTATGCGATGTCCGTTGTAATTGAAAGTGGCAAGAATTTGGTTTATGTCGTTTATAGCTGTGTGCAGTCGCAACTGCCGTCCTTGCGGGGCATAAAAACCACAGGCTGTGGCCGTTATACCCTTTATACAATCATAAGCCACTGTATCCAGCAATTTAGGACAACCTTTTACAACATACGTTTTTTGAAACTGCGGAGGAAAGCTGGCGTGGCATGCAAAAGCGTCGTTCATGTCCTTTTCGAAAAGAGCCTCGTCATGTGCATAGAAATTCAGTAGCCCGTCGAGGCCGAGAGCGTACTCCGAAGCCACAAGTCCGCCAACGGGAATATCGGCGTGCAAAGCCCCCGAAGTGCCTATGCGTATGAGGTTCAAAGTGCGGTGTTCCGTTTTTGGCCTGCGTGTGGCAAGGTCGATATTCACAGCCGCATCAAGCTCATTTACAACAATATCGATATTGTCAGTGCCCATTCCAGTAGAAAGAGCGGTCATGCGCACCCCCTTGTAAATACCTGTTACCGAGCATATTTCACGGTTAGTGGTTTTATATTCCACCGATTCGAAAAGTTCTTCGAATAGTGCCGTGCGTCCCGGGTCGCCCACCAAAAAAACGGTGTCGGCTATGTGGCTGTCGGTGAGGTGTATGTGGTAAAGGCTGCCGTCGTTGGCCAGCACAAGTTCCGATGCTTTAAGATTGTCTTCCATATTCGAAATAATGATTTGTACAAGTGTTGCAAAGGTACATTTTTTTTCGGACATTGAAATCCTGCCGTTGTAAAAAGCAACGGAACGCCACAATATAAAATCTTGATATACAGAATTATAGCCAATGAAATTTGATAAAAAAAGTTATTTTTTTTGGCAGAAAGCAAAATCTTTTGTACCTTTGCAATGTAATTTAAAAATATAATTGTCATGAAGAAAATAATTTTTGTATTGTCGTTCTTGTTTTTGGCAAGCACAGCAAGTTTCGCCGATTCTTCGGTGCAGTTTTTCAAAAAATCGCAAGCCACACGTGTTGTAAACTACCTCAACCATCATCCCGAGGTGCTATTTTACTGTGGCTGCTATCCCAATTATCAGACATCCTATGTTTACACTCTCGACGTGTGGATGGAGCGTTACAGCCTAACTTACTACGAGATATGGATTTACGGCTACGATGTAAAAACCAACGAAGAAATTTACACCCCGGTAGATCTAAACTGCCTTTGGGTAGAGGGAAGCAATGGCTATCCGGCCAATGTGGCAAAAACTTTGGGTTTCAAGCACCGAATCTGCGAAGCCTCTTTCAGATGGCGTATTCCCATTTATAACACCCGTCCGCGTGTGGCACACCCATCGAATTATCACCAAACTTATTTCGCACAGCCCAACGTAAAGCCACGTATCAACAGCAGACAGCAGTCAAAACCCAACGTAGGCCATGCTAATAACAACACCAACCGCACAAACTCGAACATCAATAGACCGAAAAATAACAACAATAACGGCGGCAACAACAGCGGCAGTCATGGTAACCGCGGTGGCAACGCAAATCACCAACATTCCAACCCACAACCTGCCGCAACTCCCACCAACAACTCCACAAACAACAACAGAAGCAGCTCTCGCAGATAAAAGTCTATCCAAACAAAGCTATAACAACAAGTCGGGGGTAAAAAGCCCCCGACTTTTTTACGGAAAAATCTGAAATAAAAACACTTATGACAATTGCAGCACTTGTTTCGGGAGGAGTGGACAGCTCCGTTGTGGTACCCCTGCTAAAAGAACAGGGCTACGACCCACACATATTCTACATCAAAATTGGCATGAACGACGATAGTGAGGAATGGGACTGCCCATCGGAGGAAGACGTTGAGATAACAACTTGGATAGCAAAGAAATACGGCTGCAAATTTGACATAATAGACTTGCAAAAGGAATATTTCGACCGCGTGGGACGCTACACTATGGACACCGTTGCCAAGGGTCTTACACCCAACCCCGATGTGATGTGCAACAGTCTGATAAAATTCGGTGCTTTCGAAGAGAAAGCCGGATACCTTTTCGACCGCATAGCCACCGGACACTACGCCCGACAGTGGCAGGATGCCAACGGCATTTGCTGGCTCGGTACCGCCAACGACCCCGTGAAAGACCAGACCGATTTTCTCGGCAGACTCAACTACCACCAGCTGAGCAAGGCCATGTTCCCCATAGGCGATATGCCTAAAGCCGAGGTGCGGATGATGGCCGAAAAACTCAACCTTCCCAGTGCCACACGCCACGACAGCCAAGGTATCTGTTTCCTCGGCAAGATAAACTATAACGACTACATACGCAAATACTTAGGAGAACGCGAGGGCGACATAATAGAACTTGAGACAGGTAAAAAAATTGGACAACACAAAGGGTTTTGGTTCCATACCATCGGTCAGCGCAAAGGTCTCGGCCTCGGCGGAGGTCCTTGGTTTGTGGTGAAAAAGGACGTGGAAAACAACCTTATATACGTCTCCAAAGGCTACGACCCCGTAGCTCAGTACACCGAAACCGTTCATTTAGGCGATGTGATGGCCATGAACCCCTCCGTTTCTTTCTCTGAAGGTCAGCGTATCCGTTTCAAAATCAGGCATACACCCGAATTCAACACCGGCATACTGAAACTCACCCCAAACGGCGCCGACATCATTTCAGACAATGCCATCTCGGGCGTGGCCGCAGGACAGTTCGGCATAATATACCACGCCTCTGAACCCGTAGTACTCGGTAGTGGAGTGATTATGTAGTTAAGAGTTAGGGGTTGAATGTTGGGAGGTTGTAGAGGCTTTCTAAACTTTTTTCTCATTGTAATACAGCATTTTACTACAAAAAGCAAAATCTTTTTCCAGTTTTTGGAATAAGATTTTGAAAAACATTGTTACGAAACTTCAAAGACTTTCATAAAAACAAGAAAGGAGAAAATCATGAAAAAGTTAGCCTTAATATTATCGTTATTTGTTGCGACAGCAACTGTTTCGGTAGCCGAAACGTCGATACAGATATTCACAAGCAGACAAGCCAACAAGGTTATTGATTTTTTGAACGCCAATCCCGAAATACTGTTGTATTGCGGCTGTTATCCGGGCAGTGCCACCACTTATGTTTACACCACCGATGTTTGGAAAGAAAGTACGGGGCTGTTCCGCTACGAGGTCTGGATTTACGGTTTTGACGTTGTCACCAACGAGGTTATCTCCACCCCTATCGACCTGAACTGCGTGTGGATAAACAGCAACGGATACCCCGTGTCGGTGGCAAGGCTTTTGGGATACACCAGCGACCCTTGCAACGTTGGTTTTATGTGGACGATTCCTGCTTACAGGCCAATGCCACGAGTACCGCACCCCAAGGATTTCCGCCAAACATACTTTTTCCGTCCCGACATGAGGCCTTATAGCCCCAAAAGACATCCCGGCCACGGACCTGCATATAGGCATACTCCCCAACCACATCACAGACCTGCACACAAACCTGCTCCTGCCCATAAACCCAACGGTCCAGTAGCACCTCCTCCAGCACATAACAACCGACACAAGCCCAACAACCCTACAGCGAGTCCAACACACAACAACCGTCCAAACAATATGGCTCCGCAACGCCAAGACAATACAAATCCGCCACACAAGGACAATAACCGACACAACAGACATAACGACGGACACAAAAGCAACTCAAGACGATAGAACTATAATTTCAGACAGAAACTACTACGCGTCTTTTAAAAATCGGGCTTCCATACGGAAGCTCGATTAATTTTTATTTCATTGCAAATGTTCAGATGTCTAATTTATATGCAATATCTGTGGAGCGAAAAGGCCTTTCTGAGTGTGTGATGTTTATTTCACCGGAAGTTTGAATTTCTGGGTTTCGTTGGTGAGCAGGTCTATCATGAAAAGGGTGTCTTTCAGAGGCTTGCCGACACCTGTAATGATTTTCACGGCTTCGTTCACCTCCAACGAGGCGATAACGGCGGGCAGTACGCCCATCACCCCTTTGTTGCGGTTGCCCTGTGCCTCCAGCGCCTCTTGGTTGGGGTAGAGGGTGCGGTAGTTGGCGGCAGGCTGTTGGTAGTTGAACACGGCCAGCTGACCTTTGGTGTCGCCGATAGTGCCGTAGATAAATGGCTTGCCGCATTTTACGCAAGTGTCGTTGATAAGATAGCGGGCGGAGTAGTTGTCGGTGCAGTCGAGCACCAAATCGTATTGGGACACAATCTGTTCGGCGTTTTCGGGAGTCAGACGGTGGTCGTAAACCACCAGTTGCACGTTGCTGTTGAGGCGGTGCAGAGTCTCGCCTGCCTTTTGGGCTTTGGACAGCCCCACCTCGTCCTCGCGGTAGAGGATTTGTCGTTGCAGGTTGTGAATGGCCACGGTGTCGTCGTCCATAATGCCCACCGTGCCGAAGCCCGAGGCGGTGAGGTACAGCGATGCCACGCTGCCAAGGCCGCCCAGACCCACCACCAGCACTTTGGCGGCTTTCAGTTTCGACTGTGCCTCCTCCCCAAAGTCGGGAAGGATAATCTGACGGTTGTAACGTTCTATTTCTTGAGGGGTTAAAGGCATGATTTGGTTTTCGTTGTGTTTATTGTAAAAAATGCGGGATATTGTAGTCGGGTTGTTCTTCACAAACAAATAACTGAGGCTCATAGAAGTCATACATGACCGCAATATCTTTGATTTTATTTTGATATGCGGACAATATTTTAGGGTTCTCTATTTCTAGCCTACGTTTACGACTCATTTCGGCAAAGTCTATTTCTTGTTCAATGCCAAGGAAACGTCGTCCTGTTAAATTCGCTGCTATTCCCGTGGTGGACGAGCCTGCAAAAGGGTCAAGAATCCATGCGTTTTTTTCTGTTGATGCCAATATGATTCGTGTGAGCAGGGCAAGTGGTTTTTGCGTAGGATGCTTGCCGCAAGATTTTTCCCAAGGCGCTATTGCTGGTAGTCTCCAAACATCTGTCATTTGTTTGTCTCCGTTCAAATATTTCATTAGTTCGTAATTGAAATAATGAGGATGCTTTTGTGTTTTTCTTGCCCATATTACGAATTCGGTGGAATATGTGAAATAACGACAGGAAATGTTTGGTGGGGGATTTGTTTTAACCCATGTTACGACATTCAAAATTTTGTATCCTAATTCTGTTAGAGCATTTGCTACGGAAAAAATGTTATGGTAGGTTCCCGAAATCCATATTGTGCCGTTGTCTTTTAGTTTCTCCCTGCACAAAGATAGCCATTTTAAATTAAAATCGTTGATTTTCTCCGGAGTTCCTCCTTTATCCCAATCTCCTTTGTTGACACTTACCACTTTCCCGCTTTGCACACTAATGCCGTCGTTGCTCAAAAAATAAGGAGGGTCGGCAAAAATCATGTCAAATTTGAAGTTGAACTGTGGAAGCAGTTCAAAACAGTCACCATGCAACAGGTTGAAATTATGGTCAGTGGATTTAAAATAGGCTTTCATTATCTACCATTAAAAGTTGCTTTACTAATCACGGTATACAAATCCTTATGTTCTCTTAAGGACTCTAACAAGCCCTTAAACATATATGCATCTTCACGATTAGTCCTTTCTTGCACCATCAAAATACGAGATATAATTATTAAGAAGGGAATAGGATATTCCCCTTTTAATTTATTGTCGCTGTATTGCTCTGCTTCAATATAAACATAACGCAACAGGTTTTCTGGTTTTAGGAAATTATTCCGTTCTTCAGCAGACATCAAATGAGGTATTATGTTTCTATTTTCCCAATCATTCAATAAGTTCACTAGAAAATGGTTAACCGTATCTTTGTTGTGTTCTTGTTTTATCAAGACATCTACTGTCCAATGAATATGTTTTGGTTGTCTGAATCTCGACCATTTAGCCTCCATCTTGTCATATTGGCGAAATTTTACAATCATATCATTCATTGATATTTTGCCCTGAAATACTGCTACTACAAATTCGTCCCCAAGTTTGTATAGTTGGAGCAAATCCATGTTAGAGGGAAAAGTAATGCCTTGTAATCTGCCTTCTCTTGCTGATTTGGAAAAATCAATACTCGCTTTTACTTTAGTTGCAATCTCAAAACCTTTCTCATAAGCTGTTTCACAACTTTTATGACGTTGGTTTTTAGCTTGTCCTTCCGGAAGAGTCTCAAGTACAGAATCGACCTCACGTTTAACACCATTCATGCCATCAGTATAACCTTCTTCGAAGGCACATGCAGCACATTTATGTCTTCCAGGTCCTCCTTGACCATTAGGAAGCATGGCTAGAAGATTTTGAATATCAGAATGTTCTTTCTTACATATCATATCTACTCAGTTTTAATTCGATTGATAAACTCAGATATCGTTGTCAGATTATACACGTTGGGAATGGCATAGAAAGCTTCTTCCAATTTGTTTTTTGCCGACAACCATCCAATTCCATCGGTTATCCAAACAAATTCAAATCCGTTTAAAGCATTTATTTTAGGCGCTATTTCTGTGTAAGAACGTGCAGTTTCGTTTAACTTAGAACCGCCACCACTATAGAAGTTAACCTCAATCAGATATTTGCAATGATGTGCATCAACCACAAAGTCAAAGCGTTTTTTATCTTCACCAAGTACAACCAATTCTGGATATTCGGTTGAATATACTTCTTGTTTATATTTGATGTCAGCCATTTTGAAAATGGATGCAACCTGGTCTTCCATCAAATGTCCACTTCTATTTTTTCTTGCATTGGTGTCAAGGCCTGTTTCCACGCCAAAAACATAGTCCACAAGATTCTTTACTTGTTTGTTTTGAAATACTTCATCAAGTCCTGTTTTGTGAATAAACGTAATTACACTTTCCACGTCATAAAGCAAATCATTTATTTTTTTAATGTGTCCATTATCAATTATCACCTTTTTATTGTCGGATGTTCTTACAGCAATAAGTATTTCCATGATAGAGAAAGCTTTGGGGTTTTCGTTCCAAAGCTTGCGTATAGCACCATCCAAATCTTTTTGTCCAATTAAATAATTTAACTGATTAAGTTTTATGGCAATAGAATCAACATTAAAGTGTATTTTTTTAAAATCACAGTAGAAATCTAATGTTGCATTGGTTTCTTTCAATTGTGAAAGAAATAGATCGAATTGTTCTTTAGTGTGTGTGTTCATACAATAGCTTTATCAAACTGATGTTCAATGGGATTGTGTTGGTTCATAATTAGCAGTTCAGACAATTTTCCCCTTTTACTGGCCACTGCATTTACTGAACGAGATGCGTAAACCCTCTGTATTTCAAACTCGGAATATATTTTCTCGAAAAACAAATCCTCGGGATTCTTTGCCGAACAGTCTGCGTTGCTTAACATCCAAAAACAATTCCCTTTTTGCGAAAGTTGGTTGCAGAAATCGGCAAGTCGCTTCTGCTCCAAATCATCAAAAGCCTCTTTCACATAAGTGTTGAAACTTGATGTGGAACTTAAAGGACGATATGGAGGATCGAAATAAATGAAATTAAGTAGTTTTTCATCAATTTTCGAGGCGGTTTCTGAAAAATCGCCGGTCATTATTTCTACATCGAATTTATTTAAAAGCTCGCTGTCCGCATATATCACTTCTTCATTACAAATAGTCGGTTTGGCATATTTTCCGAATGGCACATTGAATTTCCCTTTTGAATTTTCCCTGTACAAGCCGTTGAAACAAGTCCTGTTGAGGAACAACAGCAGAGCAGTCTTTTCTATTATCGTAAGGTCATCGTTATTGAAACTGTCACGCATTTTTAGATAATACTCTTTGCGCAAGACCTCGTCTGCTAGCAATAGATATTCTCTTTCAATTGCTTTTAAGCTTTTGACAAGAAGTTCGGGTTGCTCTTTTACCGTTTCGTAAGCATTGGTTAAATTGGTGTTGATGTCGTTTATTACTACTCGTTTTATATTCGGAAACTTTTGTAGCATAAAAAACATCATTGCACCACCGCCTATAAAGGGCTCCAGATAAACGAACTCTGCTGAGTTCAGTTCTCTCGGCAACGATGCTTCTAACTGCTCCAGCAGCTGTCCCTTGCCTCCAAGCCATTTTATAAACGGTTTCGCTTTCATTTATACTTGTTTACAATCGATAATATTATCAAACTTTAATTTGCAAATATACAAAAAAATATTGGTGTCCGATAAAACTTTTTCGAGCTGCAGCGACCAACAGCAGTTGTCAATAAAAAAACAGGGCTGACACTAACAAATGTCAGCCCTTTGGTTTA
>CAJOEN010000005.1 GCA_905233475.1 uncultured Bacteroidales bacterium
AAATGTAACTTTGCAGAGTCAAAACTGACAAGTCTGCGGACGGAGCTGTAAGGGTTCTCTCCGTTTCAAAGATGAAAAAATGAATTTATAGAACCCACCTAAATTCTAATCATGCCATAACAAACAGTCATTTAGGACAGAACGAGCAGTAATTATGCAACAAAAAGCTATTTGCAATAAGAATTAGGAATTATGAAATATTACAATTATATGATAATATGTCAACAGCAATAGAATTTAACAACATCAGTAAGCTTTACCGCTTGGGATACGTCACGGGCGGCACATTGAGGAACGACCTACAACGGTGGTGGCAGATGAGTGTCCTCGGCAAAGAAGACCCTTTCCTGAAAGTGGGTTCGGTAAACGATCGCTCCACGGCCGCCGACAGCGAATATGTTTGGGCTTTGAAGGACATCAACTTCAAGGTCGAGCAAGGCGACGTGGTGGGCATTATTGGAAAGAATGGAGCCGGCAAGTCTACTTTACTCAAGCTGCTTTCGAAAGTGACGGGGCCTACCACGGGTGAGATTCGTGCCCGTGGCCGCATTGCCAGTCTGCTTGAGGTGGGCACAGGGTTCAATGGTGAGATGACTGGCCGCGAAAACATCTATATGAACGGAGCCATTCTTGGTATGACCAAGAAGGAGATCGATGGCAATATTGATGAAATTGTTGATTTCTCTGGATGTGAACGCTATATCGACACCCCAGTGAAGCGTTACAGCTCGGGTATGACGGTGCGTCTTGGCTTTGCCGTTGCAGCTCATTTGGATCCTGAGATTCTTGTGGTTGACGAAGTGTTGGCGGTTGGTGATGCGGAATTTCAGAAGAAGGCCATCGGTAAGATGCAGGATGTGAGTCAGGGAGAAGGTAGGACGGTGTTGTTTGTGAGCCATAATATGGGCTCGATTGCTCAGCTTTGTAAGTCAGGAGTGCTACTTTCCCAAGGCCAGGTGGCTTTCATGGGTGGAGTTCGTGATTGTATCTCGAGATATATTTCTGATGGTGCTACAGACGAGGTGTTCGCGAGCAAAAATGTTGAAAACGACATGTTCCTGAAGCGTGTTTTTGTTGAGAACCCCCAAGGCCTGCCCATTAGCGATGTGGCATATGATGATGCGGTTCGAATCAAGTTTGAGATTGGATGTAATAGGATGGTTGAAGATGCTACCTTGAGTTTTACGCTTTTTGACTATCATCAGGTCCCGTTGTTTACCAATCATCATTTGTTGGATCCCGGCCATTTGGAGGTGACAGCAGTGATTCCAAGTGATTTGCTTTTGCCGGGTAATTATTTTATTAAGCCCATTTTACATGTCCCTAACGTTAGGATGTTGGATATATGTGATGTGTTTTTGCCTTTGACCATCACAGATACGGGTAGCGACCATACTAAGTATGTTAGCAATAAGGAATTAGGCTTCTTTAACATGCCAGTGGCTTGGAGTTAATATGCGAAAGTTTTTGCGTAAATTTTTGTTGTGGATAATCCCGGAATTGCGGGTGTTGGACCGAGAAGATGTGGATATGTCTCTGCTGAAGAGGAAAAAGAACTGTGTCGACACGAAGAAACACGTTGTTCTCTATGCCCCTTATTCAGTGTCAGAAACAAGCATCGGGAGGTACACTTATATCGCTTATAATTCTAATGTCTCCCAAACCACAATAGGGAGTTTCTGCTCAATTGGACCTAATTTTGTGTGCGGTTGGGGAATTCACCCCTATAATGGTATTAGTACTTCGCCCATGTTTTACTCAACTAAGAAACAAAATGGCGTTGCGCTATCCGAGTGTGATAAAATTGAAGAGAGAAAACCCATTGTTATTGGGAATGATGTTTTTATTGGCGCTAACGTGACAGTGCTTGATGGGGTGACCATCGGCGATGGCGCAGTCATTGGTGCTGGGGCGGTGGTGTCGAAGGATATTCCCCCTTATGCCGTTGCCGTGGGATGTCCCATAAGAATCTTGAAGTATAGATTTAATCCTGGACAAATTGAGGCATTGCGCCATATTGAATGGTGGAACTTTGATGATGAAAAGTTGAAAGAAGTGGAGCGAATGTTTTTTGATGTTGATAAGTTTATTCAAAGTGAAAGTGTAGAGTAACAGAACCCAATACTTGTTGTTTATTATGAAACTCTCCATCATTACTATCAACTTTAACAACCGCGATGGCCTCCAAAAGACCATCGAAAGCGTTGTACCCCAAGCCTTCAAAGATTTTGAATGGATAGTGATTGATGGTGGTTCGACAGATGGTAGCAGAGAGTTGATTGTGCAATACTCTGATCATTTCGCCTATTGGGTGAGCGAGCCTGATAAAGGAATATATCATGCAATGAACAAAGGGATAAAGGTGGCTAATGGTGATTATGTGTTTTTCTTGAATAGTGGAGATTGGTTCTGTGATAATCAGGTATTGGATAATGTCTTTTCAAGAAAAACTCAAGCAGACATTGTTATTGGCAATTATTATAGGTCAACAGGAGAGTTGCTAAATGCTATAGGGGAATTGTGGAATGGAGTAAAAGAAGAAATAACGTTATTCACTTTTTTTGATTATACTATTCAACATTCAGGCTGCGCATTTATCAAGAGATGTCTGTTTGATGAATATGGTCTATATGACGAGAAACTTAAGATTAACTCCGACTGGAAATGGTTCTTACAAGCTATAGGTCTTGGTAAGGCGAGTCTTGAAAAGATTGAGATTCCGATTTCCGTTTATGATATAACAGGAGTCAGTTCAATGCAAGTTGAGGAAAGACGAAAAGAACACGACCTTGTGATAAATGAAATAGTCCCTCCACGAATTGTTCAAGACCATGAAAAATACAATAGATTGTTAGAGTTGATGAGAGAACAACAACTCAAGGCAAGATCGTCATGGACGTATAGGATCGGACACATGGTTATGGCTCCGGTTAAATGTATATATAAATTGATAAAAAATGAAAACTATTAGGCAAACATGGGTGTCTTTTCTTCATAACGTGATAGTGCCATGGCTCATGAAATGGCCAAGCCGAAGGGTTAGGATGTATTGCGTGAAACGTTATTTCGGTAAAGTGGGGAACGATGTCAGCATAATGCGTTATGTGGACTTCGTGGGATCGAACAACATTCAGTTGGGAAACAATGTTGTCATTAACCCATATTGTTATTTGGACGGCAGAGGAGGAAAACTGATAATTGGTAATAATGTGGATATAGCACGATGGACAGTTATCTGGACATTAGAGCATGACCCCAATGATGATATGCATACAACAAGAGGAGGAGATACTATCATAGAAGACAATTGTTGGATAGCCTCTCGAGCTACCATTATGCCAGGAGTGCGTTTGGGTATGGGTACGGTGGTGGCATGTGGTGCTGTTGTTACCAAAGATACTCCCCCAATGTCAATAGTCGGTGGAGTGCCTGCGAAAGTTATCGGTACAAGGAAGAATAGTTTTAAATATAAGAATAGTTATCATCCTATATTTGAGTAATGAAGTATCTTGTATGTTTTATGTGGAATAATCTGAGGGCCAACCATGCAGGATTCCCGCATATTTGTAGATTGTTGCAAGAAAAGTTCCCTTCGGATTATACAGTCATTATGGACTATGTGAGAGGCAAAATGTCATACATGGCAAATCCTTTTTTTAATCGTTGCATTAATTATTTGGATAGAAGATACCATGCAAGTGTGTATCATAATGCAATTAAGAGAATGATGGATAGATTGAGAGATGATGATGAGGTTTTTTTATTGGAATATCTTCATAAAGAGGCTAATCAAATAGAATTGGCAAAAGTTATACGAGAGACAAGTCCGAAAGTGAAAATATTTGGTTTGGCACATTTAACTCCATCGGCTATGGAGAATTCTTTTATGCAGAATGAATACGCACAATGGACGCAACCAATTGATGCTTATCTTACTTTGGGTAGTAGTTTGACTACTTTTTTATTGGATAAGACCAATCATTCTGTTCCTGTATATACCTTGTTTCATCCCGTGGATAATGCATACTTTTATCCTTTGGAAGTTGAGAAAAAGGGTGTTACGGTTATTGCATTGGGAAATTTGCAACGGAATTATGTTCTGTTAGAGGAAGTCGTGAAGAGAATGCCCAATGTGAAGTTTGTGTTGTGTGCTGGGTATTCAGATTTTAGTTCGTTTAAAAAATATCCTAATGCTACAGTATTGGGTTATATGCCGGAATCCGAGTTGAGATTACAATTATCAAAGGCGGATATTTCTTTGAATGTAATGGATGATACGGTTGGTAGTAACGCTATTACTATTTCTATGGCCATGCATCTTGCAATGGTGGTGAGTGATGTGGGATCCATCAGGGATTATTGCAATGAAGATAATACGTTCTTTTGTAGAGAGGTTGACGATTATGTTAGAGCTATTTCGTTCTTATCGGAAGATGCGGTAGCTTTAGATAAGTATAAAAGCGCTTCTGCAAAACGAGCAGGAGAATTGAGTGTGGAAAGATTTAATGAATTGGTCAATAGTATTTCTGCTTGAAAAGTTTTATATAGAAAAACTATAAGAATTTATGGAGGAGTTGAAACTTTCCATAATCATCCCCTTCTACAACGTTGAGCCTTACATCGCTCAATGTCTTGACAGCGTGTATAACCAAGATATTCCTGAAAAGGAGTACGAAGTGATATGTGTGAATGATGCTTCACCTGATCATTCTAAAGAGATAGTGCTGGAATATCAAAAGAAACACTCCAATTTAATACTGGTCGAACATGAGGTGAACAAGAAGTTGGGCGCAGCACGAAATACAGGACGAAAGATAGCCCGTGGTAAGTACATTTGGAATGTTGATTCGGATGATATGATTGCGCCGAATGTTTTGGGAGTGCTATTAGAACAATGTGAAAAGAATGATTTGGATGTCTTGTGTTTTGCTTACAATGAATATTTGCCTGATGGAAGAATCGTCGTTGTGAGAGGGGATGCGCAGAAAAGTATTGGCGTTACAACAGGGTTGAATCTTATCCATCAATACGGGTGTTCTTGTTTGGGTGAGTTTTGCCCTGTATGGAGGTCATTGTATCGAAAGGCTTTTTTGGATGATAATGACATCTATTCTCCTGAAATCAATATGGGTGAAGATGTCCCATACGCGTTTAAATCAATCTTCCTTGCTGAGAAGATGGAACTCTCTAGTATTGAAGCCTATCTGTATTGTGTTAACGAAATGTCTTTGACGGGGGCGAAAACCATTCTTTCGCCAAATAGGTTGTACGAGAAGTGCTTTGAGAATTCCAGATTGATTATGGAAATGATACGTTTCATTCCTTCAGGTGATAAGGAAATGCAAACAGCATGTAAAAATGTAGCAAATTATACATTTTTGATGTGGAAGAAGGCCTTTTGTAAGATGGATGGTGAAGAGAAAAATAGTTTTTTGTCGATATGCAGAAGGGGCTTCCGTAGAGATAATATAGTAATAAAGAAAATGGCTTCATTTAAAGAGTATATATGTTATTTGACATGGTTGCTGTTGGGTAGACATTTCCCTGAGAAAAAATTGCTATGCTAGGAAGGGTTTCAAAATACTATCGTGTGTTATTGTCTATCAATTGGTTTCAAACATTGTACTTGTATCTGCGTGTGAAGAAACCTCGTAGCAGTAGTATCAGAGTATTGCATAAATCCAATATTTCTCTTGCTTCTTCTGGAAGAATTAAAATGGATGAGAGGTCTTTTTTTGAGGTTAATAGGCAGGATTATATTAGTACGGGAGACAAGGCGACATTATATATTGCAGAGGATGGGGTTTTGCATATTTCTGGTAGTTTTACAATGCATGGAAGCTCAAAGATAATGATTCACAAAGGCGGAATCATTGAGTTGGGGAATCAAACCTATCTTAATGGCGGTAGTATTGAATGCTCATCCCATGTTACCATTGGCGATGAATGTGCCATTGCGGACGGTGTTCATATATTGGACAATTCTTGGCATGATGTTTTTGAGTTAGAGGAATGCGTTGGCGATAATGCCGATTTGAAAGACAAAATGGCAAACCGTTCTATTCGACCGGTCAAAATAGGCAATCATGTATGGATTGCGACAGATGCCATGGTATTGCCAGGTGTGACAATTGGCGATGGAGCTATTGTGGCTGCCGGAGCTGTTGTGACGAAGGATGTGCCTGATCACTGTATGGTAGCTGGTGTACCAGCAAAGGTGGTTCGCAAAGGAATCGGTTGGAATCATTGATTGTTCAAAAAATGTGTTGGAATTATGTTTTCCGTCATCATCCCTATCTATAATGCCGAGAATACTTTGGAAGTAGCAGTCAATTCAGTTCTCTTTCAAACTTACTCTGATTGGGAACTGATATTGGTGGATGACTGCTCCACAGATAGAAGTTTCGAGCTAGAAAACAAATACGTCGAATCAGATGCAAGAATTCGAGTTTTTAGATTACCACAAAATTCAGGGAACGCAAAGAAACCTTGTGATTTGGGAGTTGATAAAGCTGAAGGAGATTTTTGTATTATTATTGGTAACGATGATACAATAAATCAAGATTATCTGCAAATCATGGCAGAACGTATTAAAGAATACGATGTAGACGTAGTGTTGCCTGTGATGGTGAGCAAGGATTTGGAACGAAAAGTGGAAACGGGGCGTATTTCCAAACCTGAAATGGTTCGGGAGGAAGTTATTCCTGGAGTGGAAGCGTGCCGTCTTACCTTGCCTGATTGGTGTATAGGCTGTAATGGCATGGCTTTCAGGAAAGATTTGTATCAGCATGTAGTGGAAGAGAATCCCTATAATTATGCTTTCTCTGACGAATTTTCCGAACGTTTGATATTATATTATGCAAAAATAGTCGCTTTCTCTGATGCAGAGTATATTTATTGGCAACAGAGTTCTTCCATAACGCATAAGAAGTCGGTCAAGCTTTATGAGATTCTATGCGTGGATAAGCAATTGCTCGATTTTGCCTCGGCGCATTATGATGAAGAGATAGTGGGCAGGGTGTTTCACTCAATGTTGTGTCATCTGATGGTTCTTCAAAAGGATTATTATAGGGATGTCCGCATATATTCATTGGATGAAGGAAGAAAAATACGGGAAATCTTGCAACAAGCTTTTGATGATTTGAAGCAGATATCCCAAACCCAACGGTCATTCAAAGAGCAATTATTGCTCATCAATCCTGCTCTTTTTCATTTGATCTGCAGTTTAAAGATATGATTTCAGTAGTCATTCCATTATTTAACAAGGAAAGGAACATCGGATCCACCTTGGAGAGTGTGTTGAATCAGACATACTCGGATTTTGAGGTGGTGATTGTCGATGACGGTAGCACTGATGGTAGTGCTGAAGTCGTTCGAGGCTATATGACTAGATACAATTGTATCAGATTGGTAGAGCAGGCTAATTCTGGTGTTAGTGCGGCTCGCAATCGTGGAATTAAAGAGGCATTCGGCGACTATGTGGCCCTTATTGATGGTGATGATATATGGGATAAGGGTTGTCTTGCTGAACTGGTGAGCATGTCTGTTGATTTTCCTGATGCAGCCTTATTGGGTGTAAACTATGCGGATGTCATCGAAGGTAAGATTGTCCCCTATATACAAGGTTTGCCTGATGGTTTCAGGGACTATATTGATGATTATTTTGGCACATCTCACGGTGACTTGTTTTGCGCTTCTTCGGTTATATTGAAACGTGAGGCAGCAATTGCTGTAGGTATGTTTGACGAGCGCATTCGCTATGCTGAGGACTTGGATTTTTGGTACAGATTAATTTTGAATTATCCAGTGGCGTTTTATAATAAAGTATACGCTTATTATAATAAGGATGCGGACAATCGCGCAGAAAAAAACATTAATGCTCATTTTGAGATTACCCAAAGATGGGAATGTTATATTGAGAAATTTGTTCCGTATTTTGGGGAGAACAAGGCTTTTGCCAGATTTTTGAGTACTCGGGTGGCTGCCAATTTGTTGTATGGGCATTATTATTTTGGAAATAGACATGACAGAGAAAGTACTAATCGTATCGTACGATACCTTTCGTATACAAATATGTCTATTAAATATAGACTAATATTTCAGACGCCGAGGTTTTTTGGATGGATTGTGTATCAACTGTCATTGATGAAGAAAAAAATGATTAAGGCATGATCCCAGTTTCATTACGTCTGATTCGTGAGCATAACCGCCTGTATAAGTGTTGGATGCGACTGTTGTGGCGATTCTATGGCATAGAAGCCCCCATCGTGCTTATGGTACATGGCTTCAAACCTGCTTCAAGCGATTGTAAGAGTGCTTTTGAATTGACAGGTGCTTCGTTTGCGCGTTTGATGCGTTTTTTTGTGGACAATGGTTGGAAAGCTCTGTCGCAGGAGGAGGTGAAATTGATGGTGGGGCAACACCGTTGGCGGGAAAAGTGCTTCCACGTGACATTTGATGACACGTACGACACGGTTTTCACCGAAGCCTACCCGGTTTTGAAGCATTATGGAATTCCTTTTACGATGTTCGTAACCAAGGATTTGGTCGACAAGCCTGGGTATATTACCATAGAACATCTCAAGGTTTTGGCTCATGATCCCTTGTGTAGTATCGGAGGACATGGCCTGCAACATCTCGTGTTTCGCAATCTCACACCAGAGGAAATGACCGAACAGTGTGTTAGAGGAAAGCAGTGGCTGGAGCAGGAGTTGGGAGTTAAAGTGGAAGCATTCGCTTTCCCGTATGGCCGCGTGGTTGAGGTGTCGAATCGGAATAGGAGACAGATTCGTAAAATGGGGTATGAAATGGCGTTTTCGGCCATTGAAGGCTCAATTCGAGCCAGTTGGTTTACGGGCAGGCATTTCCTGTCTCGCGTGAATGTATCGGAAACTTTTGTGGAAAGGTTTACTACTGGGAAGCCATTGCAATATAAGGATTGTGAAGGTAGATAAGCAGTCATGGACGGTCGTGTGAAATTATCTGTTGCAGTCATAACCTACAACCAGCAGGATACGATAGCCCAAACTTTGGATAGCATCCTCATGCAAAAGGGCGATTTCGATATAGAATTAGTTATTGGCGAGGATTGCAGTAGTGATAACACCTGGAATATTTGTCATGAATATGCGGAGCGATATCCGGAGATAGTACGCTTGTTGCCCAATACTCAGAATTTGGGTATAATGCGTAACTTTGCGCGGGTGATGCAATATTGCAGTGGAGACTATATTGGAATATGTGCAGGCGATGATTATTGGTGTGATGAGCATAAGTTGCAGAAGCAATTGGATTATTTCAAAGCTAATCCTGATGTTGGTGTTGTATCTACCGCCGGATATAAACTATTAGTCAAGTCGAATACCTTTGTTCCTAATGCAGTAGCACCTATACATCCGATAGAGGATGGAGACATAAAGAAATTCTATTTCTCAAAGGATTATAATGGTGGGGTATATGCGATGCCGCTAACGCTACTTATCAAACGCGAAGTACTACTGATGGTAGATTTCGATGAGTTTGTTCGTCGTGGCTTCCCCGTCGAGGACTTCCCGATGCAAGCGACCCTATCGCAGCATTGCAAATGGGGACACATCAATGATCTCTGCGTAGTATATCGGGTGTATAAAGAGTCGGCAACATTTATATCGTTTGAGCATCCGAAGTATATGCAATATTATAAAGGATTAGCGGATATACGGAAATACTTAAACGAGTTATATCCGCAAGACGCATGTTTTACAGATCAGGAGTTGGACGAACAGATGTTCTATAAGGAGTTTTTATTATATCTACATCAGAATAATTATGATAAAGCTAAACGACTTATTGCAGAAGTTCCGAATAGTATAGCAGATACTATAAAAATGCACCAAGCAAAACTTTTTACAAAATCGTGGTTGCATTTTATGGCAGCTCATTATTATAAAGGATTTACATATAAGAGGGATTTGCGAAGAAGAGTTTAACTTATAGCCGAGTGTCCTCATAACAAAAGTGAAACCTCATATAAACAGACAAATATATGAAACAATCAACCATTGAAGACTGCAAACTAATAAACTTGCGTAAAATCCATGATGCGCGTGGTAATCTAACGCCTATAGAGGGCGGTGTAGATATACCATTTGACATCAAGCGTATTTATTACCTATATGATGTTCCCGGAGGTGAGAGTCGCGGAGCACATGCACATAAGAAATTACAACAATTGATTGTTGCTGCGAGCGGTTCATTTACAATTACACTTGACGATGGCAAAAACAAAAAATCCTTCAATCTAAATCGTTCATACTATGGACTGTTAATTGTTCCTGGTATATGGCGAGACTTAGATGATTTTTCAAGCGGAGCAGTGTTATTATGCCTTGCAAGTGAACATTATGAGGCAGATGACTATATTCGCGATTATGAAGAATTTTTGAAGTATAAAGGTTTATGATACATCCTCTATCCGATTGTCAGGCAAAAGTGCCTGAGAATACGAATATATGGCAATTTTGTGTAGTATTGCCTAAAGCACAGATAGGCGAGAACTGCAATATATGCAGTCATTGCTTCATTGAAAACGAAGTACGCATTGGTGATAATGTCACCATAAAATGCGGCGTCCAAGTATGGGATGGAATAATTATAGAAGATAATGTGCAGATAGGAGCAAACGTCACCTTTACCAACGATAAGTATCCACGCGCCAAGAATCCGAACTGGGTAATGGGGAAAACTACCATCAAGCGTGGCGCAAGTATCGGAGCCGGAAGCATCATCGGTTGCGGTATAACCATCGGTGAAAATGCTATGATTGGTATGGGGAGCGTGGTTACTCATGATGTTCCAGCTGGAGAAATATGGTTTGGCAATCCTGCAAAATTTGTTAGAAAAATATAATAAGATGATACCATTTCTTCCGTTAAAAGACATTACGGCGAAGTATGCCGATGAGATAAATGTAGCTGTCAATCGTGTGGTGAGCAGCGGTTGGTATCTACAAGGAAAGGAGAACGAAGCCTTTGAACACCATTATGCCGATTATATTGGCACCAAACATTGCGTGGGCTGTGCCAATGGCTTGGATGCTTTGATATGGATTTATCGTGCATACATTGAATTGGGCATTATGCAGCCTGGTGACGAAGTTATTGTTTCTGCCAACACTTATATTGCCTCAGTGTTGGCCATTACTGAAAATGGACTGAAAGCAATACTTGTCGAACCTAACCCAGAGACACTTGAATTGGATGATTCGAAGATTGAAGAGGCTGTTACTTCAAGGACGAAATCCATTCTTTTGGTGCATTTGTACGGGCGTTGCGCTTATACCGAAAAAATAGGGGAACTCTGCAAAAAATACAGCTTGCACCTAGTGGAAGATAATGCGCAGGCGCATGGTTGTATCTACAAAGGACAAAGAACAGGCTCGTTGGGCGAAGTCGCGGGGCATAGTTTTTATCCAGGTAAAAATCTTGGAGCCTTAGGCGATGGTGGTGCAGTGACGACCAGCAATAAGGAGTTGGCAGATTGCATCAGGGCGTTAGCCAATTATGGCAGTACGAAAAAATATGTATTCAAGTATTGTGGGCGTAACAGCCGTTTGGATGAGATACAGGCTGCTGTTTTGGATGTCAAGCTTCGTCATCTTGACGAGGACAACCGTTTGCGTCAGCGTGTAGCTGCATATTATTATGAGAATATAAAGAATCCTTTAATCACATTGCCGAAGCAGTTGCCTGACGAGAACAATGTGTATCATCTTTTCCCGATATTGTGTGAGCAGCGTGATGAGTTACAGCAATATTTGAGTGAAAACGGGGTGCAAACCTTGATACATTATCCCATTCCGCCGCATTTGCAGGAATGTTATGCAGGGTCTTGGAACGAAAATGCATTACTGATTACCGAGAGACTTGCGGAACAAGAGTTGAGCTTGCCTATAAGTCAGGTGTTGGCCGATAAAGATATAGAGAAAGTTGTCGTACTCTTGAATGACTTTAAGTGATATAGATGAAATTTAGTGTCATCATACCTCTTTATAACAAAGCTCCATACGTTGTAAAAGCCATTGGTAGCGTGCTGTCTCAGACCTGCAAGGATTTTGAGCTGATTATCGTTGATGATGGTAGCAAGGATAATTCTGCCGAATTGGCAACTCAATGTATTACAGGGCATGACAATTGTCAATTGATAAAACAAGCGAATGCTGGAGTCGCTGTAGCTCGCAACAATGGGGTCGCTGTTTCGCAAGGCTGTTACCTGTGTTTTTTGGATGCTGACGATTGGTGGGAGCCGACGTTTTTGGATGAGGTGGGTAAATTGATTGCCGAATTTCCTGATGCGAGCATTTATGGGACGAATTATACTATTGTGAATGAAACCAAGCGAAAGACGCGGGTGGCGAATGTTGGGGTAGACGACGGATTCAAAAAAGGGTATATCAACTATTGTCAGGTGTATGCCAAGACTTTAGCGATGCCTTTGACTTCCATTTCTGTAGCCATTCCAAGGATCATTTTTAATGAAATGGGTGGTTTTCTGCAAGGCATCAAGCTGGGTGAAGACTTCTTGCTTTGGATTCACATTGCTTTGAAGTACAAGGTGGTGTTTTTGAACAAACCATTGGCTTATTACAATCAGGATGTTGAACAGAATAGCAGAGCTGTGGGACATATATATGCTCCAGAATATCATATGTTATGGAATCTGCAGGATTTGGAACAGTATGAACAGCAGAATGCCGATTATAAGATACTTATTGATAAGTTGCGTGTGAATGGTTTGATGTGTTATTTCATTTCCAACAAATACCATAACGCGGCTTTAAAGGAGTTGGAGAAAGTGGATTGGGAAAATCAACCAAAAAAAATAAGAAAACAATACAAACAACCTATAGCTTGGCTTAAAGCAAGATATACTGTCATGAAAATAGGGGCAATGGTTAAGCAAATACTTATTAGTTTGCTTTTCTCAAAGTTATAGAGGAGACTTTTTTTAACTCTTTGGAAAAAATATGTAACTGTCAATTAATTTTATGTAAAAACAATATAATCTATGAAAACCGCTTTAATTACAGGAATAACTGGTCAGGATGGGAGTTTTTTGGCTGAGTTTTTATTGGAAAAAGGATATGAGGTTCATGGGATTCTCAGACGTTCCTCGTCTTTCAATACAGGCAGGATAGAACATCTTTATCTCGACGAGTGGGTAAGGGATATGAAACAGCAACGTCTTATCAACCTGCATTGGGGTGATATGACCGACTCTTCGTCTTTGATACGCATCATCAGCGATGTGAAACCGGATGAGATATATAATTTGGCGGCACAGTCGCACGTAAAGGTGTCGTTCGATGTTCCCGAATATACAGCCGAGGACGATGCTATTGGCGTGTTGCGTTTGCTTGAGGCAGTGCGTATATGCGGATTGGAGAAAACATGCCGTATTTATCAGGCATCCACGTCGGAGCTCTATGGCTTGGTGCAGGAAGTTCCACAAAAGGAGACGACACCGTTCTATCCGCGTTCGCCATACGGTGTGGCAAAGCTGTATGGTTTTTGGATAACGAAGAATTATCGTGAAAGCTACGGTATGTATGCTGTAAACGGAATACTCTTCAACCATGAAAGCGAGAGGCGGGGCGAAAATTTTGTAACAAGGAAGATAACCTTGGCAGCATCCCGCATTGCTCAGGGTTTTCAGGACAAACTTTATTTAGGAAATCTCAATTCATTGCGAGACTGGGGTTATGCCAAGGATTATGTGGAGTGCATGTGGCTGATTTTGCAACAGGAAAAGCCGGAAGATTTTGTAATTGCCACGGGCGAATATCACACGGTTAGGGATTTTTGCACGCTTGCGTTTAAGGAGGCTGGAATTGAATTACAATGGGAAGGTTCGGGAGTAGATGAAAAAGGTCTGGATGTCAAGACAGGTAGAGTTCTTGTGGAAGTGGATCCGAAATATTTCCGTCCCGCCGAGGTCGATCAACTTTTGGGCGACCCTACAAAAGCAAAGACCCAACTTGGATGGAATCCGCGTAAAACGTCTTTTGAGGAGCTTGTGAAAATCATGGTTCAGCACGACATGAAATTTGTGAGGAAACTTTATTTGAAAGCACAACAACCGGAATAGATGGAAAAAAACAGCAAAATATATGTTGCCGGACATCGTGGCATGGTTGGTAGTGCCATTGTAAGGGAATTGCAGAGGCAGGGCTATACCAACATTATTGTCCGAACCCATTCGGATTTGGACTTGACGAGACAGTGCGAGGTGGAGGCTTTTTTTGAGAAAGAAAAACCCGAATACGTTTTTCTTGCAGCTGCCAAAGTAGGAGGAATAATTGCTAACAACAATCATTTGGCCGATTTTATGTACGAAAACATGATTTTGGAAATGAATGTGATACATTCCGCTTGGCAGAACGGTTGCAAAAAATTAGAATTCCTTGGGTCGAGTTGCATATACCCCCGTATGGCACCGCAGCCAATGAAAGAAGATTGTCTGCTTACGTCGGCATTGGAGCCAACCAACGAGGCATACGCCTTAGCCAAAATTTCAGGACTTAAATATTGTGAGTATCTAAACAGACAGTACGGTACGGATTACATCAGTGTGATGCCCACCAATCTCTACGGTCCAAACGACAACTACCATCCGGAACACAGTCATGTTCTGCCGGCGCTTATCCGCCGTTTCCATGAGGCTAAAGAACAAGGTTTGGGAACCGTTACCTGTTGGGGAGACGGAAGTCCATTGCGTGAGTTCCTTTATGTTGATGATTTGGCCAATCTTTGTGTTTTTTTGATGAACAATTACTCGGGTAATGAGACGGTTAATGCGGGAACAGGCAAAGAACTTACTATCAAAGAACTTACGGAGTCGGTTGCTAAAGTTGTAGGATATAAAGGTGAAATACTTTGGGACAAAACACGTCCCAACGGTACTCCGCGCAAGTTGTTGGATGTAAGCAAAGCCAAAAGTCTTGGGTGGATGTATAAAACCGAATTGGAGGATGGAATAAGATTAGCTTATCAGGATTTTCTGAACAATCCACATAGGATGGAGAGGTGAAAAAGGTTGGTGTACAGGTAGTTATTGTATTGAAAAACATTGTATGTATAATATAAAAGTTGCATTTCTTTTGGGTTCATTGAATAGGGGAGGACTTGAGACCTTGGTGCTGGATGTATTTCGCAAAGCATCTTGCGCTGACTTCGATTTTATTGGCATTTACCGAAAGACGGGTTCGTATTTGCCAGATTTCGAGGCCACGGGAGTGCCATTTTTTCAATGTTCACCCAGTAAAGGACGGTATATCTCATATCTTTTCAGATTGCGTAAACTGCTGAAAAACGGGAAAATACAGATTGTTCATGCTCAGCAGACTATAGATTTTTTGTTTGCCAAAATCGCTTGTTTGGGAACAGATATAAGGGTGGTGGAAACTTTTCACGGATATGATTTTGAAGGAAGCAGAGTGCTTAAATGTATGAATAAGCTGTCTATTCGATTAGCAGATGCGGTTTGTTTTGTGAGTGAGGCGCAATGTAAATATTATATTAAATCATATCGTTTAAGCAAAAAATTGCAGGGCAAATGCCATGTTGTGTACAATGGTGTTAATTTTTCCAAGTTGGATCAAAAGTACGATATCCCCGATTTTCTAAAAAAAATCGACTTTGCACAGCCGAGAAAAATAAAACTTGCAATGGTGGGTAACTTTGTGAACGTCCGTTCACAAAGTGTTGTTTGTAAAGCTCTTGCTGTTTTAAGGGAAAGAGGTCTAGGTGATTTCGATTTTTATTTTATAGGAAAACGCAACGATAAAGAACCGTGGCGATACGATGACTGTGTTAGTTTTGTTGAGGGTAACGGTTTGTCGGAATGTGTGCATTTTATGGGTGGAAGAGGTGATGTACCTGCCATTTTGCAGAACATTGACGGTTTTGTATATTCTACCGATCACGATACTTTTGGCATTGCTGTAGTGGAGGCTATGGCAGCTGGTTTACCAGTTTTAGTTAATGACTGGGATGTGATGGGAGAAATTACACAAAATGGGAAATGGGCTACATTGTACAAAAGTAATGATGTGGAAGACTGTGCTGACAAAATTGCTAATCTTATAGAAAATTTGCAATTGTGTCAAAAACGAGCAACTACATATATGAATGATATAATAGATTTTTATTCTATAGAGAAACATATAACAAGGCTTGGAAATGTTTACAAGAGACTTTTGACGGGCTTTAGTAAAAAAAGTAGTTTATGATTCATACAATAAAAATTTGTTTTTTTCACTTACCATTTGAGAAATATACTACATGTTGAAAATTTTTCCTGATTTTATATCACGTAAAGCGATACTATGGTATTGTGCCACACTACTGGTAGTGACGTTGATTTTTATGCGACACAGTACATCATTGTTGTGGATGGTTTTCGGTGCAATGGAAGTGATAACTTTCTTCTATTTCAGCAATGCGCTTACACAGAGGTGGCAGAACATAAGCACTAAAATTTTTGTGAGCCGAATTTTTTGGACATCATTGATTATTCGTATTGTTTATGTGATTTTTGCCTATTTTTTCTACAACTTCATGACAGGACAGCCTTTTATGTTCCACTCAGCTGATGAGCAATTATATTATGATATGAGTTTACTATGGAGCAAGTATGGTTTTCAGGAGTTTGTTAACTCAATGGGAAATATAGGATTTAGTGACTCTGGCGAGATGTATTGGACGGCTTTTTTGTGTAATATATTCGGACCACACATATTTCCAGTGCGTATAGGTCATGCAGTACTCAGTGCGTTCACATGTGTTCTTATATATCGTATAGCCCATCGCCATTTCGAAGAGCCTGTTGCCAGGATTGCCGCAGTATTCTGTATGCTTATGCCGAACCTAATATATTATTGTGGAACACATCTTAAAGAGGCTGATATGGTGTTTCTTATAGTGTTTTTCATTGACAGGATAGATATTATACTTACAGATAATAAAATTAATTTTGCAAATTTAATTATAGCCGTTTTGTCGGCAATAGCTCTTTTCACATTCCGTACAGCGTTGGGGGCTGTGGCACTTTTGTCTGTAATTGTGGCAATAATGTTCAACAAAGGTCAATTAGGATCTTGGTGGAAAAGAATAGTCCTTGTGTTGGTGGTATCGATAGGTCTTTTCGGCACAAGTGTGGGAAATCGAATTATGGGTGAAGCTACTGAATTGTGGGAAACTAAGGAGACCAACCAGTCAGATAGTATGGAATGGCGTTCGCAAAGGGTAGGAGGCAATACTTTGGTAAAAAATCTGTCAGGAGCAGTATTTGCACCGCTGATTTTTACGATACCTTTTCCTACAATGGTTAATGTTGATGGACAGGAAAATCAGCAAATGATTCATGGCGGCAATTTTGTAAAGAATATATTATCAGGTTTTGTTATCTTTGCCTTGTTTACTATGCTATTCAGTGGCGAATGGCGTAAACACACATTGCTTATAGCTTTTATGTGCGGATATCTTGTTGTGATAGCCTTCAGTGCTTTTGCCCATTCGGAGCGTTTCCACCAACCAGCACTGCCTTTTGAATTGATGTTTGCGGCATGGGGAGTTACACAACTGAAACCCAAACAGGTACGGTGGTTAAATATGTGGATGGTGTTTATATTTGTCGCTAATATTTTTTGGGCTTGGTTCAAATTTAAAGGAAGGGGACTTGTGTAATGAGGATTCTTATTGTGGCTTCATATAACAAAGGATGCTTTGCCCCTTTTGTCGTGGAGCAGGCCGAAGCTCTGAAACGAGCAGGCTGCGATGTGGATTGGTTCGGTTTGCAGGGCAAAGGCATAAAAGGTTATATCAAGAATTTTCCTGCACTGAAACGAAAAATCAAAGAATTCCATCCCGACATTATCCACGCACACTATGGTCTATCGGGACTTTTTGCCAACCTGCAACGTGATATTCCAGTTGTAACAACCTACCATGGCTCTGATATCAATGAAAGGAAAGTCTTGTGTTTTTCCAATTTGGCTATGCGTTTGTCGGCTCGGAATATTTTCGTTTCTCAAAAGACCTTGGAAATAGCTAAACCCTCAAAGAAATACACGCTTTTGTCTTGCGGTATCGATTTGTCGGATGCACAACTGACCTCGAAAAACGAAGCAAGACAGGAAATAGGGCTGGAAGCCTACAAAAAATACATCCTTTTCGCAGGAGCTTTCGATAATTATGTAAAAAACGCTCCGTTGGCAAAAAAAGCTGTTGAATTGTTGAATTGTTCAAATGTTGAACTATTGGAACTGAAAGGTTATTACCGCGAAGAGGTAACTTTGTTAATGTGTGCTGCAGATGCCTTCCTTATGACATCTTTCACAGAAGGCTCGCCACAGGTAATCAAAGAGGCTATGGCTTGTGGCTGCCCCATTGTCAGCGTCGATGTAGGTGACGTAAGGGAGAGAATGGTAGGAATTGAAGGCTGCTATGCAGCTAACACACGTAACTCCGAGGAATTGGCGGACTTGCTAAAAAAAGCGTTGGCCTTTGGCAAAAAAACTAATGGTAGAGAAAAGATAATAGCCGATGGCTTGGATAACCGTCAGGTGGCAGAGAAATTAATAGAAATATATAACAATGTGATAAATAGATGAAAGCATACCTTGAAATAAAAAAGCAACCTGTTCCCAACTATGAAGCCAATGGCTTGTGGAAGACAATGCGGCTCTCCGCTAAGGAACATGGTTACAAATCAGGTTTAGTGTTTGGATTGGTAAGACTAAAAGACCACTGTTTGAATACATGGGCTCAAACATTTCCTTGGAATAAGGCTCGTATCAAAATGCAACGGTGGAGAGGGGTGAAAATAGGAAAGAATGTGCATGTGGGTACATATGTCAATATGGATTTGCCGTATCCTTATTTTATCAAAGTAGAGGATGGTGTTTCGCTTGCGGGAAGCGTTACTATTTTAACACACAATAAGCCTTTGGCTTATCATAGAAATTGTAGTCCATCGTATATTGCCCCGGTTATAGTACATAAAAATGCATGGGTGGCGGTAAATGTCACTATTCTTCCTGGTGTTGAAATAGGTGAGGGCGCTATTGTTGCATCAAACAGTCTTGTTAACAAGGATGTTCCGCCTTTGACATTTTGTGGCGGTGTCCCAGCCAAGTTCATAAAGGATATGTCAGACAAACTTAAGGACAACTATACACCGGAAGAGTTTGAGCAGATTATGCGAGAAAGAAAAGAAAAATATGGAATATGAGATTTGATGAATTGAAAATAGGGCAGTCTTATGAAATGAGTAGAGCATTTACTCAACAGGAGGTGATGGAGTTTGCGAAATTATCGTACGATAACAATCCATTGCATACGGATTTGAAATTTGCAAAAACAACACAGTTCGGGCAGGTCATCGTGCCTGGTTTTTTGACGGCTTCTATGTTTAGTGCTATAATAGGAACAAAATTTCCTGGATTTGGATCAATCTATTTGAATCAAAACATGAGTTTTATAAAGCCTGTATTACCCGAACAGAAAGTGACGGCTGTTGTACGGGTCAAGGAATTGTTTCCAGAAAAGCATCGTGTATTACTCGAGACCGTTTGTTTTGATGAAAATCAAATTATTTTGATAGAAGGAACCGCATTAGTGAAATTGCCATGAATATCCTCATCCAACTGAGCCATCCGGCTCATTTTCATCTTTACAGGAATGTGGCCAAGAATTTGATGCGTAATGGCCACAAGGTCTTTATTCTAATCAAGACCAAAGACATTCTTGAGGACTTGTTGAAAGCATCGGGACTGCCTTATTACAACATATTGAAAGAGGCGCACCGCAAAAGCAAGTTGGGTATCCTTTGGGACATGTTCGTGCGCGATTGGCGCATATTGCGTTTTGTAAGGAAGAACAAAATCGACCTGCTTATAGGCTCAACAGTTGAGGTTGCTCAAGTGGGCTGGCTCACAAGGAAATATAGGGTGAATACAGGAGAAGATGACATGCGCATCGTGCCCCTGTTTCAAAGGTTGGCGGGACCATTCATTCAAACTATATTGTCGCCGGCGACTTGCGACAACTGGAAGCTGGAACCTGAAACTGTGCATTACGAAGGATTCCATAAACTGGCCTATCTGCATCCCAATCAATTTATTCCAGACCGAAAGGTGGTTGAGAAATACTTTCCGGCTGACAAACCATATTTCATACTCCGGTTTGCCCAGCTGAAAGCCTATCACGATATTACGGCCAATGCTCGTGGAATCAATCAGGAAATAGCCCAACGATTGATTGACATCCTGTCGCCTAATGGCGATGTTTACATCACTTCGGAGCGGGAATTGGAACCTCAATTTGAAAAATATCGTCTTCACATAAATCCTTTGGATATTCACCACGTTTTAGCTTTTGCCAAATTGTATATCGGCGACAGCCAGAGCATGGCTGTGGAAGCGGCCATGCTGGGTACACCGAGCCTGCGATTCAATGACTTTGCAGGGAAGATTGGTGTGTTAGAGGAATTGGAACACAAATATGAATTGACATATGCCATACCTTCATCCGAACCGCAAAGGCTTTACGACAAGGTTGAGGAATTGTTGACCATGTCGGATCTGAATGAGATTTTCCAAGCAAGACGTCAGAAAATGCTATCCGAGAAAATAGACGTAACTGCTTTCTTCACATGGTTCGTCGAAAATTATCCGGAAAGTCGTAAAATTATGCAGGAAAACCCTGATTATCAGTGGAAGTTCAAGTAACAAAAACACAATACAATTATGTTAAGCAAAGAATTATGGATGAATAGAATCCGAAACTTGGTAGGTTTACTGGGCATGATTCTCCCTTGGTTCTGCCTTTTGGGATATTATCTTACCTATGCAAATGGAACAGTAGGTCTTACAGAACCTTTCCCGGACTCTATGTCAATAACTTATTTTGTTACTCCGGTGCTTTCAATGGTACTTACAGCGGCATCCATCGTGCTTATCACATACGTTGGCTACGATTGGCGCGACCGTCTTGTAAACTCCCTCAGCGGTGTCTTCGGCATACTGATAGTGCTGTTCCCTTGTGCCGATTCCAACGGTGTTTACGAAACTATGAACATCACCGCCACTGCTGGCTATTTCCAAACGCCGGTAACGATAAATCCCCACATCCACAATATTTCTGCTGTGTTGTTCTTTCTGCTGCTGGCATTCAATTCGTTTTTCCTTTTTACATTGGGAAATGGCGAGGCTAATCCGCAAAAGAAAAAGCGCAACATAGTTTATAAAGTCTGTGCCATCGGTATGGTTGTTGCTTTGTTGTTTATGGTTTTGCCGGTGAATTTTCCGCATAAGACATTTTGGGTGGAGGCCGTTGCCTTGTCATTTTTTGGTGTGAGTTGGCTCACAAAAGGTGAAATTTGGTTGAAGGATAAAACAGAAGATTGACTGTTAGTAAAAGGTATTATTAAGTTTTTTGTTATTTAATAAAACTGTGAATTATGCCTATAAAAGGTAAATGTCTTATCACTAATGATGTTGAAACAACATCAATCTTAAATCACAAGCTTCGTGATAAGACAGGCGAGTATGTCCTTAACCAAGGTATGCCTAGACTGCTTGATTTGTACGATAAATATGAAGTTAAAGCAACGTTTTTCTTTACAGGACATATTGCAAAATTGTATCCTCAAATCGTGAAGATGGCATACGAACGCGGACACGAGGTGGGTTCGCATGGATTGACCCATGAGGTGAGTCAGGCTTTTGATGTCCTATCTCCCGAAGAACAGCTTTCGCACCTCGTTCAATCTAAACATATTTTGGAGGACATTATAGGGGATGAGATTGTATCTTTTAGAGCACCTGCAGCCCGTGTGGATAAAAAATTTCCTATGATTCTATCTGAAGCGGGTTTCAAGGTAGATAGCTCAGTATCGTCTCAAAGGTTGGATATGATGTTTTCTTTTGGGGCATTGAAGAAATTGAACTGGCTCACAGCTCCGCGAAAAGCATATTTCACCAAGGTCGACAATATCTTCAGAAAAGGCGACTCTCAAATTCTGGAAGTCCCTATTTCTGCTATGGTGTTTCCGTATATTGGAACCTTCATGCGTATCGCTCCGTTCCTGAACCGGATGACGAAACAGGTGCTTTATTGGGAGACACTGTGCAACGGGAGGCAGTTTGTCTTTCTTACGCACCCCAATGAGTTTATTGACGAAGAAAGGGAAACAAATGAAATTGAGCGGCGTGCCAACAATTACATTTCTTATTTATTGGGAGACGTGATTCGCCATAAGATGAAAGTGAAGAATTTGGGAGAGAAGGCTTTGCCGATTTATCAAAGGGAATTGGCATTTTTCCAAGAGAAAAAATTTGAGTTTTTAACTTGTAAGGATTTTTATAACAGAAAAACACAATGAAAGATTTTTGGCCATTAGAAAAAAGGCCTTTGCCGAATCATAAGGAAAGAGGATTTTTTCAGGCATGTAAACTGTCGGCAAAGGAACATGGTTACACAGGTTTTATGGCAAGTGCCAGATTCTTGTATAGGCGCTACATGGATTATTTTTGGCAGGTACTGGCTTTTAGGGTGATTCCCTATAGCAAGATGCGTGTGAAATTGCACAAATGGCGTGGCGTTAAGATTGGCAAGAATGTTATGATTGGCCCACAGGTGGTTATTGACGATGTGTATCCCAATTTTGTCGTCATAGAAGACGGTGTTTCTTTGGCGGCTGATGATTATATTTTGACCCACAGCAAACCTCTTGAATATCATCAATATCTGACGGAATCCTACGTTGCGCCTGTCATAATTAAGAAAAATGCCTGGATCGCAATCAGCGTGACTATCCTTCCCGGTGTGATTGTTGGAGAAGGTTCCATAGTGGCGGCTGGTTCGGTGGTGACCAAAGACGTACCTCCTTTCTGTATGGTAGCTGGTGCACCGGCAAAAGTCATTCGCGAATTCGAGATGAAAGATGGAGTGCCCGTGGGTTTCAAACCTAAAAATAAATGAGGATAGAGGATTATTTGATTGGCCAGTCGGCCTCGTTGACAAAACAGTTTGGTTCTGAAGAGGTGATGGCATTTGCTGAGTTAACTTTGGATAGGAATCCGATTCATCTTGATGAGAGTTATGCTAAGAAGTCATTATTTGGTGAAAGGCTTGTCCATGGCTTTCTTGTCGGCTCATTGATTAGCGCGGTGTTCGGAACGAAATTGCCGGGTGATGGTGCAATTTACCTTCATCAAGAAATGAATTTTAGGAAACCTGTCCATTATGGAGATGTGATTACGGCAACTGTGACGGTGACCAATATAAGAAAGGAAAAGTCTCTCCTTTATTTCGACACAAGGTGTGAAAATGATAGAGGAGAAGTGGTGATAGAAGGGAAGGCAATATTAAAAGTTTCATAATGTTATGAGAGATTTTACACTTCTGTCCTACCAATCTTTGCTTGTCGCTTTTCAGCAGGCAGGCTATCGTTTCCAGACTTTCGAGGAGATGATGACCGCTGCTGCCGAAGGCAAAACCGTTGTTATGCGCCACGATGTGGATGAGTTGGCGTGGAATGCCTTGGAAATAGCCAAGTTGGAGAATTCCCTTGGTATCAGGGCAACGTATTTTTTCCGCATCGTCAAACAGAGTAATGTGCCGGAGGTAATCGAACAGATTGTAAAACTCGGTCATGAAGTAGGCTATCATTATGAGGATCTTGCATTGGCCGAAGGCGACGACAGCAAGGCTATAAAGTCTTTTGAAAATAATTTGAACTATTTCCGCCGCTTTTATCCTGTGAGGTCTATATGTATGCATGGTAGCTCCACATCGAAATATGATAACCGGCTTTTGTGGAAAAATCGTAGCCTCTCGGATTTCGGATTGGTTGGAGAACCCTATCTTTCTGTCGATTTCGATAAGGTGTTTTATTTGACAGATACAGGCTATGCTTGGGATGGAGGGAAGTATGCCACCAGAGATATTGTAGAAAGTGGCTTTGGATTAAGATTTCATAAAACACAACAAATAGTGGAATCCATAAATAAAGGCGATTTCCCCGACAATAATATGATTCTTGCCCACACCTTGTGGACGGATAATGCTGTTCAATGGTATTGGCTGCATTTACGTGAGTTTTTACGGAATAATTTGAAACTTTGGGCGAAGAATAATAAAGTGGTGGCCAGACTTTATAGGAAAATGGTGAATTTATATTGGAAAAAGAGTTAATAAGCACAAGTGTTGTTTCTGATTAATTGCGTGGACTGAATTTTAGATCCGCAAAAGGCGGTCATTGGAAAAGGTGTAATGCAAAAAAGTTTAACTATGAATCCTATTAATAACATATCTTTCGCTCAGGGTAATCTTAAAATACTTACTGTAATCGGTGCTCGCCCCCAGATAATAAAGGCCGCGGCATTGTCGAGGGCTATAAAGAACAGTTTTCCCGACAGTGTTTCGGAAAAAATACTGCATACCGGTCAGCACTACGACAGCAACATGTCGCAGGTTTTCTTCGACGAACTCGGCATTCCGCGTCCCGATTTTAATCTGCACGTAGGCTCGGGCAGTCATGGTGTGCAAACAGCAAAAATGATAGAGGGTATTGAAGAGGTTTTGCAGGCCGGATATTTTGACGCCCTCGTGGTTTACGGCGATACAAACTCTACATTGGCAGGAGCTGTGGCCGCCGCCAAACTGCATGTTCCGGTGATACATATAGAGGCAGGCTTGCGTTCGTTCAATATGACCATGCCCGAGGAACAGAACCGCATAGTTTGCGACCAACTTTCGAACCTGCTGTTCGCACCAACGGAGACAGGTATGGAAAATCTTCGCAACGAGGGTTTTATGAACTCAAAAGCTACGTTTGTCGGTGGCAGAAAACGCAGAATATACAATAGTGGCGACATAATGTACGACAACAGTATGTATTTCGCTTCTTTGTCCGATAGCAAGACTTCCATTCTGAAAGACAATATGTTGCACGATGGCAATTTCGTTTTGGCAACAATACATCGCGACAACAATACCGATAGTCCCGAGCGTTTGACGGATATTTTCAGGGCATTGCTACAGATATCGGAACAGAGTAAAGTTGTTCTGCCATTGCACCCGCGTACCGCCAAACTCTTGGAAAAGAATCTCGAAAGCAGTGTTTACAGCAAATTGCAGACTTCGGATGTAAAAATACTGCCTCCGGCTTCTTTCCTCGAGATGATAGCTTTGGAGAAAAACGCCAAGATAGTGCTTACCGATTCGGGCGGTGTGCAGAAAGAGGCGTACTATTTCCGCAAACCCTGTGTTATAATGCGTCCCGAAACGGAATGGGTGGAGATTGTGAACCACGGCTGCGGGGTAGTCTCCGATGCCGATTGCGGCAAAATCCTCGATGCATATGATTTGCTGACCGGCAAAGACTGTGATTTCCCCCCGATTTTCGGTAACGGAAAGGCGGCGGAGTTTATATTGGAAAAAACGGTGGAATATTTTCAATAGGAGCCGCTTATGGACAGAGTCAATAAAAGTGCGTTGCAATTGCTGCAAATATCCTTGTTCGACAAAGAGATCCTTTGGGAAAACCTTTCGGACGAGGAATGGCATCAGCTTTACACTTTTGTAAAAGAGCAGGGCGTAACCGCCCTTTGCTACAATGCCCTGAAAAAACTCAACAAAGAACAACAACCTCCGCGCACACTGCTTTTACAATGGGCTTTGCATGCCGAAAGAGTGGAACATGTTTATCAGCAACAACGTAATACCCTTAAGGATTTTTACCGTATTTTAGCTATTGCCAATGTTCAGGCTCTTGTTATAAAAGGCTTTGCCATAAGCAGGTATTATCCTGTTCCGGCTTTGCGCGAGTTTGGCGACATAGACATATATTGCTTCGATTCCCACGACAAAATAAACAAATATCTTCAGGATTCGGGAATAGATGTGAATTACGAAAACAAGAGGCATTCTATTTTTACTATAAACGGAATAGCATTCGAAAACCACTCGTATTTTCTGTATGGCAAAGAACCCGAGTTGGAGAATTTTTTGCAGTCGGAGGCCGAAAAATGCCGTGCCAACTCGTCGGACAATATACTTTTCGGCACGGAAATCGGCAATGCGGTGTTTTTCCTCAAGCATGCCGAAAAGCATTTCGTCTTCAGCAGGGTTAATATTCAGTTGAGGACTCTTTGCGACTGGGCTGTGATGTTGCGTAGTGGAGCTGTGGATTACAACCAGCTAAACGCCGTAAAAAAGGGCACGACAATAGACCGTTTTGCCGATATATGCACCTGCGCGTGTGTGAAACTCTTGGGACTTTCGTCCGAATTTCTCGGAAATTTTCCGCCCGTCGCCCCCGAAATTCTCGACAATTTTGTGGAACTCATAACGGATTATCAGCACCAGTTGGAGGGACGCGGAACGTTAAAAGGCCGTGTGCAACGTCTGTTCAAATATCTAAAATATTACCGTACATACAAATATATTTTCGGTAAAAATATCATCAGATGGTATTATTTTGAATAATTTGGCAACAGATAGTTTGGACATACTTTCTTCCATTTTTAACCTCTCCGATATTTTTTTGGACAAAAAGTGCATTTTTTAGAAAAAAATGTTTACCTTTGCAAATGTATTTAAAAACCAACAAACAGAAAAAACCATGAAAAAAACACTGACATTATTGGCAGCGATAGCCATAACCGCAGCGACAGCATTCGCACAGAACAAATTTGCGGGTATAGTGAATTACGAACTCGAATCGGTTGGCGAAGTGGATGTGCCACTGCAAAACAAGTCATTCCAACTTTTTGTGTATCAGAACAAAGCCTATAGCGGCAATGAACAGGCAAAAACTCTTGTAATTGGTCGCAAAGTGAACTCAATACTTGATATTAGCCAATATATATCCATATTCAAGGCCAACGATATTTGGGAGTCTGAATACGAAGGCTCCGGCAAGATAATAGCCAGCCATGAAATGACACAGGAGGAACTCGACAGTATTACCATACCCGACACCAAAGGCATGTACATAGAGTATATTTCGGGCGAGACCCGCGATATTCTTGGTTACAAGGCATATAAAGCCAAATATCATATTTTCAACGAGGAAGGCGTGGACAAAGGTTTCGACGTGTGGTACACTACCGAGATAGGACCTGAGTACGACTTTGTGCTGTGCCAAGGTCTGAAAGGCTTCCCGCTCGAATTTGTGCAAAAAGTAGGCGAAGGCAAAGCTCTCTCTTACAAAGCGGTGGAAATCACCAAAGGCAAGGTTAAAGATACCGATTTTATGTTGCCCGACGGATACGACATTCTTGACGAAAAAGCCTTTTTATCCTTGATGAAGGACGTACAAGATGCCTCTGCCCTTATGCAAGAAATGTAAAACAAAAATACCAATAGTACAATGAAAAAAATATTGACACTTGCATTGGTTTTGGCTCTGGGTAGCAGTTGCCTGATGGCCAAAAAAGTCAAAAAATTCGAAGGCATTATAAGTTATTCCGTCGAAATGTCCGGCGACCCATCCATAACTTCAAGTATGGATATGTTGCCTGCCGGAATGCTCACTGCCGTTTTTAAAACTAAAGGACAGTACAGCATGATGTCCATAATGGGGCAGAAAACTTTTCTCGACGCCAAAAAAGGCATTATTACTTCCCTTATAGACATGTCGATGTTGGGCATGGGTAGCTACTGTATGGAAAATCCCTACGACGCCGGCACTCAAGACCAACAGAAAAATGTATTTACCGGCGAAACAAAAACCATTTGTGGCTACAAAGCCGAGAAAATCAAAATGGGTGAAACCGACGGCACTGCCATAGAAGTGTGGGTTACACGCGAAATAGCTATTGAAGCCGGTGTGCCCATGTTAATCGGCTTGGAGGGTTTTATCCCCTTGCAGTTCGACATACAGAGCAATGCCTCGGGTTTAGGTGAAATAAAAATCACACTTACTGCCAAGGAAATAAAACAGCAGAAAGTTCCCACCGACGACCTTGTGCCGCCCAAAGACTGCCAGAAAATTAAACCTGAGGAGCTGAATACAATGCTACAGCAGATACAAAATTTCGGCTCCGATTTCGAAGAATAAACACTTTTCAACAATCAACAGTTTAAAAATCCGCTGCCTTGGTAGCGGATTTTTTTTGTTTTAAACCGTATTTTTGCAATTTTAGTCGGTAACAGCGAAAAAATAACGATGTATGTTAAAAAACGAGTCAAAGAAAAAAGGTTCGGGCAAGAAAAAAACGGACAACGGGTTTGTGAATTTCCTTAAAAGCGAAGCATTCCGCAAAATCTGCGGAGTATTTTTGTTGCTTTTTTCGGTGTTTTTGGCGGTGGTTTTTGTGTCCTACTTCTTCTCATGGAGCCACGACAGGGGTCTCTCTGAAGGACAAGAATATGCCAATTTGGGAGGCAAGATAGGGTTCAAACTTGCTAACTTCTTTATATACAGAACTTTTGGCATGGCTTCAATGGGATATATTGTCCTTTTTATGTCTCTTGCATTTAAATTGCTTAACATCAATGCGTTGAAGTGTGTCAGAACTTCAACGGTAACCATTTTCTGGATGGTGTGGGTGTCGTTATTTTTCGGTTTTGTACATCTGTTCACCGAAAGCACTCCCGATAATATCGGTTGGATAGGCATTCTCGCAGGTGTGGCTGGCTACAGCATAGCCGTATGGATTCAGGGGTTACTTGGCAAAATAGGATTGGTTATAATATTGTTTTTCAGTCTTATGCTGGGACTTTGGCTTATACATCATGTATCATTCAAAGGCATTGTTACCAAAATCAATGCCCAACTGGATAAGATGAACGCGGACAAGGTAGAAAAACCTGATAATCATAACGAAAAGCCAGAACAGCAACAAGCGCGAGTGGAAAGAACTGTGGAACCTAAAGAAGAAGAGAACAACACCCTTGTAACTTTCGAACACCCGAAGGGTACCATCGAACTTTCTCCGGAGGAGCCGGAGTTGGAGCGGGAAACGGCACCCACATCCGAAAATTCCGCACAATTTGAAATCCTCGACCCCATACCCAGTGACGAGATTATAGAAGAAAACATTGAGGATTCCGATGTGCCGGTGGAACACTACACCATTGACGAGCCTTACGACCCCCGCCTTGATTTGCGCGACTACCAGTTCCCCAATACCGACATGCTGGAGCACCATGAGGAGAGAAACGTGGAAGTTACCCGCGAGGAGATGATTGCCAACAACGACAAAATTGTAAAAACACTCAAAAGTTATTCCATCGAAATAACCAAAATCACCGCTTCGCCCGGACCAACGGTAACTCTTTACGAAATTGTTCCCGCCTCGGGCATTCGCATTTCCAAAATAAAAGTCCTCGAAGACGACATAGCCCTGAGTCTTTCGGCTTTGGGTATCCGCATAATAGCGCCAATCCCCGGCAAGGGTACCATAGGTATTGAGGTACCGAACGCCAAACCGCAGGTGGTGTCGATGCTCACAATGATAAACTCCGACAAGTTCCAAAACAACAACTACGAACTGCCCATTGCCATAGGAAAAACGGTAAGCAACGAAACCTACGTTACCGATCTTACCAAAATGCCGCACCTGCTTATGGCCGGTGCCACCGGACAGGGTAAATCGGTGGGGCTCAACGCTATAATAGCATCGCTTCTTTACAAAAAGCACCCCTCCGAACTCAAGTTCATAATGGTGGACCCCAAAAAAGTGGAGCTGTCGTTGTACAATCCCATAGAGCGGCACTATTTGGCCAAACTGCCCGACAGCGAAGAAGCCATCATCACCGATGTGCGCAAGGTGGTGCGCACCCTCAACTCGCTGTGCATAGAGATGGACAACCGCTACGACCTGCTCAAGGACGCGCAGGTACGTAACATAAAGGAATACAACCCCAAATTTATAGCCCGCAGGCTTAATCCCGAGCGGGAGGTCAGCCCCAACAACTACCATCGCTACTTGCCTTATATAGTTGTGGTGGTGGACGAGTTTGCCGACCTTATTATGACCGCCGGTCGCGAGGTGGAACAGCCCATTGCTCGCATAGCCCAGCTGGCACGTGCTGTGGGAATACATCTTATCATCGCTACACAGCGTCCTTCGGTGAAAATAATCACAGGTACCATCAAAGCCAACTTCCCGGCACGAATTGCATTCCGTGTAACATCGGGGGTGGACTCCCGTACTATCCTCGACGGCGGTGGTGCCGAACGGCTTATAGGCCGTGGAGATATGTTGCTGTCTTCGGGAAGCGATATACTGCGTTTGCAGTGCGCCCTTATCGACACTCCTGAAATACAAAAGATAGTGGACTTTATAGGTGCCCAGCGTGGCTACCCCGACTGTTTCCTATTGCCCGAATACCTCGACGAGAACGACGCTCCCAACAAGGATTTCGATGTGGGCAAGAAAGACGAGTTCTTCGAAGAGGCCGCACGTTTGGTGGTGGCTTCGCAACATGGCTCAACCTCGTTGCTGCAGCGCAAACTGAGTTTGGGTTACAACCGTGCAGGAAAAATAATAGACCAATTGGAGGCCGCCGGCATAGTGGGACCTTTCGAGGGCAGTAAGGCCCGCGAGGTGCTTGTAAAAACCGAGGCAGACCTCGAAGTACTGTTGCGAAACCTGAGAGAAAGTGGCAATTAACAATTTCCTTAACCAGATGGTGCACCCCGATGTGGAGCAGTATGCCGAGGAGCATACTTCGCCCGAATCGGACATGCTGCATGCCCTCAACCGCTGGACGCACCTCAAAACACCTAATCCGCACATGCTAAGCGGACACTATCAGGGTAAGCTGCTGGAGTTTATAAGCAGCATGGTGCAACCGCATAGGGTATTGGAGATAGGTGCTTTTGTGGGGTATTCTACTGTGTGTTTGAGCGAAGGTCTTGCCAAAGACGGGGTGCTCCACAGCATAGAAGCCGACGAGGAATGCGAGGATATAATACGTAAAACTCTGGAAAAAGCAGGACTTGCCAACAGGGTAATTCTGCATATCGGCAATGCAATGGACATATTGCCACAGCTCGTTGCAGAAAAATTCGACCTTGCGTTTGTTGATGCCGACAAAGCTAACAGCATTAAATACTACGAAACAATAGTGCCAATGCTGAAATCAGGCGGTATTTTGCTTATAGACAATGTTTTATGGAACGGCAAAGTGCTTTACGAACAGCGCTCGGGCGACAAGGAGACCGATATTTTTAAACAACTGAACGACCTGATACAAAACGACCCGAGGGTGGAAAACATACTGCTCACCATAAGGGACGGACTGATGATGTGTAGAAAATTGTAAAATATTGATATATTGTATCTTGTAAAAATATTGAAAACGAAAAAACAAAAAACAGCCTACAATATTTTGTAAAACAAGAAAAAAGACGTATCTTTGCAGTTTCAAAAGAAGAGTAATAATTTACCCAAAACGATAAACATACAATATGAAAAAAGTAATTCTCGCGATTTTGGTAACGCTGATTGTTGCGGTAATCTACTCGTGTGCCAAAGAAAAAGACTGCGTATGCTCGGTTGAAGGCAAAGGCGACGTAATACGCCTGCACACCGACAACGGCGAATGCATTGATTTCAGATACCTGAACGACGCAAACGGCCTTCAAGAAGTTCGCCTTTTTTGCATGGAGGACACTTTATAGTAAAACCTTTTTAATTATCGAATCATGAAAAAAACACTGTATATTATCGGATTGATTATAGCCATCGGTCTTCTGGCGCCGTCGTGCAAAAAAGAGAAAACATGCTCCTGCAAATACAAACGCACATACGAAAACGATGCCAACACATACCCTTTCCAGCTTGAGATAAAAATCGACGACGGCAATTGCGAAGATATCACAAGCTACAGCACCACCGACAAGGCAGGTCTTTCTTTCAAATCGGAAACCTCGTGTGTAACAAAAGATTAGGAAATTACAAAACAGAAATAAAAAACAGATAATATGAACAAATTTATAACAGTACAGGAAGCCGTAGAAAAAATCCACGACGGAATGACCATTATGGTAGGCGGCTTTTTGGGCATTGGAACACCCGAATCCATTATCGACGCATTGGTCGCCAAAGGAGTTAAAAACCTCACCCTTATAAGCAACGACACAGCATACGTGAACAAAGGCGTTGGCAAAATGATTGTCAATCACCAAATTAAGAAACTTATTGTGTCGCACATCGGCACCAACGAAGAAACAATAAACCAGATGAACAGCGGCGAGCTGGAGGTGGAATTCAGCCCGCAAGGTACTTTGGCCGAACGCATACGCAGCGGCGGAGCAGGACTGGGCGGAGTGCTTACACAGACCGGCCTTGGCACCGTGGTTGAAAACGGCAAGGAGAAAGTTACCGTGGACGGCAAAGAATACCTGCTCGAGAAACCCCTCCACGCCGACGTGGCACTTATCGGCGCCAATATTTCCGACGAGGACGGCAACCTTATCTACAAAGGCACATCGCAGAATTTCTGTCCGCTGATGGCCACCGCCGCCGACTTGGTTATTGTGGAACCGCAGGAAGTGGTGAAAACCGGCACTCTGGCTCACGAGGCCATTCGCACACAGGCTATTTTGGTTGATTACATCGTAAAAAAATAAGAGCACTATGGCAGCAAAATCAATGTTAAGAGTACGTATGAGCGCCAAGGACGCCCATTACGGAGGAAATTTGGTTGACGGAGCACACATGCTCCACCTTTTTGGCGATGTGGCCACAGAGCTTCTTATTATTCAGGACGGCGACGAAGGACTTTTCTGCGCCTACGACATGGTGGAGTTCAAAGCCCCCGTTTATGCCGGCGACTATATCGAGGCTTACGGCGAGATAACACGTGTGGGCAACACCTCGCGAGAGATGTCGTTCGAGGCTTACAAGGTTATAGCCCCGCGTCCCGACATCAGCGACTCGGCAGCCGACGTGCTTCCCGAAAAAGTGCTGGTTTGTCGCGCGCACGGCACCTGCGTTACCCCGAAACAATGTCAAAGAAAAACCAATTAATTCATAACAGTTTAATAATTAAAATTTTAATCACATGAAAAAGTTAATTTTTTTGTTGACTGCATGTTTTGCATTCTCATTGAATGCCATTGCAGAAGTTGATCCCTATGTTGTGGACAACAACGCTATCGATGAAGTGTTCGCACAGGCACAGGAGGTTTCTTTGCTAGACCTCTCTCAATCCGCTGTAGATGCTTTGAGTACTCCAATGGTTATGGAGTCCCAAGCACGTGTTAGTGAATGGGGTGCATGGGCATTATGTACTTTTTTGGGTGGCTTCGGAATACACCGCCATTATATGGGTACAGCACCTTTTATGTGGGCTGCGTACACATTTACGTTTGGTGGTATTTTCGGTGTTGTTACAACGGTAGACTGGGTTGTATTACTGATAGGTGCAATACAAGGTAATATAGGAAACTACACAAATAATGCTAAGTTCTTTATGTGGTTATAAACCAATAAGTTTATCAAAAATAAAGAGGGTAATTCCTTGTGTATTACTCTCTTTATTTTTATGTGTCTTTGGCTCGGAATCAAAGGCACAGCAACGTATGTCGGCAGAAATAACGACAAAACAGGTGTACAACAAAAAACTAATACGCAATGAAAGGACGTTGTACTATTCCTCAAATGGCAAGGTTGTTGTACACTACACCTATCCGAAAGAGTATTTCATGACCTCGAATTCTCTGGGCGAAATTGCTGTATATCAGCCAGATGTGAATGAAGTAATGCTGATTACAGACAAGTCAATGGCTACACAATCGGAGATTTTTCTATACTTTCTTACCTCTGATTATACAAATTTGAATCTTACAAAATTGGGATTCGTTTTAAAGGAAGTAAAAAAAGACGGGAACAGGATAATAAAAACATTTACTCCTACAAAAAAGGAGGACAATTCCATTAAAAAAGTCGTCGTTGTCAATGAAGGTCAGAAACCCATATACAGTGCCGTTTACAACAAAGCAGACAAAATAGAGAAAAAAACTTTCTACAGTGCGTATGTTGAATTGCCTATGGTAACTTTTCCAACAAAGATAACACAGATTACATATAACGACAAAGGAGACTCCATTGTAAGTCGTGAAGAATATAACAATATCAAAACCAAGGATTTCGGTATCAATACAAAGTTTGAATATTCTGTGCCGTCAAATGCAAAAAGGGTCAATCCGTTTGGAATCAAATAAACAGCATGTATCTACAGGGAACTATGGAAAAAAAAACTTGTAGTAGCCGTATTGCATTGTGTATCACAGTGATATTTTGTCTTGTGTATTTTTCTCCAAAAACTAATGCACAGCAAATAACCGCCGCAGACGAGTGGAAAATGGTGGAGCAAAAAGAATCGTTCAAAGCGGAATTTTCGGAAAAAACTGTAAAATACGGTTCCGACAGCAAAAGAAAATCCATAAACCCTTTGTATCATGCATTTTCACTCGGCATTTTTACTTATCAGAAATTTGTATCACCCGTATTGGCTCGAGATTGTGCCTACTCCACCTCTTGCTCAGACTACAGCAAACAGCTTGTAAGTAGATACGGTGTGCTTGTGGGCGTTGTATGCACGGCAGACAGGCTTATGCGGTGCAATCGTATAGCGTTGGCCGACCCGATGACATACCTGCTTATGGATTCGAAAGACAAACTTATACATGAAACGGTGGAACGATACGCAAGCAAATGAACAAGCTCCTTTTCATAATGCTGGCACTTTTGCCGACCTATATTGTTGCGCAGAATTTGCACACAGTTGGCGAGGATTTTCAATTTGTGTCCTATCTGATAGGCAACGGTATGAAAGAGGAGGCCACAACGCTGATAAATAATAGAAAAGCGGACTGCGACAGTATGCGGTTCCTTAAAGCCTACACATATTACAATGTTATGGAACTGGACTCTGCGGCAAAATATTACACTGCCGTTGGAAAAAACTCCCCGTTGCGTACAGAGTCCCTGTTTTTTGGTTCGGTAGCCAACCTGCATTTGGAACAACCCAACATAGCCGAAAATTTATTAAACCTCGTTGATGACACATCCGCTATGGTTAGGAACCTTGCGATGTTTGAACGTGCGGGAATTAAGCTTCTTAAAAGAGACTTCAAGGGCTTTGAAGACTGCATGAAATTAGTGGATACCAATGATTACAGAATAAGCAGCGAGGTTGCCGAGTTTACACGGATAAAGAAAGAACTTCAGAAACGGGATAAATCCCCCTTGTTGGCGGCTACAATGTCGGCTATCATACCCGGGGCGGGGAAAGTTTACACCGGGAATTTAGGGGAAGGAATAGCCACATTTCTCACTACGGGAAGTCTTATCGCCGTAACAGCGGAAAACTGGTATAAATCAGGATTTTACGATTGGAAGACAATATTGTTCGGAACCTTGTCGGCCTGTTTCTACATAGGAAATATTTATGGCTCTGCCGTTACTGTACGTATAAGCAGGGACGCTCTCAATAAACAAAGAAATGTACAAATACTTTACAATATTCATATTCCTATTCGCAACAGTTATAGGCGTTAAAAGTCAGGATATGCGCGAGGCCGACAGCCTTTTGGCCTGTGGACAAAACAAACTTGCCGCTGTTGAATACGAAAGATGTGCTTTCGAGGCTACAAGTCGCAAAGAGCTGTGCGAAGCCTTGAAACGCAAAGTACAGTGCTATAGAAATGAGGGCAGGTACGACAAAGCGGCTGAAACATGGGAGCGATGTGCAACCACTCAGGAGGATTATTTCAATTATATTATGTGCTTATATCTGTCAGACCAATATGAAAAAGTAATAGAACTTGCCGAATCCTGCAGGTTGTTATTCGACTCTACCGACATGAGAATACTATTATTGGAGGTGTTGTCGTTGAACGAGACAGGCAGTTACGGCAAAGCTCAGGGCGTAGCACAGGAAATGGCACGACAAAGCAACATCGATGGAACCATTATCGATTCGATATATAAAAACTGTCCTAAGTTAAAAAAGGAAGAAGTGGCCATGTGGCTTTCTATAGTGCCCGGGCTGGGACACTTATATGCAGGTTGTTATGGCAAGGCGGTCACAGCTTTCTTGATAAACGCAGCCGCACTTGGATTTGGCTTGTGGCAAGTGTTTGAGAAGTTTTATATAACGGCATACATCGGTGGAGCTGGTATGTTGAGCATAACATATCTCGGCAATTTCAAAAGTGCAAATTATTATGTCAGAAAGTCAAACTACACTAAAACAATCCGTTTCAACAAAGATTGCAAGAAAATGCTTATGGAGCATTTTAGCGATTACCGATGAAATGTCACCACCTGCCAAGCCAATCAAAAAATGACGTGAATAGGTTGTTTTTTCAGGTTAAGACAATGTTGCACAGTGCATTGATAATAAGTGTTTTGCATTTTTATTACTAAAATCCACATCAAAAAACTAATAAATCTTATTCGAAATCCCTGAAAAAAATATGTTTTTCAGCCTCTGATAATTTTCTGTCCCATCGGTAAATATATTATGAATCAGTGAAATACCCCCCTATAAATAATTGCGGTATTTTTTGGAAATATCGGAAAAATACTGTAACTTCGCGGAAGTCTTATGAAAGTTTCAACAAAAATAATAAAGCAATATGAAAAATAAAGAATTAAACAAAGCGGCAAATCGTTTCGGTAACGGTTTGAAATCTTATGTAAAACATTTGGTTACAGGCATATCATTGGCTGTGCTCCTGTCTTTTTCAACAAACTTATATTCACAGACCGAAAGCAATCCCTTCGCCATCGGTATTGATGCCGGTATGGGGTTGTTTGCTTTCCCGGGGGTGGATGGTGGTATAAATAATTATTACACCGCAGACATATTATTATCCGGCTACTATGATTTACATCCGAATTGGTCGCTGACACTCGGTCTGGGATACCAGTATCAATTTCAGTATTATACTGCTTCCGATGATTACTGCAAAAGTACATCGTCGGCGGAAAAAAGTCTTGTTGACAGACATTATTTCCGTACCCAATTCGGGGCCGAATTTCATAAAAAATGGTTCTATGTAAAGGCCGGTGCTTTCTTTGAGCGCGGTACAGAGCCGTGGGTTGCCGCTAACACTTACGAATTATTTCTTTTCGGCGGTTTTGCCCAGCCCGGAGTGAGAATCAGCCTTATTGACAAAAGCAGTCTGCGCTTTGGCTTACAAATGAATTACGGTAAGAATTTCGTTCAACAGAGTTGGTCAGGATCAGGTTGGAGAAAAGAAGACTTGGGGGCAACCAAAGCACATCACAGAATGGTGTACAACATGATTTGCGTGGGTTACGAATATCATTTCTGATTTTTTTACCACCACAAATCCGAAAGACTCATTTTAAATCCGCCGCTGTAGGGATGGTTCGAAACGTGGATTTCCGCCGCATCATCGTAGAATTGGCCTGTGGACGCGTTTTTAATCAACTTAATAGAGGTAATGGCGGTGAATCTGGTCTTTATGCGAACGCGGCAACTGCTTGAAAAACAGCAGGTGGAATCGCAGTCAGAATTGGCTCTGATGGCTAATGCCGCATCTTTGTCGTAAATAGTGGCGATATGTGCAGTGCTGCCATTGTTTGAAAAAATGATTTGGGGTTTTTGGTACTTATTTTCCGGCAGGTATAAACGGTAAGACACATCGTCGATGTCGTAACTACGGTAAACATACGAAATGGTGGGAAAAAAGGACATCACAATGCTTAATAAAAAACATAAGCGCTTTACTTTGAATTGTTTGCCATTGGTTTTCGTCCAAAAATAATCCGCCAAAAACAGATTCGTCACCGAAAGTGCGGACATGGCTATGGCGTAAACAAAGACATCCATCCGGAATGTCATATAAAATAAGAAATATATGAACGTGTCCATCATCTGCATAAACCATACCAGCGATGTGGTTAACAGAAGCCATGCCGCGACATCTTTTCTGAACGCTGTAGTCAACACCCCAAAAAATGTTACCGTGCAAAGCACCACCGTTGCAGGTGTGGACAGTTTTCCGTACGACAACACAATAAAAGCTACACCGACAACAATCTGTGCAATAGATATTGCCCTGAGCAGAAGAAATCTGCGTTTGTCGGAAGCGGTCAGCGTTGTCATAACTATTTTGCAAAAACAGCGGCAGAATTACACAACCCCGCCGCTGTATATCCATTTCATAAGGAAACTTCTATTGTTTTTGAGAGCGCATGTCTTCGACACGCCAATTTCATGTTTTTTGATATACCCCACATTTGCATGTGGGGTTATTGAAAGTTAGTCTCTTCGAGACAATTATAGAAGTTACTCTAATTATTTTTATTAGGCGCTTATCAGAGTGGCGTCGGGTTTGATTTTCTTTACAAGTCCTTGTAGCACTGTGCCCGGGCCCACTTCGATAAAGGTGTCGAAACCGTCGGCTACCATGTTCTGCACCGTGGCGGTCCAGCGCACGGGCGAGGTGAGCTGGGCTATGAGGTTTTTCTTTATGGTTACCGGGTCGGTAACGGGCTTTGCGTCAACGTTTTGATAAACAGGACAAACGGGAGTTTTGAAGTTTGTTTGTTCGATGGCTGCCTGAAGTTCCACGCGTGCGGGTTCCATCAGAGGCGAGTGGAAAGCTCCGCCCACTTTCAGCGGCAGTGCACGTTTGGCACCTGCTTCTTTCAGTTTTTCGCAGGCTTTTTCGATACCTTCCATAGAGCCGGAGATTACGAGTTGGCCGGGGCAGTTGTAGTTGGCCGGAACCACCACGTCGGCGATGGAGGCGCACACGTCTTCCACGGTTTTGTCGTCGAGGCCGATGATGGCGGCCATGGTGGAGGGCTTCAGCTCGCAGGCTTTCTGCATGGCGTTGGCGCGTGCTATGACAAGGCGCAGGCCGTCTTCGAAATTCATGGCACCTGCGGCCACAAGGGCCGAAAATTCGCCCAACGAGTGTCCTGCCACAGCCTCGGGCGCGAAATCGGCGAGGCTCTTGGCCAAAATGGTGGAGTGCAGGAATATGGCAGGCTGCGTAACTTTGGTCTGTTTAAGGTCGTCGTCGGTACCGGCAAACATAAGGTCGGAAATGCGGAAACCGATGATTTCGTTGGCTTGTTCGAACATGTCTTTCAGTTCGGGGGATTTTTCGTAGAGTTCTTTGCCCATTCCAACAAACTGGGCTCCCTGTCCGGGGAATAAATAGGCTTTCTTCATTTTTATAAACCTTTTAGTGTGAATGATATACGTTTTCTATGAGTGTCAACATCCAAGACTTTCACTTTAAGATGCTGATGTATTTTTACTACTTGGTTGGGGTCTTTCACAAATCTGTCGCCCATCTGGCTCACGTGCAGCAGTCCGTCGTTGTGGATGCCTACATCTACAAAGGCGCCGAAGGCCGTGATATTGGTAACGATGCCGGGCAGCACCATGCCGGGACGCAGGTCGTCGATAGTGTTTATAGTGTTGTCGAATTCGAACACCTCGAACTTGGTGCGGGGATCGAGACCGGGCTTGTCCAGCTCTTTCATTATGTCCTGAAGGGTAGGCAGTCCGCAGTCGTCTCCCACAAAGTCGTTGATGTTTATCTTGGCGCGGAGGCTTTTGTCGGCCATCAGCTGTTCCACCGACGCCCCTACTTTTTTAGCCATTTTTTCGACAAGGGCGTAGCGTTCGGGGTGTACGGCGCTGCGGTCGAGGGGATTCTCCGACTCGCGGATACGCAGAAATCCGGCGCACTGCTCGAAAGCCTTTTCGCCCAAGCGCTCCACTTTGAGCAATTCGCGTCGCGAGGCAAAAGCCCCGTTGCGGTTGCGGTAGGCCACTATGTTCTTTGCCAATGCCGGACCAATGCCCGACACATACGACAGCAGTTCCTTGCTGGCGGTGTTCAGCTCCACGCCCACGCTGTTGACGCAACTCTCCACCACATCGTTGAGACTTTGCTGCAGAAGGGTCTGGTCCACATCGTGCTGGTACTGTCCCACGCCTATCGATTTGGGGTCTATCTTTACGAGTTCCGACAGCGGGTCCATCAGGCGGCGGCCTATGGAAACAGCGCCGCGCACGGTAACGTCGTAGTCGGGGAACTCCTCGCGAGCCACATCGGAGGCGGAATACACCGACGCGCCGTTTTCGCTCACCATTACGGCAATCGGTTTGTTTTTGAAATGAGCTTGTTTTACAATCTCTTCCGTTTCACGTCCTGCCGTGCCGTTGCCAATGGCTATAGCTTGAATTTCAAAGGCTTCGGCAAGTGATTCTATTTTTTTTATAGCGTCGTGCTCGTCGCGGACGGAGCCGAAGGGATATATTGTCTCGTTATGTTCGAGGTCGCCTTGTTCGTTGAGACACACTACTTTGCATCCTGTGCGGAAGCCGGGGTCTATGGCCATAACACGTTTCTGTCCCAGCGGCGAGGCCAGCAGCAGCTGACGCAGATTTTCGGCAAACACCTTGATAGCCTCTTGGTCGGCACGGGCTTTCAGCTGATTGTAAAACTCCGTTTCGATGGAAGGGGCGAGCAGTCGTTTGTAGCTGTCCCTCACCGCGTTATACACCACTTTTGAACTCTCGTTACGCCCTTTCACAAAAAGTCGGTCAAGACGTTCGGTGGCCCATTCCTCGTTTTTCGGGGCAATCTTGACACGCAGCACACCCTCGTTTTCGCCACGGAACATGGCCAGTATGCGGTGCGACGGTATTTTGTCCACGCCTTCGCTCCAGTCGAACCACGACTTGAATTTGGCGCCCTCGTCGGCTTTGTCCTTCACCACCTTGGAGGTAATCATGGCGTGAGTGCCGAAGAATTTACGCATGGCGTTGCGTGCCGTTGCGTCCTCGCTGATGCGTTCGGCAATAATGTCGGCGGCGCCTGCCAGAGCCTCGTCGGTGTTGTTCACACCTTTTTCGGGATTTACAAAGGTTTTAGCAAATTGCTGTATGTCAATATTTTGTTGAAGAAGGATTTTCTCCGCCAAGGGTTCGAGACCTTTTTCTACAGCCATCGAGGCGCGGGTTTTGCGCTTAGGCTTGTAGGGCAGGTAGAGGTCTTCGAGGGTGGTGAGGTTGTCGGCGTCGAGTATCTGTTTTTCGAGTTCGGGGGTGAGTTTGCCTTGTTCCTTGATGGATGCGAGTATGGCTTCGCGGCGTTTGTCGAGTTCCTGCAGCTTGGCCACAAGGTCGCGTATGGCGGCAATCTGCACCTCGTTGAGGTTTCCGGTGGCCTCCTTGCGGTAACGTGCTATAAACGGCACCGTGGCACCGTTTTTAAGCAGTTCTATGGTCTTTTCGACTTGCCTCACACCTAAACTGAGACGTGTGGCAATGGTTGTTGCGTAGTCCGTCATGTCTTTATTTTAAAGTGCAAAGATACGAAAAAAAAATCATTCGGATTTATTTACAGGTTTTCCAGCACTTCAATAAACTGCTCACGTGTCAAACCAAGGTCAGAGATGGTCTTTTTAATTACGTTTTTTTAGGGTTATATTGTGTTAGGGTGAAACTATTTTTTCGCCATAGTATCGGAATAAAAACACTTTATACCAATAAAAAAGCCCCTTTGCAGGGGCTAATTGGTGGTCTGTGGGAGATTCGAACTCTCGACCTCTTCCGTGTGAAGGAAGCGCTCTGAACCAACTGAGCTAACAGACCGAATAAACTTTTTCGTTTTGCGTGTGCAAAGATACGATTTTTTTGTAACGCTACAAAATTTTCTTTACCTATAATTATAAGTAATTGATTTATTGATATTGGAAAAAACGTAAACCGACATTATCTTTTACCACAAATGCGTTTTTATGTCCAAAAATCTGCTTTTTTAGAATGTTGCGAATTTTGCCACAGTGCGATGTATGAAAGTGTCTTCCATTGAAGAAATATATTTTTTTGCAAAAAGTTTGTTTTTCGAAAAAAAAGACGTAATTTTGCACTTTTAACGTATAACTAAAAAACACACATAATTATGTTAGACAAAAAAGTTTCCAAACTGCTCAACGAGCAAATTAACAAAGAGTTATTCTCGGCATACCTGTATCTTGATATGTCTAGTTATTTTGAAGGCCGTGGACTTAACGGCTTCGCCAATTGGTACATGATTCAGGCTCAGGAAGAGCGCGACCACGCAATGCTTTTCTACCAGTATCTGCACAACAACGGCGAAAAAGTAATCCTCGAAGCCATTGGCAAACCCGACAAAACATTCAAAAAAGACATGGACGTGCTGAAGGCCGGCCTTGAACACGAGGAATACGTTACATCCCTGATTAACAACATCTACGATGCGGCTTACAAAGTAAAAGACTTCCGCACCATGCAGTTCCTCGACTGGTTCATCAAAGAACAGGGCGAAGAAGAAACCAACGCCAACGACATGATTACCAAAATGGAACTCTTCGGCAGCGACCCCAAAGGCTTGTACATGCTCAACCAAGAGCTGGCCGCACGCACCTATTCCGCACCCAGCTTGGTACTCGACTAATTAATTATTAATCAAATATTTACAACAATGAAAAAATATGTTTGCACCGTTTGCGGTTACGTTTACGACGAAGCTAAAGGCGACTCCGAACACGGAATTGCCCCCGGAACCAAATGGGAAGACCTTCCCGCCGATTTCGAATGCCCCCTCTGTGGCGTAGGCAAAGACAGTTTCGAGGAACAATAAAACGTTAGAACGATGAAAGACAAAATCCTGAAAGTGATGGCCGAAACTGGTCGTCCGATGAGCGCCGGCGAGGTGGAAAAAGCCCTCGGTGCCGACCGTAAGGAAATAGACAAGGCTTTCAAACTGCTGAAAGACGAGGGTGCCATTGTGTCGCCGGTAAGATGCAAATGGGAACCCAAAAAGTAAAAAAATACATTTAATAAAAAGGAGAATAACATTATGAGTAAAAAATTTATCTGCCCCGTGTGCGGTTACGTATATGAAGGCGACGAAATGCCCGAAAAATGCCCCATCTGCGGAAAACAGATGCAGGAAGTGAAAGAAGACATCAAAACTTGGGCCGCCGAACATATAGTAGGCGTGGCTAAAGACGCCCCCGAGGACATCAAGGCCGACCTGCGTATGAACTTCGAAGGCGAATGCAAGGAAGTTGGTATGTATCTGGCTATGGCTCGTGTGGCTCACCGCGAAGGCTATCCCGAAATAGGACTCTATTGGGAAAAAGCCGCTTTCGAAGAAGCCGAACACGCCGCTAAGTTCGCCGAACTGCTTGGCGAAGTGCTCACCGACAGCACTGCAGAGAACCTGAAAATGCGTGTCGATGCCGAATATGGTGCCACAGCAGGCAAAACCGACCTTGCCAAACGCGCCAAAGCTCTCAACCTTGATGCCATACACGACACCGTTCATGAGATGGCCCGCGACGAAGCCCGTCACGGTAAGGCTTTGGAAGGCCTGCTCAACCGCTATTTCAACAAATAACGATTGTAATAACATAGCAATAAGGGTTGGACACAAGTCCGACCCTTTTTTGTTGAACTTGACAGTTGAGTTCACATAATTTCTATTCAACACACAAGAAAAAAATACGAGCAAATCATCAAAAATCATAGATTTTTGATGATTTGCTCGCAACTTCTTTACATTATTACTTTTAAAACATCTCGTCCTTGAAATTAAGCAGATACACCTGTTTTTTTGCCCGTGTGAGGGCGGTGTACAGCCATCGCAGATATTCGCGGTCTGGGGTGTCATCGGGAATGAAGCCTTGGTCTATGATGGCGGTGTCCCACTGCCCGCCTTGTGTTTTGTGGCATGTTAGGGTATAGGCAAATTTTACCTGTAATGCATTGAAATAAGGGTTGTTACGGACTGCTTTCATTCTGTCGGTTTTGGTGGGGAGGTCGGCATAGTCGAAACTTACCTGCTCGAACAGGCGACGGCTTTCGTCGGCGGTAAGCGATGGCGATTCCGACACAAGGGTGTCCAACAGTATTTTGCATTCGATTTCAGGGGTTTCGTGGTAGTCGATGAATCGCAGTGAAGCCGTGGCAAAACGGAAGCCGTATAGTTCCTCGAAATTGCGCAGACGTAGTATCTCGGCAATGTCGCCGTTGGCAATAAAGCCAATGCCCGAGTCCTCGTCAGCCCAGTAGTAGTTGTTTTTTACCACCATCAGGTAGTCGCCGGTGTTCAGCTGGTCGTCGCGGAAGAGAATGCGGCTGCGTATCTCGTTGTTGAAAATGTTGGCGCGTTTGTTTGTACGGCAAATCAGCACCACCTCTTCGGAACCTTTTTCGGAATATTCTTTATTAAGAATATCTTCGAGCTCGCCGCCGTCGATACGTTTTATGTCTTCGAAATCGTTGAGGTCGAAAAGTGGGGTCTGCACCATATCGTCTTGCAGGGCTATCTGATTGCGTATCAGAGTGCTATTGTGCAATATTCCAGATGTTTCGGATTGCCTTACAACTTCGGTAAGTTCACAAGAGTAAATGTTTAGGTCGAAAGCGTGCGATAGGTATTCGCAATCGAGGGCGGGACTTACCGGCGAACCTACTGGTGGTAATTGTGCCATGTCGCCTATTAGTAGCAATCGGCAGTGGCTACCTTCTTTTACGTAGCTTATAAGGTCGGCAAGCAGGTCGTTTCCGCTGTCGTTTTCCTCGCCAATCATCGAGGCTTCATCCACAATGAAAAGGGTGTATGAGTGTTTGTTTCGGGCTTTGGTACACCGCAGTATGCCGTAGTTGTCGGCGACGGTAGTGTAAATTTTTTTGTGTATGGTAAGCGCCTGACGCCCAGAATAGTTCGACAGCACTTTGGCGGCTCTTCCGGTAGGGGCAAGTAGCACCGACCGCACTTTCAAAGCCGGAAGTGTCTGTATCAGAGCACTTACAAGGGTAGTTTTTCCGGTACCGGCATAGCCTTTAAGGATAAAAGCCGAAAGCGGGTCGGGGTCGAATAGGAAGTCGGTGAGCATACGGCACGCCTCTTGCTGACCGCAGGTGGGCGTGTGCGGGAATTTGGCAAAAAGCAATTGTTGCACCTGTTGGCTTATGTTCATGGCCGTATGTCGTTAAAAAAAAAGCGATTTGCGTGGCAAATCGCTTTTAAATTCTTTGCTGTTGTTTGAAAATACCTCTATTCAGCCTCTGGTTGTGCTGCAGGAGCCGGAGTGTTGGCTGCCTGAGCTTGTGGCTGTGTCGGGATATTTACATTTAGGTTAAGTTCGCTTTTTACTTCGGGCTGGTCATCATTGTGCTTAGGCACAAAAGCAACACAGGCAAGGCTCAGCACCATAAGTGCTATGGCAAGTACCCAAGAGGCCTTCTCGATAACGTCGGCGGTTTTTCTAACGCCCATATACTGGTTTTGATTTTGGAAATTGGATGCTAATCCGCCGCCTTTGGAGTTCTGAACAAGCACTACGAGTGCCAACAAAACGCATATTACAAGTATGATAACTACAAGAGCTGTGTACATTGTGTATCTTTTTTTTATTTAGTTTCTAACTTATTTTTCAATTCCGAAATTCGGACTGCAAAGATACTATTTTTTTCTGGATTTTGACGTATCAATTTTTCATAAATTTCTATTGCTTTCTCGACTTTGCCTTGTTTTTCGAGTATAACTGCAAGAGTTTCAGAAGTTAAGCCACTTTCGTCGGAGTTGCTTTTTTTGCCCAATTCGTCGATGGAAAGGCTGTTGCTTTGACTCTGATGTGGCAGGTTTTTTGTGTTCGGCTCAAGAAAATTCTCCAAAATCACACTCTTTGGTGCGGTTTTGAAAGATATGTCCTGAAACGAGTTTATTTCGTCAAGAATGTCGATGCTTCCGGAAGCGGTGAAGCCCATTTCCTTGTTTTTTGCCGCTTCGATTTTTTCTTTCAGGTGCTTGGCCTCGTTGTCCGAGGCTCCGTCGTCTTTTTGTGCTGTTTTTTCGAGCATTTTGGCTAGCATGTGGCTTTCTGGCAGCTGTACCGAAACGCGCGAAACCATTTGTGGGTCGAAATCGGCGCCCAAAGTTGCTTTGTCGCTGAGCAGATCGAGAACCTGAAGTACCGCACAAAACGGGTAACTCACTTTCTCCGTGTGTATGTCCAATTTGTCCTGAAGGCTGAATTTCAGAGGATTTGAAACATATTCGATAAATGTGTCTTTTGTCATTTTACTTTTGTAGTTTAATGCAAAAAAGTCTTTTTTTTGGTTTTGCAAAAGTAATTATTTTTTTGTTCACGATAAAAGTCCTGCTTTTGTTTTTTTTAACAGGCTATTGTTCAATAGTTTACTTTCGGTGTTTTTTTTAAAAATGTACACTATTTCAAGATTTTTTGAAAATAAGTGTGTTTTGTATTGATTTTTTTCGTAATTTTGCAAACTCAAAAATTAGACGAAAAATGAAAAGAACATTCCAACCATCACGCAGAAAGAGAGCCAATAAGCACGGTTTCCGTCAACGTATGTCAACGGCAAATGGACGTCGAGTTTTGGCTGCTCGCAGAAAAAAAGGCAGAAAAAAACTGACAGTTTCCGACGAACGATAGAGTTTTGTTTTCTTTGGCGCCAAAAAAGAAAAATAAGCCTTTAAAGGAGAAAAAAGAAGCATTGTGTGTTCACTTTGCTTCTTTTTTAATTAGGAGCTAAGGATTGCAAAATTTCTTTGGAAGATTTCAAATCTACAAAGCAATTGAATTACTTTATGATTGCAATACGGTTTGTTTGCAACTATCACTAAAACAGATACTTTTATGAGAAAACCCAAGAAAGAAATTATATATACCGATGTTGAGATTACCGACGCGGCCGCCGAGGGTATGGCTTTGGCACGGGTGGAAAATAAGGTTGTGTTTGTGCCTTTTGTGGTGCCCGGCGATGTGGTGGACATCAAAATTTTGAAATCCAAGAAAAACTACGCCGAAGGCAAGGCCATAGCCATAAAGCATTACAGCGACCGTCGTGTGCCTGTGCAGTGCCTCCATTTCGGAGTGTGCGGTGGTTGCAAATGGCAGCAGATGAACTACGACGACCAGCTTGTTTGCAAACAGAACCAAGTGGCTAACAACCTGCAACGTATAGGGAAAATCGACACGAGTTCCATGCGTCCTATCTGCGGTTCGGAACGTATTTTCCACTACCGCAACAAGTTGGAGTTCACTTTTTCCAACCGCCGCTGGATGACTCCCGAAGAAATAGCCAATCCCGATTTTGTGCCACAGCCCAACGCCCTTGGGTTGCACATACCGGGACTTTACGACAAAGTGCTTGATATACAGTACTGTGCCCTTCAGGATGACCTTTCCAACGATATCCGCAACAAGATACGCACATACGCAATCGAGAAGGATTTGGATTTTTACGACAGGCGCACCCACGAGGGATTTTTGCGCAATTTGGTGATACGCAACACACAAGGTGGTGAGTGGATGCTTATAGTCATTGTGGCCAAGGACGATAAGACCTTACTTTTCCCTATGCTGGATTTTATAAAAGCCGAGTTTCCGCAGATAACCTCGTTACAATATATTGTAAACGAAAAACTAAACGACGCCTATGCCGATTTGGACGTGGTTTGCTACAGCGGCAATCCTTTTATCACGGAGGAAATGCCAGCATACCGTAATACGGACAAGCCGTTGAAATTCCGTATCAGTCCCAAATCGTTTTACCAGACAAATTCGCCTCAGGCACGCAATTTGTACGGTTTTGTGGCCGATTTCGCCGACTTGCACGGGGCAGAGACCGTATATGACCTGTACACCGGCACGGGTACCATTGCCAATTTTGTGGCTGGATACTGCAAAAAAGTGGTGGGTATAGAGTATGTTGAGGACGCGGTAGCGGACGCACGCAAGAACTCCGAAATAAACGGCTTGGACAACACCGTTTTCTATGCCGGCGACATGGCCGCCATACTCACTGCCGATTTCATAGCTCAGAACGGCATTCCCGACATCGTTATCACCGACCCGCCGCGTGCCGGAATGCACGAAAAAGTGGTGCAACAGCTTTTGGCCGCCCTGCCACAGAAAATCGTTTATGTGAGTTGTAATCCAGCTACCCAAGCCCGCGATGTTGCCATGCTTCAGGAAAAATACGAGGTCAAAGCCATACAGCCTGTGGACATGTTTCCACACACCCAGCACGTAGAGAATGTAATATTGCTGGAAAAGAGATAGCTGCAATACTATCTTCATATTCTAAAAAACCATAACTTCGATACGCACCGTACGACCGTTCTCTTCGAAAGGCTCCTTAACTTCCCAATAGCTTCGGTCGTTTGCCCAGATTGGTGTCCAATTTGGCTTCATCGGTTGCCGTTGCCTTAAATCCTCTATTGCACGAGGTTATGGCAGCAAGGACAAAAAGTGTTACACTGAGGGAGGTTGCTATTTTCATGATTGTATTGGTTTATTTCGTCTGTAATAACGACGACATGTCCGGTTTTATTTCCTGCGTTTCTCACCGAAGATGCACCAGCGCAGCACGGGGATTCTGTGCAAAACCTCGTAGAGCAAAGGCGAGAGGGTGAAAACGGCAAGGCCGAGTATCAAGTACATAAGTACGGGCGGCAAGGCGGTGTAGGTTTTCATCATATAGCCGAGGCTGGCAATAACCAGATAATGAACTATATATAGTCCGAAGCTGCTCTTCGTCATATAGTCGGCGAAACGGCAGGTGCGGTCGAACTTGGCTTTGAACCATCCCATCATGGCAGGGCACATCAGCCAGCCGTAGAGGTTGTTAAGGGGACTGCAGAGGTACTGCGGCGAGGTGTTGTCCTGCCCGAAGGTGGTGACAATCAGCACTATACCCGACAACACGGCACAGGCCATCAAGGGTATCCAGTATTTGGCGATTTTCTGCTGCACCTCGTCGTGCGAGAAAACGAAATATCCCATCAGGAAAAGCACCAGGTAGAACAACGGCTTGTAGAGGTTCAGAAGTCCGTCGAGGCTTTCGGGACGGGGATTTTGCACCATTGTGTAGGAGGCCAGCCAGAACAGCACGCCGAGCGCCACCACTACCACTATGCCCGACTTGCCGCACAGTGTCCAAAACTTGTCCTTGCGGTCGATTAGGCGCACCAGAAGCAACGCTATGCACAGCAGCCACAGTGTCTGCACAAACCACAAGGGACCCGTGCCGCTTACGGCCATGATGAAATACTTAGCTACTACGGGAAGTCCGTCGAACACTCCAGCCCTCGATGCCACTACGGTGTTGAAATAGCCCGTCATCCAATGGAAAACAAACAAGCCTATAGTACTGGGCACCAAAAGTTTGCGTGTCCGTGCGCCGAACCACTTGCCCGCCGGCTTTCTTTCGAGAGCATAGCGCGAGCCAATGCCCGCCAGCAAAAACAGCAAAGGCATAAACCACGGATACAGTATATACATCAGTACATCCTGATACTGAGGCACTTGCGGATATTCGCCAAAGCCGCCTATGCCACCGAAAACGCCTTTGTTGTTGTAGAAATAGATAACGTGGTACAGCAGCACCGAAAGCACTGTAACCCACCGCAGATTATCGATCCAATGCTTTCTCATTTGTTATTTTTTACAATTGAAATCCCAAGAAAATTTTTGCAAGTTTTCTTTTCGTATTCTTTTTGTTCAAGTGTCATTTATTAACGTTGCACTGCCAGTTTTATTTCTCTGCGGCAAGAATTGTCCTTTGCAGTCGCTCAAGAAACCTCGCCGCATCGCCGCCGTCCATCTGCACATGGTGGAACTGGAACGACACGGGCAATGTGGTCTTGAACAAACTTTTGCGGTATTTGCCCCACATTACCATAGGGTTGAGGAATTTGTCGGTGTACTGGTTTACAACGCAGTCGAGCTCCGTCTGTATCATTGCCGAAGTTCCAACAACCATGTGGTCGTCGAGGAAACTGCTTTGGCACTCCTCCGCCGTTTTGGTGGTCAAGGTCAGATAATCATTGTTGAACCGCCGCAGGTCGTCGGAAAAGGGGATGTCGCAGGAGTTTATTCCGCCTTTGTTGTTTTTCACCACTACGTTTACAGCAATTTGGTTGTAGCGGAACAATTTTCCGTTTTCGGGTAGCAAAAACATTTCCTCCGTTTCTACAGCCGCTTTGCCTATGCACCAGCACATAAGCGTGTTGAATTTAATGCCGCTCTTACGGCTTAGTTTTATTAAGTGGCTCACATTCATTGTTTTAACCAATGTAACCATAGGCATGGGAGCGTTAAGCCACATCTCAAAAGCGTAGGCGCGTTTGGTTTCTTTTGGGTTTATTTCTGTTTTCATATTAGATGTTTTTTCCAATTTCATAACTCTTACGGGGCGGTCGGAGCCGATTTCGAGGTTGGGACAGAGGGTCTCCCTGCCGGTGTCGGCGAAACCGCATTTCTCCATCACACGGCCGGAGGCGGGGTTGGATGGGAAATACGTGCCCCAGAGCACGGAAAAGCCTTTCTCGTTGAGACAGTAATCCACCATCAGCCGCATGGCCTCGGTGCAGATGCCCTTACCCCAGTAGGGACGGGCAATCCAGTAGCCTACCTCGCACTGGTCGGAGGGAATTTCGAGGTTGGCGGCGGCGGCGGGCAGGTAGCCCACGCAGCCTATGGCCTCGCCTGTTTCTTTCAGTTCCACCGTCCACATGGTTTCAGTGTTGAAAACGGTGCGGATAATCTCGAGGCTCTCCTCTACGCTCTTGTGCGGGGGCCAGCCCGCGCGAGGGCCAACCTCGGGGTCGGAGGCGTATTTGAAAAGCGTTGCGGCGTCGCTCTCGCGCCACGGGCGTAATAATATTCTGTTGGTTTCCATATATTTTGATTATTTTTTATTTAATTTGAATGTAATTATTGTGTCTTTACATATTCTGTTTTCCCAAACCGCCGCTACGGTTGTTAACACGCAAACCACTACAGCACTGTATTTTACATCGACAAAAGGAAGGGTAAAAGGTAACAGGAACAGCAGAAATCCCGTTGCCTTGTTCAAAAGGCTGTGCACGGCGACAAACTTTTTCTGCCTGACAAATCCGTAAACCACATTGAAAATCTTGACGGCGGCGACAACACCTGTCCAAACGTAAATCCATACGGGGAGTGCCATCACCGGAAGCAGCTTGTAAAGGCACACAGCGACGAAAACAATATCCGCAATGGTGTCGAATTTGGAACCGAACTCGCTGACCGTCTTTGTCTTACTCGCCACCCATCCGTCGGCCATATCGGAAAGTCCTGCTGTAAGGTACAACGCATAGAACAACGGCGAAAGTGCTTTGCAAAACAGCAGGGATATGCTGCACAAGATACGAAAGCTTGTTATCAGGTTGGACATAAATCATTGGGTTAAAGATATTTAATAGTTTCTGCCAAGGTTTTCACTTCACAGCCTTGTTTGGCATAGTAGGAGAGCATTTCGGGCAACTTTTTAAGGTCGTAGCTGGTTACGCCGTCGGAGATGACATGCACAGTAAAACCTGCCTTGCACAAATTGAAACAGGTGGATTTTACGCAGGCAGTAGCGTCCGCTCCTAAGATATAAAACTCATTGACGTTGTTTGCTTCTATAAAAGCGGAAAAAGCGTCGCTCGTAAGGGCATTGCTTTTCGTTTTCACGAAGATATTGTTAGACACCACTTTGAGCTCAGGGACAAGTTCCGCGCCACGGCTATCGGGTTTGAAAGTGCGGGTGCCGGCGCTTATGTTGTTGTGCTTGATATAGACAACGTGCATATCCTTTGCCACAGCCCAGTCGATGGAGGCGTTGATGTTGTCGATAATGTCTTTGTAGTGCTTAGTTATGTCGTTCTGAATGTCAATGACGATAAGTGCTTCATTCATAATGGTTTCCTGTTTTATTTATTTTTTTTCGTTTGCAAGAGTCAGAGCTTTCCTCCCGTCCTCGGTCATAAGTCCGCGCGTTTCTAAATCACTACAGCGTTGGCGGTTAAGTTCCGTCCAATGGCTGTTTTTGCGGCGTGGCGACAGTCGTTGCGCCAGCCGTCCGTCGGGCAGACGCTTGCAGGTACTGTCTATCCAGCCGAAACAGAGAGCCTCCTCCACCACCTCGATATAGGGGACGGCATCTGGACGGGGCGTTTTGCTACGGTTGCAGGTAACCCAGCAGTGGCCCGCGGCGGTGTGATTAGCCACAAACCACTCCCGCAACTGTTTGCGGTTGCCAAACTCCAGTAAAAGGTCAATTTCCATAGTCGATGTTTTTTTCAAGAGATTTTTTGTCGTTTTTTCCGACGAAAGGCGTTATCTCGGCGGGGGTACAGCAGTCCCATATCGACAAGCAACCACATGGCTTTTGCCGTAACCCTTGGCGACCGGCCGTTTCTGCAAGTGCGAACACATATCGGTTGTACCTATCGTAAGCATGTTTTATCCTTTTTCGGCAAAATGTTTCAGTGCCTGTTCGCCGAGTCGTTGCACGGTCCATTCGTCCATGGGGACGGCTCCTATGGAGCGGTACACCTTGATGGCGGGCTGATTCCAGTCGAGACAAATCCATTCCATACGGCCGCAGTTGCGCTCCACCGCAAGCTTGGCAAGATATTTCAGCAAGGCTTTTCCATAGCCCTTGCCGCGCTTTTCGGGGACGATGAAAAGGTCTTCGAGATAGAGTCCCTTGCGTCCCACGAAAGTGGAGAAATTGTGGAAAAAGAGGGCAAAGCCTATCACCACGCCGTCCTCCTCGGCAAATATCACCTCGGCGGAACGCTCCACAAACAAGGAATGGTGCAGGGTAACTTCGTCGGCGACTACCTCGTCGGAGCATTTTTCATATTCGGCAAGACGTTTGATGAACTCAAGCACCAGGCCTGCCTCTCCTGCCTGCGCCGGACGTATTTTGAATTTGTTGGTCATATTTTGGATTTAAAATTACAAAGGTGCGATTTTTTTACAATGCCATTTCTTTCATTGTTCCAGACATAATCCGTGCAATTCTTCTACCAGCAAAGGTTGAGACTTTAATTTTTTACTAGGGATACGAACACCTTCTATTTCCCAGTAATCGTGCGGTTTAAGCCCGCTTACAAACGGATATTTATTCCAAAGCCAGATGCACATATTATAAGTGTTGCCCACTTCCAGCACAATGCCGTTGCAAGCTCTATCGGAAGGAAAACTGACAATTGTCATTTCCGCATTTGACTCTGCATAACGACGCCCAGATTTTCTTTCGCAGGCATTATACAACGCGGTATCCACGCATCTGACATGGATTAGAAGGGCAGTCTTTCCTTGGTGTTTGAATGTCTTGATACTCAAAATTTTGAAAGTATTTTTCAAATACCAATCCCCACCCGAAATATATTTCTTCCCTGTACTATCGGTATAAGTTGTGTCCGGCAGTCTTTCTCCCCATTCATAGAATTGTGCGGAGGCTGTGGCTGCGAGGGCTGTCAGTGCCAAACAGAATAGGGTTGTTTTTTTCATGCTTCTGATTATTAAGAAATTAAAAAAGTAACGCGTTTTTTCGATTTTATTGTCCTACTGCAAGAATTTTCCTTTGCAGCCGTTCAAGGAAACGTGCCGCGTCTTCGTCCATATTTATATGACGGCTATCTGTATTTTTTTGCTTGTCGAGTTTTATATTGTTTATGAGACCCCTTAAATTGTATTTTAAGAAAGAGTTTTATCGGTTTGTTTTTGTGCCTTAGTTTCCAATTCATTTATTTTATGTATTTTTGCAAATATACGGAAAGAGTGTGGTTTTCCTGTATAAAAAAGCAATAATTTGAAAATCATTGCATTATGGCAAAAATAGAAACTTTTGTATTTAATCATATCGAAGAGAATACTTATGTTGTGTACGACGAAACGCATTGTTGTTTGGTGATAGACCCGGGTATGGAAACCCCTGCCGAAAACGATATTATGGCGGAATTTCTGTCCAAACAAAATCTAAAAATCACTGCTATATTGCTCACCCACACTCATATAGACCACATGGCAGGACTTAGATGGATATACGATAACAGCAAAGTCCCCGTTTTTTTTCACGCCGATGCCGGTAAAATATTCCGACAGTCGGAGATTTATGCCTCAGTTTTGGGTTTCAATGTCGGAGAACTCAACGATATTCCCGTTAAGAATATCATCGACAAAGAGATAATACCTTTCGGCAATGCCGAAATAGAAGCACGTTTTGTGCCCGGACACGCCGCCGGGAGCATGGTTTACTGTTTGCATTCCGAAAAAGCCGTATTCACTGGCGATGCTTTGTTTTGCGGTAGCATAGGCCGAACCGACTTGCCCACAGGTAATTACGATTTGCTGATTGAGAAATTGCGCTCTCAGGTACTCACTTTACCCGACGACTACCGTATTTTTCCAGGTCACGGTCCGCAATCAACAATAGGAGACGAAAAACTTTACAACTCTTTTTTTAAATGATAAAATCAGAATATATAGGTAAAAAAGAATCTGCCAAACGTATGGCGATTATTCTTCTGGCACTTGCGATGGTTACGGCCGTATCGTGCCACAATAAAAAAATACCAGAGGGTGTGGTAAGCGAAAAGGCTATGATAGAGATACTTGCGGAGATGCATACCGCCGATGCCTATTTCAACGTAACCAACGGCTACGAATGTGATACCCTTATAGGTGAAATTGCTTACACATACAACCAAATTTTTGAACGGTACGGTGTAACCAAAGAAACCTTCGACAAAAGTTTGGATTATTATTCCAAAAATCCGAAAAAATTCCGTGAGATGTACGAAAAAGTTGTTCTTAAACTCAATAAAAAATAGACATTTTCTCGCCTAATATAATATTTTCATTTTCAGCGATATACATTCTTGTCATCCCTATTCGTTACCTACCTTTCTTTTCATGTAATCAGCTGTATTACAGGAATATATTTTGTTTTTTTCTGTTTTATTCTCCCAAAACACCTCCAAATTGTTGTCAAAATACCTTGATTTTTCTTTCGATTGAACTCAAAATTCTCACAAAAAAGTCCAAAAAGTACCGAACCCCGGCGGAAAATATAAATTTTTTCTCGTTGATACACAGTATTTTGTGTTGCAGGAGCAA
>CAJOEN010000006.1 GCA_905233475.1 uncultured Bacteroidales bacterium
CAACCTCCGCCCCAGAAAACTTTTGAACTTTGATACTCCTAAAAGAAAATTTTTGCTATCTTTGCATCATGGTGTTGCACTTCGTAGTTGAATCTACACCAAATATTTTTTTCCACCTTACACACTATTTACCTTACTGCTACGTTATTATATATTCAAGTTTCGCATTTGCGAAAAATAGTGATTTTCTGTCGCCTACGGCGAGAAATCCAACAAATTAAAACAAATCAGACAGAATAGTATTTGTTCGATTTGAAAAGATTTGTATGATTTCTGCCACGAAGTGGCATCCAAAATCCATCACCTATCGGACGATTTGCGAAAATTGAGTTATATATTCTAACATCGAAATAATAACCAAAAACCTATATCCATGCAAGACGTAAAAAAATACATCGACGAAAACAAAGACCGTTTTCTCAACGAACTTTTCGAGCTGATACGCATCCCCAGCATCAGCGCCGAAGCCGAACACAAAGATGACATGGTGCGCTGTGCCAACAAATGGAAGGAATTCCTTTTGGCCGCCGGTGCCGACAAAGCCGAAGTCATGCCCACCAAAGGCAACCCTGTGGTTTACGGCGAAAAGATTATAGACCCCGCCAAACCTACCGTGCTTGTTTACGGACACTACGACGTTATGCCCGTAGCTCCTCTGGAACTGTGGAACACCCAACCTTTCGAACCAGTGGTTAAGGACGGACACATCTGGGCTCGTGGCGCCGACGACGACAAAGGTCAGTCGTTTATGCACGCCAAGGCTTTCGAATTTATGGTACGCACCAACCAGCTGCCCTGCAACGTCAAGTTCATGCTCGAAGGCGAAGAAGAGATAGGTTCCGGCAGTCTGTACGGTTTCTGCGAAGAGAACAAGGAACTACTCAAAGCCGACGTTATCCTCGTTTCCGACACCGGAATGATAGCCCAGGACATACCATCCATAACCAGCGGTCTGCGCGGTTTGTGCTACTGGGACGTTGAAGTTACCGGCGCCAACCACGACCTGCACTCGGGTATCTACGGCGGTGCCGTGGCCAACCCCATCAACATTCTGTGCAAGATGATTGCCTCGCTCCACGACGAGAACAACCACATCACCATACCGGGCTTCTACGATGATGTTTTGGTTATATCCGACGAGGAACGTGCTTTGATGGCTCAGGCTCCTTTCGATTTGGATAAATACCAGAAAGATTTGGAAATCAAGACTGTACACGGTGAAAAAGGCTTCTCCACCAACGAGCGCACCGGCATTCGTCCTTGCCTCGACGTTTGCGGCATTTGGGGCGGACACACCGGCGAAGGCTCCAAAACCGTGCTTCCCGCCAAGGCTCACGCCAAAATTTCCACACGTTTGGTTGCCAATCAGGATTACGAGAAAATCAGCCTGATGTTCAAAAACTATTTCGAAAGCATCGCTCCCGACTGCGTAACGGTGAAAGTTACCCCCTCGCACGGCGGTGCCTCATACGTCTCGCCGCTTGAGATGACGGCCTACAAAGCCGCCGAAAAGGCCTACCAGACCACCTACGGCAAACGTCCTATTCCTACACGCAGCGGCGGAAGTATTCCCATCGTGGCAGGTTTCGAGAAAATTCTCGGCACAAAATCCATACTTATGGGCTTCGGCCTCGGCAGCGACGCCATACACGCTCCCAACGAGAACTACCCGCTGTTCAACTTCTTCAAAGGTATCGAGACGATTCCTTATTTCTATGAATATTTTGCAGAAATGTCAGAAAAATAGAGCATCACCAGCCTGTTTACACACGAAAAGGCGGAAAGGTATTCCTTTCCGCCTTTAATTTTCAATAACCAAGTGTGTTAGTGCTGTTCCAAATCGGAAGTGTCTGCTCCAGAGGCTTTCAGACTTACTTCGTATCGGTTTCCATGCTTGCCGTTTTTGAGGGTGCTCAAGTCGATGGATTTTACAACTATCTGTTCCTGAGGAAGTCCGATTTTTTCGACAAAGAAACGGTTTACAAATCGGTTTCTCATTTCCATAAGTTTTTGCAGACGAGTGTCGATGGTATCGGTGGGGAAACGTGCGGCAAGATCTTGTTCGAAGTCTTCGGTTCCACCCAAACGGCTTGCGGCAAAACTGCGGAATCCCTTGTCCTTGTCTTTTATATCGCTAATGCTTGTTATGTCGAGAGTTGTGAGTGGTTTGCCTTGCTTTTCGGGGTTTTGAGACAGGTAGTATTCCCGTTTCATTTCAAACATAGGCAGTTCCTTTGCCGCCGATTGGTAGTCAATGTTTTGTTCGAGGGTAAGGGTCATATCGGGGTCGGATTTTAACACATCGGCTAAGCGTCCGAATTTTTCGTACTGTTCGGAAGTGAAGTCGCGTTGGAAAAGGTTGATGTCGATATACGAAAGTTCGTCTTTGGACATTCCCAAACTATTGGCTATGAAAGACATGGGCGACAAGGCCACTTTTACCAACAGGTTGCCAAGGGTTTTGAAGATGATTTTGGTGTAGGAAAATTCGGGAGAGTTGATGTCGCCTGTTATCGGCAGGTCTATTTGTATTTTTTCGTCCTTGTCCTTGAGAATGTACAGGGCAGTGCGCAAAGGTATGTTATATACAGGTTTTGTGTCTTTTTGTTTTTTCTCGACGTTGAGGTTGTATATGTCTATTTTGTTTTTACCGTTGAGTTGCGATTTGCGCAGGAAATTCTCGCTGGTGAATGACAGAACGCCTCCGCTTACGGGGTATCCGAGATAATGTAGTACGTATGGCGAGAAATTCTTGACTGTCACGTTTTTAAGGGCAATGTATAGCCATTGGTCGTCGTTGAGCGACAGACCGCCTTTCCACCTTACAATAACACCTCCAGCGTTTGGCAAGTTGGCTCGTAGCATAAGGGCTTTTTCCTGATTGCCAAGCACAAAGTTGTCGGTTTTCAGCCGTATGTCGGTTATTGGGTAGGTGAAAGTTTGCTCCATTGTATAGTCATTGACGGTTAAATTAACATCGGATATGTCCAATGTCCCTATTTTCAGTGTCATAGGAGATGAGGGAGTCACTTGTTTTGCCGCAGTGGTATCTTCGTTGGGTGCGGATTTCTGTCCGTTGTCATCGGCTTTCATGAGGTTGGAGAAGTTGGTGGAGCCATTTGCAAGCATATCGAAATGCGACGAAAGTCCGTTCAGGTCGATATATTCGAAATCAAAGATGTTCTTGTAGGGGTTTATGCGGTTTATTGCCAAAGCAAAGCGTTTGAGCGAAGCCAATTGTTTTTCCGAAACCCCAACCGCTACATTGTTGATACTCAGTGTCCCCGATACGTCAATGTTGGTGATTTTTTCGAGGCTGCCGTTTATTTTAAGTTTGCCGGACAGTGTACCTGATAGTTCGGAAAGTCCGTTGATAAAGTCTTTTGCGAAAGGTTCGGCGTTTTTAAGAGCTATCTTGTCGAGATTCAAATCCAGTTTGTAACTGCTTTTGTCGGCATCGTATTCCGCCTCTGTGCTAAGGGTGCCGCCGTCGGCAAGCTGTAGCGAAATACCAGCATTGGTGGACTGTCCGCCGAAATAAAGTCCGGGAATGGCAACCTTTATATTTTTCAGCGCCCAGCTGCTGTTCATAGGCAGGTCGGTGTATGTAATGCGTCCGTCGTGCAAATTTATGTTGTATATGCCTATAGCCCAATCCGATGGCGTGGTGTCGGTATCGGTAGTGTCGCCGAGTTCAAGCAGGTCGCTGAAGTTGAACCTCTCTCCGCCGTTTATTACTTTTATATCGGGACCGGCAAGGGTTATATATCTAATATTCACTTCTTTAGAAAGAAGCTTAAAAGGCTGTATGGCCACTTTAAGAGTGTCGAAACTTACAAAGTCTGTTTTTAAATCCTGTTCAGAAATGTGGCAACCTTCTATTTTTACGGAGGCCGAAAAGATGTTTATCGACAATTTGTCCATAGTTATCTGTCGGCCAATGAGTTCCACACTATGTTTTTCTATATAGCTTTTGGCTATCGGAGATACAAGCAGTGCCGCAAGAAGAATTAAAACTAACAGTATGCCAATAATGATAATTGTGATTTTCAGAGCTTTACTTTTAATTTTAGGAAATTTCATAATATTTTGAATTTTTAAAAATTGTATTTATAAAGAAAATCATTTTTTTGGAAATTCGTTATCCTACGCTGCCTTCGAGGCAGATGTTGAGCAGTTTCTGTGCTTCCACGGCGAACTCCATAGGCAGTTTGCGTAGCACGTCCTTGGCGTATCCGTTCACTATAAGCCCTATAGCGCTCTCCTGCGATATGCCCCGTTGCTGGCAGTAGAAAAGTTGGTCTTCGGAAATTTTTGATGTAGTGGCCTCGTGTTCGAGAATTGCCGACTGGTTGCCCACCTTGATGTAAGGCCATGTGTGGGCTCCGCAGGTATCGCCGAGTAACAGCGAGTCGCATTGCGAGTAATTGCGGGCGTTGGTAGCGTTTTTGGAGATATTCACCAAGCCACGATAGCTGTTTTGGCTATGTCCAGCGGATATGCCTTTGGAAATTATGGTGCTGTGGGTGTTTTTTCCAAGGTGTATCATCTTGGTACCGGTGTCGGCCTGCTGGTAGTTGTTGGTAACGGCGACGGAATAAAATTCGGCGGCGGAATTGTCGCCCTGCAGTATGCAACTTGGGTATTTCCAAGTAACGGCGGAGCCTGTCTCCACCTGAGTCCACGATATTTTCGAGTTGTTGCCTTTGCAGATACCACGTTTGGTAACAAAATTGTATATGCCGCCCTTGCCGTTTTTGTCGCCCGGGTACCAGTTCTGCACGGTGGAGTATTTCACTTCGGCATCTTTGAGGGCCACTATTTCCACGATAGCGGCATGCAGCTGGTTTTCATCGCGTTGTGGAGCCGTACAACCTTCCATGTAGCTTACGTATGCACCTTCGTCGGCGATGATGAGGGTGCGTTCGAACTGCCCTGTGTTGGCGGCGTTGATACGGAAATAGGTGCTTAGGTCGATGGGGCAACGCACACCCTTGGGAATGTAGCAGAACGAACCGTCGCTGAAAACGGCGGAGTTGAGGGCTGCAAAGAAGTTGTCGCCGATAGGCACCACCGAAGCCATATATTTACGTACAAGGTCGGGATATTTCTGCACCGCCTCGCTGAACGAGCAGAACAATATGCCGTCCTTGGCAAGGGTCTCCGAAAAGGTGGTCTTCACCGAAACGCTGTCCATCACGGCATCTACGGCCACGCCGGAGAGTTTTTTCTGCTCTTCCAAAGAAATGCCCAACTTGTTGAAAGTGGCCAAAATTTCGGGGTCCACTTCGTCGAGACTGGCTTTTTCTTTCTTTTTAGGTGCTGCAAAATATATTATATCCTGATAATCAACTTTATCGTACTTCAGATGTCCCCAGTTAGGTTCTTCCATAGTAAGCCATTTGTGATAGGCTTTGAGACGGAAATCGAGTAGCCATCGGGGTTCGTTTTTTTTGGCGGAGATGTAGCGTATAACATCCTCGTTGAGACCTTTGCCGAGGGTGTCGGTGGCGATGTCGGTTACAAAGCCCCATTCGTAGTCTTTGTTTGTAACGTCTTGAATTATATTGTTTTGGTCGTCTGCCATTATTTAAAACCTTTTAGTGTTTAAATTGCAAATATACGATTTTTTCCCGATTTTCGGATTGTGTATGAGTGAAAAATCTTTTGTCCGAAAATCCAAGTCAGAGCCAATCAGACATCAACAGAAAACAGGAAATCTACTATAAAATTCTTATAATCAGGAAGATAAGATATTCGCACACCTGAGTTGATGGGAGTGCTTATCATAAATATGTTGCCATTGATGTGCAGTTCCGTCCCGAGCGATTTTTCAAAAGTTTTGTTGTTGTGCAACAACATGCCGTCGCAGAAAAATGTGGCGTAAATTCGTTTGAAATAGGCTACCGGTCCCCAAGCCTTGTCGGGATAAGAGATTGGAAAATCGTAACTTAACTGCAATGACGAAGCTATATTGTTGGGATTTAGATATTTAAATCCGCGAGGCGTTTTCAGAGAGTTCGAAAAGGAGAACAACGAGTTTGTACGGCTCTGAAAACCAGCGTATAGCCTTATGGTATGCGTTTCTATAGGTGATGGGAAATGCAGGTTGCTCGAAAGGGCAATCTTGGAAATGTCGGCTATATTGCCAAAACCGTAACCAACTGTTATTGACAGCGATTGCAGCCACGGATTGTAAAGGTACTGCGTTGGCTGTGCGGTTGAATGTACAAAACTTGCCCCGGTAGCCAAAGTGTTCATATAGGGGACTGTGGTGATAACGGGATCGGTGAAATATATCTGCGAGAAACCGTATTCGCACATTAGGTTCATGCTAAAATTGTGGTTGTGCCAAAAATAGCGAAATGGCACCGATGCCGAAATTCCCGACGAAAAGATATTGTAGTTGTAAACGCTGGAGCCGGATTTTGTCTGATGTCCTGAATAACTGCTTCTTACGGCGATTTTGGGATAGTAGCGCAAATACTGATAGTCGAGCGAAACGGCAGGTTTCATATTGTTGTAATCCCATTTTAGGCTGGATTGCAATATACTGTTGCTCAGTTCGTTCTGCGACATGGCCGATATGCCAAGCCCCACGTCCGTATTGTCGGCGTCGATATGTAGCGGTGCCCAACTGTGAAAATTGAACAGATGTTTCCAATGGCTGTAATCTTTTGATTGGTAGTTGTTTGAGTTTAAAATGCTGAAATTGGCAGGAATGGCGTATCTGGCTGAAGCAGTGGAAATAATCTCGCTGTTGAAATTGCGGCCTTTGTTCGGCATGCATTTAGGTAAATTGCTGGTAAACAGCGAAATACCTTTTGACGTAAACTGACTGAAAAACAGAGTGTCGTTGTTTGCCAATTCAAACGATGAAAGTCCGTAGCAATTGTCGGAAATGATTGTCTCTTCACCGTCCGTGAGTATGGCAATCCGCGAAACTCCCGAATAATCAGAGAGATAGTAGAGTTTTCCGTTGTTCAACCTAAGGTGTCTTATATTGTGCCAAAAGGGTCCTGCCACAATGTCGATATTTGCCGAAGCATTTGAAAAAATGTTGGAAACCAGCAAGATGTAACGTCCGTTATTACCCACTGCCGATAGAAAAATGCTGTCGCCACCGGCGGAGAATGTAGGGTGCTGATATTCAAGCGAATCGGGCAGTAGGATTTTGTCTGGCATTTCGCAAAGTGTGCTGTCGAAAAATATAAGCCGCCAAGTGGCGCTGTCATTGGTTTCGAGGGCGACAATGCGTCCGTTTTCCGAAATGGACGGGGAAAATATGTTGCGATGTTTGGTGAGGATTTTACGTTGGTCTGTCTTTGTATTGTAAACCACTAAGTTACTGTAATATACGTTCCATCGCGAATGTGTGGCGTATTCCGTCCATGCTATGTGTGAACCATTGTGGCTCAGGTAGTTGTTGCAAACGTTTCCTGTTTTCAGTAAAAGGTGTTCGTTGCCATCGGGCATAATCTCTACAAGAGCGGACGGGCAGCGGTTGCCTTTTTTCAACGCGAACACCGATGTATCAGTAATTCCAGCAAGGTAGTAGTTGGTGAAATGCTTTTGTGGACGATTGATCATAACGGAACTAACTTGCTGATTTGCATCAAAATACGGTGTCCAGTAATCTTTCCAAAAGGCCATTGCCGAATCGTAGTGTGCTTTGAATTTCAAGCCTCTGTAGAAAGGTGAGAGCGTCCAAAATTTGGTTGGAACGCGTTTCAGTCCGTTTTGCCAAAAATTAGCTGTGTCGTTTTTCGTTTTATCGTAGCTAACAAGCAGATAACCACCAAGATAGTTATCAAAAGTGTAGTCTTTGTACGAGCCGAAAGCCATTTGGTAATAATTTGGTGTTTTTTGCTGTGTAACAAGTACTTGTGCAGGTGTGAGGAAGTTGCTCTGTCTGCCTCGTCCTGTGGTGGAAAGCACTGTCTCAGCCCATGTTGCATCGCCTTCGAGGAACCATTCGGGAACGAAAAGTCCCACCGCCAGTCCGCTTATGTGTTCGCCAAAAATGGAAGTGAGCCCTCCTACAAAGTTCTGGTTGATGGCCTGCATTTGGAGTTCGTGCCTATATTCGTGTAAAACAAGCTGTTGCATCCACAGCTGAGAATATCCTTTCTGTGGCGGACAAGGCCAAAATTCTATGCGTTTGGGTGCCCATGCCGAAACTCCGTTGGAGTAACTGCCTGAAGAATGGATAATTATCGGTGTCTTGCTCTGCCGTTTTGTGCCGTATATCTGCAACTCTTTTTTGTTGTAAACAGCGAAAGTGTCACAAAAAGAGGCTATTTTCAGTGCCTGTGCCTCGAAATGGCTGGGAAAAATCAGTCTGAAATACTCTGTTTCAATTTCTTTCCAACGTATATTGCCCCTGTCTTGTCCGGTCATATAGTATTGAGCCGAAGATGGTGTTGCAAGTAGCGTCATCAACAGCAGTGCTAAAGCGGCGATATGTTTCAGTCGTGGTTTCAATCTTTTTTCTTTTTTTTGAAGTATTTACAGACTTTTGTAAGTCCGCACTCATGGCATTTTGGCGCACGCGCAATGCAAACGTATCGTCCGTGCAAAATCAGCCAATGGTGGGCTTTGGGAATGATTTCGGGAGGGAAGTGTTTAGTAAGTTCGAGTTCGGTTTGCAGTGGCGTTTTTGAATTGTCGGTAAGTCCTATGCGGTTGGAAACGCGGAACACATGGGTATCCACAGCCATTGTGGGTTGCCCAAAAGCCACCGCAGCCACCACGTTGGCGGTTTTTCGCCCCACTCCGGGCAGGGTCTGTAGGTCGTCGATATTGTTGGGAATCACGCCGTTGAAGCGTTCCACCACGGCTTGTGCCATGCCTACAAGGTGTTTGCTTTTGTTGTTGGGATAGGATATGGACTTGATTAGCTTGTAAACCTCTTCGGGAGTGGCTTTTGCCATGCTCTGCACGTCGGGATAGGCGGCAAAAAGGGCTGGTGTGGTCATGTTCACCCGTTTGTCTGTACATTGTGCCGAAAGTATCACAGCCACAATAAGTTGGTACGGATTTAGATAGTGCAGTTCGCTTTCGGCTACAGGACGCACGGCCTCAAAATATTTGGTAACTTCGTCAAAGAGTTGTTTTTTAGTCATTTGCGTGTGCTTTTATCGTAATATATCATGCAATATTGTATGCGATTTAAAATCGTGCAATTGGTTGAAATGTATTTTGAAATATTCCAAAAGTGCTGAAAACAGAGCGTTGCGCTGTGTATGAGTAGTGTTTATCTCGTTTTGATATATATTATTGAACGAAAGGTATTTATGCAGAAGCAGGCTTGATTCTTCTCCGATTATGGCCTCCGGGTAGGGATTGTCGGCATAAGGTTGCGCTACAAAGCGTCCCTCGCTGAGGTTGAACCACTTATGGTGTTCCGAAAAGTTGTTCATCGGACGGAAACCGAACATCGTGGATGCCTTTATCAGAAAGCGTATCGGGAAGTCGGCAAGGCTTTTCTCCTTTTCGTCCAAGATGGTAAGACTTTCGTCGATGAAGTCGAACATACTTACATCGCAGACTTCCTCCTTGATTGTTTTATAAAGCAATTCGTTGATAAAGAAAGTAATAGCCGTTTTTTCGTAGTCATAAGGCGTGTTTCTCCACTGTTTGAACGGCTTCAGCTCCTTGGCGTATTGTATTTGCGCTTTCTCGTTGCGGTACAGCGAAATATCCACATACGACAGCGGTTGCAGCAAGTTTTGCTTGTTGCGACTTTTGCTACTTCTCACGCCTTTTATCATAACCGACTGCAGCCCCCATTCTCGGGTGTAAACCTTGGCAATTACGCTGGTTTCGGAGTAGTCGGTGGTTTTCAGCACAAAGGCAGGCGAAGTGGATAACATCGTTATAATCAGTTTATTATCATTATTTTTGTGGTTGAGCGGTTTTCGCCAAATTCGTCGGAGACAAAAACGTAGTAAACTCCCGAAGCCACACGTTTACCGCTTGGCGTGCGGGCGTTCCATACCGCCTGTCCGCCGTGGGCTTTGGTGGAGAAAACCACGTGTCCCGTTGCATCGGTAATATGAACTAAAGCATTGCGTGTCAGTCCTTTGATACCGATATTGCCCTTAAAGTCCTTGTACACGGGATTTGGGAAAGCGTATATGGTGTCCGAAGGTTTACTTTCGGCGTAAGTAGCTGTTCCACGGTAGGATACAATTCCGTTTGAAGTGCCGATAAACACTTCTCCGCTGTTGGGCTGAATGCCGATAGCAGTTATTTTGTCGGAAGGCAAGGGACTGTTGGACGAGGAGAAATGCAGCAATTGCTCGGTGCCGTTTTCCGAAATCAGGAACACACCTCCCGTGGCGGTACCTATCCATTTGCGGTTGGCGCCATCCACAGCTATGCAGGTGATGTTTTCGTAGGCAAGCAGGTATTCGATATTGTCGCCTTCGCTGTAGAGAATGTTGTTGCAGGTGATAGGCGAAGTTCCGCCGTTGCCGCCGTTGTCGAAAGCGTTATATGTACTGTAAATCACTTTGATACCTTTTTCTGTGCCAATCCATATTTCGTTGTCGTGGTCTTGACAGATACAGTTTACTTTTGAAGTGTTGAGCTTACTGCCGTTGTTGGGGTTTACGATGGCAAATTGGTTTATTCCGTCGTGCACATAAATGCGGTTGGCGTTGCCGATAAACCATTTGTAGTTGTAAACGCTGTCAATCATCAGGGCGGTAATTTCCTCGTTGCCGGTGTTGGTCTCGAAATTTGCCCAAGTGCCGTTTTTGCGTCGTACAACAAGGGCGTTGTTCTGCATGGAGTTGGTAAACCAAAAATTATTTTCGTTATCCACAGCCGCAGTACCTGTGCGTGTAGCGTGATAATCACCTAAAACAGTGAGTGCTATTGCATTATTGGTGTTGTGATTGGTGAAAACTTCCGTAATTCTGCCGTTGTTTATTTCCAAAATGCCGTTTTCCCACGAAGCGGCGTAAAGGTGGTTGCTGTTTCTTGGATCAACAACGACGTCGGAAATATCCATACATGTGTCCATTGCCGGACTTCCGGAAAGGCATGTCCATTGGTTATTTTTATGTAGCGAAAGCTGTGCGGCAAGGTAATAGATTCCGAGTATGCTCCCGTGGGCAAGGTACATGCCGTCTTTTACGGGTATAAAACGGTAACTGTCGTCGAAATAAGGCGAAGAGGGGAGCATGTAACCGATTTCGTTGGGTTTGTGAGTGTCGATAAAAGTGAAGCCTGCCCACTGGTGCGCTATCCATACGGTTGATTTATAGAAAGTCGCGTCGTTGGCCGATATATCAGCCCAGTCTATTTTTCCAAAATTGGCATACAGAGAGAGGTCGGCGTTGTAAACCTTTGCCGAATCGCCTGTGGTAACGGTGATTTTGTTGTCCGAAACCCTCACCGAATGTAAATCGCCTTCCATCCATTTGTCGAAAGTGGCAAGGTCTGACGAGATGTAAATTTCCGTTTTTGCGGAGTCTTTCACAACTGCCAAAATTTTGTCGCCTACACATTCGAATTTGCTGATGCTCTTTGATTTAATGGCCGAAACGGAGTCGCGGTGCCAGTAGGTGAAAATGTTCAGGAAACGTCCGTCGGCATCTGCCGATATGAAACCCGAATCCAAAGCCGCTATTATCTTGTTGTCAAAAAAAGCTATATCGTTGATTTTTAGCGAACTGCCATCTACTCCAAGACGGTAGATGTCGGCAATTTCCTTGCGTTCGAGGTCTATTACAGCCACACCGAAACCGCATGAGAGATAGGCTTTGCCTTTGCGGAAACGTATGCTGTAAATGCTTTTGTCGCCCGAAATGTCGCTACGTTTTATGTCGGAAAGGTTGTATGTGCGGTCGTCGCGTACAAGGTCTAAGTTGGAGTTGGTGTAGGCCACCGCCAGATAGCCAGTCTTGTCGTCGAAAGCTATTGTGGACACACCTACGTCGGTAAGTCCTTCGATTTTGGTCAGTTTGTTTACGGTTTGGTCTTCGGTATCGTAGTAAAACAATCCCAATTTGCCCTGTACGTAAATCCGCTCCTTGGCGGGTTCCACGCGGTAGGTGGTACGAAACGAGAAATGGTCGCGCCATTTGCCTATGCCTACCTGTGCTGTGGCAAGTCCGCAAAAGCAAATCCACAGCGTTACACACAAAAAATATTTTCCCATGGTGCCGTTCTTCATAAAACATTATAACTTGAAAATGCGGTTTTTAGTATTGTAACCGCAATATTTTTTGTTCGAAAGCACCTATGTGGAGTTCTTTTTTTTAGGCAGGCATAAATATTTTTCAAAATAAGGCTCACCAATCCCCCGCGAGTAATATCCTTCTGCCAACATATTACGCAGGATTGCTATAAAGGAGCCGAGGGCTCTCTGTCAATAAAAGCCGTGCCTCTTTTTCTCACACTAAAACATGCAGCATAAATAACTGCGGCGGATTTTTGCAAATCCGCCGCAGAACAATAAACTATTAATTCTTAACTATAAACTAACCCTCATTCCACCACCAGTTTCCTTACCGCATTGCCCACGTAATTTTTTGCTGCAAATAATTAAAAATGCACTTTTTTGAAAAAAAAGTTGTGCGTGGATTTGGTTATATTGAAATTTTTTCTCAACTTTGCATTTCGACATCAAAAAACAAATAATATGGACATAAATGACAACCCAATTTGTAAATTTCTTACAATGGCAGAGCGAGAAATGTGCAAACACTACATTGATTTAGGAGACAATGCTGACTTCATCATCAAAAAAGGCATTGCTTTTTGTCACGACAATCCGTCGCATGGAATTTTGCTGACAGGAATAAATCCAAGTGGTAATGGTGGAGAAAATGTTTTTTATACATTCAAGAAAACGATTTGTGAATTGAATAATCCAAAAAAGAAAATCTCACAATATTGGAAACACAAAAAGCACCAAATAGTTGGGGACAATGGACGGTTAGTTGACAACACAGCCTATCTTGACTTGTTTCCTTACTTTGAATCAAGTCAAAAAACATTCCAAGAAACAATACGTCCGCATATTGACTTCCAAGTCAAAGTTCTTGAAATAACCCAAAGAATTATAGAGGAACTCATACAACCACGATTGATTATTGCAGCCAATGACATGGCGGCTTATTACTGGGGCTTTAGACCTGATACAACATGGCTGGGCTACGACTTTATTAAAGTTGACGACTTACCTGATTGTTTGAGAAATACGAGGATACAACTCTACCGCATCAATCCGGCCAACGGTTTTAGAAATGCTTCAGACCGTGTGGGGCAAGACAAGTATCATATGTCAAACGTCAAAGGTTCATATTTTATTCCTTATGCCATGTACGATGATAGACACTATTCGAGTTGTCCTGAAAAAATTCTTACACCAGAGATTGTGATAGGACTGCTTGGCTGGATAAATCAACAATATGAACTGTAAACATCAAATAATTATGAAAGAATACAGCATGATACCCGTTAGCATTGGTGAAAAATTCGGCTATGAGAACATCTTCTGCTATGCGCTAATACCTGCATAGTTCGATGAGGCTGGCGTTTTTGTCAAACTCAGCCACCTCAGTATAGGAAAATTTGTGGATTAGGTCGGATTTAGGCATTTTTTTAGACAGCATTTTACAATAAAACCATTTTTGCTCCGTTTTTTAATAAAAAAATCAGTTTATGCCGCAAATTACAACCACTACCGCCGATGATTACAACAAGGTACATTTTGCTGTAATGGCAATTGAAGCCAGCGCCAAACAGCAACAGGTATCGGGAAAGGTTATGTACGATCGTCTGAAAGCTCAGGATCTGATTCACCGACGCCTTTTTCAATATTAAGAACAACTGCACACACAAAGCCTTCAATGGGTGGTGGACGACACTTTAGAGACTTTGAAAAATTGGGAAAAGGAGGCTGGGAAATGACAACACTCTACCACGGCTCATACATGCCAGTACCAAAGCCTTTGGCAAAAGCGGGTCGCAAAAATCTCGACTTCGGGCAGGGGTTTTACCTTACATCAATATTGGAACAGGCCAAATCGTGGGCCGAAGTTATTGCAAGTCGGCGTGGACGCACAATAGAGCCTGTGGTAAGCAAATATCAATTCGATGAGCTATTGGCCAAGAATGAAAACGTACGTTGGAAAGTGTTTCCCTGTTACGATCTTGAATGGCTTGAATTTGTTATTAAATGTCGTTCGGGTTTCGATCCGTCGGAACAATATGATATAGTCGAAGGCGGAGTGGCCAACGACAATGTCATCGACACTGTTGAAGACTACGAGAAAGGCATTATTACAGCAGAACAAGCACTTGGACAATTGTGATACAAACACGTTAATCATCAGTTGTGTATCCTTAGCCAGCAAATAATTGACAAATGTCTTCATTATATGGGAAAGGAGTTATTACAATGAGAGACACTGTGTTGTGGCGCAAACAAAGCCATGTTATAATGCTTCTTGCTGAAACGTTGCAAATAGATGCAGAACGGGCGTTAAACCTGTTTTACTCTACCAAAACCTACCGCCAACTTGCCGATCCTAAATATGGGCTTCAGCTTATGAGCGACAAATATTTGGTTGAGAATATTTTGGCAGAACTACAGTAACTCAAGTTTCAACCTTGAACTATCAACTGAAAAGCGGCGGCTGAGCTTGTCGGAATCTCGTATTATTAGTATTCAGTTATCAGCCGTCAGTTGCCAGCAATTTAAATTTTAAACTATCAACTTCCAACTAACCGCGGTTCCTGAGCCTGTCGAAGGGCCGCCCAACTCCTAACTCCTAACTATCTTACATCATCTGTTCGATGTTCCACACGAAAGCCCGTATTCCCACTTCGGGGTTGCGCTTGTCGAGTTTGTGGACCATCCGCAGCAGGTTTTCCACCTTGTCGTCATCGACTATTGTGAGCACGGCGGAGTTCATCTCAGGCCATGTGTGGGTGCCACGGTGAGGGTCGCCGTCGTCGGAACCGCGACCCTGCACGTTCTCCCATTGGGTGAAACCTCTTATTCCCAGTTCGTCGAGCATGTACTCCACACGCTCGTTGTTGGCTTGGTTATATACTATAAATACTGATTTCATCTTTCGTCAAAATTATTGGTTAATATTTTGTGGCTGAGACTCTTCGTGGTCGTCTTCTATCTGCATGAAGACGAATTTCTTGCGACGTTTGGCTTCTTTCTCGCGTTCGCCTTTGCGGTTGAAAATGCCGTACAGCACCGGCACCACAATCAGCGTCACGAAAGTAGAAACGAGCAGTCCACCTATCACCACAAGTCCCATAGTTGTCCACATTTCGGAGCCTTCGGATTTTGAAGTTGCCATAGGTATCATGCCGAGTATGGTGGTAAATGCTGTCATCATAACGGGACGCAGACGGCTTTGTCCGCTGAGCGCAATGGCCTCGGTGAGCGATACCCCGCGTTCGCGCATAAGGTTGATATAGTCCACCAGCACAATACCGTTTTTCACCACAATACCGATAAGCAGTATCAGGCCGAGCATACCCACCATGTCGATGTTCATTCCGGTGAAGAACAGCATGAGTATTACTCCGCTCAGGGCGAAAGGTATGGAGAACATGATGATGAAAGGTTTTGAGAAACTCTCGAACTGCGATGCCATCACTATATAAACGAGCATCATAATAAGCATTGCCAGAAGTCCCATGTCGCGTGTCGAGTCTTTCTGGTCTTTGTAGTTACCGGCAAGGTCGTAATGTATTTCCGATGGTACATCCATCTGGTCTATCTCTTTCTGCACGCTTTCGGCCAGTTCCTGCAACGATGTCTCGTAGGGCATCACGGTGAGGGTGAGGTAACGCTGGCGGTTTTTACGCTCGATGGTGGGCGGACACCAGTATTCCTCAATAGTGGCAAGTTCGTTCAGTTTTATTATCTTGCCTGTGGCTGTAGGTATGGAAAGTTGTTCTATGTCGCTTATCGAGGAGCGGTATTCCTCGCGCAGACGTACCACAATGTTGTATTCCTCTCCGTCTTCCTTGAGGTAGCCCGCCGACATTCCGTTCACGCGGTTGCGGACGTACATGGCCACTGTGGAGCCGCTGAGTCCGTGTAGGGCAAGTTTCTGCTTGTCGAAAGTTATTTTTAGTTCGGCACGGTCTTCGTCGCGGCTTATTTTTGTGTCGCGGGCACCGGGCACATTCTGCTCAATACGTTTTTTTAGTGCTTGTGTGAAAGCGGTGGTCTGGTCGAAATTGTATCCGTAAATCTCAACAGAAAGCGAGTTGTTGCTTCCTCCGCTCATTATACCGCCCTGACTTACCTGATATGTAACTATTTCAGGATATTCGGCAAAACATTTGCGGAGCTCTTCCTGCATATCGAAGATGGTTCTGTCGCGCTCAAATTTCTTGGTACAACGCACCGTCATGGTTATTTTGTTGTTGGTGGTTGAAATGAAGAGTGCCGCAAAGCCGGCGTCGTCGTTGGAACCTGCCGAGGTGGACACGGCAATAAGGTCGTCGCCAAGAATGCGGTAGATGTCGTCCTCCATGTGGCGGGCGGTTTTCAGAGTCTCCTCGATACGTGTGCCGCGCTGCAGCTCGGCGGTTACGCTAATCTGGCCGTTGTCCTGCTCTTTCATAAAGTCCATGCCAATGTAACCTTTAATTATCGGCAAAAGTGAAATCATGAAAAATCCAAATGCTATTAAAAGGGTTACCAATTTGTGGCTCAAGCACCAACGTAGTAGGTTGGCGTATGCAGCTTCTATGGCGTTGAATACACGTCCAAAAGTCTTTTCGAAAGTGAATTTCTTGCTTGCCTGCTTGGCCTCGGCCTCTTCGCGAGCCTCTTTCGTGAGGAAGAAAGGCTTTTCTTTCAGAATCTTGGAAGAAAGCATGGGTATAAGGGTGATAGCCGCCGTTGTGGAAACGCACACCACTATGGTTACAATCCATCCGAGTTCTTTCATAAAGATACCCATCATGCCCGGGAGCATGGTAATCGGCACGAACACCGCCACAAGCACAAGTGTGGTGGCAATTACGGAAGTCCACACCTCGTTGGTAGCGCATATTGCCGCCTCGCGAGGATTCTCGCCACGTTCGATGTGCTTGGTGATATTCTCCAAAACCACAATGGCATCGTCCACCACCATACCTATGGCTACGGTGAGTGATGCCAACGATATGATATTCAACGAACTGTCGGCAACCAAGAGGTATATGAACGAGGTAACCAACGAAATGGGTATGGTAAGTGCTATAATGATTGTGGAACGCCAGTTGCCGAGGAATATCAGCACCACGAGTATAACGAAAAGCAGTGCATAGAATATCGATTCGGTAAGTCCGTTGATGGCGTTGGTAATATCCGTAGAGCCGTCGCGGATAAGGGTTGCGGTGATGTCGGGCGGCATGGTCTTCATAATCTTGTCCATCTCGGCACGCACTTTATTGGCTATCTGTACTGTGTTTGCACCTGTTTGTTTGGTGATAATGAGACGTGCGCCGTCTTTGCGGTTGATTTTTTCGTCGAGCGAGAGGTCTTTGATGGTGTCGCGCACGGTGGCGATGTCGCGCACAAACACCTGTTTTCCGGTGGGTGTGGTGGCAATTACTATGTCGCTGATTTCGGAACTTTCCACATATTCGCCTTTAACACGCATTTGGTATTGTTCCTTGCCCATTTTTACGGTACCCGAAGCCATGTCGAGATTGTTGGCACTGATGGCACTGCCCACCTGCTCAAGGCTGAGGCCGTAGGCATCCATCTGCTTGGGGTCGAGGTCGATATACACGTAGCGTTCGGGAGCTCCCGACACGGTGATGTTTCCGATACCGTCGATACGGTTGAGCACGTTCACTACGTTGTCCTCCAAAATGCGGTCGAGACCGGAATAGCTCTCTTGGGCGGTGAAGCCGTAAATCAAGATTGGCATTGCCGAGGAGTTGAGTTTCAGTATCATAGGACGACTAACACCATCGGGCAAATTGTCGTAAATCAAATCCACATACGAGCGTATGTCGTTCAGTGCCTCGTCGATGTTGGAACCCCATTCGAACTCCAGCGTAACCACCGAAATGTTGTCGCGAGAACTGGAGGTTATGTTTTTCAGTCCGTCAACGGAGTTCAGGGAGTTTTCGATTATTTTTGTGATGTTGGTCTCTATCTCGCTGGCGTTGGCACCGGCGTAGGTGGTCATCACGGTAACGTATGGCGGGTCCATCTCGGGCATTTGGTCAATGGGGAGGCGCGATAGGGAGAAAAGTCCTAATATTATCACGGCCACAAAGATAAGCCCTGTGGTGATGGGCTTGTTTATTGAGGTTTTGTAGATACTCATTTTTTTAGTTTATAGTTTATAGTTGCAAGTTTAAATTATTTTATTTTTTGTTGTTTTTAATTATTGTTGTAATTAGTGCTATAAGTTCTTTCTCATCGTTGTTCATTGTGTCGAATTCCTCTGTACCGATTATTTTTGATAAATGCAGGACTTACAGCCAATATCGTGTTTCATCAACTTCTTTGAGTGCAATTGAAAGTTTACTAATAAAGTCGGCATTACTTTGGGCGTTTTTGCTCTATCGAACATTTGCTCCAATGGACGTGCTGCAACGAAGAAACTGTTTACTTATAATATACTCGTGTTTTGTATCACACAAATATTCATAGAAATTCACGCTACGAACAGCGAACTGTAAACTTTTATCGTGTATCTGTCCCATATATCAATAAGCTATACCCAAAAAAATTTCAATTTTCAACTCTCAACTTTCAATTCTTAACTATTAATCCTTAACTATTTCAAGTTTGCTTCCGTCAACAAGGCGTGCCTGTCCCACTACCACGAGTTCGTCGCCTTCTTTCAGTTCCTCGGCGGTCTCAGGGATTATCTCTATACGGTCGTCGAAACGCTGACCGAGGGTTACGGCAACACGGCGGGCTTTGCCGTTGTCGTTTACAAACACGTAGCGGTCGTTGCTGCCGGTGAGTTTTAGCACAGCCTGATAGGGCACCACTATGGTTTCGGTTTGTCCTAAGGCAAGTTTTGTCCTTACATACATTCCCGGACGGATTTTCTCTTTTGCGTTGGGAATGCGCAATTTAGCTTGGAAAGTGTGTGTAGCCGCGTCGATGGTGGGATACACAATCTCGATGGTGGCGGGGAAAGCCTCTCCCGGGTAGATGTCGGAATAAACATTCACATTCATACCATTTTTCACCAAGGGGAAATAAGTCTCGGGGATGTTTATTATGGCTTTGAGCATGTTTATCTGCGACAGTGTGAGTATGGGTGCACCGCTGTACAGCTCGCCGTCCTCGTAGTTTTTGGAGGCTATCACACCCGAAAACTGTGCCTTTACGAAAGTGTTGGCCTGCAGGAATTTTTCGCTTTCGGTAAGTTGGTCGAGTTGGGCTTTTGTCTGGTCATAAACCTGTTGCGATATACTTCCGGTCTCTTTCAGCGCCTGCACACGGTTGAACTCCGTTTGTACGCTGGCAAGGTTTATCTTGGTGGTGTTCAGCTGGGTCTGGTCCATGCGTACAAGCAGCTGTCCTTTTGCCACACGCGAACCCACTTCAACATATATGTGTTCGATTTTCCCCGTCAGCGATGGCGAAATGCTCATGCTCTCGTATCCTTCGAGGGTGGAGGAAAGTTCCAGCTCGCGTGAGATGGTCTCCTTGGCAAGGACTTGTGTCTGTACTTTCTCGGCTATGGCGGCGTCTTTGCCTACTGTTGATTTTTCGCTTTTGCCGCCACAGGATACCATAATGCCTGCAATTACTGCTAATGTGGCTATATTTCTCATTTTTTTCATCTTATATATGTTTCAAAAAGTTACTATTTAGTTTATCTGTTTATGTTCAAAAGATTTTCAAGTTCGATTTTGGCGTTCACCAACTGCATTACCGCCTGTATGTAGTTGCTTTGTGCGGTGATTAGGTTGTTGCTGGCATTGGTTACGTCGAGGCTCGACGACATTCCCACTTTGTATTTGTTGACAATGTTTTTGAATACGCGTTGCGAAACCTCTATGTTTTCGTTTTGATTTTGGTAGTTTTCGAAAGCCGACACAAGGTTGTAACGTAGTTGCCGCTCCTGCACCATAAGGGCATCTTCGGTTTGGGAGACGGTGTTAAGTGTCTCGCGGTGGCTTATATTTGCCTCGCGCACTTTGGCGGCATTCACGCCACTTGAGAATATCGGCATACTTATCGACGCGCCTATCATGTTAGGCGGAGTCATGTTCATACCTTCGTCTTTGCCGAAATAGGTCTTGCTCGAATACTGGTAGTATGCGCTGAGGGTGGGCATGTAGTTCATCCATGCCATAAGTACCTGCTTTTTCGACAGTTCTTCTGATTTTTTTATGATTTGGTAAGTATAATTGCGGTTGATGTCGAAAGTTTCGGACAGCAGCGATTTTGTGTCGTCGAGGTCTAAAATGTTTTCCAAGGTTCCGGTAAGTATCAGCTTTGTGCCGGGCTTGGCTCCAAGTTGCAGAGTTAGAGAGTTGTAGAGTAGTTCGAGAGAACGTTTGGACGAGTTGATGTTGTTTTTCATGGAGTTCACCTGAACGGCAATCTGGTCGGCGTCCACCTGTTCCGAAGCCCCTGCATTCACGGCGTTTTGTGCGGTGTTTTGGAGACTTTGTATGTTGGCCAGACTGGAATCCAACAAAACCACCGTCTTTTCCATAACCAAAATAGAAAGATACACCGACTTGACGTTTTTTCGGGTGCTCTGCTCGGTCTGTTTCAGCGTGATGTCGGCCATCTGTTTCGACAGGTTGCCCATCATAGTCCCCACAATCTGACTTCCTGTAATTGCAACAGAGGCAGTTAGAGAGAAAGTGCCGTAAGGGTTCATTGCTATATGGAACATGCTCATATTCATTTCGTATCCGCACATGTTCTGGTAATCGAAGCCCGCTTTTACCTGCGGAAGCATGGTGCCGAGGGTCTGCCATTTTACTGCTTCGGCCTTGCGCACGTCGAGGGTGGCGTTTTGCAATTCTTTGTTATGCTCAATAGCGTAGTTTTCGGCATCTTTTACCGAAAGGGTTAGTGTGGTTTCCTGTGCACGCAAAACACCTGCCATCGCGGCAAGCAGTATCAGTGCTGTGAAGGTTTTCTTTCGTGTCATTGTTGTTGTATGTACTTTATTATATTGTGTCTTTAGTTTTGTTGTCGTCGCATTTCTGCCAAAAATCGTCAATCATTATTCCGCTGAATATTAACGACCAGAAATTTTTCATAATGTCTCCTCTGTCGAAGCCTTCCACATGCAGGCGGTCGAAAATTATATTGTCGAAAATCTCCATCACGAAACCAGCTGCAAAGTCCACATCTACGGTGGGTTTAAGGTATCCTTCGGAGGCTGCTCGGCTTAGGAACTCATGCAAGTATTTTATATGTTCTTTCTTGTATCGGGCAATGTGTCTTTCGAAAATATCGCGGTAGTTGCGGTAGAGCTCCTCGCCGAAAATGCGGTTTATCTTGAAGATGTTGTTTTGTGAACTGCATGTCTTGCGTATGGCCGACAGTATCTTTGTCGCGTCCTGCTCGTAGTTCAGCACCGATTCTATGGTTTGGTTAAGCGACACGGTTACCAGCTGCAGGCACTCCTCAAGCAGAGCCTCCTTGCTGGGATAGTTCTCGTAAAGTGTACGTTTCGACATCCCCAGCTCCTTGGCAATTGTGTCCATTTTCACTTTTTTAACGCCGTTGCTTGCAAAGAGTTCGGTCGCCTTTTCAGTGATTTTACGTTTCTGTATGTCGCTATTTTCGTTCACTTTTTACGTTTTTTGGGAGTGCAAAGATACGAAGAAAACTTGAAACAAAAAAAAAGTTTTCAATATTTTTCGCTGATATTTTGCAATCCACTGATTATTGCATAGATACACGGTTGCAAAAAAATGTATTTTCCAATGTATAAATGAAAACGGGATTGAAAAGAAACGTTTTTCCAACGGAGAACTGTTATTTTTTTCTGTGTTTTTGTGCTTTTTATGGTGTATAGAATTTTGGATCGACACAAATACCACTTTTTACTAGAAATGTTATGATACGTTCCGAAATCTATATTAAAAACATGACATTTCGGAAAGTATCGGTGTAAAATCGCCCAATACTTTCCGAAATCACACTTTTTTCTTGCACATTTCGGAAATTATTTGTTATTTTTCGGAAGAGAGTTCTATTTCACCTCCTGCCCTAACACTTAACCCTTCTCCGTCCAGTCTCCGTTGTCTTTGATTAGCTGCACAAGGCGTGCCACGGCGTCCTTTTGGTCGATATTGCGACATACCACCTCTTTGCCTTTGTAGAGCGTAATTTTGCCTTTTCCGCTGCCCACGTAGCCGTAGTGTGCGTCGGCCATCTCGCCGGGGCCGTTCACTATGCAGCCCATCACGCCAATTTTGATGCCTTTCAGGTGCGAGGTGTGGCGTTTTATCTCCTGCAGAGCCTGTTGTATGTCGTACTGCGTGCGTCCGCACGAGGGACAGGAGATGTATTCGGCTTTGAAGATTTTAGCTCCTACGCCCTGCATAATATCCTGTGCCACAGACGAATCGTCGTCGATTTCGGCTATCTCGCCATCGATAAGCATACGTCCAAGTTCGGCGGCGCCGCGGATGCTGTATTCCTTGTCGTCGGCGTAATGCGGCGCTATCTTGCGTTTGTCGCTACAAGGCTCGAAAGCTGTTTTCAGTTTCAGAATGTCGTCTTCCGACACTTTCTTTCGTGGCAGATGTTCCACAATGGATTTTGCCACAGGTATTTCCGCCACGGGCGATTCGGTGAGGGACACGCGTATAGTGTCACCTATGCCGTCCAGAAGCAGTGTACCTATGCCCGCCGCCGATTTTATGCGTCCCTGCTCGGCGTCGCCGGCTTCGGTAACTCCCAGATGGATAGGGAAATACATGCCGTTTTGTATCATTTTCTGCACCAGCAGACGGGTGGAGTACACCATCACCTTGACGTTGCTGGCTTTCATCGAAAAAACGAGATTTTGGAAGTCCATCTGCCGGCAGATTTGTGCAAACTCCACCGCCGAGGTGGCCATGCCGAGCGGGGTGTCGCCGTAGCGGCTCATAATGCGTTCCGACAGCGAGCCGTGGTTTACGCCTATGCGCATGGCGGTGCCGTGCCGTTTGCAGATGTCTATCAGATGACTCATGCGGTCGGCAATGCGACTGAGTTCGTCGGCATATTCCTGGTCGGTGAAAGAGGTCTTTCCGGTGTTGCGGTCCACGTAGTTGCCGGGATTTATGCGCACTTTTTCCACAATGGTGGCGGCAACTTCGGCGGCCTTGGGGTTGAAATGTATGTCGGCAACAAGGGGAACGTTGTAGTTGCGTTTAAGCAGTTCGTTTTTTATATTGTACAGATTTTCAGCGGCTTTTACATCGGGGGCGGTGATGCGCACCAGCTCGCAGCCGGCATCGACAAGGGCCATGGTCTGGTCCACGGTGGCACGGGTGTCCATGGTGTCGGTGTTGGTCATGGACTGTATGCGGACGGGATTGTCGCCGCCGAGTTTGAGATTGCCTATCTGTATTTCCTTGCTTGTGTATATCATTGGTTGAGAGGGAGTTATTGATTGTTTTCCACCAAAATCTGTACCGTGGAGCGGCTACGCTGTTCGAGCAGAATGTCGCGCTGGCCGACAATAGAATTGATTATGTCGTCGTTGTAGTAACGTATGGTAATAAGCTGTAAACCAGTGTTGTAACGCACTTTGAACGACTTTTTCAGCAGAGGTATCAGTTTTTCGAAAATCAGGTCGCTATTGTCGAGGCAGACCGAGAAACTCAGTGCCGAATTCTGCATCATATTTACTTTGATGCCCGCCTGCGCGAAAGTGCCGAAAATGGCCTGAAGGTTGTCCTCGGCTATGAAAGAGAAATCCTTGGGCAGTATGGAGAGCAGTATCTGGTTGTTTTTGAAGATATAAAGAGGTGTTAGCGGCTTTATCTCGCCGAAATCACCTATCTCCGAACCTTCTTCGTCGGGAGTGATGAAGGATTTTACGTAGAGAGGTATCTGCTTGTTTTGCAGTGGCTTGAGCGTTTTGGGATGTATCACCGACGCCCCGAAATAGGTAAGCTCGATGGCCTCGTTGTATGGAATTTGCTGAATTTTAACCGTTTGACTGAAAAATTTGGGGTCGGCGTTGAGGAATCCGGGCACGTCTTTCCAGATTGTCATGGTTTGGGCGTCGAGGCAGTACGACAGCACCGAGGCGGAATAGTCGGAGCCTTCGCGGCCGAGGGTGGTGGTGGCACCCATCGCAGAGCCAGCGATAAAGCCTTGTGTTACAACCATTTTGTGGGTGTCAAAAAGCGGTTTCAGCAGTTTGTCGGAGGCGCTCTGTGTCAGTTGCCAGTCGATTTTGCCTTCGCGGTAGCGGTCGTCGGTCTTCATTATGGTACGCACGTCCAACCATTTGTTTTTCAGGTTTTTAAAATTGAGGTATTCGCTCACTATGGTGGTGGACATCAGTTCGCCGAACGACACAATCTGGTCGTAGTTGAAATTGTAGTCGAAGGAGGCGTTGTGGATACGGTCGTTTATCTGTCCGAACAATTTCTCCAATTTCTCTAACACCGGTTTGGCTTGATTTCCAAATAGTTGTCGTGCTATTTCGGTGTGGTAGCTTGTAAGAAGCGCGAAATTTTCCGAGAAATCGTTGGGCAATGTATTGTTCTGGGGCACAAGTTTTTCCAAAAGATTGGTAGTCTTGCCCATTGCCGAAACTACGACCAAAAGCGGCTCGCCGTAGTAGCGTTCCACAATGCCGGCCATGTTTTCCACAGCCATTGCACTGTTCACCGAAGCGCCGCCGAATTTAAAGACCTTCATAACCGTTTATTTTACAATAAGTTTGTCCACAAAAAACGTATCCCCGTCGGCCGTCAGCCTTACAGTGTAAGTGCCGCTCGGCAATTTGGAGATATTGACGTTTTCGCCGGAATGTATGTTTTTAATTTCCAATACCTTCGCACCAGTTTGCGAAAAAATCGACAAATCGGTATTATATCCAAATGTCGGGAACTCCAACTTGACACTATTGGTGGCGGGATTTGGGTACATCAGCACAAAACCGCCCACTTCGACGTTGGGCAGTCCAACCCTTATGTTGGCGGTGTCGGCAATAGCGAGGGTGTATTCGCCTGTTTTTAAAGGATATACGCTAAGATAACCCTGCGTTTGCGAGCCTTCGAAAGTGGTGGGCAGGTAGTGCCAGTCGTCGGAGGGGTTCTCGCGATAGAGCATCACCAGCGAATCTATGGAAGCAGTGTTTTCGAGGAAATTCTCGTCGAGGAAAGCGTAGCTGGCCGTTGCTGTGGTATGGCGGCAGAAAAAGAACTTACCCGTAAGTCGGTTGCGGATGTCGCCGCTCACTGTCCAATAGCGGTTGGCCATGCGTTTTATGGCGGTGTCGGGATTTCTCATTGCATCGGGGGCGACGAAATGGTGCTGTACGTGCAGGAAATTGCTGTCGCGCACTGTCATATTCTGTTCGGTGAAATATGCCGACTGTAACTGCCTGTTTCCGGGTGTTTTCACGATAATACTGCCTGTGGTGATGGCATCGGAGAGGATGTTGTAGAAATCCACTATGGCGAATTTCGCCTCGAAAGGCAAGGCAAAAGTCTGCTGTGCGTACTGTCCGTCGAAAGTCATTATTCGGGTAACGCTGTCCCAAGTGTCGGAGAAGAAAGTAACGGGCACTCGGTTGCCGTTGGCAAACTGCGATGTACCCACCAGCCGCTGGCGCAAAAACACCGTGGCGCTGTTGCCCGACACACGCATCGAGTCGATGGAGAAATGCGTGAAACCCGGGTTGAAGACGTGGAAATCGAAGAATTTCGTCAGATTTACGCCCGAATACAGCGACAAGGAGTCTCGAATCTGAGCCGAACTCATATTGCCGAAAGCGTTGACGGCGAAAAGGCGTTGCATCGAAGCGTAGAACAGCGAGTCGCCGAGGTATCCGCGCAAAGAGTGAATTACTGCGGCGCCTTTGTTGTACACCGTTCCGGAATAGGTAAGCATATTGGGAATGTTGGCAATGGCGTGGTAGGTGGAGTCGGTGTGGTGCAGGGTGCGTATCACCTTTTCGAGATTGGCCTGATAGTAATCATTGGCGGCATCTTTGCCGAAGGCGGCTTCCATTGCAACCTCCTCGCAGAACGACGCCCCGCCCTCGTTGAACCACATATCGGCCTGTGTTTCGCAGGTAACGAGGTTGCCGAACCAAGCGTGCGAAAGCTCGTGGCATACAACCATCTGGCACACATTGCTGCGGTCGCTTATGCATTGTCCTATCAATGAGATATTTGCCACATGCTCCATGGAGCCAAGCGGTGTGCCCACATAGCCCACGCGTCCCCAATGGTAGGGGCCGAAAAGTTTTTCGTAGTACGGAAAAACGGTGTCGAGTATGGAGAAAGTGTTGGAAATGCTTGTGCTGTCGCCCGAAAGGTAACGAATATTGAGGGGATAGGTGCCGTATCTGCTTCGCAAGGACTTGTTCAATACCTTGAATTTTCCGATGGTAATTGAGGATAGATAGGTGGAGATGGGGTGGCTTACGCTGTAGTGGAAAGTGCGGCAGCTGTCGGCGGCAAAGGCGCTCACCGAGTCGGGCATGCCGCTGCAAACGGCCTCCCAGTCCTTGCTCACGGTGATGGCGTATTGGTAGGTGGCCTTGTCGGCGAACACATCGCGACAGGGATACCACGCTCTGCCGAAGGTGTGCGGCGACTCCTCGAATACCGCTCCGAGATTGTATATGATATTTCCCGAAAAATGGAAACCGCCCATGCCGTAGTTCTCCACATAGCCCGTGCTGTGGTAATACACCCGGATATGCAGGGTGTCGCCAGCTCCGGAGCCATTGGGGACGGCTATTGTAAGGTAGCGTCTGTCGTAATTAACCGTGCTGCGCGTGTTGTTCACAAAAACAGAATCCACGACGGCCGCCTTCAGGTCGAGGGTGAAACTGGAGATGCCGCGCAAAAGCCGCAGGTCGATGTCGGTGTATCCCGTAATGTTTTGAGCCATTTTGTGGTTGACATCCAAGCAGATGCGGTAGTTCAACGCATCCACCGAGTCGGTGGTTTGTGCCGACAACTGCGATGTCATAAAAATGACAAGAAAAGGCAGAAGCAATGCCGTTTTTTTCATGACAATATTATTTTATAGACTGCACAACTTTCAGAGCTTTAGCAAGTTCCGGGTCGTTGGTGAGATATATTTCGTAGAAGGCGTCCTGTCCGTAAAGGATTTCGGCCATATAAGCCTTTAGGCTCACTTTCAGCTCCTTGCCGTGTGCGGCGATGGAAGCCTTGTCGCGGTTAACGCCCTGTTTTTCGGTGTATTGCACAAAAGCCTCGAAAAAAGCGTTGTCCACGTTGTAGTTTTTGATAAAGTCGTCGGAAGCGGGGTGTTTTTGTTTCAAGGCCTTGCTGTTGCGTTCGACGTAATCGAAAGCGTATTTCTGTACCAAGCCCTTGCGTATCAGAGTGTTGTAATACACGTATGTAACATCTTTCTCGTAAGGGATTATGATGTCGGGCAGTATGCCGCCGCCGCCGTAAACCACACGTCCTTTTTTGGTGTAGTATTTCACCGTGTCGTCCTTGGGGGTGTAGTTCATGGAGTCGGACATCTCGGCGGTGAGCCGCAACAGGAAGTCCTGATAGTATTCGTCGCTGCCTTTCTCGTATGGACGCTGTATGCACCTGCCCGAAGGGGTGTAGTAGCGAGCCACGGTGAGGCGTATGGCAGAGCCGTCGGAGAGGTAGAACTGCTCCTGCACAAGGCCTTTGCCGAAGGAACGCCGTCCCACCACAATACCGCGGTCGTTGTCCTGAATGGCACCGGCCACAATCTCGCTTGCCGAAGCGGAAAATTCGTCAATCATCACCACAAGGGCGCCCGTGGTGAAATCGCCGCTGGGGGTTGCAAAAGATTTGCTTTGTCGGCGGTTGCGGTCCTCGGTGTAAACGATAAGGTCGTTTTTGCTCGAAAGGAACTCGTCGATAATGTTCACAGCCTGGTCAAGATAGCCGCCGGCGTTGTTGCGTAGGTCGAGGATGAGTTTTTTGGCACCTTTCTCCTGAAGGAAATACAATGCCTCGAGAAATTCCGCATAAGAGTCGGACGAGAACTCCTCCAGTTTGATGTAGCCCACTTCGGGGGCCACCATGCCTTTGTACGACACGCTGTTGGTGGTTATCACATCGCGTTTGATGTTGTATTTCAGTAGTTTCGGCACGCCAGAGCGTTTGATACCGAGACGAACTTTTGTCCCTTTTTTGCCTTTGAGCAGATGTATCACATCCTCGTTGCTGATGCCTTTGCCCGCCACCACGCTGTCGTTGACGGTGATGATGCGGTCGCCGGCCATAATGCCCGCCTTTTCGGAAGGTCCGCCGTTGAGCGTCTGTATCACAAGTATTGTGTCGTCCTGCAAGTTGAACATCACGCCTATGCCTTCGAAATTGCCTTCGAGCGACTCCATTTCGGATGTCAGCGATGAGGCGGGGATATAAACCGAGTGCGGGTCGAGGTCCTCGAGCAAAGCCATAATGGCGTCGTCCACGAGGGAGTCGTAGGCCACGGTATCAACATAGCGGGTGCTGATAAGATACAGCAGGTCGGAGATTTTCGACGAAGCAGTGTAGCCGTTGGCATCCGATATTGGCGATATTGAGCCGTTTTTTTTGCTTGCCGGCGCCAAAACAACGCCTATAATGATGCCTATTGCGACGGCCACAGCCATCCACAAGGCCACAAAAGAGACTTTTATCCTTTTCATCGTAATGGGATGAGAAGTTTAGAAATTGGCGTTGCCCGGGGTGCGGGGGAAGGGTATCACGTCGCGGATGTTGGCCATGCCGGTAACAAAGAGCATCAGACGCTCGAAACCGAGTCCGAAGCCAGCGTGCGGGCACGAGCCGTAGCGACGGGTGTCGAGATACCACCACATGTCTTTCATGGGGATATTCAGTTCTTCGATGCGTTTCAGCAACTTGTCGTAGCTCTCCTCACGCACGGAGCCGCCAATAATTTCGCCAATCTGCGGGAAAAGCACGTCGGTGCCCTGAACGGTCTTGCCGTCGTCGTTCTGTTTCATGTAGAAAGCCTTTATCTCCTTGGGGTAGTCTATCATGATAACGGGCTTTTTGAAGTGATGCTCAACAAGATAGCGTTCGTGTTCCGAAGCGAGGTCCACGCCCCAGCTTACGGGGAATTCGAACTTATGGCCTTTGGCGGCAGCCTCTTCCAAAATCTTGATGCCTTCGGTGTAGGGCAGACGCACGAAATCGGTGTCCACCACGCTTTTCAGACGTTCTATCAGGCTGTTGTCTATCATTTTGTTGAGGAATTCAAGGTCGTCCATGCAGTGGTCTAAAGCCCAGCGCACGAGGTATTTAATAAACTCCTCTTCGAGCTGTGTGAGGCTGTCGAGGTCGTAGAAAGCCATTTCGGGTTCTATCATCCAGAACTCGGCCAGGTGGCGCGGAGTGTTGGAGTTTTCGGCACGGAACGTGGGACCGAAGGTGTAGATTTTGCCCAGCGAAGTGGCACCCAGCTCGCCTTCCAGCTGTCCGCTCACGGTAAGGGCGGTGAACTTGCCGAAGAAATCCTGTTCCCAGTCTATCTTGCCTTCCTTGTCGCGTGGCGGATTTTCGGGGTCGAGGGTGGAAACGTGGAACATCTCGCCTGCACCTTCGCAGTCGCTGGCGGTGATAAGCGGTGTGTGGAAATAGAAGAAACCGCGTTCGTGGAAGAAAGTGTGTATGGCGTAGGCCATTTCGTGGCGCATACGCATCACGGCACCGAAAGTGTTGGTACGCAGACGCAGGTGTCCTATCTCGCGCAGGAACTCCATGGAGTGACCTTTTTTCTGCAGAGGATAGCTGTCGGGGTCGGCTTCGCCGTAAACCACTATCTTCTCGGCCTGAATCTCCACTGCCTGGCCGGAGCCTTGGCTTTCAACCAGTTTTCCTTCCACGCCTATGCAGGCGCCCGTGGTGATGCGGCGCAGTTCCTCTTCGAACTTGGCGGGGTCGGCCACCACTTGTATGTTGTGTATTATGCTTCCGTCGTTGACGGCGATAAAGGCCACGTTTTTGTTGCCACGTTTTGTGCGGACCCAGCCTTTAACTATTATGTTGGTGTTTAACAGTGCTTTGACGTCTTCTTTTAGCAGGTAAGCTATTTCAAATCTTTTTGTCATGATGATAAAATATTATGGTTGTTTTTTATTTTTCTTGTTTGTTTTTGCGGACTTCGATGTCGCTTTCGAATTTGAACACGCGGTGCTCCTCGCTGCGTTTGCACACGAGCACGGTCTCCTCATCGCCTGCAACTATATAATCTTCAAGCCCTTGCAGAACAACGGTTTTACTGCTTGGCAGGTTGATGATGCAGTTTTTTACATCGTAGGTGAAAACATTGTCGCCCACCACCACATTGCGGTTTTCGTCCTTTTCCACCGATTCATACAGCGACTGCCATGTCTCCACATCCGACCAACGGAAATCCGCTTCGATAACATGCACGTTATCAGCTTTTTCCATAATGCCATAGTCGGCAGAAATAGGCTGGCATGTGGAATAGATTTTTTCCACATCCTCGTATGGAGTGTCGAGGTCTACGGTGTCCAGAATGGCGGCCACGTCGGGCAAGTAGCGACGGTAAGCTTTTTCGAGTGTTGGCAGGCTCCAGATGAAAATACCTGCGTTCCACAGGAAATCGCCGCTGTTGAGGAACTGCACGGCCATGTCGTATGGCGGTTTTTCGGTGTAGGTAATCACCTCGTGCAGTTTGTTGTTGCCCTCAAGCACGTTGTTTTCGTTATATTGTATGTATCCGTATTTGGTGTTGGGATTTAAAGGCTTGATACCCAACGTAATAATCCAATCGTGGGTTTGAACCACACGCAGACTTTCGAGAATGGTACGAGTAAACTCGTCGTTGTCGAAAATGGCGTGGTCGGAAGGCGATACAATGATGTTGGCCTGTGGGTTGAGACGGCGTATTATGGCTGCGGCATAGGCCACACAGGGAGCGGTGTTGCGGCGCATAGGTTCGTAGATGACCTGATAGTCGCGCAGTCCGCCAATCTGCTGTTCGGCAAGTCCTCGGTAAATGTTGTTGGTAACAATGATGATATTTTCGCGCGGACACACCTGCTCGAAACGCCGGAAAGTGCTTTGCAGCAGACTTTCGCCGTTGCCGAAAATATCGATGAACTGTTTGGGGTGTTCCACAGTACTCATAGGCCAAAAACGGCTTCCCGTGCCACCTGCCATTATTATGCAATAGTTATTTTTATCCATTATATTTTTTATATATAATTATTTGTCAAATAATTACATGGTTAAAAAGTAGTTTCTGCACCTTTCAGACAGGTACAAAAAACGCTTTGCAAAGTTACGAAAAAATAATCAATTCTTCGTAGAAGTAATTCTAATTTTTCGTTGGAATTTTCGCACGTTCCTCACTCAGCGAGAAAAACTCAATTTTGCCGAGTTCGAACAGGACTGATGGCTGTCCTTCGTACAGTATGTCGATAATTGTTTGACGAAGAAACCCGGGCACAAGCCTTTGAGACACGGTTGTAAATGCAGTCTTTTATTGAAAACAAAAGTATAATTAAAAAAAGATGTAAAATATTGACTTTTATATAAAAAAAGTGTAATTTTGCAATGCAAAACTTGTTAAAAAAAAAATACCGTTTACTCTGCAAAAGTCTGTTTATGAAAGACCTACTGTCATATATCGTTCTACTGCTCGTCATTATTCCTTTTAATGTCCGGGCCGTTCAAAATGATTTTTATGGCGACACTATCAGTTCGGGGGAGTATCATATTTTGCACATTCGCGACTACACTTTCGACGAGCTTTTGGACGAGGGTATAACTACTGCAGCCCGCCAATTCGAAGTTTTGCACATACCAATACAATCTTTCAGATGTTTTATCAAAAAATGTATTAAGGGACACCGTTTCGAGCTGAACAAAGGGGAAAGGCGAGTTAAAAAGACCATTTTTAGGTCAATAGCATTCTCCTACCCTTCCATTTCTCCCCAAGGCAAACCAATTATGCTGTCCGGACTTGTAACTGTGCCGATACTAACCGACAACAAGCCATTCCGAATGCTTATATATCACCGACTTACGGCTTCTACCAACAAAGTTGCGCCGACAAACAACGTACCGGTAGAGGCAGTGCTTACTGCGGACAACACCATATGCGTATTTCCCGACTATTACGGATGTGGAATTACAGAAGGCAACCCATTGCCACACACCGCTCTCAACTACCATGCCCGTTGCTCTTCGGAGTGCGCATTGGCAGCTCTCAACGTGGTACATGATTTAGGTATAGAGTTAGCCGACGGTTTTTATACATGGATAACCGGCTACAGCCAAGGTGGTGGATATGCCTTGGCCACACACAAATATATCGAAACCTCGCTGCCCGACAGCCTGTCGCAACTTATAAACCTGCGATGGAGTTTATGTGGCGGCGGAATATACTCACCCCTAAAACTTTACAAAACGGCTATCGAAACAGGTGATATGGGCGATACGCCTGTTGTATTTCTTCAGGGGGTGAGGGGACTTTTCAGCGGACACCAAGACCAAATGGAAGGTCTGTACATACGCGATTTGCTTTCCGACCAAGCTGTGAAATTGGGTTTGGACAGCCTGTTGCAAACTTACGACGATGGTTTTTGGTATTTGGAAGAAAAACTCGATGGACGTTTCAAAACCCATTCTACTGCCGACTATTTCAGTCCCAACGTGCTCGACACCTCTTCTGCACTTTTCAGAAGGCTGGCAACGGCTTTCAACTTGGATGACTGCGCAGAAGGGTGGAAACCCAAAGCTCCAATAGCACTATATCACTCAAAGAGAGATAGATGTATCCCCTTCCAACTCGCCTCACAAACACAAAAACATTTCTACGATACCTGCAGCTATTGCACAATCACCACTCCTTTTTTAAACTTCTCACACGCATTCACATATATCTTATATTTGTCGAAAATACTTGGACTCAGAGAGGATAAACTTTACAAGAAGCATATTCAAGCCAAAAAATTCGATATGCCATGCTTAAAATGAATAAGCATTTTTCATAAAATCTTAATTTTAACCATAAACGGGAAAGCCTTTTCTGTCATTTTGTCAGGCGATAACGCGCATGCTATTGCCAAAATGTCCTATCTTCAAGTTTGGAGCGTTTTTTGTTGATATAATCAATGTATTTAACCAACGTAAAAAATAAAAACATCATAAAGCTATGAATCTTAACAATTTCACAATCAAAGCGCAGGAGGCCGTGCAGAAAGCACAGGAGATTGCCGTTTCGCGACAGAATCAAGCCATTGAGACTTCGCATGTGCTGAAAGGCATTCTTACTGTGGATGAGAACGTTGTGCCTTTCCTGCTGAAAAAAATGGAGGTCAACGTGGTAAACCTCGGCAAGGTGCTCGACAGTGCCATCGCTTCGCTGCCCAAGGTGGCCGGAGGCGAGATGTACCTGTCCCCCGCGGCCAACAACGCCCTTATCAAAGCCGGCCAAAAAGCCACGGAGATGAAGGACGAGTTTGTGTCGTTGGAACACCTGCTGCTGGGTCTGGTGCAGGCCGGCGACACCACTTCGCAGATGCTTAAGGACGCCGGAGTTAGCGAAAGCGAGCTGATGCGCGCCATCGCCGACCTCCGCAAAGGCTCCAAGGTAACCTCGCAGAGCGCCGAAAGCACTTTCAACGCCCTCAACAAATACGCCAAAAACCTCAACCAGCTGGCTCAGGCCGGCAAGCTCGACCCCGTTATAGGCCGCGACGACGAGATCCGCCGTGTGCTGCAGATACTGAGCCGACGCACCAAAAACAACCCTATACTTATAGGCGAGCCCGGCGTGGGTAAGACGGCCATCGCCGAAGGCCTGGCACACCGTATCGTAAGCGGCGACGTGCCCGAGAACCTCAAGGACAAGACTCTGTATTCGCTCGACATGGGCGCGCTTATCGCCGGTGCCAAATACAAAGGCGAGTTCGAGGAACGTCTGAAGAGCGTTATCCGCGAAATCAACGAGGCCGACGGCGACATCATCCTCTTTATCGACGAAATTCACACCCTTGTTGGTGCCGGCGGTGGCGAAGGTGCCATGGACGCCGCCAACATCCTGAAACCCGCCCTCGCGCGTGGCGAGCTGCGTGCCATCGGTGCCACAACGCTGGCCGAATATCAGAAATATTTCGAAAAGGACAAGGCTTTGGAACGCCGTTTCCAGAGCGTGCTCATCGACGAGCCTTCGGTGCCCGACACCATCTCCATACTGCGTGGACTTAAGGAACGCTACGAGGTACACCACAAGGTGCGTATCAAGGACGAGGCCATCATTGCCGCCGCCGAGCTGTCGCACCGCTACATCAGCGACCGTTTCCTTCCCGACAAGGCAATAGACCTTATCGACGAGGCCGCCGCAAGGCTGCGTCTGCAAATCGACTCGGTGCCGGAGGAACTCGACGAGATTGAACGTAAAATACGTCAGCTGGAGATAGAACGCGAGGCCATACGCCGCGAAAACGACGAGGAAAAGCTGCACAACCTTACAATGGAAATCTCCAACCTCGGCGAGGAGCGTAACCGTCTGAAATCCAAATGGCAATCCGAGAAAAACGTGGTGGAAAACATACAAGCCGAAGTCAAAAACATCGAATCGTACAAGTTCGAAGCCGAACAGGCCGAGCGTGCCGGCGACTACGGCAAGGTGGCCGAGCTGCGCTACGGCAAGATAAAATCCGCCGAACGTCATGTGGATGAGTTGAAACAGCAGCTGAAGGAACTGCAGGTGGATTCCGCCATGATTAACGAGGAGGTGGACAGCGAACAGATTGCCGAGATAGTGGCCAAATGGACGGGCATTCCCGTAACACGTATGCTGCAGAGCGAGCGCGAGCGTCTGCTCAACCTCGAAACCGAGCTGCACAAGCGTGTGGTGGGACAGGACGAGGCCATAGAGGTGATTTCCAACGCCATACGTCGTAACCGCACCGGACTCAGCGACAGCAAACGGCCTATCGGCTCGTTTATCTTCCTCGGCACCACCGGCGTGGGAAAGACGGAGCTTGCCAAATCGCTTGCCGAGGTGCTTTTCGACGACGAAAATATGATGGTGCGTATCGACATGAGCGAATATCAGGAACGTCACTCGGTGTCGCGACTCATAGGAGCGCCTCCGGGATATGTGGGCTACGACGAGAGCGGACAACTTACCGAGGCCGTGCGCCGCAAACCCTATTCCATAGTGCTTTTCGACGAGATAGAGAAAGCCCACCCCGACGTGTTCAACATACTGCTGCAGGTGCTGGAGGACGGCCGACTGACCGACAACAAAGGACGTGTGGCCGATTTCAAGAACACCATTATAATAATGACTTCCAACATGGGCTCGCACATCATTCAGGAAAAACTCGCCAATCTGGACAACGTAAACTCCGACTACCTCATCGACGAGACCAAGAACGAGGTGCTGGAACTCCTCAAAAAGAGCATGCGTCCCGAATTCCTCAACCGTATCGACGAAATAATAATGTTCCGTCCGCTTACGCAGAAACAAATCAAGGACGTGGTGCGGATACAGATGAACAACGTTGCCAAGACTTTGGAGGCCAACGACATACTGATTTCCACCACCGACGAGGCCATCAACGAGCTGGCGCGACTGGGCTACGACCCCACAATGGGCGCCCGTCCCGTGAAACGTGTGATACAGCGGCAGGTGCTCAACGAGCTATCGCGCGAGATACTGGAAGAAAAAATCAACCGCTCAGACAATATCGTTATCGACGTGTTCGACGGCAAGTTCGTTTTCTACAACGCAAAATAACCGTTTTTTATGGTAAAGGCAATTTGATTTGCACGGATAGTCTAAAAATAAAGACTGTCCGTTTTTTTTATTATGATTGGAAACAAGATGTTGCTGTTTTCATGCCATACTGACCTCAATAGAAATATATATATATATATATATGCGTAATATATTGAAGTTTAGATAAATATGTTTTTTTTCTAAAAAATATTTGTGTTTTTAAAAAATAATATGTATTTTTGCAGAAAATTAACTAACCCCAAATTAAAATATAAATATGAAAAAAATGTTTTTTGCACTTATGTCGGCAACTACGATTTGAGCAACTTAGATAATGTTGGTAGCTTGGGTATAGAGGTTACCAATTATCCGATAGGTAGTTACACCGTAGTTCTTGTGTGCGACAACGCCGTTTGCCACAGCAAAGTGCTGATAAGACAATAGTTTGTTGTTTTTTTTAATATAGGAGGCTAATTATGATGATAAAAACCGGGAAAATTATAGCTGCAAGCATAGTAATCTTCTGCATAGCAATGACTGGATGCACTAAAGAAGAAGAAACAAAAAAAGTACCTGTAATATATTGTGAAGACTCGTCCGCAATAGGATGCGTTTTTAGTGGTATCGAAAACGAGCATCAAATTCTGTTAATAAATTCAGATGATGAATACCAAGCAATGTTTCCTGAATGTGACATTCCTGAAATAGATTTTTCTAAATACACATTGATGGCAATTTATGGATCTGCACAATGTGTGTTGGACAAAACTGTTGTTTGTGAAAAAAAGGGGAAGCATTATACCATCACAATCAATATAAAAGAGGGGATATGCGCTTCGGTTGAGACGTGGTACTTGGCGGCTTTGCTGGAAGAAAAGGGTCTGACCAACGACAATGTTACAGTAGTGATAAATCCTTGATCAGGCAAAATTGTATGGAATAGTTGTTTGGATCTTGGCTTTTTTCAGATTAGCTATTGTGAAATCGGCTCAACTGCCATCGGTAGTTAACTGATAATTGAGCAAGAGCGAGATACTCGAGGAGAAAATCAACCCCTCCGACAATATCATGATAGACGTGTTCGATGGCAAGTTTGTTTTCTACAACGCAAAATAAACTCACCTGCAAAACCTTATGAAAGTGAACGTTTTTATTGCTGGTTAGTGGAGTTCTGAAAATTCACAATAGGAAGAATGATCGGAGGGATACCTGCCTTGATGGATAGACTACTAATATGTTCCCTGACATAGGGGAAGATTATGGCAGCACCATTGATTCGACCGAAGTTCTCTAGATTATCTGCTAATTGAGTTTCTCCAACAAGTTTAAAATCTCCAATCATCGCAACATCAACTTCCACTTGAGACTTTCCTTCAAACTGTTGTTCTATCTTTACTTGTAATAATACACTAATAATATCACCATCAACCTTAACACCTGTATTGATATTAAGATGATTCTCAACACTCGAAGCAAACGATACATTATCGACTCGATGAAAGGAACTATTTGTCAGCACAATATGCTGTAGTTCAAAACCAGACTGAGGTACTTTTTTTTCTTCCATGATTTAAAATATTATGCTGCAAGTGGATAATTTTGTGATGTCGTAATCGGTGAAGAGTAAGGATTGTCCGAAAACTTGTAGCTAGAAAAACCGTATGAACTAAAATCTTGAGACCAGATAAAGGATGGCTGAAGTTGCGGACTTATTATAGTTACGGGAGTGACATTAAAATTGGAAACTGTATAATCCGTATTTATATTGTATAACGCACCCGTTTTTACCACATCTGCTTCTTTCACAGAAACTAGTGCATCTTCTGACACAAAACATACCGCTTCAGCAGGGTAAAGGTCAAAAAAATCCTCAAAAACCTCACTTTGCCATTTCATCATAGCTTCTTTATTGTATTCCGACTGAGGCGTAATTTCAACAGTGTGAGTACCCGAAAAATCGTCGCATTCGTATCTAACACGAGTTTGAGGAAATAATTTTACAAGTTGGTCAATCTTGGTGATAATATATTCTTTCGGATTCATATTCATTGCTCAAATGTATTTTTTTATTGTTTTAATAATGTCGTCAGCATAATCTGTAGCACGTTTGCTATCATCATGTGTTACATCAATTTCTTTGTAATCGTAGTTATTGCGCATTTTTTTCAATTGAAACATTTTATTGCGGATATTAGAGCCATCAACTTTTGCATCGGACTTTGGAAATTTCATAATATAGTTGATAGCATAATTACTCAACACATTATGGCTCTTTTGTTGTTCTTTGCTTGAAAGTTGATGGAGTTCAGATTCGTCTTTTCCCAATTTATAATACCAAATATACAATATCAACTGCATACAAGCATAATAGGCGGAATGTGGAACACAAATATAGTCACTGCTTTCATGCAATGATTTTGCAATGCTAAACATCTGATTTTGTTTGGCTTTATAATCAACCATCAATATTTTCTTTGCCAAAATTGTTCTGCAAAGATAGGATTTTTTTCTTGAACGACAAAATTTTTCAGTATATCGTCAGTTATTCATGTAATTAAAAAATGTTTTTTTCAATTCAAACTTTTTTCGTATCTTTGCAAGGTTGCGTTTTGCGCACAAAAACATAGATATTAGTTTAAAACGTTTATACACACATTGTTATGAAAAACAAAACATTGGCTTTGTTTGTTATTTTAGCGGTTGTAGCTTTTTCGGCAACTGCCCAAAAAGTACCTTCCGACGTTACCAACGACGGTTTCAAAGGACAGGTAAAAAAAGTTTCTGAATACATTTTCGATGCCGAAGGTTCTGCAAAAGACCCGAAAAAGGGTATGTCTCTGCAAATTACCGAAACCCGTTACGACCAATACGGCAACAAAAAAGTGATAACCTATTTCGCCGACAAAAACAACATCATTTTCAAAACACGCTACAAACGCGACGCCATAGGGAACCTTATTCTTGAACAATTCATAAACCCCGAAGGCAACGTTATAGGCCGTACATACTACTCTTACGACACTAAAAACGTACTTACGCAGATGTACGTTTTCGACGAGGAAACGCAACTCGAAAACCGCACACGCTTTGTGTATGACGCTTCGGGACGGCTTGTGGGCAAAAACATGTGTGACAACTACAACGATATTCTTGACCGCGAAGTTTACGAACTTGCTCATAACGGATTACCACAAAAGTCATCGGTTTACAACCGCCAAAAACAGCTCACCGACGAGACCCTGTACGAATACGACGACCACGACCAAGTGATAACAGAAACACATTTCGACTACAACGGCAAAGAAGCCAAAGACGCCGAAGTAACGACCACTCTATACGAATACAGCTACGACGATCAGGGCAACTGGGTGGAGCGCTACGAATACTCCGTTGATGGCGACAAAATAGAACCCATTACCATAATAGAACGCACAATAGAATATTATTAATAAAGTACAAAAATATTTTTTTGTTTCCCCTACAGGATGCGGAACACCTCCATCCTGTATTTTTTTTAAATATAAATAGACACATATATTATGACCCCAAGAAAAGTAAACGTAGGCATAGCCCAGCTGAAATGCACGGGCAACAAGCAGAATAACATAGACCATGCAGTGGAGAACATCCGTAAATTGGCCGCACAGGGTGCCAATATTGTATGCCTTCAGGAACTTTTCGAGTCATTGTATTTCTGCGACGTGGAGGATTACGACAATTTTCGTCTTGCCGAACCCATTCCCGGCCCGTCCACCGAACTTTTCGCGGCATTGGCCAAGGAACTCGGAGTGGTGATAATAGCCTCGCTCTTCGAGAAACGTGCCGAGGGGCTGTACCACAACACGGTAGCCGTAATCGACGCCGACGGAACATATTTGGGCAAATACCGCAAAATGCACATCCCCGACGACCCCGGCTATTACGAGAAATTCTATTTCACTCCCGGCGACTTGGGATACAAGGTTTTCAAAACCCGTTTCGCCACCATCGGAGTGCTCATCTGCTGGGACCAATGGTATCCAGAGGCAGCACGCATAACAGCACTGAAAGGAGCCGAAATACTTTTCTACCCAACGGCTATCGGCTGGGCTACATCGCAAGACGACGACACCAACGCTGAACAGTATCAAGCATGGCAGACCATACAACGCTCTCACTCTGTGGCAAACGGCGTGCCTGTTGTGGCCGTAAACCGCACCGGAATGGAAGGCGATATGCAGTTTTGGGGAGGCTCGTTCATAACCAACGCTTTCGGACGTGTGAAATATCAGGCACCGCACACCGAAGAGGCTCTGCACGTGGAGGAAATAGACCTCGACGAAAGCAACCACTATCGTATGCACTGGCCATATCTGCGCGACCGCCGTATCGATAGCTACAAGACTATACTCCAACGCTTTATCGACGAGTAGAAAAACTTTGTAAAACAACAACACTATTTCAAACCATAAAAGAATGCTCGACACAAAAGCCATCCGGCAACAGTTCAAAATTTTGGACACCACCGTTTACGGCAAGCCCCTCGTATATTTCGACAACGCCGCCACCACACAGAAACCCGACAGCGTTATCGACACCCTTTCGGATTACTACCGCACGCTTAACAGCAACATACACCGCGGTGCCCATTACCTAAGCTCCACAGCCACCGAGCGTTACGAGCAGACACGCGAAAAGGTGCGCTCTTTCATCAACGCCGCCAAAAGCTGCGAGATAGTGTTCACACGCGGCACCACCGAAAGTATCAACCTTGTGGCATCGTCGTTTGGCAGGGCTTTCCTGCAAAAAGGCGACGAGGTGATAATCTCCGGCATGGAGCACCACTCCGACATTGTGCCCTGGCAGATTGCCTGCGAGCAACGCGGCGCCTCTATCAAAGTAATCCCCTTCTCCGACAAAGGCGAACTCGACCTCGACGCCTACCGCAGCCTCCTTTCCGACCGCACCCGCATTGTGGCCGTAAACCATGTGTCCAACACCCTCGGCACGGTGAATCCCGTCAAGGAGATTATCGGCATAGCACACAGTTACGGCGTGCCGGTGCTTATCGACGGTGCGCAGAGCGTGTCGCACATTGCCGTCGATGTGCAGGACCTCGACTGCGACTTCTACTGCTTTTCGGGACACAAGATGTACGCTCCGATGGGCGTGGGCGTGCTCTACGGCAAAGAGCAATGGCTCGACAAGCTGCCTCCCTATCAAGGCGGTGGCGAGATGATTAAGGACGTTTCTTTCGAACGCACCACATACAACAACCTGCCTTTCAAATTCGAGGCAGGCACCCCCTCCGTCGGCGACGTGCTGGCGCTGGCCTCGGCCATCGACTTTATGCAAGGCATTGGCATGGACAATATCGCCGCCCACGAGCAGGAACTGCTGCAATACGCCACGCAAAGGCTTCTGGCCATTCCCGACATGCACATCTTCGGCATGGCCGAAAACAAGACCTCGGTGATTTCGTTCCTTATCGGCAACGCCCACCCCTACGACACCGGCACCCTGCTCGACAAACTCGGCATTGCCGTACGTACCGGGCACCACTGCACCCAACCCATTATGGACCACTACGGCATTCCGGGCACCGTAAGAGCCTCGTTTGCAGTGTATAACACAAAAGAAGAGATAGACAATTTCATTACCGGCATCGAACGTATAGCACCGATGTTGAGTTAGGAATTAGGAGTTAAGAATTAAGAGTTAAGAGTTGATAGTTGAAATGTTTTTTTAGTGGTCGGTGGACGGATTGTTGAGTGTTTAACTGTAAACTATAAATTGTAATTTATTAATTGAATTGACATGAGAGTACATTTTATCGCCATTGGCGGAAGTGCCATGCACAACCTTGCCATTGCCCTGCACCAGAAAGGCTACACCGTAACGGGCTCCGACGACGAGATTTTCGACCCTGCCAAATCGCGACTGCAGAAATACGGTCTTCTGCCCAAATATATCGGCTGGAAACCAGAAGTCATCACTTCCGACCTCGACGCTGTGATTCTGGGCATGCACGCCCGCGAGGACAACCCCGAACTGCTTCGCGCCAAAGAGCTGGGAATCAAGATTTTCTCGTATCCCGAATACCTCTACGAGCAGTCGAAGGACAAGACAAGGGTGGTGATTGGCGGCAGTCACGGCAAGACCACCATCACGGCGATGATTCTGCATGTACTTCAGCACCTCGGCATCGACACCGACTATATGGTGGGCGCCCAGCTGGAAGGCTTCGAGGTGATGGTGCGACTCTCGCACGAGGCCAAAATCATGGTGATAGAAGGCGACGAATACCTCACCTCCCCCATCGACCGCCGTCCGAAATTCCACCTCTATCAGCCTAACATTGCCATTATCAGCGGCATAGCGTGGGACCATATCAACGTGTTCCCCACTTTCGACATTTACAAGGAACAATTTGCCCAGTTTATACGCCTGATACGTCCCGACGGCACCCTCATCTACTGCGCCGACGACAAGGACGTGTGCTCGGTGGCCGACAGCGTGAAACGTCAAGACATTACGACAATAGGCTATCATACAGCCAATTACGAGATAAAGAACGGCATCACATATATCATCTCCGAGAATGGCGACAAGACTCCGCTTATGATTTTCGGACGACACAACCTGCAGAACATAATGGCGGCCAAGAACGCCTGCAACGCCTTGGGCATCAGCGACAAGGATTTCCTTTCGGCGATAAGCACTTTCAAAGGGGCGTCGAAACGTCTGGAACTTGTGAAAAAGACCACCTATACTGCCGTTTACAAGGATTTCGCCCACGCTCCCTCGAAGCTGAAAGCCACCATTGCGGCAATGAAAGAGCAATACCCCGACCGCAAGCTCGTGGCCTGCATGGAGTTGCACACTTTCAGCAGTCTAACGCCCGAATTCCTTAGTCAGTACGCCGGTTGCATGGACCAAGCCGATGTGCCTGTAGTGTATTTCAACCCGCACGCCGTAGCGCACAAGAAACTGCCGCCGCTGGACCCCGAAAAAGTCCGCAAAGCTTTCTGCAACAACGACATAAAAGTCTTCACCGACTCGCAGGCCATGCGCCAATACCTTATGGAACAGCAATGGACCAACGCCAACCTGCTTATGATGAGCTCAGGCAATTTCGACGGAATAGATTTTGCGGAACTGGCAGGGGAGATAGCCACTCCATTATAATATAGGGGGCTTCTATAAATTGCCTCGGAGAGGCAAACTCTCAATAACCTCACATGCTTATGTGAGGTATATCAGGCAAATAAAGAACAGGCGTGTCGGAGTGAAGAAAACGCCTGTGGCTTTTTCGATAGTGAAACGGAGAATAATAACGCTCTCAATACAGATTTTAAGACAGTGTTTTTTTCTAAACTTTATACAATATCCACAATAAAAAATATTTTTTGACGTTATTTCTTTTTATAAACACCGAATAATGGCCCAAAAAAAGCATAATTACAAATTCAATCCGCACACGCTCACTTTCGAAAAAGTGAAAGTGGACGTAAGGGAACGTGTGCGGGTGGTATCTTTTTCGGTGGCTTTGGGCATTGTGCTTGCGGTGATATTCACCTTTGTAGGCTACAAACTTATCGACTCGCCCAAGGAAAAACGTCTCAAACGCGAAAACACCCAATACAAACGTCAGTTAAACGACATAAACCGGCGTATGGAGATAATGTCGGAAGAACTTACCGACCTCGAGGAGCGCGATAACACCATATACCGCACCATTTTCGAAGCCGAACCTATATCGTCGAATGTGCGCAACTCGGGAATTGGCGGAATGGAACGGTACAAAGACCTTCAAGGTTACGACAACACCGAAGAGATAATGAGCGCCAAAGAACGTCTCGACGGCATAACCAAACGCATGTACATACAGTCGCTGTCGTTCGACGAGGTTTACAAATTAGCCAAAAACAAAGCCAAGTACATGGCTTCCATGCCAGCAATTCTGCCAATGCGCAAAAACGCCTTCCATATCATTTCGGGATTTGGAATGCGCTACCACCCCATTTTGCACTACCAACGTATGCACACTGGTATCGACATGTCGGCTCCGAAAGGAACACCCATCTATGCTACAGGCGACGGTGTAGTGGAAGTGGCCGGCAAAAATACCACAAACTATAGCGGCTATGGCGTGGTATGCGTAATAAACCACGGAAACGGTTTCAAGACACTTTATGCCCACATGAGCGAAGTAAAAGCCGTACAGGGACACAAGATAAAACGCGGTGAACTTGTCGGATACGTAGGAAGTTCCGGCCTTGCACAAGCTCCGCACCTGCACTACGAGGTATTGCAAAACGGCAAACGCGTAAACCCCGTATATTTCTTTTACAACGACCTTACACCGTCTGAATACGAACAAGTTATCGAAGAGGCAAGCCGGGAAAACCAATGCCTGTCGTAATGTGGCGGAAACGATGACCGAAACCACTGCAATTTCCATATCGGCAAAGGTTGTATTTTTCAGAAAAAAATTGTATATTTGCAACAAATATTTATAATTGGCAACAAATATAACAAATTGTAAATTATGGGATTGCAATGTGGAATAGTAGGTCTGCCCAATGTTGGCAAATCTACTTTGTTCAATTGTTTGAGTAACGCCAAGGCGCAGTCGGCCAACTTTCCGTTCTGCACCATTGAGCCAAATGTAGGTGTAATAACCGTTCCCGACGAGCGCGTGAACAAGCTTGTGGAGTTGGTAAATCCACAAAACGTTGTTCCGGCCACGGTAGAAATAGTAGATATAGCCGGCCTTGTGCGCGGCGCAAGCAAGGGAGAAGGTTTGGGCAACAAATTTCTGTCGAACATACGCGAAACCGACGCCATTATCCATGTGCTACGCTGTTTCGACGACGACAACATAACACACGTGGACGGCGACGTGAACCCCGTCCGCGACAAGGAGACCATCGACGTGGAGCTACAGCTGAAAGACCTTGAAACCATCGAAAACCGTTTTGCCAAAGAGGAGAAAAAAGCCAAGACCGGCGGCGACGCCAAAGCAAAAAAACTCGTCGAGGTAATGACACTCTACCGCGAGGCTCTGCTACAAGGCAAATCGGCGCGTACCGTAGAACTCGACGAAAGTCAGGCCGAAGCCGCCAAAGACCTTATGTTGCTCACTGCCAAACCAATACTGTATGTGTGCAACGTGGACGAGAAATCGGTTGTGAAGGGCAACGCCTACGTGGACGCAGTAAGGGAGGCCGTAAAAACCGAAAACGCCGAAGTACTTGTAATTGGAGCCGGTATAGAAGCCGACATTGCCGAACTTGACTCCTACGAGGAAAAACAGATGTTCCTCGAAGACCTCGGGCTCAAAGAATCGGGCGTAAACCGCCTTATAAAAGCCGCTTACAAGCTGCTCAACCTGCAAACTTTCCTTACCGCCGGTCCCAAAGAGGTGCGTGCGTGGACTTTCCGCAAAGGCATGAAAGCCCCGCAAACAGCAGGCATAATTCACAGCGACTTCGAGAAAGGCTTTATACGTGCCGAAGTGATAAAATACGACGACTACGTGAGCCTCGGCTCCGAGACCCGTTGCAGGGAACTCGGCAAAATAGCTGTAGAAGGCAAAGACTACGTAGTTCAGGACGGCGACATAATGCATTTCAGATTCAATGTATGATTAGCAAAAAAAATGTCCCATCCCCATAATAAATAACACAAAAACAAGTTATAACAAAAACACTCACACTGCATTATTGTTTGGAAACGACGGTAAAAAAATATGGACATCTGCCATTGTGCATCATGCTGACAATATCGGCAGTATGTTTTTTTGCGTGTTCCACCGAGAAAGACACTTTTCTGAACAAGAAATACCACAACACCACAGCACATTACAACGTTTGGTGGAACGGTAACGAAAGCCTTAAGGAGGCTATAGCCGAACTCGAAGGAAAGGTTGCCGACGACTACACAAAAATACTACCAATATACCGTTTAGGAACCAAGCAAGACGCCATATCGGTAGCCCCAAAACTCGACAGGGCAATAGAAAAAGGCTCCAAAGGCGTGCAAAAACACAGCATGACCACTCACGGTAAGGAGCAAATCGAGTATGTAAAAAAATGCTACCTGCTCACCGCATACGCCTATTTCTACAAGCAGGAGTACCTTACAGCCGCAACCACATGCCGTTTTATAATGGGCAACTACAACGGCACCGTGCTGGCCGACGAAGCCAAAGTGCTTTACGCCCGCTGCATGGCAAAAGAAGGGCAATACGGCGAAGCCGAAATGATACTCGACCAAATGGACGCCGACCTAAACACCGGAAAAGTGGCAAAAGAGACAGCTCCCCTACTCTATCCGGCTCTCGCCGAACTGTCGCTAACACAGGAAAAATACAAAAAAGCCATCGACAACCTGCGCCTTTCGGTGGAAAACACCAAAAACAGGGCTTTCAAGGCACGCCTGTATTTCATAATGGCACAGGTGTACCAACATCTTGACAAAAAGGCCACTGCCACAAAATACTACAAACTATGCCTGAAAAAACGTCCGGCTTACGTGATGGAATTCAATGCACAAATGAATATAGCCGCCTGCTACGACACGGATAAGGGCAACTACAACAGTATCCTTAAAATGCTCGACAAGATGCTGAAGGAGAAGAAAAACTACGAGTATCGCGACCAAATTTATTACGCTAAGGGCGAGATGTATTTGGGAGCCAAGGAGCTGAAAAAGGCATGCGAGAATTTCAAAGCCTCGGTTGAAGTGAGCACCAACAATTCGCAAAAAGTAAAATCGTCGGTGAAATTGGCCAAAGTTCTGTACGAAGAATATCAAAACTACGACGAATCGCAGAAATACTACGACACTGCCGTGTCCATAATGCCTCCCGACTACCCGTTCGGCGACAAAATTAAAGAGCGGCACCGCATACTTACCTCTCTTGTGAAGCACACACGTCTTATCTGTCGCAACGACAGCCTTATACGTATGGCCGACATGGACTCCACCGAACGCGAGAAATACATAAAAAAACTGATAGCGGAGGAAAAAAAGAAAGAATTGGAACGTATTGAAGCCGAAATGCTTGCCTCGATAAAAGCCAATTCGGCACAGCAAAGCAAAATGCTCAAGGGCGATTGGTATTTCTACAACTCGTCCACCATGCAAAGAGGCAAGGAAAGTTTTATAAAGAACTGGGGAGCAAGGGCTTTGGAGGACTTTTGGTTTCTTTCGAAGAAAAACAACTTGTCTTTCGGTACCGATAACCAAAGTAGTAGCGGCGACGGGCAGGTAGCAATGGGCGATACCGCCAAGATGAAATCCACCACCAAGGCCATCAACGTCAAAGACGACAAATTCAGCCGCGAATACTACCTCAAAGACCTGCCAAAAACACAGGCCGAACGCGACACCATGAATATGAACACCGCAAGCAGCCTGCTCATAGCCGGATTCATATACAACGACGGTATCAAAAACTACGACAAATCGCTTGAGTGCTTCCTGCGCATTGCCAAGGAGTTCCCCGAATCGGACAACGTACTGCCAGCGTTCTACCAACTTTACAAACTATATGAAAAACAAGGCAACACACCAAGTGCCAACTACTACAAGAACATGATACTTCGCGGTTTCCCCGATAGCGACTATTCCAATCTCATTCAGGACGAGGACTACTATTTGGAAATTGCCAAACGCGCCAAACTCTCCGAAAAGGAGTACGAAGACATATATAACCTGTACAACCGCCACCGCTACCACGACGTGATAAGCAAGGCAAGCTCAGCGGCAACGCTCTACAAGGACGAAAAACTTACGCCTAAATTCAGATACTGGGAAGCCCTTGCCCACGCCAAATTGGGCGAGACTTCGCAAGCCATAGCCATTATGGAAGGCATTGTAAGCAACCACCCAAAAAGCGACATTGTGCCTACGGTGAAAGCCCAGATTGCATTACTGAAAAAAGGTAACATCTACTCTACCAACAGTGCACAAAAAGAAGCCGCCGACACCGCAGCCACCACAACACGTAAACCCAAGCCCGTAGAGCCACAAAAGACGCAAAAAAACACAGTGGTACAAAATGCTGGCAACGATGAGGACGAGGAAGACCTGCCACCCGAGGCACAGATGTACCGTTACCGTGAGGACATGCAGCATTACATAATAATAATCCTCGACGACAGGAAAATAAAAGCCACCGACATGCAATACACCGTGGCCGATTTCAATATGGAATATTTCAGCACTAAAGGACTAAGAGCCAATGCCTTGCTATTCACCGACTCCCAACAGCTACTCACCATAAACCGCTTTGCCAACGCAAAGGAGGCTATGGATTATTTTCAGTTCCTGACAAAAGAAGGCGGTTACCTTGACAAATTCGACAAGTCTGATTATAAGGTATTTGCCATTTCCATACAGAACTATCAGACTTTCTACAACCAAAAAAACACAAACATTTACGAAAAATTTTTCAACAAATATTATAGTAACATAAAATAATTAAAAAATATAATAATATGTGTGGAATAGTTGGATATTTGGGTAGTAGAGAAGCCTACCCCATTTTGATAAAAGGATTGCACCGTCTTGAGTACCGTGGCTACGACAGTGCAGGTATAGCATTGATAAACAAAAGCTTAGAACTTTCGGTTTACAAAACCAAAGGCAAGGTAGAGGATTTGGAAAACTACGTAAGCGGCAAGGACGTAGGCGGCACCATAGGCATTGCCCACACACGCTGGGCTACACACGGCGAGCCAAACTCGCAAAACGCCCATCCGCATTATTCGCAGTCGGGACGTTTGGCACTGATACACAACGGCATAATCGAAAATTACAAGGTAATAAAGGAAGAACTCATTTCCAAAGGATACACTTTCAGCAGCGACACCGACACCGAAGTGCTGATACAGCTGATAGAATATATGCAAATATCGCACAACACCAACCTGTTTGATGCTGTGCAACTTGCACTGAAAAACGTTATTGGGGCATACGCCATAGCCATTATCGACAAATCGAACCCCAACCAGCTGATAGCCGCACGCAAAGGCAGCCCGCTCATCATCGGCGTGGGCGACAAAGAAACCGAGTTCCTCATCGGCTCCGACGCAACCCCCATTGTAGAATACACCAACAAAGTAATATACCTCGAAGAGGAGGAGATTGCCATCATGCATCGCGACGGAAGCATAACCGTGAAAAACCTGTCCAACGTGGAGCAAACTCCTATCATCAAGACTCTGGAAATGAACCTCAGCCAGCTCGAAAAAGCCAACTTCCCCCATTTCATGCTCAAAGAGATTTTCGAACAGCCCGAAGCCCTTCGCACAAGCATGCTCGGAAGGCTGAACATGGAAAGCAAAACCGTGAGACTATCGGGAATTATCGACCATAGAGACAAATTCCTGAAAGCCAACAGGATAATAATCTGCGCCTGCGGCACCTCGTGGCACGCCGGACTCATCGGCAAATACATCATAGAGGAGCTGACACGCATTCCCGTCGAAGTGGAATACTCGTCGGAGTTCCGCTACCGCAACCCTGTGATAAAGAGCAACGACATAGTTATAGCCATATCGCAGTCGGGCGAAACCGCCGACACCCTTGCCGCAATAAAATTAGCCAAGGAAAACGGAGCGTTTATTTACGGAATATGCAATGTGGTGGGTTCGTCCATAGCAAGAGCCGCCGACACAGGCTCTTATCTGCATGTGGGTCCCGAAATAGGCGTGGCTTCCACCAAGGCTTTCACCGCACAAGTAACCACACTTACGTTGATAGCACTTAACATTGCCGAAGAAAAGAAAACCTTGAGCAAAGAACGCACCGCCGAACTCGTAGAAGAACTTCAGCGCATTCCTGAAAAAATCAACGAGACTCTGCAGATGAACACCCGCATAAAACTATATTCGCAGATATTTACCTACGCCAAAAACTTCATTTACTTGGGACGCGGCTACAACTACCCCGTAGCCCTCGAAGGAGCTCTGAAACTCAAGGAAATATCGTACATACACGCCGAAGGCTACCCCGCCGCAGAAATGAAACACGGCCCCATAGCCCTTATCGACGAGGAAATGCCCGTGGTGGTGATAGCTCCGAAACGCGGAATGTACGAAAAAGTGCTTAGCAACATACAGGAAGTGAAAGCTCGCAAAGGCAAAATAATTTCTATAGTTACCAAAGGCGACACAACGGTGAAAGAACTCTCCGACTTCTGCCTCGAGATACCCGACACAGAAGAATGCTTCGTGCCGATACTCTCGGTGGTGCCGTTGCAATTGCTGTCATACCACATAGCTATAGCCAAAGGCCGCAACGTGGACCAACCGCGAAACCTTGCCAAATCGGTAACGGTAGAATAAATCAATATAAAAACATTATTTTTATAACACAATGACTGTGAGAAAAACAAAAAACATACTAATGCTTATTGCCCTTGTTGGGACGGCGGCGGGTAGCTTTGCGCAAAACAGCAAATCGATATGGCAAACGATGAACTATTCGGCATACGTAGGCGGCACATGTCCCATAGGCACTTACGGCAAATCTAACATAAGCACCGACCAAGGGGACATATACTTTATAAACAACAACTGGGTGCTTGCCGATCAGGGCGGAATGAAAGCCGACGCCAAACTGGGTTTCAACTTGGGCTTAAAAGCCACACTGCCTTTCGAGGAAGTGGGAATAAAGCTCGGCAATAACGATGCCATGCCCCTCGCAAAATTAGGTGATGTCGGCAAAGTGCTGTCGCTTGTAAAATTCAGCTTTGTTGGAACGATAGACTTTTTCTACAACGGCATACGCTCAAAAGCCGAGGAGAACATCTTTCCTGCCATGATAAGCCACCACGTGCATTTTCTGCGAAATGTGAATATGAGCGAGGATAAAAACGACATAACCTTGGAGTTCGAACCCAGCTACCAACTGTATTACATCAACATACCGCTGATGGTTGGCGTAAACGGAGTGTACGACTTCAACAATGTCTGGAGTTTCTGGGCCGAGACAGAGATAGGTGTGGATTTGCGCAAAATATCAAGTATCAAAGATTTCAAATACGAAGCCCGTTTGAACAACCTTATGCCCAGCGGCGACAACCACGTGCAGACTTTCAGCACCACCAAAGGTTCCCTGTATTTCGACTGGTCGGCGGCTTTCGCCTGTCAGGTGGGCGTGGGCGCCACATGGCAAAAACGCTACTCCGTGGGACTGCACTACTATTTCTTGGGAAAAGCCAAAATCTACGGCAAAAAGGACTACACTTTCTACGACCCCTATGAATACGGCAACTACGGCAATAGTCTGGACTACAAAACAACAGTCAAGACTTTTACAGGATTTTCCATCGATAAAAAACTGTCACAAAATATGTTAGTACTTAGAGTAGGCTATAATTTCTAAAAAAACATAAACACACACATTGAGTTTCGAACGACTGATAGCCAAGCGTTTCCTGCAAAAGGACAAGGGAAATTTCTCGCGGCCTTTGATAAGTATTGCCACATGTAGCATAGCCCTCGGCATACTTGTGGTGGTGCTTGCCGTTTCGATACTTCGGGGATTTCAAAACGAAATAACCCGAAAAATCGTAGGTTTTGGGTCGCACATAGTGGTAACGCCTTTCGAAAGCACCAACAACTACTACGAACAACTGCCGATAATTGCCGACAGCTCCACCGTAGCCACTATCTATTCCGCTGAGGGAGTGAAACATGTGCAGTTTTTCGCCACAAAAGGCGGCATGGTGAAAACTTCCGACAAAATTCACGGTATCATTTTCAAAGGTATCGGCAGGGATTTCGACTCCACGTTTTTCAAAGACAACATAAAAAAAGGACGACTGTTCGAACTCAACGACAGCGCAATATCAAACGAAATTATTGTATCTCAACGCTTTGCCGACAAAATGCAGATTGGCATAGGCGACAAAGTTCCTACCTATTTTTGGCAGAACAACAACTATCGCGCCCGTGCTTTCAAAGTTGTGGGCATTTACAGCACCGACCTTACTGAGTTCGACGAGCGTTACGTGATAGGCGACATGCGTCAAATTCAGCGTATCAACGGCTGGGACTCCAATCAGGTGCAAGGCTACGAGGTGTTTGTAAGCGATTTCGGCAAACTCGACCGAGTGGCACTGCAAGTGTATTCCATGCTCGGCAGTTTCCTCACCGTAAGGACTGTAAAAGAGGAAAATCCCGAAACATTCTCGTGGTTAGACTTACTCAACGCCAATATCTTTCTTATACTCAGCGTAATGGCATTGGTTTGCGTTGTGGCGGTAATTTCGGCACTGCTGATAATGATTTTCGAAAAAACGCCAATGATTGGCCTGCTAAAAACTATGGGTGCCACCAACGCGTCTATACGCAAGATTTTCATCTACAAATCGGCAGGAATCATTGCCAAAGGCGTTTTAGCCGGCGATGCCATTGCCCTTGCCATCTGCCTTTTGCAGGACAAGTTCAAAATAGTGAAACTCGACAGCGAGAGTTACAACATGAGTGCCGTCCCCATAGACCTCAACCCGTGGATTTTCGTAGCTGTAAGCCTTGTGATAGCGGTTGTATGCATTTTGGCATTGCTGATACCCGCAAGCTACATAGCCCGCATTCATCCCGCCAAGGCCGTAAAAACAGAGTAAGCCGCCATGAAACAGAGATACATCTCACGCACCACAAAATACATAATACTCTCGCTTACAATAGCTTTGGGTTTCTTCGCCCTTTGGGAGGTGAACCGCATTGCCATGCAGATAGAAAATTCCGAAAAGGAGAAGGTTAGACTGTGGGCAAACGCCATTTGGCAGAAAGCAGAGCTGGTGAGCCACACCGACGAGTTTTTTGCCAAAGTGCAGGCCGAAGAACGCACACGTATGACACTCTACGCCGAGGCACAACGCCTGTTTGTGGAACATTCGGCAAACTCCATCAATGGCGAGGTGGGCTTCTACTACAACTACATAATTGCCAACCAAACCATACCTGTGATACTCACCGACGAAGACAGCATAATAACCATGTGCCGCAACGTGGATATGCCCAAAGGCGTAACCAAGCTTGAGGGCGCCAAACTCGAAGGCAGCCTGCGGGATGAGTTCACCAAAGAACCGCCGTTTTATTACGAGATATACGGAATAAGAATCTACATGTACTACAAGGAGTCGAAAATTTACTCCGACCTACGCGGATTCCTGAACGATTTCACCAAGTCGTTCCTGTCCGACATCACCAACAACTCCATTTTTGTGCCGGTAATCATAACCGACAGCACCCGCCGACGCGTAATATCGTCGGGAAATGTGGACATGACTTCCTTCAACACTTCCACAAAACTGCGCTCCAAACTTGCCGAAATGGAAAAAGACAACACCCCCATCGAGATACAGCTTCCCAGCGGACGCAAAGCTTTAGTTTTTTATGAACATACCGAACTTTTAGACACACTACGCTGGTTTCCACTAATCTACGTATTTGTAGCTTTTGTATTGATAATAGTGTCGTACAACCTTTTCCGCACGCAACGCACTATGGAACAGAACCTTATTTGGGTGGGAATGGCCAAGGAAACGGCACATCAGCTGGGAACACCCATCTCGTCGCTGTTCGCATGGCTCGAATATTTCCGCGAAAAGGGCATGGAAGAGAAATATGCGGTGGAGGTGCAAAAGGACATAAACCGTTTGGAGACAATCACACGCCGGTTTTCAAAGATAGGCTCGGTACCCGAACTGAAATATGAGGATGTGGTGCAGGCTCTCAAAAACTCTCTCAACTACCTGAAAAACAGGACATCAAAAAAAGTCACCTTTGTCGAAAATATTCCCGATAAGGTTATTGAGATACCGCTCAACACATACCTTTTTGAGTGGGTTATAGAAAACGTGTGCAAAAACGCCATCGACGCCATGAACGGTGCCGGTACCTTCTCCATAATTCTCGGCGAGGACGACAAGCATGTGTTTATCGACCTTTGCGACACCGGCAAGGGCATTCCCGGCTCACTGCACAAAAAAATTTTCCAGCCCGGTTTCACCACCAAGCAACGTGGCTGGGGTCTCGGCCTGTCGCTGGCAAAGCGCATAATAGCCGACTACCACAAGGGCAAAATTTTTGTCAAATATTCGGTGCTGGGGCAAGGCACGGCAATACGCATAGTGCTGCCCAAAAAGTAACAAAATCTTTTACAGCTCTCCTGTGACCATAAAAAAGTTCCGCACTTTTACATGCGGAACCTAACAACTAATTATGAATGATTAAAAGGTATCTATTGGTGTCCGATAAAACTTTTTCGAGCTGCAGCGACCAACAGCAGTTGTCAATAAAAAAACAGGGCTGACACTTTCAAATGTCAGCCCTTTGGTTT
>CAJOEN010000007.1 GCA_905233475.1 uncultured Bacteroidales bacterium
GAACTCGGCAGCGATCTTGGTGCGGCCTTCGCAGTCGGCGTAGAGGATACGTGCCTGCGAGCCGACAACGAGGTGGTTTTCCTTGGCGCCTTTTATCCATTGTATATTGTCGCGCATCTGCTGCTGAATTTCGGCGGGAGCCTTGGCGGAAATCTCGTTAAGCACGTCCATGGCGATGTGGTCGGAAACGTCCAAGTCCTCAGGTTTGCCCGAAGTGCACACCCAGCGGAAAGGTCCGAAACCGTAGTCGAAGCACATCGGTCCCATAATATCCTGAACATAAGAAGGATAGCGGAAAGTGCCGTCGGCTTCCATAACATCGGCACCGGCGCGACTGCTTTCCAGAAGGAAGGCATTGCCGTAGTCGAAGAAATACATACCTTTGGCAGTGAGCTTGTTAACGGCTGCCACATGACGGCGAAGGCTTTCCTGCACTTTCTCCTTGAAAAGGGCGGGATTGTCGGCCATCATACGTTTCGACTCCTCGAACGACACTCCTACGGGGTAGTATCCACCGGCCCAAGGATTGTGAAGCGAAGTCTGGTCGGAGCCGAGATCCACCTGAATGCCTTTTTCGGCGCAGTATTCCCAAAGATCCACCACATTGCCCTGATAGGCGAAGCTACGGGCGATTTTTTCGGCGCGGGCTTTGTTCACTGCGGTGAAAAGTTCGTCGAGGTTTTCGTGAACTTCGTCCACCCAGCCTTGGTTGAAACGTTTCTGAGTGGCGGAGGGGTTGATTTCGGCGGTTATGGACACCACGCCAGCTATGTTGCCGGCTTTGGGCTGTGCGCCGCTCATGCCGCCAAGTCCAGCGGTGATGAACAGTTTGCCAGCTGTACCGCCGCCGAGTTTACGTGCGGCGTTCAAAACAGTAATGGTGGTGCCGTGCACTATGCCCTGCGGACCGATGTACATATACGAACCTGCAGTCATCTGGCCGTATTGTGTCACGCCCATAGCGTTGTAGCGTTCCCAGTCGTCGGGTTTGCTGTAGTTGGGAATCATCATGCCGTTGGTAACCACCACGCGGGGGGCGTCCTTGTGGCTGGGATAGAGTCCCATAGGGTGTCCGGAGTACATAACCAGAGTCTGCTCGTCGGTCATCTCCGAGAGATATTTCATAACAAGGCGGTACTGAGCCCAGTTTTGGAACACGGCTCCGTTGCCACCGTAGGTGATAAGCTCGTGCGGATGCTGTGCCACAGCGGGGTCGAGGTTGTTCTGAATCATCAGCATAATGGCCGCAGCCTGACGGCAACGGGCGGGATAATCCTCGATGGGACGGGCATACATGGGGTATGTGGGACGCAGACGGTACATATAAATACGTCCGTATTTGTGCAGCTCTTCGGCAAACTCCTTGGCCAGAACGGCGTGGTGGCGCGGCTCGAAATAGCGCAGGGCGTTGCGTATGGCGAGTTCCTTCTCGGCTTTTGTAAGTATGTCCTTGCGCTTGGGCGCGTGATTCACATTGGGGTCGTAGGCTTGCGGCTGGGGCAACTCGGCAGGAATGCCCTGTCTCAGTTCGTCTTGAAATTCTTTTAATGTCATAATCGTTTGTTTTTAAACGGTTTCTGTAAAAAATATTGTGAAAGTTTTATCCGTTTATCTTCTTGTTTACTTCAAGCAGGAGACGTTGTTCTTCGGCAACGGCGGCTTTCTCCAATTTCTCCGCTTCGGCAAGGATTTGAGCTTTGAACGTCTCGTCCTTTAGGCTCGAAGCGTTGATTCTTACGTTGAGACCCGCTCCCAACACTGCCGAGCGAGCGCACAGGGCTCCTACGCCGGCGTCGGTAACGGAATTGGGGTTGCCAATCTCAACCATAGCGTTTATCACCTCAAAGGCCTCGAAAGCCTTCTGCATGGTGCGGAAAGGAACCTCGGTAGCGTATTTGGTAGCCTCCTGAATAGCGGCGGTACGGGCTTTTTTCTCCTCGTCGGTCTTTTTGGGCAGGCCGAAAGCATTCATTATCTTGTTGAAAGCGTTGGTGTCTTCATCAACAAGGTGCAGAAGTTCGTCTTTTATACGCTGACCTTTCACCGCCCAGTTGGAGAATTCCTCCCAACGGTCGTCCCAGCCGGCTTTGTGCGACGACAGGTTGGCAACCATTGCGGCCAACGAAGCCGCCAAGGCACCCATGTATGCCGATATGGAACCACCGCCCGGAGCAGGACTTTCGCTTGCCGTCTCGTTGGCGAAAGCGGTGCAGGTCATGTCCACCAAACGCTTGGTGCTGTGGTCTTCAAGCATGTATTCTATAACTTTCTCTTGCGGGTCGAAAGGCTTTAGGTCGTCCAATCCCATTGATTTTACGGCAATTTTTATTTTTTCCTCTTCGGTTACGCCGAGCGAGCGTTGCTGTTTGGCAAGATAGTATTCGCCGGCGTCGATAAGGACTTTTTTCGGTATCAGACCCACTATTTCACAGCCGCTTACGCGCACACCTCGGGCGGCGGCTTTGGCACACACTTCTTCGAAAGCCACATGCACGGGGGTGACGGCGATGTTGGTGATGTTCATCGAAACTTGTGCTATGCCGTATTCCTCTATAAACCAGCCTATTGCCTTAGTACATTTCAGTGTGCCGGGAATCATTATTGTCTCGCCGTTGGCGTCTTTCATCGGTTTGCCGGTAACCTTGCCCCCCTCGCGTTGTGGACGGCCTTTTTCGCGCACGTCGAAAGCTATGGCGTTGGCACGGCGGGTGGAGGTTGTGTTGAGGTTGTAGTTGATGGCCACGAGGAAATCGCGGGCTCCTACTTGGGTTGCGCCGGTCTGTGCCACATGGTCGTTCCATTGGTTGGGGCCGAAATCAGGTTTCCATTGCTCGGTGCCGAGACGCGACGAGAGCGACTCGTACTCTCCTGTACGGCAATAAGCGAGGTTGCGACGTTCGGGCACTTGTGCAGCCTCTTCGTAGCAGTAGATGGGGATATTTAACTCTGTTCCAATGCGTTGGGCTAACTTATGGGCGTATTCCACCACTTCATCCATAGTGATGTTGCTCACGGGTATAAGAGGGCACACGTCAGTAGCACCTTGGCGCGGGTGGTCGCCGTGGTGGTTGCGCATGTCGATAAGTTCGGCGGCTTTTTTCACCACACGGAAAGCAGCCTCGCACACAGGTTCTGGCTCACCCACAAAAGTTATAACTGTGCGGTTGGTGGTGGCACCCGGATCCACGTCCAAAAGTTTTACACCTTCAACCTTTTCTATTTCGGCAGTTACCTGATTTATGATGTTCCTATCGCGACCTTCGCTGATATTGGGAACACATTCGATTATTTTTTTCATTTTAATATCTATATATTTTTTTATTTGTCAATCAATTACAGTTATTCCATCTAAAACAGGATATTGCAAATTTACGAAATTTTTCCCGTAATTGAAATAAAAAAAATTATTGGTGTCCGACAAAACAACTGATAGAGTCTGATTAATTTATTAACACCATAATGCTCTAGGAGAGAAATACTCTCAATAATCCCAAGTGTAACTTGGGGTTGCACTGAAAAACATGCCCCCTATATAAGAACCAGTCTCTTTTTATACATACACTTTTATGACATTTAAAAAAGATTTATCGGACACCAATAGTTTTAGATTGCGGTGCTTTATTCCGCAAAAAAGGTTAATGAATTAATCGAAAATATAGAAAAAAGGTTAATAAATCAAACAAAATTTGATAAAATTTGGTTATTGCAATAATCTTTTGTATCTTTGCAAAAAAATTTAAAGCCGAAAAACAATGGAAACTTTGTTCAGAAAACACAAGATGCTGATTTCGCAAGTACCTACCGATATTATTCGCGAAACGATGAACACTATCAACTGGGAGAAACAACTTGTGGCTATACGCGGCTCACGAGGCGTGGGGAAAACCACACTTATGAGACAGTATATCAAGCATAAATACGGGACAAGCGCAGGCGAAGCCCTGTATTGTGTAATGGACAGCATTTATTTTACCAGCCACTCTCTTTTGGACTTGGCCGAACGTTTTCATCAGATGGGAGGCAAGCATCTATTTCTCGACGAAGTACACCGCTACCCTACTTGGAGCCGCGAAATAAAAGAGATTATAGATTTGTACCCCGACCTGAAAATCACCTTTACAGGCTCGTCGCTGATACAAATTTTCAACGCCGATGCCGACCTTTCGCGCCGTGTGTTGAGCTATACAATGGATGCTCTTTCGTTCCGCGAGTTTCTGCATTTCTACAAAGGAATACAAATAAAAAGACACAGCCTCGACGATATTCTAAGCAATCACGACGACATCTGCAACGAGGTGAACAAGCTGTGCCGTCCCCTGCCTCTGTTCGAGGAATATCTGCGCGTGGGATATTTCCCTTTTTTCGACGGCAACGAAGAAGAATACTACAGCCGCATTGAAAATGTGATAAACTTTGTAGTGGAACAGGAGCTGACGCATTTCTGCGGAGTGGACACGGCCAACACACGGAAAATCAAGGCACTTATCCAGTTTCTGGCCGACACACATCCTTTCGAACTCAATATCTCGAAACTTTCGGCCAGACTTGAGCTGAACAAACAAACGGTGCTAAGCTACATAAATAGCCTTGGGCGCGCCGAGCTGCTGCAACCGCTCTACTCCGACAGCAAAAACATAACACGACTGCAAAAGCCCGACAAAATATATCTCCATAACCCCAATATGTTCTATGCGCTGGGCTACGGCGACAAGATTGGCACTATCAGGGAGTGCTTTTTCGTGAACCAGATCTCGACAAACCACACCGTTGAATACGGCAAGGACAAAGGCGATTTTGTAATAGACGGGAAAATAACCATAGAGGTGGGCGGCAAGGACAAAACTTTCGAACAGGTAGCGGACATCCCCGACTCGTACATTATGGCCGACCGCATGGAGTTCGCCGTAGGCAAAAAACTACCACTGTGGCTTGCCGGAATGGTGTATTGATAAGTGGAATATAAGGTGCATCTTGCTCAGCCTATTCCTCTCTTTTTGGCAGGAATAGGTCGTCAAGCCTAACCTGCTGCACTACCTCATTAGCATATTCATTTTCTTTCAATCCATAGGGAGTTATGAACGTGAGTAGCAGACCTTTATTCATCTGTGTTTCGTTTTGGAATGCGAACAGACGATTTTGCAGTTTCTCATATTCTGCTTTACTGATAAGATAGGGTGTGTGCGAAAATTTCATCTCGCAAACATTTACCATATCATCCGCCCTGTCCAAAACCAAATCTATTTGTGCCGCAGGTGAAGATGCATTGCTTCTCCATTGGTAATAATTCACTCTGATGCCACTTATTCCGATAGATTGTTTCATCTGGTTGATATGCTGCATAGCCACCCGCTCGAAGGCCAGACCTTCCCACGACAGCATAACTGATGTCCTACTGCTCTTGCTGAAAAAACGCTCCTCCTCACCGACGACGGCATTAAAATGCAGATGGAATAGCGTGAACATATCAGTAAGGGCGTATATCTCGGAGTTCTGCTTGATTTTTCTGCCAAATACCCGATAGGAACGTAGAAAATCGCAGTTCTTCAAATCATTCAATAGTTTGGTTAGTGTTCCACCGCTCTGTATGTGCAATTTGTCAGCTATTTCGTCGCGTGTAAGACCTTTTTTGTTTTTCGACAAAATGGAAACAATGTTCAAGTACGGTTCCGGCTGTTTGAACAGCGAAGCGAAAAGACGTTCATATTCCCTGTGCAATATGCCGGTAGGTTTGCTGTACAGGCGGTCTAATGATTGTACCAGGCTCTCTCCCTGTTGTATCAGACTCAGATAATACGGTATGCCGCCAAAAGCCATATATGCTTGCGCAATCATCAGTCTGGTCCAATGTATGCCGTTGGCATTCAGGTAAAACTCTGTTTCTGCTAGTGTGAAAGGGTGCAAATGGATTTCAAACGTCAGACGGTCGTGCAAACCGCCGTGACTGTCCACTATGTTTTTGACTATCCACGACGTGGCACTGCCACATACTATCAGCTTGATGTTGGGATAGCGAGCCGCCCATGTGTTCCAAAAATGGTCAAGGGCGGGTACAAAATCCGAACGCTGGGTGTCAAAACAAGGTATCTCGTCCAAAAAGATAACGGTAGTCAGTCCTGCCTCCACACGTTTCTGCAAACCCTCTCGCAACGCGCCGAACAACGACATCCAACTATCTGTTTGTCCGCCGTTAGCACCAATTTTCTCCAAAGCAGTGCAAAATGCCTCCTTCTGCCGTACTGTTTTCGCATTGAGTACGCCCGACGCATAAAACGACAGTTTGTCGCGGAAATGCTCCGTTATAAGATAAGTCTTTCCCACACGCCGTCTGCCATATACGGCAACAAACTCTGCTTTGGGGCTTTTTGCCATAATATCCAACTGTCGTTTTTCTGTTTCCCTGCCAATGATATTTGCCATTGCATATACTTTTAAAATACGATGCAAAGGTACAACATATTTTTGATATATGCAAACAGTTCGAGCCAAAAACGATAATTTTTAGCATATTTTGGCTAAAACTGATATATGAGTTTCAGCCAAAATATATATTTTTCACACAACTTTGGCTGAAACTCGTATTTTTTTTTTCTCGGTAACCCCAATATGTTCTATGCTCTGGGCTACGGAGACAAAATCGGAACCATAAGGGAATGTTTTTTCGTGAACCAGATTTCTACAAGCCACACCGTGGAATACGGCAAGGACAAAGGCGATTTTGTAATAGACGGGAAAATAACCATTGAGGTAGGCGGCAAGGACAAAACCTTCGAGCAGGTGGCGGACATGCCCGACTCTTACATTATGGCCGACCGAATGGAGTTCGCCGTAGGCAAAAAACTACCCCTGTGGCTGGCTGGAATGATTTATTGAAATGAAATATTACAAATAAAAAAGGAAACCACTTCCATCCCTAATACGTGTCGGGCGCAACTTTTAGTTTGCCCTGCAGCACCAATATTTTGAACATGAGCACAGGGTCGTATGGCTTGGCTCCGGCCTTTGTCATCTTGTCTTTATGCAGTGCCTTCTCTAAAATTTCGCGAAACATCTCAAAATCAATCACTCCCGACAACCGATCGAGAGGATTGCCCATGTCGTTTAGTTTCTCAATGGTCTGTTCGTCATCAAACAACCCAATATTGCCTTGTATCTTGTATTCTTGCTTTTTCGGTTCCATATTAATAATTATTTACAATGCAAAAATACAAATAATTCCTTGATTGACAATGATTTAAAGCAATTAGTTATACACAAAGTTATCAACATCAGCACTTTGTGCAAATCGGTGATTTTGAGTGTGTTTATTAAGCTTTTTTCACTTGTAACACATTGCTATTCAAGTAATTTTAATTAGAAGTTCCCTGAATACTTTCTTCATTTCTGTAAATTGAATAGTGAAGGATTGTGTTGTTGTGGTTTCAGCGGTTCATTCCGTGACGGCGAAGCCGCCGAACGTGGCGACCCATAGATGCCCTTCGTGGTCCAAGTGGATGTCTTCGATATAGGAGTTTGGCAACAGTGAATTCTCAGGTGTGTAGAGCTCCCATTTGTCTTGTGCTATGTTGTACATCAACAACCCTATATGATATACGGAAATCCACAACTCGCCGCGCTCCTCGTCAAGTTCGATGTCGGCAATGGTGCACTCCTTCCAGTATTTCAGCAACGGACACTCGTATTCGTGCCATTTGCCTTCGCTGTCGAAGCATCTGATGGCGTTGGTCGGCTCGTCATCACTGCCGTATACCGACATCCAGAGGTTGCCCTTGCTGTCCTCGAGCATTTCGCTGAGTGTTATGTCTTTGATGCCGAATGGGGTGTTTTCAAAGGTCTCGGGGGTACCGTCAACCATAACGACGCTGCCTTTGCTGGTGCCAATCCATTTACGGTTGCGGCTGTCGACGAATACGATGCGGACATTGTTCCAGGGCAGAGGGTGGTTGATGGAGTCGACAACAATCCAGTTATTATCGGCATACCGATAGGCTCCGTGGAATGTCGGCACCCACAGATTGCCCTGTTTGTCGCGGCCGAAGCCGGTGCACCAGTCTATTGGAGAGTTGTTCTCGTTGAAGTGGGTCCATTGGTCGCCATCAATGATGAACAGATCATAACCCTGCGAAACCCACAGTCGCCCCTCGCTGTCGGTGGCCAATGCCATAATGGCGCGCATATCATTGGGGTCCTTCGGATAAGTCGTCAGGGGCGAGTTTTTCTGGTTGTAAACTTTCATCTTGCCATCTTTCAGGCAAACAAGCCCTTGGTCTGTCCCCATCCAAATAGCACCCGAGGTGTCTTCGCACACAGCCCTCGACATATTCCAGGGCAGGTCGGAGTTGGTGGTATTGTAGGTCTTGAAGGTGTGGCTGAGTTTTCTGTTCGTTTTCTTCGGCTCCTTGGCAGGCTCGTTGTCACGCTGCGAGAACGACAGCCGTTGAATCTTGAAGCGGTCGCCTTCGAACCGCAAGAGCATCTGCACCGACTGGTAGCCGCCATCGCCCACGGCAGGTTTCCACACAATACTGTTCACGGCCTCTTGCAGCCGGAGCTTTTTCGACTTCACATTCGTCCGGTTGTCGGCGCTAAGCAGCTGCGCCCGTCCCGTCGAGTCGACAAGTATCTGGACGTATATGTCGCCTCGTATCTTGTCGAGCGATTTCTGGTTGAAAGCCGTCAGCAGACGCGATGCCATATCGTATGGCGGCTCGGCCTGAGGATCGCCGCAGTCGAGACAGAACTGGCTTACTTTCAACTCGTAATGCTCCTTGAAAAGATATTGCGCCTTGGCGGGAACCAGGATGCACATCAGGCTTAGGAATAGGGTTGCCCTTACAGCGGCCATAGCCCATTTTGTCGTGACCCGGTTTTGTTTCGGTTGGTTCATATTGTCTTGTTTTATTTGTTGATGAAGTTTCTGTTTCGAAAAAAATAAGGGGACTTCTAATTTTACATTATTTCTGATTTCATAGTCATTTTATCCGATTTTTTTGCAAAGTCCGTTAAACAAATAACGAACAAAACGACACTGCAAAGTTACGCTTTTTTTTCGAATTAGGCATTTTTTTTCAATTTACAATTGAAAATGATATTCATACTTTCAGATATTCAGTTTTACAGATAATCGGATAATCTGTTAATCCGAAAAACTTCACATCACAGTTCACAGTTCACTGATAACTAAAAAAATCGTATCTTTGCAAAACCATTTGACAAAGGATTTTTACTTATGAACATAATAATAGTAGGAACAGCTTACCCTTACCGTGGCGGTCTGGCGGCTTTCAACGAGCGTCTGGCAGCCGAATATATTGCGCAGGGACACAAGGTGGAGATTTACACTTTCACCCTGCAATACCCCAATTTCCTTTTCCCGGGCAAAACGCAGTACAGCACCGAGCTCGCCCCGAAAGACCTTGTAATCCACCGCAGGGTGAACTCCTGCAACCCTTTCAACTGGATTAAGGTGGGACGCGAGATACGCCGAAAACGTCCCGACATGGTGATAATAAAATACTGGATTCCGTTTATGGCTCCGTGTCTGGGCACCATTGCGCGTATGGCACGCAAAAACGGACATACCAAGGTGCTTTCCATCCTCGACAACGTTATACCGCACGAACACCGCATTGGAGACAAGATGTTCTCCAAATATTTTGTCCGTTCCATTCACGGTTTTGTGGCGATGTCGCTGTCGGTGCTGCAGGACTTGAGGCTTTTCACAGCCGACAAGCCTGCTGAGTTCTGCCCCCACCCTCTCTACGACCACTACGGCCAACGTCTGCAGCGCAGCGAGGCCCTGCAATTGCTCAAACTCGACGACAGCTGTCGCTACGTGCTGTTTTTCGGCTTTATTCGCACCTACAAAGGTCTGGACTTGCTTTTGGAGGCTTTCGCCGACGAATGGCTGCGGCAGTCGGACGTTAAGCTGATTGTGGCCGGCGAGTTCTACGGCGATTCGACTCCGTATCTGCAACAGATAGAGCAACTTGGCATCGCCGACAAGGTGGTGCTCTGCACCGATTTCATCCCCGACAGCGAGGTAAACCGCTATTTCAGCGCCGCCGACATTGTGGCTCAGCCCTACAAAACGGCCACGCAGAGCGGCGTTACGCAAATTGCCTTCCATTTCGAAAAGCCGATGCTCGTCACCAACGTTGGCGGCTTGGCCGAGATTGTCCCCGACGGGAAAATAGGCTATGTGGTAGAACCCGACAAAGACCAGATAGCCACGGCTTTGCGCAGATTTTTCGAAGAGAACAAAAAGGACGAATTCGAGGCCAATATTGTTGAGGAAAAACAGAAATACTCGTGGTCGAGATTTACCGACGCCATCGAAACCGTAGCCGGAAAAAGCGGCAAAAAACAATAAAAGGCGTTTACTTTCGTTACATTTTATACAAAACATCCAACAATTAAACGATTAAAAAAAATCAACAACTCAACAAATTCACAGTTCACTAAATAGTCAAACAAATCTCCAATCATAATGATAATACGAAGCAAAACACCTCTGCGTTTGGGACTGGCGGGCGGCGGCACCGACGTATCGCCCTACTCCGACATCTACGGCGGAGCCATCCTCAACGCCACTATCAATATGTACGCCTACACCACCCTCGAGCCCACCGACGACGGCAAAGTTGTTTTCGAAGCTCCCGAAAAATACCTGCGCGAGGAGCATACTGCCAGCCTCCAGCTCGACACCGACGGCTATTTCGTGCTGCACAAAGGCGTGTACAACCGCATCGTGCGTCAGTTCACCCACAAGCCGCTGTCGCTGCGCATATCCTCTTTCGTGGACGCTCCGGCAGGCTCGGGACTCGGCACTTCGTCCACCCTTGTGGTGAGCATTCTCGGCGCTTATGTGGAGTGGCTCAAGCTACCTCTCGGCGAATACGACATAGCGCGTCTGGCCTACGAGATAGAACGCGAGGACCTGCAGATGGCCGGCGGCAAGCAGGACCAGTATGCAGCCACTTTCGGAGGGTTCAACTTCATGGAATTCAAAGGCGACAGCGTGATAGTGAATCCGTTGCGCGTGCGTAACCGCTACGCCGACGAGCTTTCGCACAACCTTGTGCTGTACTACACCGACACCAGCCACGTGTCCGCCGACATCATCAAAGAGCAACAGAAAAACGTCAGCGCAAAAAACACACAGTCCATCGAAGCCATGCACAAGCTCAAAGAACAGGCAGTGCTTATGAAAGAGGTGCTGCTCAAGGGCGAGATAGACCGCATTGGTGAAATACTCGACTTCGGGTGGCGGTACAAGAAACAGATGGCCAACAGCATAACCAACCCGCGTATCGACAGCATCTACGAATCGGCGATAAAAGCCGGTGCCACGGGAGGCAAGATTTCCGGCGCGGGCGGCGGCGGTTTTATGTTCTTCTACTGTCCGGGCGTAACCCGCTATGCGGTAATCGACGCCCTGCAACAGTTCGGCGGCAAAGCCAAACGCTACGAATTTGTAAACGAAGGCCTGAAAACGTGGAGCTTGTAAATTCGGAGTTCGGAATTCGGAGTTAGATGTTAGGAGTTCGATTAATAACTATCGTAAAAATATGAATAAAAGCATATTACAAGAAAAAAGCTTCGCATTTGCAATCAGAATTGTGAATATGTACCGATATATGTGCGATGAAAAAAAAGAGTTTGTTTTATCAAAACAGATACTGAGAAGTGGCACAAGTATTGGGGCTAATGTTCGGGAGGCCAAACGTGGACAAACAAATCCTGATTTCTACTCCAAATTAACGATAGCTTTAAAGGAAGCCGACGAAACAGCATATTGGCTTGAATTACTTAACCAAACTGGATATTTGGACAACGATATGTATGAAAGCATGCATAAAGATTGCGAGGAACTGATAAAAATTTTAGTTTCCATTACAAAGACATTAAAAAACAAGGAATCCACAAAAAAAGATTCCGAAATTCGAACTCCAAATTCCGAACTCTCTTAACTCTTAATTCTTAACTCTTATCTCATAATCATGGAACGAAGTGTAATAATATTGGCTGGCGGTTTCGGCACAAGGCTGCAGGGGGTGGTGAAAGACCTGCCCAAGCCCATGGCACCGGTTAACGGGAAGCCGTTCCTGACGTATCTACTTGATTACCTGATTGATTACGGCTACTCCAACGCCATCCTCTCCGTGGGCTACCTGCACGAGAAAATCCAAGACTTTTTCGGCAACAGCTACAAATCCATCGCCATCGACTATGCGGTGGAGACAGAACCCCTCGGCACCGGCGGCGCCATAGCCTTTGCCATGCAGAAATGCCCCGACGACGACGTGCTTGTGCTCAACGGCGACACCATGTTCCGTGCCGACCTTGCCGCTTTCGAGGCCTTCCACCGCAACAAAGGCGGACTTTTTTCCATGGTGCTGCGACAGATGCCCGATGTGTCGCGCTACGGCAATGTGCTTACCGACAGCAACGACCGTATAACACTTTTTGCCGAAAAAAACACCGCCACCGGCGAGGGCTTTATCAATGGCGGTATATACATGATTAACAAGCAGTTATTTACAAAACACCCCATGCCGCAGAAATTCTCCTTCGAGAAAGACCTTATGGAAAAAGTATTCGATACCGAACCGCTTTTCGGCTACAAGTCCGACGCTTATTTCATCGACATAGGCATTCCCGAGGACTATGCACGAGCCCAGAGCGAGCTGGCACAATTTTAGGAGGCACCACTGCCCTATTCCTCGTAATATTTCACTTTGTAACGTGTTGTGCTGACAAGTTTCCCATCCCAATACCTCCGTTCTACGGCCACAGCACCATTGTCATAAAATTCGTATTGGAATGTCTTAATATGCGACCATCCTTTGTTATCATTACTCGGATTGTAACTGCCGGACAAATACACAGTGTCAATGAGGTTTCTGTCGGTATATACATAATGATATTTTGTACTTGTGCTGTCTCGCAGGTAAAAACAGCATTCCTCGCCTTTGGGCAAAAAAATGTGTGTGGTAAAGAGGCAGACACTATTGCTCCCGTCGAAAAGGACTTTTTTGCATATTGTATCGAGATTGGCATTTGTGTAGTATCTAACTTCTTTGAGATGGCACGACGCCGTATCTACACGGCCCTTGCGGTTTGCATAAGCAGTAAAAAAGGAGTCGGTAAGAGTAAGAAGGTTTTGGCGCTGTTCCTCAATACGGATGTATTTTTTTCTCTTGTGAAACAATAAGAACGGATTAGGCGCTGTGCCTTTTATTATTTTCCTGTAGATAATACGTTTTCCGGACGACAAAGTGTCTATTTGTAGATAGGATATTTCGTTTTGTATCCCGAATTTTGCGGTCCACTCACTTTCCATTGCCTTTACATAGCCGCATCCTTTTTCTACAGGTATCTGTTTTTCAAGACTATAAAATAAACCACCACCACTCTCGGTTCTCTTTTCAACAATTTCGCCATTTCTTGAAAATTTGAAGTATTTTGAAGATGTATGTCCATTGACTTCATCGGTAGTCTGCTCCTCAAGCTCGTGTAAATTGTCGCCGAATTTGTCTTTCAATGTAGGACGAGTAAGAATTCCCTCATGCTGTGCACGACATTCAGCACAAAACAAAAGCAATGCCACAACAGCAAATACCCTCCATGTTGTTTTTACTGTGCAACGTCGTCTTTTTGTCATGGTTAAAAATTAAAAGTTGCCAATCGAAGAACCACGTCTGTCGTCTTTTCGGTCGGCAACTTCTTTGGATATTCATGTCTTATTTTTTGTTTGCTTCCTCTGTGGTCAGCTTAAATCCCACGCCGTGTATGTTCACAATTTTGACTTTGGGGTCGTCTTTCAGGTAACGGCGCAGTTTGGTGATATACACGTCCATGCTACGTGCGGCAAAATAGCTGTCGTCTCTCCAAATTTTATTGAGGGTGGAAATCCTGTCTATCACTTGGTTGAAATTCATGCAAAACATCTGTAGCAAATCCGATTCCTTCGAAGTAAGATGGCGTTCCTCGCCATGAATCGAGAGGGACTGCCTGTCGGAGTTGAACACAAACTCACCTATATTGAAAACGCTTGACGAAGGTCTCTCCTCCCTGCAGCGTCGCAATACAGCGTTGATTCTGGCATAAAGTTCTTCTATGCTGAAAGGTTTTGTGATATAGTCGTCGGCACCAATCTCGAAGCCTTTAAGTTTGTCGTTTTCGAGTGTCTTTGCCGTAAGAAAAATCACTGGCATAGAGGGGTTTATACGTTTTATGTCTTTGGCCACCTCAAAGCCATCCTTAATGGGCATCATAACATCGAGGACACATATATCTATATTGTCTTCGTTTTTGAAAAATTCCAACGCCTTTTCGCCGTCGATAGCGAGAAACACGTTACAGCCTTTTTGTTTAAGGTAGGCGCGCAGTATGGTACCCAAATTGGGGTCATCTTCCGCCAACAAAACATTGATCATTTCGTTATTCATAATATACTCTTTTTTTAGTCAATTATCGTTATTTTTAAAATTTTATCTCCCTGACGTATTTTGTCAATAAGCTCCAATCCTTCGTACACACGTCCGAAACATGTGTGATGACGGTCGAGGTGCTGTGTGTTCTCGCGGTTGTGGCAGATAAAAAACTGCGAGCCGCCGGTGTCGCGTCCGGCATGTGCCATCGAAAGCACGCCACGGTCATGATACTGGTTATCACCGTCAAGTTCACATTTTATTGTATATCCCGGACCGCCTGTGCCGTCGCCACGGGGACAACCGCCCTGTATTACAAAATCGGGTATAACCCTATGGAACGTTAGTCCGTCGTAAAATCCACTTTTGGCAAGCTTAACGAAATTGGCGACTGTGTTTGGAGCGTCTTTTTCGTAGAATTTAACTTTCATCGTACCTTTAGCTGTTTCAATCAGTGCTTCCATTACATAATCTGTTTAGTTTGTATCAAATACGTTTACAAGTTTCTCCAAATTAACTCAATTTTAAATGTTTTATTGTGTAATTGTTAATTTTTTTTACTTTTTTTTTACATAGCCGATGCTGATTTGAAAATTCGGTTCCAACGTATTTTTCTGAATAGCGACTTTTGGTCTTTGTCCCACGAAATAAGCACCCTTGTGGCTTTACCAACTATGTGGTCTTCAGGCACAAAGCCCCAGTAACGGCTGTCGGCGGAATTGTGGCGGTTGTCTCCCATCATCCAATAATAATCCATATTAAAGGTGTAAGATGTTGTTTCCGTGCCGTTTATAAATATTTTTCCGTCACGCACTTCCAATTTATTATTTTCAAACACCTCTATCGCACGACGGTATATAGGTAGATTTTCCGCATTTAGCGCTAGGGTCTCCCCTGCTTTGGGTATCCACACAGGGCCGAAATTGTCCACGTTCCAGTTGAGGTTTTCCCTATAGGGGAATATTTCATATTCGCGGTATCCGGGGAACATCTCTGTGGGGAAAACGTCCTTAACTCCATTGCGTGCTTTCAGTTTTTCAACCGTTTCCACGGTGAGAGGCAGAGTGTAGTAGCAGTAACGTGCTTTGTCGATTATCTCCTGCGGTATGCCCATTTCGTTTAATCCCTTGGATATAGCTGTCCAATTGGTATAATCCACATAAATTTTGACCAAAAAGTTTATGGTATCGCCAAACTCGTCAAAGGAAGTGGCCTCCACGTCAGCGGTACGCACGGGTTCCCAACCGGCTATCAAATTCGATTTCGATATTTTATCGAGCTGTATCTTATTCACAGTTAGGTAGGTACATTGCATATCGCCAATAAACTGCATATACGACGCGTCTTCGTTGGAAATTCCAAGTTTCAGCAGTTCGTCTGTTGAGAATGGCTGTGCACCCTGTTGCATTTCTATCACGTGGCGGAATTGCAACTGCGAGGGGTTATCTATCTGTTTTCCATTGATATACACCATTCGATGTTTTATTTCTATCGTCTCTCCGGGAAGTCCGATTGTACGTTTTATAAAGTTTTCGCGTTTGTCCACAGGCCTTGTTATTATCCTGCCAAAAGGCTCCTGCGGGCTGTTCACAAACTCGCGTCCGTATTGCCGCACAAGTGAATGGTAGCTCACATTGCTCTGATATTCAAGCGACAATGTATCGCCATCGGGAAAATTGAACACCGTAGCGTCGAAACGTTGCACATTGCATTTGCCGTAGCGGTGGTATGGCAGTTGCACAATGTCGGAAAAGGATTTCACTTTGTTGTTGGTTAAAGGCAATGAGTGATGTATCAGCGGAAAGGCTATCGGCGTCATGGGGAAACGCGCTCCGTAGGATGTTTTGCTCACGTACAGAAAATCGCCCACCATCAGGGATTTCTCCATCGACGACGAAGGTATGTCGTACAGTTCGAAAACAAAAGTGCGTATCAGATGAGCCGCTACCAACGCAAATATCAGGGCTTCTGCCCACTCGCGTGCCGAACTAACCTTGTGGAGAGGCAAATCCTTAGGATTAGTATAAACCATCTTGGGCGACAGACCGAGATACAGCAGGTAGATGAAAGGGAAAATCACCGCCAACGTCTGTTCCAACAAATTGTTGCGACGGAACACCTTGGCCGTCTCCACCACCAAAAGCAGATATGTGAATATGTTGATGGCCGGTACAAGCATATAAATGTACCATTTCCAGCTCTTTCCGAGCACATCGCGTATCCACACTACAATATTATACACCGGCACAACGGCTTTCCAAGCCTTCAATCCGGCTTTGCGGAATATAAACCACAGGCCGAAAATCGGCACCACTAAGTAAACCCAAAGCAAAATATCAAAAATCATAAAATCAGTTTAGTTTTTGGTTATATAAAGAAAGTTAAACGGCAATACACACTCATTTATTGCACACTTTGGTAAAAAAACAATAATTTACCGCATTTTCATACGTTTGAAAAGATAAGGTTGCAGCACTTGGTCGAAGCCCTTGCCAACATCAACTGCCACATAATCAACATTATGCTGTATTGCACGTTGTTTTATCGCTTTTATACTCTTTTGCATGATTTCGGTGTATTTTTCCGACAATTCCGATGGATTTGTTTTTATACTGCGTCCGTTCTCCATGTCGATAAATAAATGCGGACGGCTGTCGTAGTCGAAATTCACTTCGAAACGATTGTCCAACACATGGAAAAGTATAATTTCGTGTTTGCAATGCTTCAGGTGCCTCACAGCGTCGAAAAGGCGTTCCTGCTCGCTGTTGTCCATAAGCACGTCGGTAAAAACAACCACCAACGAGCGCCTGTGTAGCTTTTCGGCAAGCAGGTGCAAGGGCTCCGAAATGCGTGTGGATTGCGGAGTACCGGCTGGCACAAAAGGTCTCAGCAGTTGCTCAAGCTGGCGGTACACGTGGGTTTTGTTCACAGTCCGCGACTGCACAGGCGTTTGCACTTCTATCTTGTCCGAAACCAGAGCTAAACCAAAAGCGTCGCGCTGACGGTGCAACATCTCTACAAGCACGGCGGCGGCATGCACGGCAAAAGTCATTTTGTTTGGGTTGTCGATATAGCCATGCCTTTCGGTGGGGAACCACATCGAAGGCGAGGTGTCCAACACTATCTGGCAACGCAGGTTGGTCTCCTCCTCAAAAGTTTTCACAAACATTTTGTCGGTACGTCCATACAGTTTCCAGTCGATATGCTTTGTGGACTCGCCGTTGTTGTAGAGGCGATGTTCCGAAAACTCCACCGAAAAGCCATGGAAAGGACTTTTGTGCAAGCCCACGATATACCCTTCAACCACCTGATGTGCAAGAAGTTCCAAATTTACATACCGTTCTATGCGGTTCTGTTCTAAATGGGTTTCCATTTTTCGGCAATTGGTCGTAGAAAAAAAATCATTTCGACGGCTGTTGTGTCCGCCGAAATGATTTCCATTGTTTTTTCGCCAGTATTTTTTTTAAAAAAGTTTATCCAACATTTCGGTAAGAACTGCCTTTGGCACAGCGCCAACGCTTTTATCAACCACTTCACCATTTTTGAAAAACAGCACTGTGGGTACGTTGCGGATTCTGAACTGAGCCGAAGCCGACGGACATTCGTCCACATCAGCCTTTGCGACTACCGCTTTACCGGCGTATTCCTCTGCTATCTGTTCCACTACCGGAGCCAAAGCCCTGCAGGGGCCACACCAAGTGGCGCCGAAGTCCACCATAACGGGCATTGTAGCCTTGAGGACAACTTCTTCAAAATTTGTGTCTGTAATGTGTTCTGCCATAATGAGTTTTTGTTTTAATGTTTATAATATTTTTTGCAAAGTTACGAAAAAAAAACGGTGTTTGGAAGTTTTATTTCGTTTTTCTCGTTTTTTTCTTTGCAAAAACCGTGCCATAGCGTGTCTTTTGTTACAAAATCGACTTTATGTCAGCAAGGGTGCCAACGGTGTATGTGGGTTCAAAATCGGGTTTGGCGTTGGTAAAATTGCAGAAAACCTGGTCTATGCCAAGTTTGCGAGCACCGGCTATATCAATGTTTATATCATCGCCAATCATCAGGCACTGAGCAGGTTGGGCTGAAAGTGCGGCAAGGATGTGGTCGAAAATGCGACGGTCGGGTTTCTGAAAACCTATGTCCTCCGACAAAAAGACACGGTCGAAATATATATCAATGCCCGAAGTACGCATTTTTTCGCGCTGCACCTCCTTGAATCCGTTGCTTACTATGCTCAGGCTGTATCCCTTGCCTTTGAGATAGCGCAAAAGATCTGACGCGCCGTCGATAAGAGCCGTCTTCTTTGGACTTTCGAACACGTAGTAGTCGCCAAGCCGCTTTCCGAGGGCGTAAGTATTTTCCACCCTGAAATGGTCGAGGGTGAGCGAAAAGCGCGACACGTAAAGCACTTCTTTTGCGAGAGTGCCATTTATGTATGCCTTCCACAATTGCGAATTGATAACGTGATAGGTATCCAGAAACATCTGAAAATCAGCACGACACAACTTTTGCAAACCAAATTCGGCAAACATCTCGCGCATAGTTTGCAGGCTGTTGCGCTCGAAGTCCCACAAAGTGCGGTCGAGGTCGATGAGGATATGGCTGTATTTTGGCATAATAAAAAAGGTCATGACATTGCGCATGCCATGACCCAATGAAAAAAATCCTTTTTATTCTGCAGCAGAAGCAGATTCTTCTTCGGTTGCAGTTGTAGCACTCGAACGTGTGGATTTAACAAGAACTACAACACTCGACTTAACGTCCAAAAGTTCAAAATTATTTGCAGGAATTTCCTGAACCTTAATACCTTGCAAAACATCAAGATTTGTTACATCAAGGATTATCTTGTTAGGCATGTCCTTTGGTAAAGCCTTGACTTTCAGACGTTTGATTTTTGTAACCAATTTACCGCCTTTCATAACTCCTTTGGAGCTGCCTGTGGTGTAAACGGGTATGGACATAACAATGGGTTTGTCGTCGCTAAGTTCGTAAAAATCAGCGTGATAAACATTTTCCGTAACAGGGTGATACTGAATGTCTTTCAGCATTGTCATGTGCTTGGTGCCGTTGATGTCGATTTCGATAAAACAAGCATCCGGAGTGAATATCACTGGATGGAAAGCTGTTTGAGGTACGGAAAAGAGCACTTGCTCGTTTTTGCCGTACATTGCACAAGGCACTTTGTCTTCGCGACGCAATGCTTTAGCATCCTTTTTCCCTACGTTCTCGCGGAGAGAACCGCTCATCGATACTATTTTCATTGTTTTTTGTAATTTAAATTATGTATTAAGTGAATTAAAAAATTATTCCAATGTTTCAATTATTCCACGATGATGTATGGTTGTCTCATACAAATCGTTGATAGACTGATTTTTAACTATGCGTTGTATGGCACTTGCAAACAGCCAGTCGGTGGAAAGCACGTGAATCTTTGGCGACTGCCGTTTCAGCGGAATGGTGTCGCTCACCACAAGTTCCTCGAGCTGCGAGTCTTCGATTTTTTCTATTGCATTGCCGCTGAGCACGGGGTGAGTAATCATAGCGCGTACCGATTTTGCACCGTTTTCCTTGATAATTCCAGCAGCCTTGCAAATGGTAGAACCGGTGTCGATTATGTCGTCAAGCAGAATAACGTGTTTGTCTTTCACATCGCCGATAAGACGCATTTCGCCAATTTCGTTGGGTTTGTTGCGGTGCTTGTAGCAGATCACGAAACTGTTATTCAGCGTTTTGGCATACATTCCGGCACGGCGCGACCCCCCAAGGTCAGGCGAAGCAAAAAGCAAGTCGCCTTCGGGTATGTCGAGACTGCGTATATAAGGCATGAACAGCGAAGAGCCAAACAGATGATCCAAAGTGATATGGAAAAATCCCTGAATTTGGTCTGCGTGAAGGTCCATAACCACAACGCGGTCCACACCTGCCACCTCGAGCATGTCGGCAACAAGGCGCGATGTTATCGGCACATGGGGTTTGTCCTTGCGGTCCTGACGGGCAAAACCATAGTAAGGTATAACGGCTATCACCTGATCGGCGGAAGCACGGCGAGCGGCATCAACCATCATAAGAAGTTCAAAAAGGTTGTCGGCTGGAGGTATTGTGGACTGCACAATAAAAACCTTTTTCCCGCGCACAGATTCCTCGAAAGAGGGTTGAAATTCGCCGTCGGCATACTGAAAAACCACAGATTTTGCCAAAGTCGTGCCTAATTTTTCAACAATTTTGCGGGTGAGGTTTTCCGTTGCCCTGCCCGTAAATACACATACTTGATTTGTTCCGTCTATCTGCATTTTTGTTTGTTTTTTGGTTTTGCAAAAATACGATTTTTTTCGGTGTTTTTATCAAAAAGAGAAAAAAAATTTTGCCATGTCAAAAAAAGTTCGTAATTTTGCACTCGCAAATGAGACGAGAGAAATGGTCTCCTGCCGAGTTGCCCAGGTGGCGGAATTGGTAGACGCGTTGGTCTCAAAAACCAATGAGGTAACACTCGTGCCGGTTCGATCCCGGCCCCGGGTACAAAAAAAATCCTGCGAAAAAGCAGGATTTTTTGTTTTATAAGTTTTTCCTTTATCACCCGACATTAGCGCCGCAACTTACAAGCTGGCTGGGAGTTACAAGCACCAAACGTCCGTCTTTGTCCTCGGCGGAGAGTATCATGCCTTGGCTTTCAACGCCTTTCAGCTTACGCGGTTCGAAATTGGCTATGAAACATACCTGCATTCCCACCAATTTCTCGGGTTCGGGATAGAATTTGGCTATGCCGGAAACGATGGTGCGTCCGCCCATGCCGTCGTCTATCTTAAACTGCAGCAGTTTGTCGGCCTTGGGCACTTTGGTGCACTCCAAAACGGTACCCACGCGTATGTCCACCTTGCCGAAATCGTCGAAAGCGACTTTTTCCTTCACGGCGTTTGGTTGCCATGCGGCAAGTTCGTTCTGTTTCTTGGTTTCGAGCAGTTTATTTATCTGTCCTTCTATGGTTTGGTCTTCAATCTTCTCGAAAAGAAGCTCAGGCTGAGCCACTTCGGAATTTTCGGCAAGCAGGTTGAGGGCACCTGCATTACACCACTGCAACTTACCAAGGTTCAGCATTCTACACATTCTTTCCGAAGTAAAAGGCATAAACGGCTCGCAAAGCACGGCCAAATTGGCGCATATCTGCAATGCGGTGTTCAGCACTGTGGCAGTGTATTCGGGATTGGTCTTTATCTGTTTCCACGGCTCGGTTTCGGTAAGGTATTTGTTGCCCAAACGCGCGAGGTTCATCAGTTCGGCCAAAGCCTCGCGGAAACGGTAGTTCTCTATAGAAGTGCCTATGCTTTCGGGGAATTTGGAAAGCTCGTCGGCCACCTGTTTTTCCAAATCGGTGGTGGTGGTTACGGCAGGTATCTTGCCCCCGAAGAACTTATGGGTAAGCACGAGGGTGCGGTTTACGAAATTGCCCAAAATAGCCACAAGCTCGTTGTTGTTCTTGTCCTGAAAATCCTTCCAAGTGAAGTTGTTATCCTTGGTTTCTGGAGCGTTGGCGCAAAGTGTGTAGCGCAGCACGTCCTGTTTGCCGGGGAACTCCTGCAGATACTCGTGCAGCCACACTGCCCAGTTGCGGGAGGTAGATATTTTGTCGTTTTCGAGATTGAGGAACTCGTTGGCCGGAACGTTGTCGGGCAAAATGTAGCTACCATCGGCTTTTAGCATGGAGGGGAATATGATGCAGTGGAAAACGATGTTGTCCTTGCCGATAAAATGCACCAACTTCGTGTCCGGAGATTTCCACCAGCGTTCCCAGTCGTCGCCCTTGAGCTGTTTGGTAAAGGAGATATATCCTATTGGGGCGTCGAACCACACGTAAAGCACTTTGCCGTCGGCATTTTCGAGAGGAACTTTCACGCCCCAGTCGAGGTCGCGGGTTACGGCTCGGGGCTGCAAGCCAGCGTCTATCCACGACTTGCACTGTCCGTAAACATTTGTTTTCCAGTCATCTTTGTGGCTTTCGAGAATCCATTGGCGCAGCCACGGCTCGTCCTTGTCGAGGGGCAGGAACCAATGTTTGGTTTCTTTGAGTACAGGTTTTGCCCCACTAAGTTTGGAAACAGGGTTGATAAGGTCGGTGGCGTTGAGCGACGTGCCGCAGGCTTCGCACTGGTCGCCATAGGCGTGGTCGTTGCCGCAATGCGGACAAGTGCCAACGATGTAACGGTCGGCAAGAAACTGACCAGCCTGCTCGTCGTAGTATTGCTTTGATACTTTTTCCACAAAACAGCCTTTTTCGTAGAGCTTGCGGAAATAGTCGGCGGCTGTGCGGTGGTGTTCGTCGCAGGAGGTGCGCGAGTAAATGTCGAACGATATGCCGAACTCCTTGAACGAATCCTTTATTATTTTATGGTAGCGGTCCACAATATCCTGTGGCGTAACGCCCTGTTCGCGAGCTTTGATGGTGATTGGCACGCCATGCTCGTCGGAGCCGCCGATGAAAAGCACGTCTTCGCCCATAGAACGCAGATAACGCGAGTAAATATCGGCAGGCACGTAAACACCTGCAAGGTGGCCTATGTGTACGGGACCGTTGGCATAAGGCAATGCCGAAGTAACGGTGTAGCGTTTGTTTTTTCCTTCTTTATCAGTGTAAGTCATTGTAAATTCATATTTTACATTTAAACAATAATATTCTTCTTTGTATGCAAATATACGAAAAAAAAAGCGATTTCAAAGGCTATTCACGCCATTGTTTCGCACTCAGCATTTTTTTATAATATTCCAAATAAATATCACACGTTTTTTAGGAAAAAAAACAGTTATTGCTATTTAATATTCAAGATAAGCTCCTTATTTTCAAATAATCAACTGCAATTACATCACTTAATTTGTAACAATATCAAAAATATTATGTATTTTTGCATTCCATCATGGTTATTTTTGGAATGGTGTAAAATTAAGCAAAAAAAAATCTTGGAATGGTGTAAAATTGAGTAAAAAAAATCTTGGAATGGTGTAAAAATACATAGTATATAATTTTATGAATGGTGCAAATACAAACATAATTAACTGAATAACATAGACTTCGCCCACGTAGAAGATGAAGTAAAGTCTTATTTTCTAAACTACAAAACCGACTTCGACGCACTTTTCATGCACCTATCTCTTCATTTCAGAGTTCCGTTATACGAACACAATTCGTTAATAATTTTCGATGAAGTGCAGTTTTTCCCTCCCGCCCGCGAAGCCATCAAATATTTGGTTGCTGACGGTCGTTATTGCTATATTGAGACTGGCTCCTCGATAAGTATAAATCAGAATGTCAAAGACATACTAATTCCATCTGAAGAACGGAGAATAAAAATGTATCCTATGGATTTCGAGGAGTTTCTATGGGCTATGGGTGAAGAAATGCTTATGCCGTATATACGCGAGTGCTTCAACAGGCAACAGCCTCTCAGTCCCGGCCTTCACCGCCGTGCAATGGACTATTTTCGACAATATATGATAGTAGGCGGTATGCCACAAGCGGTAGAGACTTATATCAACACCAAGAGCTTTGAACAAACAGACAGAATAAAACGCGATATTTTGAATCTTTACCGCTCCGACATTCGCAAATACGCCAAAGGTGTGGAAAGCAAGGTAGTAAAGATTTTTGACACTATTCCGGGACAACTGCAAAAACACGAAAAAAATTTCGTCTCTCCTCACTGAAACAGCACGCCCGTTTCCGCGAATATGAAAGTTCTTTTCTATGGCTCGAAGATTCTATGGTCGTCAATATCTGCTATGCGGCTTCAGAACCTTCATTAGGACTACGCATGAAAGAGGACGGCTCCGCTTTGAAATGCTATATGGGGGACACCGGCCTGCCTATCAGTCATGCTTTCGACGAAACCGCTATTACAAAAGAAGAACTCTTTCGGAAACTCATGCTTGACAAGTTGGAAATAAACAAAGGAATGTTGGTGGAAAACATTGTTGCCCAAATGCTTGTAGCTTCAGGACACAGATTATACTTCTACTCCAGCTATTCGAAAGAGGACTCGCACGACACTATGGAGATAGACTTTCTCGTCCCCCAAGCCACCATTTCGAGCCGTCATAACATATCGCCAATTGAAGTCAAGTCCGGGTTAAAGTACACAACAACGTCGCTCGATAAATTTCAAATAAAGTATAAACAACAACTCACAACGCGGTACATAATCCATTCCAGCGGACTACGAATGTCCGATGGAACAATCTATCTTCCTTTGTACATGACCCCGTTGCTATAATTTTGAATTTGACTGTATTCAACCTTCGTGCAACTGCAGTATCTGCTGTGCGGCGTTTTTGGTATCCACCTTGGCTACGACGTGTTCCACAAAGCCGTTCTCGTCTATCACGAAAGTGGTACGTATAACTCCCTCGGTGATTTTGCCGTACATTTTCTTTTCGCCCCACGCTCCAAACTGCTTGATAAGCGTTAGTTCGGTGTCGGCTATTAGGTGGAAGTTGAGATTTTGCTTGGCAATGAAGTTGAGGTGCGACTTGGCAGAGTCCTTGCTAACGCCAATTACCTCGTAGCCAAGGTCGCGAAGTGCCTCCATGCCGTCGCGCAACGAGCAAGCCTCGGCAGTACAGCCGGGTGTGCTATCCTTGGGATAGAAATAAATTATTACTTTTTTGCCTTTGTAATCGCTGATATGCAATTCATTACCATTTTCGTCCTTGCCTAAATATTCAGGGCACTTGTCTCCTTTTTTCATTTCGGATCTTTTATTTGTTTTATTGTTGATTTATTTTATTTCTATTTTTTTGAGACGCAAGACATTGCGTATCTACTCCGATTTCCGAATTATCCTCCTCTTTATTTTTTTGTTACGACAGACGAGGCGGAACAATGCCGGTTGCAGGCAGTAGCTTAGCAATATGGTGGAAATCATTCCTATCATGGTACTCACACCAACCGAGCGTATTGCAGGGTGCTGTGCGAAAAGCAACGAAAACACCACCACTATCAGAGTGAAAGCCGAGAAGAGAATTGCCGTCTTGTGGTATTTCAGCAGCCCGTCATCGTTTCCTCTCACTTTGTTTATCAGTCCGTCCATTATGAAAATACTGTAATCCACGCCGACTCCAAAGATAAACGACGAAATTATGATATTTATCAGGTTGAACGGAATGCCGAACAACGCCATAATTCCCTGCACTATGTACCAACTGAGGAACATAGGCGTGAAGGCTATCAGTGTCGCTATAACGCTTCGTAGCGACAGTAGCAAAACCACCAGCACAAAAAGCGAAGAGATAAGCAATACCGTGTTGAAATCGCGGTGTAGCATACCCACCATATCCTTGGTATAGAAAAACGGGTCGATAACCACAGCGTTACGGTTGCCAACCACAGCACAGTTTACGGCATCTACGTTCTGCAAAGGCATAACCACCGAGGTGAACAGTATTATGGTGCTGTCCTCGGCATACTCCATATAGTTGCACAATAATTCTTCGGGAATAACATCGGCATTGATTATGGATTCAGGTGTGTAATCCTCGGTAAGCATATCGTAGAAAGACTCGAAACTCCCGGGGTCGAGATGGTAGCGACGAGCCGCAGAGGTAATTGTTGCGCGTACCGAAGCTACTTTATGTTCGTTCCAATAGCGGTTCCAAGTGTCGATACGTTGCTGTTGCGCGGATGTGGTGAGCATGAGTTTGGTAATTTTGGAGCACTTGGTTATAACTCCCTGATGCTCAAGAGAATCAAGAGTACGGGCTATGGCCTTGTTGTAAGATATTGCCTCGTCTATGGTTTTTGCATTGACGGCATAGAACTGCGACAGCTGCCCGGGGGTATTCTTTTCGGCATACAATTTTTTTGATTTCAGCACTTTAGGTTCGAAATAACCGATATTTTTCAAGTCGTTGTCGAAAGTGATTTTGTCTGACAGTATGATACAAACCACCGAAACCACCAACAAAACTCCGATAAGCCAATACTTATGGTCTATAGGATAGGTGTTTATCTTATCCAAAATACTGAAAGCCTTTTCGTTGCGATAGTTTTTACTGTATTTAAAGAAATGTGGAAGAAAAACCAAGGCCGACAATGTGGTCCCCACTAATGCGAGGGAAGCAAACATACCGAAGTCGCGCAGCAAGTCGCTGTTGGTAAGTATCAATCCTACAAAAGCACCTATGGTGGTGAGGCACCCCAAACACACAGGCCGTGCCTGCTCGCGTATCACCCGCCCGGGGTCGGTTACATATTTGTAATGTATGAGCACATGCAGACAGTAACTCAGTGCCACGCCTAAAATAAGTGCCCCTATGCCTATGGCCATCAGCGACATAACGCCTTTTATCCAATACATGCAGGCAAGCGCGAACAAAAGTCCGTACAGCACGGGGAAAAGAAGAAACGGCAAGGTGGTTTTGTTACGCAAACACAAGGTTATCGCCGCTCCTATTATCAACAGCGAAATGCCAAGGGTAAGGGCGAGGTCTTTTTTCATCTGCCGTGAGTTGAACACACTTTGCACGGGAGAGCCGTGAAAAAGTATTTCCACATCGGGATAAAGTTGTTCGAAATGCGCTATATTTTCCTCCAGAATCTCAATCATGGCAATACAGTTTTTCGAGTCGAAGGATTTCACATTGGGTGAGAGGAAAACCAGCTCCACACTGCTGTCGGGACAGAAAAAATGTCCATCTATAATGGCGTAGCCGCCGAGGTCTTCGAGAAGCCGGCGTCCGTCGTCGCGTATGGCGTAGCGCAGTCCCGCAGGGTCTTGGGTTATTACCATCGAAGCGTTGCCGGTCTCATCATTGGCCAAAGCCTCGGCATTCCGCGCCATAGCAACATCTACGGCCTGCGGTGTGAGCAACGAGTCGAAATCGCGGTAACGCTCCTCGCTCACAAACACTGGCACATGCCCCACAGCATAGTCGATAAGGTTTAGCATAAAGTCGTCCTCTATACGATAAAGGGCATTAGCGTAATAGTTTGTAGATGAATCGTTTGTAAACAAGCGATTAATAAATTCGTCGCACACTGCGGTCATATCTTCGGGAGAAGTTTTGCCATCGCGCGATACGAACTGCACAAAAAGTTTGTCTTTGACTTTCAGATTTTCGAAGACGATGTCGCTGTTTTTAGCCTCGTCGGTGAGCGGAAGCAGTTTAGAAACATCCTCTTCGTATTCCAGCTGCAGACCGAAAAAAGCAAATACCGCGACGGAAAGCGTGAGCAAAGTCCACAGCAACCATATCCGTTTCTCAAAAAAATCATAAATATACAAAAATACTTTCTCTATCATAAATATTAAATATTAAGTTATTATCCATGCATTTAGCAATAAAACAAGCAATATTATTGCGATTTGCAAATATAGCAAAAATAATTAAAATTTGGTAATGCGAATAAAAATGCCTATCTTTGTGGGATATTTCAGAAACAAAAATAATCAGTAATAACACGATTTTAAAACAATTAGCAATGATAAGTTACAAAGAACTCGGACTGGTAAACACCCGCCGGATGTTTTCCAAAGCCGTTGATGGCGGTTATGCCATACCTGCTTTCAATTTCAACAACATGGAACAACTTCAGGCCATTGTTATGGCTGCCGTTGAGACCAAATCGCCTGTGATACTGCAAGTTTCGAAAGGTGCACGCAACTATGCCAACCAAACCCTTCTGCGCTACATGGCCGAAGGTGCTGTGGAATACGCCAAAGAATTGGGTTGCAAAGCTCCCGAGATAGTGTTGCACCTCGACCACGGCGATAGTTTTGAATTGTGCAAATCGTGCATAGACATGGGGTTTTCGTCGGTGATGATCGACGGCTCTGCCCTGCCCTACGACGAAAACGTGGCACTCACACGCAAGGTTGTGGACTATGCCCATCAGTACGACGTAACTGTTGAAGGCGAACTTGGAGTACTGGCCGGCGTGGAAGAGGAAGTTTCGTCCGCCGAGAGCCACTACACCAAACCCGAAGAGGTTATCGACTTTGTTACCAAAACAGGTGTGGACTCGCTTGCCATCTCGATAGGCACTTCGCACGGTGCTTACAAATTCACACCCGAGCAATGCACCGTAGATCCAAAAACTGGCCGTTTGCTGCCTCCCCCGCTGGCTTTCGACGTGCTAGAGGCGATAGAAAAGAAACTGCCCGGCTTCCCCATCGTGCTGCACGGTTCGTCGTCGGTACCGCAAGAAGAGGTGGACACCATCAACCAATACGGCGGAAACATGAAAGCCGCTGTAGGCATTCCCGAAGAGCAGCTGCGCCAAGCCGCCAAAAGTGCCGTGTGCAAGATAAACATCGACAGCGACAGCCGTCTGGCCATGACCGCCGCCATACGCAAAGCCCTTGCCGAAAAGCCTGCCGAATTCGACCCACGCAAATACCTCACTCCCGCACGCGACAGCATGAAAAAACTGTATATGCACAAAATAGTGAACGTGCTGGGTAGCAACGAAAAACTACAAAACGCATAATCAAATACAGTATAGCATTGAACAGCACGGACTTGCCAAAACCACAAGTAAGTCCGTGTTGTTTTCCGTTATTCTAATGACAATAAATTGCAAACAACAACTATAAACGTCAAAACATCAACTCAAACTATAAACTATTAAACTGTGTTTTCAATTTTCAACTTCTAATTCCTAACTCCTAATTTAAAAAAATGTCCGACATAATACAACTACTGCCCGATTCCATTGCCAACCAGATTGCCGCCGGCGAGGTGGTACAGCGTCCGGCATCCGCCGTTAAGGAGCTGCTCGAAAACGCCCTTGATGCCGGAGCCACCAACATACAGCTGATAATAAAGGACGGCGGACGTACCCTGATACAGGTTATCGACAACGGTTGCGGTATGTCAGACACCGACGCACGCCTCTGTTTCGAACGCCATGCTACCTCAAAAATACGCAAAGCAGACGACCTTTTCGCCATACGCACAATGGGATTCCGCGGCGAAGCCCTGGCATCCATTGCGGCTGTGGCACGCGTGGAGCTTAAGACCAAGACTCACGACAACGAGCTGGGCACTTGTGTTATCATAGAAGGTTCGGACGTCAAGGACCAACAACCCTGCCAAACATCAAACGGCACCTCGATAGCCGTCAAAGACCTGTTTTTCAACATACCGGCACGACGCAACTTCCTAAAAAGCGACTCGGTGGAACTCGGACACATCGAAGAGGAATTCCGCAGAGTGGCTTTGGTGAACATAAACGCTGGTTTCTCGTTCCACAACAACGGCAAACTGCTGTACAAAATGGAGCCTTCCACACTGCACCAGCGCATTGCGGCACTTTTTGGCAACAGCTACCGCCAACGCCTGTACCCTGTAGAGGAAAACACTGATATTGTGAAACTTAAGGGCTACGTGTGCAAGCCGGAATTTGCAAAGAAAACAAGAAACGAACAGTATCTATTTGTAAACAAACGTTTTATAAAAAACTACTACCTCAACAACGCCATCGAAAAGGCTTACGCCGATATGTTGCCCGAAAAAAACTTCCCTTCGTATTTCATTGATTTAGATGTAAATCCGGCACGTATCGACATAAACATACACCCCACAAAAACCGAAGTCAAATTTCTCGACGAACACGCTATCTACGCCATCCTGAAAGCGGCTGTAAAAAAATCGCTCGGACAATTCACCATAGGACACGAGATGGAATTCAACCCCATCAGCGGACTTGACGAAATTCCTGTGGACAGCTCGACTTATGTGCCTAAAGCTCCAAACATAGCCCTTAAACCAAATTTCAATCCATTTGAACAAAAAAATTCCGGAGGCGGATATTCGTCATCCAAGGGCAACGGCAAAAAAAACGAATGGGAGCGTTTCTTTGAAATAACCAACGAAAACACTTCAAGTAACACAAGCCAAAATATTGAAATTCAAGACATAGAAACTCCGACAAAAGAGCTTTTCCAAGAAGAAGAAAAAAAGAGCGAACTTTTTGCAGAAACCGTGCCTTACGCCATTCAGATAGGCCGACGCTTCATTGCCTGCGACATACAGTCGGGATTGCTGCTAATAGACCAGCAACGTGCCACCGAACGTATCATTTACGACCGCTATATGCGATTGGAAAACAAGAACATGGCTTCGCAAACGCTGATGTTTCCGCTCAACTGTTCCTTTTCGCCAGCCGATACCGAGATTTTAACCGAAATTGAGGACGAAATAAAACATTTCGGATTCCGTATAGATACCTTGGGACGCAACAATTTCGTAGTCACCGCCGTACCCGCCGACCTTGGGGAAGAAAATGTGCAAAGCACTTTGGAACAGATAATTAACGACTACAAAAACAATCTGCTACAACAGTCTTACACTCGTCCCGAGTCCGTAGCCCTTTCCATTGCACGCCGCCTTTCGACAAAAGAAGGGCAAATCTTACAAGAAGAGGAAATGCAAAACATTATAAAACAGCTGTTTGCCTGCGCCGTTCCAGACCAATCGCCGTCGGGCAGACGCATTATTAACATCATAAATATGAACGACTTATCGGAAAAACTGAAATAAAACGCTTATGGAACAATATTCACCCCAAGGATTCAGAGTGCTACCTCCGGTTGTAAAGAACCTGCTAATTATCAATGTATTGGCATTTTTCGCCACAATAGCCCTGCAACGTTTTGTGGATATGGAGTCGCTTTTTGCACTTTATTTCTTCAAGAGCGAGAATTTCAGAGTGTGGCAGTACTTCACATATATGTTCATGCACGCCAATGTAGAACATCTGTTTTTCAACATGTTCGCACTGTGGATGTTCGGATATATTTTGGAAAACTACTGGGGAGGCAAACGTTTTTTGCTGTTCTACGTCATCTGCGGCTTGGGGGCGGCTCTTATACACACCTGTGTAACAGGATTTTCGTACTACGGAACAGCTTCTGCCATAGGATATTACGCACAAGACCCCAATCCTGAAGCCTTTTTAAACCTATTTCAAAGCAAATTTTCGGGACACTATAACGAAATGGCTTTCAACGACTTTCTAAGCACTTGGCGCGCCAATCCGACAAATCGACTCATGGGACTACAGTCCGTAGACCTTGCCAACAAAATGCTACAAAGCAGCACCGACATACCCACTGTGGGCGCGTCGGGAGCCATATACGGCATACTTCTCGCTTTCGGCATGATGTTCCCAAATCAATACGTGTACATATATTTCCTGTTTCCGCTCAAAGCCAAATGGTTTGTAGTTATTTACATAGCCATAGAGCTAATTTCCGGAATACTCGGCACTGCCGACGGAGTGGCACATTTTGCACACCTTGGCGGAATGCTGTTCGGATATATTCTTATTAAATATTGGAGAAAAAGGGAATTCCAACGTTGGGACAGAAATTATTGATGTGATTTTTAGTATCTTTGCAGTAAAAACAGAAATGTAAAACAAATTCTATTGAATATGATTTCACAACGTCAAGAGATGAAAATGCGGCAGAAACTCACCAAACAACAGGTTTTGGTGGCACGTCTGCTTGGACTTTCGTCGGAAAATCTTGAACAGGAAATCAAAAAAGAGATAGAGGAAAACCCTTTTCTTGAAGAGGTTATCGAAGACACCGCGGAGGCCGCTGCCGAAAACGAATCCACCAACGACAACAGCGAACTGCTCGACCCCAACGACGAGTACTACGCCCGCACTGCCTACGACTACGACGATTACAAAGCCCCTAAAAACGGCAACCGCGATACCGACGAGGGTACCAACATCCAGCAGGCCGACGAAACTTCGTTCCAAACAGCGCTTTTAGAGCAGCTATATCTCAAACAAATAACTGACCGCCAAATACTTATCGGAACCGAACTTATAGGGAACATCGACGAATCGGGATATATGTCGCGCAACATAAACATAATTGTCGATGACCTTGCCATACGTCGCAATTTCGACACCACCGAAAAAGAAGTAGAGGAGGTTCTGAAGATTATACAATCATTCGAACCAGCGGGTGTTGCCGCACGCAACCTTCAGGAATGCCTATCGATACAGTTGCACCGCAAGAACAGCGACGGCTCACCAACACTTACCAACGCTACACTTGTGATAGACAGCCATTTCGACGATTTTGCCAACAAACGCTACGAAAAAATCTGTAAATCACTGAACATTAGCGAAAAGGAACTGCAGCAGGCCATAGACCTCATACGCACCCTCAACCCAAAACCCTGCGACGGCTACAACAACACGGCTCAAACCATAATACCCGACTTTTATGTGTTCCGCAACGGCGGCATTCTCGATTTCAGCATAAACGAACGCAATCTGCCAAAACTGCGCAAAGACCAACCTTTTATCGACCGTCTGCGCGAAGACGCGGCCAAGCAAAACACCAAGCAAAAACATGATACAGAGACTTTTATAGAACAGCACTCCAAAGACGCGGATATGTTCATTTCAGCCATAGGGCAACGTTACAACACACTGCAACTGACAATGGGGGCCATACTGAAATACCAACATCAGTATTTCATCACCGGCGACACCGCCGACCTGCGTCCAATGCTACAAAAGAACATTGCCGAAGCCACCGGACTCGACATATCGGTGGTGTCGAGAGTGGTAAACCAAAAATACGTGCAGACAGAACACGGGGTAATGCTACTAAAAGACCTGTTTTCCAACTCATTGGCCTCCAACGACGGCTCCGACGTTACCACAAAGGCCATAAAAGAGCAACTAAAGAAACTAATTGACGGCGAGAACAAAAACACACCTCTAACAGACGAGGAACTACGTACAATGCTCGAAAAGAAAGGCTTCCCGCTCGCACGCCGCACAGTGGCAAAATACCGCGAAGCTCTCGGCATTCCTACAGGACGGCTACGCAAAGAACTATAAATCAATGAGAAACGTACCGCAAAAAATATTATACTTTATCACACATCCACTTCTGATTCTAATGTATTTCGTTGTGGCTCTGTTTTTTACACACGATTTTCTTTTCCTGCCAACCGAAACATTCATTGGCGTGGGAAAAAGCCTTTTTTTGTCGCAGATAGCAATGCCATTTTTTATATTCTTCACCACAAGTATTTTGCAAAAACATTTACCCGACATCAAAGGCAACATGCTTATAGTTGCCTCATTCACAATGTATTTCGTAATACTGTCCATATTTGCCCATACCGCTTTCGCACCCATATCAATTATGCAGCAACTGCCTCTGATTATTCTTATTGCGGCAGTAATACTCGAAAGACGCGGGCTTTTGCAAATGCGAATATTGTGTCTATCGGCATTGGTTATGGCGCTGATTTTCATATCTTTATTATTCACAACAAATCTTACAGCAATAATCATCACAAATATACTTGCCTGCGGCTGTGTTTCTTTCTTTGTTCTCGAAAACGGCGAATCCTCCGTTAAAAAACTATCAATCAATTTGTTGGCGGGGATAATATTACCAATAATCTTTTTCCTTTTTATAGCAAGATAAAATAATGACTACCCACAGAAACATATCACACTCACTATTTGCGACACTTGTAGCGATTTTATTGGTATTTGGTGCTTTTACACCTTCTTTCGGGCAAAGCAAGAGCAAATCCAAAAAGGTCAAAAAAAACGTCCAAACCAAAGTCAAGAAGAACAGCTCCAAAACCGACAGCACATCGATAAACGACTCAACCACAGCTATTTTCGAAGATGCCGTAATAGACAATGCCGTTCGCGAAGAAATTGCAAAAGGCCCCGTGATACTCACCGACCCAAAACGCAATCTGCCGTCAATGCTGTGGTACGGAAAGCATTTCTCCGACGCTTACGTAAAAAAACCGTCAATCAGTATGGATTCCCTGCCCGACGAGATAAGCATTGTCCTTGTGAAAGACTATTCGGAGTTCTGTTTCCCGATGAAAAACATCATAACCTCGCCTTACGGCTGGCGCGAGCGTTGGAATCGTCCGCACCGAGGCGTGGACATCGCACTAAATATCGGAGACTCAGTATATTGTGCCTTTTCCGGTGTGGTGCGCATAGCAAAATCTTTCGGCGGGTACGGCAATCTTATCGTAGTGCGGCACTACAACGGCTTGGAGACTGTTTACGGACACCTCTCAAAAATAAACGTGAAACAAATGCAGGTGGTGAAAGCCGGCGATGTGATAGGCTTTGGCGGAAGCACAGGACGTTCCACCGGACCACATCTGCATTTCGAAGTACGTTTCCAATACGAGCCTTTCGACCCCGAATGGATCCTTGATTTCAAGAACTACACCCTGCGCACACGCAAATTGTACCTGAACAAAACCTATTTCGGCATCACCAAACCGAAAAACAAAAAAGACATCATCTACAAAGCCGACAAAAGCATAGTGAAAGAACCCGAACCAAAAACGGAAACCAATAAAGCAAAAAAACAAAAAGAATATTACGTTACCAAACGTGGCGATAACTGGAAAAAAGTTGCAAAAAAATATAACATATCCGAAACCCAACTAAAAAACATGAACCCGTCAATCTCAGGCCAACTGCCTGTGGGAGAGAAAATTCGTGTACATTAAAACATACACCTATGGAAACAAAAAAGACAAACTTATCCGATTACAATCCCGACAGCATACCATCGGGCAAAGGGATGAAAATAGGCATAGTAACTGCCGAATGGAACCCACAGATTACCAATGCTTTGTTCAAAGGAGCATACGACACCCTAATTGCAAACAATGTGGCTGAAAGCGACATTACAATGATACACGTACCCGGTAGTTTTGAATTGCCCACAGGCGCGGCCACATTGCTCAACAGCACAACCGAATACGATGCCGTGATATGCCTCGGTTGCGTAATTCAGGGCGAGACACGCCATTTCGATTTCATCTGCAACGCCGTATCAAACGGACTTACCAACTTGTCGTTACAAGACGGTCGTCCGGTGATTTTTGGAGTGCTTACCACCAACAATATGCAACAGGCCATCGACCGCTCCGGCGGAAAACACGGCAACAAAGGCGTGGAAGCCGCCGTTACAGCCATAAAAATGGCAGCAATGCAAAAAGCAATTTTAAGATAATTTCTCAAGTACCTGATTATGAGCAAACAAACTTCGATAATATTTATGGGTACGCCCGAATTTGCCGTGGCTTCACTCGATGCCATACACCAAGCCGGCTACGACATAAAAGCTGTGGTAACCGTACCTGACCGCCAATCGGGACGCGGACAAAAAATTTCTTTTTCGCCTGTAAAGGATTACGCACTGCAACATAATATGCCGCTCCTGCAGCCCGAAAAACTTCGCGACGAGACTTTTCTCAACACTCTGCGCGAAATCAAGGCCGATTTATTCGTCGTTGTTGCTTTCAGGATGTTGCCACAAGTGGTATGGCAAATGCCTCGGTTGGGCACATTCAACCTACATGCCTCCCTCCTACCCGACTACCGAGGTGCGGCACCCATCAACTGGGCAATCATCAACGGGGAGACGGAAAGCGGAGTAACCACCTTTATGCTCAACGAACGCATAGACGAAGGGGAGATACTGCTTCAGGAAAAAACTCCCATCACCTCCTACGACAACGCCGGCACCCTGCACGACAGGCTTATGCTTATGGGCAAAGACCTTGTGCTCCGCACCATAGACGGTCTTGCCGACGGTACGCTGAAACCTCATCCTCAGCCAAAGGTGGAGGTACCGAAAAACGCTCCGAAGATTTTCAAGGACAACTGCCGTATAAATTGGAACGCACCCGGGGCTGAGATAGTGAATTTCATACGCGGATTGTCGCCCTACCCCGCCGCTTTCATGGAATTGGAATACCCCAACGGCAAAACCGCCACGTTCAAAATATTTGACGTTACTTTCGAAAAAGGCGTGTCCGCCGACAAATTTTCGCTTTTAACCGACCAAAAAAAGTATTTAAAAATCGCCGTAAACGACGGATTTATAGTAATAAACGCCCTACAAATGGAAGGGAAACGCCGTAATTCGACAGAAAACTTTCTCATTGGAAATAATGTAACAGCCTGTAAATTAGCACTAAAGGAAAACTATTAATTTTTTTTTCAAAAAAAGGCACTTTTTTTTTGGAGATAAAGATTTTTTTACATAACTTTGCAGAAAATTTGAAAACTAACAAAATGTTTAATACTTAAAACAGTTTTTATTATGAACAAAAATGATTTAGTAAAAGCCATGGCCGTTAAAGCCGGTTTGACAAACGCTGATGCTCGCAAAGCTTTGGACGCTTTCGTAAACGTAACAGAAGAAACTTTGAAAGCTGGTGAAAAAATCAGCTTGGTAGGTTTTGGTACTTTCGGCATAGCTGAAAGAAAAGCAAGAACTGGTCTGAACCCCGCAACTAAAGCCAAAATCAAAATACCCGCAAAGAAAGTTGTTAAATTCAAACCGGGTGCCAACATGGCTCTTTAATGAGACTTTTACACCAAAAAAAGAGTTGCTTTTCAGCAACTCTTTTTTTTGCATCAACTCATATCTAATCTCTAATCATGAAGATAAAAATCGTAAAGGGTCTGCAAATACGCTTTCGAGCGTCGCAGCTCAGACTGCATTGACACGCTGTCGGCAAAAGTGTTGGCCGTAACTGTTGCTGTTTCGGCATCATAGACAAATGTACCTGAAGGTGTTATCCATCCCATACCCATATTTGTCTCGTAGTAAGCGAAGCCTTTGTTTGAGATATTGAACAAATCCAAGCCGCGATAAGTGGCAGTGGTGGTATCGCCCATCTGACAGAGCAATGTACGGAACAAATCCACATGAGAACCTACTGTTTGGAATGTTTTGCCCCTGTATTCATCCTTCAACGCACCGCCAAGCCAAAGCATGGGCACATGCATATACTCCGGCGAATTAATGTAATGTCCGCGATAGGTAGCATGACTATGGTCGCCGACAAGAATAATCAAGGTGTTTTTGAACCACGATAGGTCTCGAACCTTGTTTATATAATCATAAATACATGAATCAGAATATTTTACCGAATTAAGATAAGGCAAATGCTCAACATTCCACGTGAGTTGCCGCACAACCTTTGGCTCGTCGTAGGGCGAGTGCGAACTGCCTGTAAAAATCATGTGAAAGAAAGGCTCCTGCACAGATTTCTGTTGCTCCAAAACCTCCGCAAAAAGGTATTGGTCGGGGACAGATAGTTTGCCTTTTGGCGTACCGGACGGGAAATCGCGACCTTCGAAAATCTTTTGAAAATTGTGCCACAGAACAAAAGCACGGATATTGCCGTAGTTTAAATCGCCCCCAAAATAGAAAGCTGTAGCATAACCGTTGTCCATCAGGTATTTAGGCATACTTGGCAGATACTTGTAAAGCGGAAAATTGTCGGTGATGTCGTTGCCCTGCAGCGGCGGAAAATCGCTGAGTATGCCCGAAATGGCCTGTTGCGAGCGGTGTCCGTTGCTGTAGAAACGGGTGAAAAGCAGTCCGTCCTCCTCCAATTTGGCAAAATAAGGCGTTATGCCTTCCCTATTTGCCGTGTCGAGACTTGCCACTACATCTGCCGACCAACTTTCGAGCAGCAGAATTAATATGTTTGGACGCTTGGTGTTCAGAACCTGCAAAGTACTGTCGGACTGCAGGGTATGAATTTCGGCAATTATTTCGTCGGCTGTTTCGTTATCATAATAAACGAAAGGATTTTTATCTTTTATACTCTTGAAATGCAAATAGTTATGCAACAAGTTCCACGGTGTGTTCACTGCGGCATCGTTCAGAATACCGTGATGGGAAAAGTACGACTGGCTCTGATGAATGGGGATGTCTCCGAAGCCGCCGCGCATTCCCACAAAAAGCAGTGCCGCCCCTACGACAAAAGTCGCCGGAGCCTTTACCAAACCTTTAGTTACAGGCTCTATACGCGGTTTCGCCACTACCTTTATATACAAAAATACAAACAATCCGATATACAGCAACGCCCCAAAAAGCAAAAGTAGGAAAAAACCTGTTGAAATTGAGTCGAAAATTTCTTTTGGACGGCGGAGGTACATCAGTGCCTTGATATTGATTTTGACCTGCCACTCGTCGTACATACCAATTTCACCGAAAATAACCAAGGAGGTAACCGTCAGAAACACAGCCACCAGCACTTTTTTAGTCGTATCAATCCACTTCCATTTTGCTACCAATTGCAGACACATCAGCAGAAACACCGGGGTCATGAGGTAACATACCGCCGAAGTGTCGAGTTTGAGGGCGTAGAAATACACTTTCAGCACTTCGCCAAAAGAGATTCCGTGTAGCAATGCAGTGTGCGACAGCAGGAAAACTGTCCTGCCGACAAGAAAAAACAGCATCCAAAAAAGATACAGTTTAAGCGTTTCTAAAAGAAATTTCTTCATAATTTGGATTGTGTAGCGACATCGCTATTTTTGGAACAATGTCATAAAGGTTGTTTTTTTAGAATCCAAATCCGATATTCAGCGTTACTCCGAATTTAATCATGTGGAGCAATACCTGATCGGGATTGATATAACTTCCGGCGGGAAGTTCGGCTGTAGGGTTCACGAGGCGTTCCACCTGAAACATTTGTGCCTGATAACCAATAAAAACGGTGCCTGCAAAATTTTCATTTATATGCATACGGTAACCGAGATCGGCACCGAGCATAATGCCACTCTTATTAACCCTGAGCATTCCCTGCGCGTCCTTACGTGTACCGCCGGCTGGAATGGAATAGCCTACTTTCAACACCGAATAAGGCGACGTCCTACGTGGCGAGAAATGCGAACGGAACTCAAAATATATAGGCAGATGGGAGTAGGCGTTTGTCTTATCGTTGAGGAATTCCACGCCCAGGCCGAAAGCAACAGCCCTGCGATATTGGAAACCGAAAGTTGCCGATATGTCGAACATCGAGGCTTTTTCCGACGACAAGTCTTTGACACCAGCCATGCCCACAATAGTATAGAAACGGTAAAACTCCTTATACCATTTGCCCGATGGCGGCAATGGCGACGGAGCAGGCTCACCCGTAGCCCTTGTGTCCGAATTGGCTGGCAAGAACATATCTTGCGCACAAACCGAAAAGCACAGGCTTAGACCGATTATTAAAAGGCTTATTTTCTTCATTTTACATCGATAAAAAAACAACGAACCCCTTCCGGCATATCGTCAGTTGGCAGTTCGTTGTTTTTTACGGAAATCTTATTTCATTTGTTTCAAATCATCGGCAATGATAAGAGTGGCCTCGGTAGCAGCCTGCACCTGCTCAACGGTAAACTCCGGGTTAATCTCCTTAAGCACAATGCCTTTGGGGGTAATTTCCATAACACCCATCTCGGTAATAATCATGTTCACCTGACCTTTAGCGGTGAGGGGCAGAGTACATTTTTTCAGGATTTTCGGGTTGCCTTTAGCTGTATGTTCCATAGCAAGGATAACTTTTTTGGCACCTACGAGGAGATCCATAGCACCGCCCATGCCGGGAGTTTTTTTGCCGGGTATCATCCAGTTGGCCAAGTCGCCCTGTTCATCGACCTGCATTGCGCCGAGGATGCTCACGTCCACATGTCCGCCGCGGATAATGCCGAAGGAGGTAGCACTGTCGAAAGTGGAGGCGTCGGGAGTGGTGGAAATATATCCGCCGCCAGCGTTGATGTACCAAGGATTTTCTTTTCCCTCTTCGGGTGTGGGACCCATGCCTATCATACCGTTTTCCGACTGCAGAACCACCTGTACGCCTTCGGGCAGGAAATTAGGTATTGCCGTCGGTAGTCCGATACCGAGATTAACCACGTCGCCATCGTGCAATTCCTGAGCGGCACGACGGGCGATAAAATTTCTAATTTCGTTTTTGTCCATTGTATTATGTTTTTTATGTTTTTAACTGAAGTTCGTTTGCGAAATTACTTCACCCCTCTTTTCACCATCTCTTGAGCCACGAAAGAAGCCACGTCATCGGCGTAGGTATTCATGCCAAAACCGGCGTCGTAACCGAGTTCCTTGGCCAGCTCATGACTTATACGCGCACCGCCGCACACGAGTATTACCTTGTCGCGCAAACCTTCGGCTTCGAGCATTTCTACAAGTTCGGTGAGGTTCTTGATATGCACATCCTTCTGCGTAACCGTCTGCGACACCAATAGCGCGTCGGCTTTAAGCTCTATGGCTTTGGCTATGAATTCCTCGTTGGGCACCTGTGAGCCCATGTTCAGGGCTTCTATCATATCGTAACGTTCCAGACCGTAGTGTCCGGCGTAGCCTTTCATGTTCATGATAGCGTCGATACCCACAGTATGTGCGTCGGTACCGGTACTTGCGCCCACTATCACAATCTTGCGACCAATGTTTTCACGTATATATTCATCCGTTTCGTGCATATCCATCTTGGTACTTTCCACCTTGGGCACATAGATAGAGGTATAATCCACTGTGTGAGTGCAACTTCCGTAGCAGTTAAAGAAAGTGAAACCTTCTGTAAGTTGTTTGGTATAAACCACAAGCGGGTTTTCGAACCCCATTTTCTTCATCAGCTGTTTAGCAGCCTCGATAGCCTCGTCGCCATCGGGTACCGGCAAGGTGAAACTCACCTGCGTTTTGCCGTCGTTCATGGTGTCGCCGTAGGGCTTTATCTTAGTCAAATCCAAGGTTTTGTCGAAATCCTTGGCCTCCATTGAATACAATCCTTCGCTCATATCTTATATTTTGTTTAGATTCTGTTCAATACAATATTTAAGACTTTTCAATATTGTGTTTTACAATTCATTTACTTCTTTCCTTTCATCAAATCGACAAACGGGTTGAAATACTTGTCGCCTTTTTCGGTAACGCCGTCCAAGCCCTTGCCGCCGTTCTTGGGACGTTTCACATTGGCGAAAATTCCTTTCTCCAAGGCGTCGAAAAGTCCTTCCTTCTGCATATTTTCCAAAAGTGCAGTGGCGTTGTCGAGTACCTCTTTGGCACGGTTTTTGATAATTCCGCCGTCCTTGAACTCAACCTCATCGCCTATGTTCTTCATGTTGCCAAAAATGTATTTGGCGTTCTCGATAGAGAGGTAGCGGTCGCTCATAAACGGCGTGTGAATGGCCTCCGTAGGCATTCCCAAAAGTTGCAGACCTTGGTGTGTCCAAATGCCAATCATATTGAACAGTGCGTCCTGAATATGTCCGCGGAAAATGTTTCCCGTCATAAATTTCGTCGGGGGCATGTATTTAAGCGGGGCTTTCGGGAATATCTCCCTAATCATCTGAGCCTGAGCAAGTTCGTAAAGAAAGCCGTTTTCCAGCATGGGGTCCATTTCGAAAGCGTGTCCCAAGCCCTGCTGTTCTTCGGGCAGACCGGCCAGAAGCGCAAGCTGTTCGTTGATAAGGTCGCTGGCCAAAACAGTGTGAGCCTCCTCGTAGGCGTCGGCGGTGGTGAGGTAGTTGTCCTCGCCGGTGTTTATGATAACGCCCGCAAAGCCATTGATTATACGACTGAAATACTGGTCGATAAGTGTGCGTTGCATATTTATGTCGCGGAAAAGTATGCCGTAGAGGGCGTCGTTGAGCATTACGTCCAAGCCTTCCAGAGCACCCATAGCGGCTATCTCAGGCATACAAAGTCCTGAGCAATAGTTGCATAGACGGATATATCGTCCAACTTCCTCGCCCACTTCGTCAAGGGCTTTACGCATGATGCGGAAGTTCTCCTGCGTGGCGAAAGTACCGCCGAAACCCTCGGTGGTAGCGCCGTAAGGCACGTAGTCGAGCAAGCTCTGACCGGTGGTGCGTATCACGGCAATGATGTCGGCACCCTGACGCGCTCCTGCCTGTGCCTGAATCACGTCTTCGTAGATATTACCGGTGGCAACGATTATATAAAGGTATGGCTTGGAGCCTTCGCCAATGGTGTTTATATAGTTCTCGCGACGCAGGCGGTTGCCGCGTATGCGTTCTATAGTAGCTTTTATGGTGGGTTCCAAGGCTTTGCTTATCTCCTCGCTGCTGTGCATAGGCAGTTTGGCGATGTCTATCCGACCTTCGGAAATTTGTTCGGCTATCTGCTGTGGGGTTTGGTTGGTTTCGGCCACGGCGTTGCCCATAAAGAACATAACACCTTGATTTAAAACACCTTTACTCTTCAAATCCTCCACCACTACGTTTGGCAGCGGCACATCGTTGGAGTCCACGCCGTCTATTCCCAAAAGGCGGCAGAGTGTACGTTCCACGGCAACTGTGGTGTAGTTACCAACAAAATCCTGAACGCCGTCGGCAATTTTGCGAGCAATGCCACGTGCGTATTCAACTTTCTCAAAATCAAGTCCTACTTTACTTTTCTGCATATTTTTCGTATTATTCCATTATACAAGTAGTTGCACGGTTTTTCAACCGTTTTCAAATTTGCAAAGGTACGATTTTTTTCGCAGATTGCAAAATTGTTTTTTTATATTCTCTAAAATATGAATTCCCCTGCTCGCCTTCGGTCTCGTTTTTTTTACATCCTGCTCGCTAAAGCTCGCGAAATCTTGTATATCTTACAAATATTTTTATTTCTAATTATTAGTGTCCGATAAAAAAATGCTCTTGGAGAGAGCTGCTCTCAATAACCCCAAGTACAACTTGGGGTAGGCAAAAGAATGGAATAATGGCGTGC
>CAJOEN010000008.1 GCA_905233475.1 uncultured Bacteroidales bacterium
ACTTTGACAAATTGCTGTTTGGCAAACCACATCATTGCTATATATCAATGCTTTACATTTTTATTACGTTGCCTATGATTTTTTATCGGACACCAATAAAAAAAAACACTATGGTAGTAATAAAAAACATACACGGGGAAGTAATAGCCGAAATCGAGGTTCCGGCTGAAGAAATACGGGATATTCATGGTAAACTTGTGAAGGTTATACCTGCCGACAGGACGTATGACCTTTACCTGTCGTTTATGGACTTGCATGAGGCGGATTTGCGAGGATGGGATTTGTCAATGGAGGAATTTATCGATACAGACCTTACGGATGCCGACCTTTCCGGAGCTGATATGAGCAGAAGTTCTATTTGGAGTGCAAGGCTTGATGGAGCAAATCTCGAAGGGGCAGACGTTCCAATGCGCTCCCATAGACCGGCTTTTATGTAATTTATTATTAAAAACTTCGATAATTCGCAGAAAAATTGTATCTTTGCAAGTTCTTAAACATCATGGTTCACGTTATGTTTCTGCTTGCTGAGTTGTGATTCGCAGAAAAATTGTATCTTTGCAAGTTCTTAAACATCCATTACTATCAATATAGATAGTATCTATGAGTTGTGATTCGCAGAAAAATTGTATCTTTGCAAGTTCTTAAACATCAGCAAGACCTTTTTTAACAGGCATTTCATCGTTGTGATTCGCAGAAAAATTGTATCTTTGCAAGTTCTTAAACATCATGATAATTTGAAGGTATTATTGGAAGTAAGTTGTGATTCGCAGAAAAATTGTATCTTTGCAAGTTCTTAAACATCACGGAAAAGATCGGAAAACAACAGCTTAAAGTTGTGATTCGCAGAAAAATTGTATCTTTGCAAGTTCTTAAACATCCCTCGATGTCTGCGTTCTTTATCAATTCTTCGTTGTGATTCGCAGAAAAATTGTATCTTTGCAAGTTCTTAAACATCACATTCTTTGCAAAGATTTGTAATTCAAATAGATGGAGCTTGTTTTAGGAATAAAAAATCCCGCCAAAACGGCGGGATTTTTTTGTTTTTGGGCATGTTTTTTTTGTTCTAAAACAGTTCCAACTGCTGTCCAATTTCGGGCTTTTTTTCTTCTTTTTTGCCCACAAAAAGTTCCATTTCGCCAAATTGTTTGTCGGTTATGCACAAAATTCCTACTTGACCGAGTTCCGGTAGGAAAGATTTTACTCGTTTTATATGAACATCGGCGTTTTCGCGGCTGGGACAGTGTCGCAGGTAGATAGAGAATTGGAACATGGTGAATCCGTCGGCCATTATTTTTTTGCGGAAATCGGCTGCGGCTTTGCGCTCTTTTTTTGTTTCGGTTGGCAGGTCGAACAGCACAAGCACCCACATGATACGGTATTCGCTGAAGCGTTGGTGCATTATTTTTCGGGATAGGATATTTTACGCAGTTCGCCGCTGAAACACTTGTAGAGCGATGCCGTTGTCTGCGATACGGCCACCATCAGAGGACTGCGCTGTCCGCCTATAACTACGTCCAAAACAGGTATGCCGAGCATTTCTCGTTTTATTTCGGGGGTTATTTCTTCGGTATAGCCGAATTTTTCTGCGGTTTTTGTTACCATTTCGTCGATGTAGGGGCGGTATGGCTCCATTATGTCGTCGGCGAGGCAGTAGGCGTTGTAGCGGTTGTGGTGGTGTATGCCGAGAGTGGGCAGCAAGCCGCTCGAAACCAGGGCACGTGCCACCACGGCGCGCAGTATTGCATAGCCGTAGTTGAGCAGGTTGTTGGGCGGAACGCCGTCGCGGTCGCGCACAAAATCGGGGATGTCGGGGAACATATTACGCCAATAGTAGGCTGCGGCGCGGGCTTCGAGGTTGTCGCTGTCGCCACTTTTTACATCGGCGGCCCAGGCAATCATATTTTTAACCACGGTTCCGTTAGTTTGGTTCAGCACTGCCGCTTGGTTGCGTATTTTGCATTGCACTGTCTGTTGCCAAAGTTGTTTTTTCAATGGCAGGGAGGCATCTATCTGGTCGCGGAAACGTTCGCTTTGGGTGGTGTTGCCTTCCAAAGGCAGTAAAAGTCCGGTGGGCAGATGGCGGCTGTCGCAGGTAATTACAGCAGTGTTGTTTTCCAACAAGGCTTCGATAACTCCCAGTGTAACAGTTATTTGTTTATTGTCCAAAACCATAACGCCGATATCCTCTATGGGGATGGTTTTTACAAATTCCTGTTTAAAGGAGTCGGGGATGGACTTTACTTTTTCCAGTTCGGGCATTTTAATCACCAGCTGGCCGTTTTTCAGCGAAAGGTAAGCTGGATTGCTGAAACAAAGGGTGCGTTTTACCATAATTGTTATTCTATTTCAAGATTGGTTTGTTTCGGCAGGTAGTTGTCGGGGTTGGATACGCTGCGACCTAGTTCTTTTTCCGTTTCTTTGCGTGCCACACCTGCCACTTTTCCTCCTCGGCGGGCTATTTGTTGGCTTTGGCCAAAGGTTTCGGGCTGTTCTTTTTCGGAAATCTCTGTTGTAACGCGTTCGCCCAGCATGGTGAAGATGAGTTCAAGGTCGTCCATGTGGTCGCGGAGGTTTTGGTTTTTCTTGGTTAGTCCCTTGAATTCTTTGTATTCGGAGGGCGTCATTCCGAAAGTGGCTTTGGAAATTTCGGCTGTGAGTATGGCAAAATCCTTTTCGGAAGTAATTCCGCGTTTTTTCCATTCGTCGGTAAGGTTCTGGCGGATGGCTATGCCGCGCAGACGCTTGTCGATCCAATCCTTTGGATAGCCTTTTTTCTCGTAGAGTTCTTTCATGCGTTCCTGTGCCAGTTCGGGGTTTTCTATTTCGAGCATACGTTCGTAGCCCACGGTGGCCAGCCATTGCTTGAAAGGCTCGGCTTTGGGTGATGGTATGGACTGGATGATGCGGAAAAGGCCTTTGACGTTGGCGGTCTGTACTTTTCTACGTTTCCCGTCATGCGCAATCATTTCAAGGGGGGTACAAATTGTACCCCAGTTGGAATTCAGTCCTTCGTCACGTGACCGCATCCGTTTGATGTACTGTTTGGGGTCATTGCTATCGGTCAATGCCTCAACGACATCATATATAGAGAAATACCATTGCTCTTCTTCGTCGTTCCATACGGAACGTATTTTCTTGTCTTGAAATAGTTTGATGTTGCTCATAGTTCATTAATTAATATTCTCCAATGGAAACAATTTGACCAATGTGACTGACGCGAACTTTTATGATAGTTGGTGCACCATTTTGGCCTATACCATTAAGTCCTAATTGTGGTTTATAAGTAATTCCTTTTAATTCTTTAGGTTCTGCAACGGTTGTTTCTAAATGATGTCTGAAAAAATAATTCTTTGTAGCTATTTTTTGCACCCTAAACAAATTAGGACTAATCTCGGCATAATTAGCAGGATTGCAGTACCATTCTTTATCGTGGTCTAATGGATTGAAAATCATATTGCCGTTTTCATCGTAACCCGGGAAAACAAAATATTCGTTCTGCTTCATAGAGAACATAAACTGCCAACCTTCGTCTTTCTTGTATTCCTTGTCAATTATCGGGTATCCCAACATAGCATGCGAAGTGGCCTCGTAGAAAGAAACAACATTTTCATCGAGTTCATATTGCACATTTCCTTTTTCGTCAAGGAGAGTTTCACCCTTTTTGTCAATTTTTGGCCTGCGGTAAATGGCCACGTGGTGGTTGTTGCCGGTATTGACGAAATCAACGGGTTGCTTATTACCGTTTTCATCAAGAACGGGCTTGCCATCCTTATCATGTTTGTCGTGCAAGGCAACGGCATTATTGATACCAAATATTGTAACTCGTTTTATGCTGATACCTTTTTCTTTATTGAGCCAAATCGGATTTTCATCCAAATTTGAGAAGGCTTTTTTTGCATCGCCGCCAAATTCTTTCAGGCGGTTTTCCAATAACTGTTTAATGCGTTTATCAACGACTTTTTCAATGTTCAAATCGGGCGATACTTCTTTGCGAATGGTATATGCGGTTTCATAAGTAATTGTCTTGACTTTTTCGGGAACCTTAAGCGTGTGCAAATTATAGAGCCATATAGGATTTTTTTCGGGAGAGTTTTTGCCCGAGAAAGCTTTTTTTGCATCGTTGTCGAATTGGGTCAGACGCTTGAGCAAAGCTTCGTGATAACGAGGACTGGCAACCGTAGCAATCTTCGCACTGTCAAAAGAGGCATTCACTTTTTCTTCTTTCACAACTGGTTGCTGACAGCGGCCGTAAACTGTTTCTAAATGAAGTTGTCCACGAGGTGTTTTTGCCAATTGTCCTCTGATAGTTTTTTTATTTCCGTTTTTATCTGTTGTTTCTGTAGTAACCGAATTATTAGCTTTGTTTATGTTCCTAGTTACGACTTTGTTCTTAGCCTTTATCGAGATAAGCGTGTTTTCCAATTGCCGTTTGGCCTCGGCGCGGAACTCATCGAGCGGCATTGGCGGATTGAAGCGTAACTTGCCGTGGTTGTCTCGGTAAAGTTCCTTTCGTTCAATAGCATAAACGGCAGTTTTGCGCTGTTCTTTGTCTAATAATGTTATTTCCACCATATCTAAATCAATCCAATCATCAACACCTTTTTGCACTCGTGCGTTCAAATTGTTCAGATATTGAATGAAACTCCGTTTTGTGAAGGCAATTGTGAGAGCATCCATAGCGTGGTGGCGATGGTCGTTGCGCTTTGTCCATTCTTTTATGCGGCGAATTCGTTGACCGTCGCGGCCTTCAATAATTTCGGTTAAACCAAGTTTGTCGTATTTGTCCCAATTGAGTTCCTGCATTACATCCACAAGTTGCCAATCTTCGCGCAGACGGTCGGTTATTGAGCCAGTTGTGGGTACAACAAAACGTACAATGTTTTCCAGTATTTCTTTTGCTTTTTTGGCAATGTATTGTGAATCACGCAAGTCGCGATTGATAAAGCCCGATGGAATGTCGGATTCCTTCATAAGTAGTTTGTCGTGCTTGGCTTTGCTTATTGCCTTGTCGGCCAATAATTTATCAATACGGTTCTGATATTTCTGCAGCTCATCGATTCCATATTTGCTTTCAACAAAATCGAAAGCGGTAACATTGCTTTTTTCAAGGTTCACTTGTCGTGCTTCAAGCGTTTTGTTTGAAAAAGAATCGTCGAAAAGTTTTGCTTGAGGTATAATATGTTCAATATCAAACTCTTTGCTAAACAGTTTTTCTTGCGGGATGTATGTATTTGAGTATAAGGTGTGAAAACCGTTGTCTTTCAGTTCCAAATATAGCTTGTAGCGAATGATGTCGTTTCGGCTGACATGCGTTAGGCAGAATGGCTCTTTTTGCAGTATTTTCGTGTATTCGTCGTGAAGTTTCGACGAGGCGTTGATTTTCTTTGTCATTTCTTCGCGCTCTTTTGCTGATTTTTTAAGTTCGCGAGCTAATTCTATTCGTATTTCATCGGGCTTGCCGTACTCTTCTACAATACCATTCACAACATTCACCATTTGGTTAAGAATCTTTTCAACAACAGGATTACGAAGACTATTGCGGGGAATAAGCTCCAGTTTGTCTTTCAAGACTTTGTTTTGTATTTCTTCTTTTGTGAGAGAGTTTTTAGAGTGTCGGTAGCCAGCGTATTCGCAAGCTAAACTATACTCGTTACCTTCTTTCATAAATGGCAGTATTTTTCGCATAGCCTTGGAGCTCAAACTACCATAATCGGGCTGGAATGTTATGCCAGCAAGAATTGTGGCCGATTCTTTGTCGAAATTATATTTTTCTTGTAGTTTTGCAATCAGGTTACCGTTGCCAAGTTCTGTTTTGTCGCCTTCAAAAAAATAAAGCAAATGCCAAAGTTGGTACATCGGTTGCAGTTCAAAGGCTTTCCCATCAAGCGAAGAATCAAATTTTAAAATTTTGGTATTGAATCCTAATGCAGTAAACACATCGGTAACAATCTCAATGGCACTGCTTGATTCCATTTTGGAGAAATCGTGCTCGCCGTGTCCAGTTATTTCAACTATAGTTTGGTATGCTTTAAAAAGTTCAGCTTGTGTACGGTTGCCTTCCAGTTCCTTGAAATTGAGGTCAAGTTCTTTGTTATTTTTGAAAAGTAGTTTAAGCGCATCGTTTTTTGATAGTTTTTCTTTATAGTTAAGTTCGACAAACAAAGCCTCTTTTTCTTCTTGCGAGAGATATCGCTTGCTTTTCTCGCTTATTACTTGCACGTTATTAAGTATTTGCCAAATCTTAAATTCTTGAAATAACGGCGAAGATTTCGGGCAGACACGTAAGCCAATAGTTTTTGTTTTCTTTTTTCCGTCAATCTCTACCTCAATATGTTGGCTTTCGAACTCGCAGAAAGAAATTAAACCTTTCTGTGATTTGAGTGGGCGTTGGTAAAATATAACAATGTCACGTATTTCTTTTTTTAGTTCTGGCGTTAGTTCTTTGTGGAATTTTGCTTGTGTTTCCCAAATGGTTTCAAACTCATTTAAATAGTCTTGTCTGTAAAATACTTGATTTTTAAGACTATAATTTGGATTTTTGTCCAGTTGTGCCATTTGGAATTGTCCAACTGTCATATTGTTGAAATAAAGTTCTTTACTTCTATCGCTGATATTGCCTAAATAACCACTTGCATTATTGATTTGTCCGTTTACTTCTTGAAGTACAATTGCAAGCTCTTCTAAATCAATTTTTTCAGTAAGGGCATTTGTTCGCCATTGGTAATTTTCAAATTTTAGTTCGGCACCCTTTGTGTTTCTTTTTATGCCTACGATTTTAAAAGGTTTGGCACAAATTGCCCACGTCTGACTTTTATTTTTTCCTTTTAAATCTTCTTTTAAAGTATCAGAAAGTAATTCAGGATAAAATTGTTTTTGAAAGTTCCAAAGTTTGTCAAATTCGGTTTGTAGGTCTGAACGATAAAAGTCGGGCAAATATTTCTTTCCTTGTTTCAGAAGGTTTAAAGACAATTGTCCAGGGGTAAGGTTGTTTTCGTACAACTGCTTTGCAACTTCCATTCCATCAATCAACTGACCTTCTTCGGTAGATTTTGCTTTGCGACTGCTCTTATAGCCGCGTTTCTTGTTGATCATCAGAAGCACTCTGGCAAATTCTTGCAGCGAAATTTCCTCGGTGGCTGCTTTTGCTCGCAAACTGTATGTTTCAAAAGTGGTATTATTACCATTTTCAGAAAGAATTGTTACATCTGTTATAAAATGATGTTCTTTCAAAATAGCAATAAGGTTCTCACGACGAAGTTTATAACGCTGAAGGTTGCGACGCATACTTCTTTTGAGGGTTCTTCCTGCATTGCACGATATTCCTTTTCCTCCGCAAAAATCTTTTACTGGTTCTTTTGATTCTTTTCCAGTTTCTGTGCTAACAAAATTGTCGTAATGGATAGTCCTTACACCTAATTTTATAATAGAGGATTTTTCTTGGGCATTTTCCGCTTCGTTTACCATTGCCCAGCCGATGCTGTTTGTACCGAGGTCGAGACCTAATATTTTCTTCATTTTTTATGGTTTTAATTAAAAAAGGGCGAGGATAAATCCCCGCCCTGAATGTTTTCACAACGGAATAATCCTTATTGTGATTCGCAAAAAATTGTTCTGCAAAGATAAGAAATTTTATCGAAACATCCCACATTTTACAAAAAATCTTATCTTTGCACAGCCAAAACACGCATCAATGACAAAAACAAAACACCGCACAATACCGATTTTCGTGCCCGAAGTGTCGTGTCCGAACCAGTGCATATACTGCAACCAGAGGGTTATCTCCGGCCAGCAGCACATGCCCACGGACGGGGAGATTGTGGACACCATAGAGCGTTACTCCTCCACCTTTGAAAAAGGCACACATGTGGAGTTGGCGTTTTTCGGCGGCAATTTCACCGGCATACCCATTGCCGAGCAGCAGCGTTTGTTCGATCTTGTGCGGCCGTACTGCCAGCGCCTCGGGGTGCAGGGCATACGTCTCTCCACCCGTCCCGACTACATCGACGAGAGCAGGGCGGATTTTCTAAAAGCCAACGGCGTTACCACCGTGGAGCTTGGCGTGCAGTCGTTGGACGACGAGGTGCTGCGCACCGTCCACCGCGGCTACACCGCCAGCACCGTGGAGCAGGCGGCGGCGATAATACAGTCGCGGGGCATGGAAGTGGGCATGCAGATGATGGTGGGGCTCCCCGGCGACACTGCCGAAAAAGCCCTGAACACCGCCCGACGCATTGTGGAGCTCGGCGCCACCAACACCCGCATTTATCCCACCCTTGTGGTGGCACATACTGTGCTGGCACGCATGTACGAGCAGGGGCTGTACCGGCCGCTTAGCTTGCAGGAGGCTGTGAGTCAGGTTAAAGATATTTTGTATCTCTTTGAAACAAAAGGTATTACAGTACTGCGTGTGGGACTGCACCCTACCGAGGGTTTCATCAGCGGCACCGATTATTTGGCCGGACCTTTCCACGTGGCTTTCAAGGAGTTGGTGCAGACCGAGATTTGGCACGACCTGCTAAAAAAGGCCGATATTCCGTCGGAAAACATCAAAATTACCGTGCCCAAAAGTCAGCTCAATGCAGCGGTGGGACATCATGGCAAAAATCGCGAAATGCTTTTAAAATACTGTAAAATAGTAAAATACCAAATTTCTCAAGATATGCCAAAATATCATTGGACTATTGATAAAATAGTGTAGTTGCCTCATTTTCAAACGATATTTTGCAATATTCTGTTTTATATGTCTTTGCATAAATAATTTTTCGATACCAATCCGAAGCAAGTTGTTCGGCATATTGCCACAGAGCATTGTCAAAAAAATTTTGCATAATCGGCGAAAAAAGCCTATCTTTGCAGAATATTTGTCGGATTATGAGAAAAAGACTATTGTTTGTGGCATTGCTGATAAGCGTGCATAGTGCGTTTTCACAATACATTTTTCCTACGCCGGGTGCTGCGGGGGGTGCTATGGGTGGCTGTGGGGTTGCATTGGATGATTTCTGGTCGCGGGTGGGCAGCGTGGCAGGCATAGCCAAGCTGGAGCGCCCCTCGGTGGGACTGTCGTTCCGCAACAATTTCCTGCTCTCCGAGCTCAGCTACAAAAGCGTGGCCTTTGCCCTGCCGGTAACCAAAAACGGCAGCCTGGGGACAAGCTACACCCATTTCGGCAACGCCGACTACAACGAGCAGCGCGTTAACCTGATGTACGCCCAGAAATTCGGACACATGTTCGCCCTGGGCGTGGAATTCGACTACCTGCACTCCGGCGTTTCCGACGCCTACTACGAATCGGCCAACCTGTTTACCTTTGGCGTGGGGCTGCAGTTCTACCCCTCCAACACCCTCACTGTTGGTGTACATGTTTTCAACCCCATCTCCACCCACTACAAAACCGAAGTGAAAATGGACGTGCCGGCATTGTTCCGTTCCGGTGTGGCCTATAATTTCATCAAAAACGCCACCGCCACCGTGGATTTTGTCAAAGATATGAACTACGACAGCGACCTCCGTTTCGGACTGGAATACACTTTCTTCGACTTTGTGAACGCACGCATAGGCTTTTCCACCACGCCAATGATTTACTCCTTCGGCATAGGCATCGACCGCAGCTCGTGGGGCGTGGACATAGCTATGATGATGCACTCCACCCTCGGCGTAACTCCCCAAATATCAGCAATGTATAAATTCTAATTTTTCCAAAACAAACCGATGAGGAAATTTCTGTTATACATGGCTCTTACGTTGCTCCCGTTCACTATAGCGGTGGGCCAAAACGACAATCAAGGGTTTTGGCAGGAGTATATGGAGCTTATTGCCGAACAGAACGACGACGAGAGCGTGAGCGAGGAAATTATGGAAATCCTCGAGCATTTCCTCGACACCCCCATCAACCTTAACGACACCACTTCCAACGATTTACAGAAACTGTTCTTTATCAGCGAGTTCCAAACGCAGTCGTTGAAATCGTACATCCGCCAGAACGGACAGATGTTCACCGTACACGAGCTGGAATTTGTAAACGGTTTCGACGACGAGACACGCCGACTGCTGATGCCCTTCGTAAAAGTGGAGCAGGTGCCGCCTCCCGAGAAGTTCAGCTTCAAAAACATGCTGCGCTACGGCAAAAACCAAATCACCCTCGGCTATAAGTCGGTGCTGGAGCCACAGAAAGGCTACGAAAACGGCACCTACCTCGGTGACCCTTTCCGCACCTATTTCCGCTATACTTTCAAATACAAAAACAAAATATCGCTATCCCTTTCGGGCGACAAGGACGCTGGCGAGGAGTTTTTCAAAGGCTCTCAGCCGCAGGGCTACGATTTCTACGGCTTTAGCCTGATGCTCAACGATTTCGGTTTCCTGAAACAGTTTATCGTGGGCAACTACCAGCTGCAGTTCGGACAGGGGCTCACCCTTTGGACTGGCGCCGGGTTCAACCTCGCAGGCGACGGAACGGTGAAGAAATACCCGCAGAACATACGTCCCTCCGGCGCTTTCACCGAATACGGCTATATGCAGGGCGCCGCCACAACCGTGGGCATAGGCAAACATATCTCGGCCACGGCTTTCTACTCGCATGTGAAACGCGACGGCACGGTGTTGTCGTCGGACAACTACGACACCGAGGAGGACTATCTGCAAAGCTACTACGAGACGGGCTACCACCGCACCCAGAGCGAGCTGGCCAAAAAGGGCAACATCACCGAGGACCTCTTCGGCGGACATCTGCAATACCAAAACTCCAACCTCGTTATCGGAGCCACGGGCTACCACATGAAACTCAGCAATCCTATAATTCCCCGTCAGCGAATCGACAACTACAACGCTTTTTCGGGCACCGAAAACACCAACCTCGGCCTCGACGCCACCTACCTCTACCGCCGTCTGCTTTTCTTCGGCGAGGTGGCCATGAGCCAGAACAAGGCTTTCGCAGGATTGGGCGGGGTGCAGTTCCACGCCTCCGAAAATACCTTGATAAGTGCCTACTACCGCAACTACGGCGTTGAATATCAAAATCTTTACGCCACAGCGCTGGGACAAAACAGCAATGTGCAGAACGAAGAAGGTTTCGGTGCCACCTTGCGCACCGTGCTGCCGTGGCAGGTGACTATGGTGGTGGCCGCCGACATTTTCCGTTTCCCGTGGATGCGCTACCAAGTGTACTCCCCCTCCGACGGCTGCGACTACCGTGTGAAACTCACCAAAGCCCTCACACGTCGCGCAACGCTATCGCTGTCGTATCGTTACAAAAACAAAGCCAAAAACACCAACAACATCGACAGTTTGCATACCACCGTTATTGAGCCGAACAAACGTCAGAACATGCAACTCAACCTCAAATACGCCCCCTCGTCGGAGTGGTCGTTCAACACAAGGGTGGAATACTGCTGGTTCAACGCCGAAAGCAAATACGACACCACGGGCTTTTTGATAGCTCAGGACGTGAACTACACGCCGAAACAGATACCTTTCTCGTTTGCAATGCGTTACGCACTTTTCGAAGCGCCCTACGACGCACGTATCTACGCTTTCGAACGCGACCTCACCTACGAGTTTTCGGTGCCCGCCCACAACGGCAAAGGCTCGCGTTTCTACCTGTTTGTGAACTGGAAGATGTCCGACAAGATAAACCTCACCGCCCGCTACTCCATCTGGTACTATCCCGACAAAGATAAAATAAGCTCGGGCAACGACGAAATTGACGGCAACACCAAACAGGAATTTAAAATACAGTTCAGAGTAAAATTTTAACAATCAAGATATTATGACACGCCAACAACTTATAGAACAAATACGTCGGAAACAATCGTTTCTCTGCGTGGGACTCGACACCGACCTTAAAAAGATACCTCAGCACCTGCTTTCCGAACCCGACCCCGTCTTTGCTTTCAACAAGGCAATTATCGACGCCACAAAGGATTACGCCGTGGCTTACAAGCCAAATCTGGCTTTTTACGAAAGTATGGGCATCGGCGGCCTTATGTCGCTGAAAAAGACCATGGAGTATCTTCGCATGCTGTCTCCGGCGGTGTTCACCATTGCCGACGCCAAACGTGGCGACATAGGCAACACCTCGCAGCAGTACGCCAAGGCTTTCCTTGCACCCGACGGCGATTTCAATTTCGACTCCATGACCATTGCCCCCTACATGGGCGAGGACTCCGTGGTGCCTTTCACCACCTACGAGGGTAAGTGGGTGATACTGTTGGCACTGACCTCCAACAAAGGAGCTTTCGATTTCCAGTTTATCAAAAATGCCGAAACAGGAAAACAGCTTTTCGAAACGGTGCTCGAGACCTCCAAGAAATGGGGCACTCCCGACAATATGATGTATGTGGTGGGCGCCACCAAAGCCGACATGCTCACCACCATACGCGGCATTGTTCCCGACAGTTTCCTGCTTGTGCCGGGCGTGGGAGCGCAGGGCGGCAGTCTGGCCGAAGTATGCAAGTACGGACTTAACAACGACTGCGGACTGCTCGTAAACTCCTCGCGTGGAATAATTTACGCCTCGCAGGAAGAGGATTTTGCACAACGTGCCGCCGAAGAAGCCCGAAAACTGCAACAGCAGATGGCAGAAGAACTCCACAAAATAAATATGATATGAGGTGTTCGGTTCTTCTATTATTTTCTGCCGAAGGCAGAATTAATTTACAAGATTTGTTCACCATATTAGATTCAATTTAAAAAGTGTTCGCGATTATTAACATATTTGATTGTATTTTATAGGAGTTAATGAATACTAACGCATTTACTTTGTAATTCGCGAGCTATAGCGAGCAGGAAAATAAAAAAAATCGTGAGCCGAAGGCAAACAAGAGAAATTTTATTTATAAAACAATTAATAATTAATAAAGATATGAGCGACAACAATTTTACAAAAAACAGCGACCAACCAGCCAACGCACCAAGAATTAATCCACCTGTGTTTTTTTATATCATGCTGGTACTTAGTATGATAAATGCTGGCATAACGGTTATTTCTTCCATTATGTTGGGATTTAGTTCGCCAACTATAGTGGAAATGTACGAAAACGGCTCCTTGACATTGCCGGAACAAATGTCCGACGTAATTCTATCATTGAAACGTATTCCGCAATACTACTACTTTATATCTGCGGTTTTCTGGGCATTGTCGTTCTACGGCGCTTTGGCAATGTGGAAACTGCGCAAGACAGGATTCCATTGTTACACCCTTGCACAACTAATACTTCTTTTAATTCCTTTGGTAATTCTCGGGGAATCTCATGTGGCATTGGGAAACATAATGTTCACCATACTGTTTATTGCATATTACGCTACCATAGTGATATTTTGGAAAAAACGGCAAGAACAATCCCAACAATTTGATTAAAAGCAAATTTTCTGCCGAAAGCGAGCAGGAAAAAAAACGTAATCCGAGCAGGAGAATTTATAGGAGAATATTATAGATATTTTTGATAAAGGAAAACGACGTCCCCCGGATTGGGAAGGTTATTGCTTGTAAAAAAATCGTCCGCTAAATATAAAAGTAGAACTGCCCACATGATATAAGCGTGGTCTTAAATCAGTTTTATTACTGCCAAAACCCATAACGCTGTCGTTTATAATCTCAAAAACAAAAGAGCCGTTATAAAGGCCATAATATGGGTCGGTGTAATTTTCCGGTACTTCAATATCTATGGAATTGCCGGATATTGTCATGTTTATACAGCCATCTTCTTCTGTTGTTACAATGTCGGATTTCCATCGCCCCTGCAATTTATCAACAATATTCTGATAGATATACACCTCCTTAACCTCTTTTTCGCATGATTGCATGGCAAACATTGCTGTTAACCCCAAAACGACCAATGCGATTATCCCGATAAAATAATTATTTTTCATAATTGTATTATATTTAGTTATTTTTTCATTTTTTGTTTTTGTAAAAACTATATTCCCTGATTGTTAATCCTGTAGTCATTGAATTGTAGGATAGGTTTAGTACGGAATCGCTTATTGTGTATATATAAGGGCTGTAGGCAGTTTGGTTATTTACAACATACTCAATGTACAGAAGCGAATCTGTTAGAATGTGATAGGGGAACACACCTTCGTTTTCGAACAAGACAGGGGCTTCCGTGTTTATTTTTATTGCGATGTTTTTGTCCTTAACCGTGAACCTCAGATACCCATTGTCGTAATCATCAAAAGTCATTGACCACTCTCCCTGCATTTTGTCAATAACGGATTGGTATTTTTCCACATATCTCACTTCTTCTTTAGTGCATGAGTTGCAAATCAATATTGCAATAAATACGTGTGCTAAAACAGCACCTTTAATAAATTTTATTTTTTTCATGATTGCTATGTTTTATTGTTTAATTAAATTTTTACTATCTGCCACCACACCATCGCAGATTAAGACTATCGTGTAATTCCCTGAAATAAAGTCTGTTATATTTATATCCAAAGACGATTTTGGATAAATTAAGGTGTAACTTGCTACCTGTATTCCAGTTGCAGAGTTGTAAATCGCAATTTGTGCCGAGTTTACCATTGATGAGTATTCGTAAGCAACTGTGATATAGTCTGTAGCAGGATTGGGATTTGTGTAATTTATACAGCCTGGCAATACCGAAACCTTTACTGTGTCAAGGTCGCGGTAGCCATCAGTCTCAGCAGTAACCTCAAGTATGTATTCTGCTGATTGATAGGGAATAATACAGTAGTCTACACCTTCGTGTTTTAGGTTTCGGTCGAGGTCATACCAGCGATAGGTTGCGTTTTCGCCTATCTGCGTGGCATGCAATGTGGCCGTTGTTCCGTACAACACGTTAGTATCATTGCCAGCATTAGCTGTGAAAAAGTCAGTTGTAGCTCGCTCCGGTTTTTCCACTTGAACAGTGAGCACACCCATTATCTCCTCCTCATTGTCGCCATTAACAATATACTGAAATATGTGGTTTTTGTAAATATTAAAGGATTGGTTTACACGTGTAAAGAAGTTGTAGCGCATGATGATATCCGATTTTGGAATGCCGTATAAATCAACTGTTTCCGTTGTAATAAGGAATGTATTGTTGTTTATTTGTTTAAGGCTAGAAGACGATGGCGACCAATCAACCATCAGGTCTTCAGGGAAAACCAATGTTACCTCGGCATTTCCTAGAATGCTTAAATCATTATCCAACAGGTTAATACGAAGGTTTGATGTTTCTATATTGTTTGATGATGGTGCGTTGATGTTGAATGTGGCATAGAGACCATATTTGCCGGAACATCGTGCGACATTGCTGAAAAGCACGTTTTTAAGTGATATATTATTGTTTTGTATAACGTTGTAGTCATATGACGTGTTTTCGGGTGTGTGTAAAGGATCGAAAGGAGACTCTATGCGGGAATATATGGCGTAATCCAAACCTGAATACATGCTGGAGATAGAGAAAGGAATACTGATTATGGTGTCATGTCCACTGGGAATTTTTGGAATTGGAGCTACGGCAAGTTGTGGCCATAGGGCGGGATTGTTGTGGAAAGTTAAGAATGTGGGTTTGTAAAAAAAACGAATAGAATCGGTTTTATAAAAGGAAGTGTCTGAACCTTGGTTGTGTATATGGGCGTATAGGTAGTTGATTCCGTGGAATATTGGTTGATGATCTTCAATGTTGTCGTTTTGGTTGCGTACCCAAATATCTGGACTGTCAGAGATGCCTGCTTGTGGATAATTTAGGGGTTCTCTGCCATCATCTTGGACGTTGTCGCGAGTGTAAAGGTCATAATCAAGATTCTTAGCTCTTGAGACAGCAGCCAAGGCATCAATAAGGCCGTATCCTGTATATTTGTTCCAAGTCCCATTGTTGTAACCTATTGTATCAGTGTAGCGATATCCTGTTAGTTTTTGTGCAGTTTGTTCGATTATGTCTTTAACTTCTTGCCTTGTTAAATGAGGGTTTACTGAAAGCATCAATGCGGCTACTCCGGCAACATGTGGTGCGGCTGAAGATGTTCCGTTAAAAGATGTTTTATATGTACCGCGTGTAGTCAAAGTGGTTGTAGCTATCTTTACACCGGGAGCCACCACACTCAATCCTTCTCCGTAGTTGCTTCCCAACCAATCTACCTCCCCATCACAAGAATCTGGCGACTTTCGTTCACCACACTGAGATATGGCACCAACAGATATGACACCACTTAAGCTTGATGGATAATTAACGTATCCTTGGTTCAAATTACCAGATGCGAATACGACGACACATCCTTTGCCATTTCGACCATATGTTAATGCATTATGTATAGCATTATCCAATGCACTAGTGCCACTTCCGCCTCCCCATGAGCAACTGATAATATCTGCTCCATTGGCTAAAGCATAATTAAATGAACCGACAATATTCGAATCGTTATGTAAATATAGGTCGTAGCCGCTGGCTACAAAAAGTTTAATCGGTATAATTTTGGCATTATAAGCTATACCCTTTACCCCTATACTATTATCTGCTGCAGCTATAATACCAGCACAACATGTACCATGATCATAATTTTCGCTCGAAGAGCCATTTGAAGTTCCTCCTATGGCATCATATCCTTGAATTAAATTATTCGATAAGTCAGGATGATCGAGTTGAACGCCATTGTCAAGAACAGCGACTTTTATTCCAGATCCGCTAGAAATAAGCCATGCTGGTTCTACATTTATATCAATACCGTATGTGCCTCCGTACTGACCTGTGTTGTTTAACCCCCATTGGTCATTATAATTACCATTATTCAATTTTATAAATCTATAAAAACATGGCTGTGCGTAATAAACCAGATCACTTTCAAAAATTAGATTTGAATAATAAAAAGCATCATTGCTATTTGAATTAAAACTAACATAATATTCCTTTTCATTATACGGATTTATCTGATAATATGAAATATAGGGTACATTTAATGAATCTAGTAATTCTTCTATTGAAATGGCTGGTTTAACAGATACAAAAAATGAATTGTTTACAAATTGGATGGTTCCATCACCTGAATAAATCAATTCATTACTCACAAACTCAAAAACCGAATCATTAGCAATCAATGAATAAAGTGTTTTTTTGTTAATTGGGGTATTTTCTCTATTATATATTTTTATTATATTAAATTCATCAAAGTAATCTATTGAAATATTATTATTATCTAATTGTAAAGTGATTACTTCTTTTTTTGAATCACTGACATTATTCTTGTATTTTGCATACAAAATGCCAGTTTCTGTAAACAAGAATCTTGTTCCGTCTGAAGAATAATAAAATATTTCCTGAGAAAAACCGCGTGTTGATAAGCATAAAATAACTGTAAAGAGCAGTTTTTTCATAACACTTTGATTTTTAATGAATTTCATAGTGTAGTTAGGTTTGGTTGTTTATTGCAAATATACAAAAAAATAAAACACAAAAAAAATCAGGAAACTTTTTTGTATATTTGCAGATTAAAAACCAAAAGAATAATCACATCAGAATAAACGACTAAAACAATAATATTTATGGCAAAAGACGCACAACAGGATGCAAACGCATCGAAATTGGAAAAACTGAAAATACTGCAAAGTACCCTCGACAAAATAGAAAAAAGCTACGGCAAAGGCTCGATAATGAAACTTGGCGACGCTCCTGTGGAAGAGATAGAAAGTATTTCGTCCGGCTCCGTTAGTCTCGATATGGCTCTCGGCATAGGCGGTTATCCAAAAGGCAGGATAATAGAGATTTACGGTCCCGAATCGTCGGGTAAGACCACCTTGGCCATCCATGCCATTGCCGAAGCACAGAAAAAAGGCGGCATTGCGGCTTTCATCGACGCCGAACACGCTTTCGACAGCAACTACGCCAAACAACTCGGCGTGGACATAGACAACCTGTTAGTTTCGCAGCCCGACAACGGCGAACAGGCTCTCGAAATTGCCGACAACCTCATCCGTTCCGGCGCCATCGACATAATTGTGATAGACTCCGTGGCCGCCCTCACTCCCAAGAGCGAGATAGAAGGCGAGATGGGCGACTCCAAGATGGGTTTGCAGGCACGACTGATGTCGCAGGCTCTGCGCAAACTCACGGCCAACATAAGCAAGACCAAGTGCTGCTGCATTTTCATCAACCAGCTGCGCGAAAAAATCGGCGTTATGTTCGGCAACCCCGAGACAACTACCGGCGGCAACGCCCTCAAATTCTATGCTTCGGTGCGTATCGACATACGCCGCATACAGGCCATCAAGGACGGCGACAGCAACGTGGGCAACCGTGTGAAGGTCAAGATAGTGAAAAACAAAGTGGCTCCGCCTTTCCGCGTGTGCGAGTTCGACCTTATCTTCGGCGAAGGCATCTCCAAAGTCGGCGAGATTATCGACCTCGGCGTTGATTACGGCGTTATAAAGAAAAGCGGCTCGTGGTTCAGCTACGGCGAAACCAAACTTGCTCAGGGACGCGAGGCGGTGAAACAGCTGCTCAACGACAACCCCGAACTGGCCGAAGAACTGGAAAACAAAATACGTGCCGCCATTGCAGGCACCAACGAAAATACCGAAGAATAAATGAAACAATTTCTTAAACATCTTATCCTGCTGATGGCCTGCATTGCCGCCATCACAGCTGTGCTTGTACTTGCCAAATTTAAATATATATTGCCGATAAATTTCGTGGTGATAGTGTATTTCTCGGCTATATGTTTCATAGCACAATACCTGCTTTTCCGCACTTTGGCAAAAAATCCGAAACGTTTTCCCCAAGTATTTATGCTTGTGGAGTTTGCCAAACTTTTTTTGCATATCATAGTGCTTGCGGGATATATCTACGCCCATCGTGCCGAACCTTTTGTGGTTAAGTCGTTTTTGGTGTATTTTGCCGCCCTGTTCGTGATATATCTCATTTTCGGAACATGGAAGATGTACAGAATAGCACGCAAACAGTAACCGCAAACGCTTGTTAGAACAGCACTATGCAATGAAAGACGTTTTCAGGATATTCAAATACCTGCGCTTTTTCCCCAAGGAGATAGCGCTGAATATCTTTTTCAATATCTGCTACGTCTTTTTTGCCCTATTCTCTTTCGGCATGATAGTTCCTTTTGTGGAACTGCTATTCGGTGTTACCAACCCTCCTGCGTCGGAACCCTCGTTCGAACTTTCGCAGAAAGGTCTTACCGAATGGCTCACATGGAACCTCTACCAATTTAAGACCACTTACGGCGTTATGAGATGTCTAGTGGTGGTGTCGGTAGGTTACGTGGGATGTTCGCTATTCAGCAACGTATGCCGCTATATGGGCATGTATTTCCTTACGCCCATACGCAATGGCGTTATACAGCGTCTGCGCAACGACATATATCAACGTATTACTATACTGCCCGTTTCGTTTTTCCATAAACGCAGGCGTGGCGACCTGCTAAGCCGTATGTCCAACGATTTGGCCGATGTAGAGTGGTCTATAGTTTCGTCCTTGCAGATGTTAGTCAAAGACCCGATAAATGTGCTTGTGTTTGCCGTAACACTGCTTTTTATCAGTCCGCAGATGGTGCTGCTTGCCGCCGTGCTACTCCCGCTAACGGTGTGGCTTATAGGCAAAATAGGCAAGAGTCTGAAACGGAACTCCAACGAAGGTCAAATACGTTTGGGCGAGCTGTTTTCTATACTTGAGGAATCGGCGGGAGGTATGCGTGTAATAAAATCTTTCAACAAGGAAGATGAAATGCGCCGACGCTTTGCCCGTAGCAACGCCGAATATACCGGCCGCATGGTAAAGGTGGTGCGCCGTCGCGAATTAGGCTCGCCGCTTATCGAAATGCTTGCTACCGTGGTGCTTGCCATAGTTCTGATTTTCGGCAGTTCGCTGGTTATAGGCGGCACTTTGCGCGTGTCGGTGCTCATATTCTTCATAATAGTGTTTGCACGCATACTTCCTCCCATAAAATCCGTAATAACAGCATATTACAACCTCCAGAAAGGCTCCGCCGCCGCCGCGCGTATTTTCGAGATACTTGATGCCGACGAAAATATAGTGGAAAAGGAGAATGCAGTGGAAATAAATGGTTTCCACGACAAGATAGAGTACCGAAATGTGTCCTTCTCGTACCATTCCGAAACGGAAGACAAAGTTTATGTGATAAAAGACGTAAGTTTTGAAGTTCCCAAAGGCAAATCCATTGCCATTGTGGGTCCTTCGGGAGCAGGAAAAACCACCCTTGTGGATTTGCTTCCACGTTTCTACGACTTTGTCGAAGGGGATATACTTATCGATGGATATTCCATCAAAGATTTGAATATCAACTCGTTGCGGAGAATTACGAGTATAGTGTCGCAAAACTGCATACTGTTCAACGACAGTGTAATGCACAACATAGCCTTTGGTCAGGCCGATATTGACAGCGACCGTGTTATGGAGGCTGCGCGTATAGCCAACGCCGACGAGTTTATACAGCAACTCCCCCAAGGCTACGACACATACATAGGCGACCGTGGCATGACTCTTTCGGGCGGTCAGCGGCAACGTTTGAGCATAGCGCGTGCCGTGTTGAAAAACGCTCCCATACTCATTCTCGACGAAGCCACATCTGCGCTTGATATAGAATCGGAACATCTTGTGCAAGAGGCACTTGCTCATGCTATGCAAAATCGCACTTCCATAATAATAGCGCACCGCCTGTCCACCATACGCCACGCCGACGAGATAATTGTTATGGACAAGGGAGAAATTGTGGAACGTGGCAACCACGAATCGCTTTTGGCTCTCGGCGGACTGTACAAAAAACTTATCGAAATGCAATCTTTCCAATAAAAAATTATTTTTTTACATATTTACAAAATAAATCGCCAATTGCCACGTTTACTAACATCATCCGAATACGGAAGCCCCTATAGTTCAACGGATAGAACGGAAGTTTCCTAAACTTTAAATCAAGGTTCGATTCCTTGTGGGGGTACTTTTTTTATTTAACACTAAAACAACAATTTATGGAAATATTATCCGACAGAATATTGCAGATGTCCGAATCGGAGACCCTTGCAATGACACAGAAAGCTCGCGAGCTGAAAGCTCAAGGCAAAGATGTTATCAGCCTCAGCATAGGCGAACCCGATTTCAACACTCCCGAATTGGTGAAAGAGGCCGCCAAAAAAGCTATCGACGACAACTTTACCCACTATCCTCCAGTGCCCGGCTACCCCGACCTGCGCGAGGCCGTGTGCCACAAGTTCAAACGCGACAACAACCTCGATTTCAAACCCGAGCAGATTGTTGTTTCCACCGGCGCCAAGCAGTCCATATACCAGCTTGTGCAGTGCCTTATCAATCCGGGCGACGAAGTTATTATCCCCACGCCTTTCTGGGTTTCGTACAAGGAGATTGTACGTGTGGCCGGCGGCAAATGCGTTTACGTGAAAACTACCATCGAAAACTCGTTCAAGGTAACCCCGAAACAAATCGAGGAAGCCATTACACCCAAGACCAAGCTGATAATGTTCAGCAGTCCGAGCAACCCCACCGGAATGCTCTACACCAAGGACGAGCTTAAAGGCATTGCCGACGTGGTGGCAAAATACCCCAACGTATTTATTATGGCCGACGAAATTTACGAACACATCAACTTCGTTGGCAAACACGAGAGCATAGCCCAGTTCGAGAACGTGAGAGACCGCGTTATCACCATCAACGGCGTGGCCAAGGGCTTTGCCATGACAGGCTGGCGTATAGGTTTCATAGCCGCTCCCACAGTTATTGCCAAGGCTTGCAACAAACTGCAGGGACAGGTTACCTCCGCCACATGCTCCATAGCACAGAAAGCCTCCGTGGCCGCCATGCTTATGGACCCCGCCACCAGCGAGGACATCATAGGCATGCGCAACAAATTCCTCGAACGCAGGGATTTGGTTTACAAGCTGCTCAGCGAGATACCCGACATCAAGGTTTGTCTGCCGCAGGGTGCTTTCTATTTCTTCCCCGAAGTAAGTGCTTATTATGGCAAGAGTTACGACGGCAAGAAAATAGAGAACTCCACCGACATGGCTTTCTATCTGCTCAACGAAGCAAATGTGGCCACTGTTATGGGTTCCGCTTTCGGCGACGACAACTGCATACGTCTGAGCTACGCCACCAGCGAGGAACTCCTTATCGAAGCCATCCGCCGCATAAAAGAGGCTCTGGCAAAACTGAAATAAATAATTATTTTTTTGAACTTAAAGCCTGCACCAGCCTTATGGCTGGTGTTTTTTTTGCCAAAAGGGTAGGGGGCTCAGGGTTCACCCAAAAAAGCCTGTGTTTAGATATAGATTGGAGAGAGCAAAGAGTAAGTTTTTAAAGTCTTCAACACTTCACAGTTTCCCTAATATCACCACAAAAAAAGCCCCCCCTCCAAGGGTCGGAGGGGGGGACAAACCTAAAATTGTACTATGAAAAAGAAAATATCAATGAAGTAACAGAATAACGAGCGTTACTCTGCAAATACTTCCAACGTTATTTCAGCTTTGATGTCCTTGTGAATATTGATGGTGATGGGGTAGGAGCCAATTTCTTTAACTCTACTTCCGTCCACAACAATTTTCTTGCGGTCTATATCGTAATTGTATTGTTCTTTCAAAGCCTCGGCAACTTGAATGTTGTTCACCGAACCGAATATCTGACCGTTGGCACTTGCTTTAGCGGCAACGCGTATGGTCTTGCCTTCCAGAGATTCTTTCAGGGTTTCGGCTTCTTTGCGTATGCGTTCTTCTTTGAAAGCGCGCTGACGCATATTTTCGGCGTGTATTTTTTTATTTGTGGCGGTAGCCATTATTGCCATTCCCATAGGGAAGAGGTAATTGTTGGCGTAGCCGTTTTTCACATTGACTATGTCGTCCTTGTAGCCCAATTTGGCAACATCTTGTATCAATATAACTTCCATCGTTTCTCCTCCTTTTATTATTTTAAACAATCGGCTACGTAGGGCATCAGAGCCAAATGACGTGCTCTTTTTATTGCTTGAGCCACTTTCTTCTGATATTTGTTAGAAGTACCGGTTATGCGGCGGGGCAGTATTTTGCCTTGTTCGTTTACGAATTTCAAGAGGAAATCAGCGTCTTTGTAATCTATATATTTGATTCCCAGTTTTTTGAAACGACAATATTTTTTGCGTTGTGTATCAACGGCTATCGGTGTCAAATATTTTATTTCGGTTTCGTTTGCCATATCTGATTCAAAATTTTAAAGGTTCAACTTATTTGGCTTCGTTTTGCGCCGGTTCTTTCTCTTTTTTGGCGTTGCGTTTTTTCTCGTTGTAGGCAATAGCGTGCTTGTCCAGCGATACTGTGAGGAAACGTAGCAAGCGCTCGTCGCGTTTGTAGGCTGTTTCCAGCTGGGCTATCAGGCTGCCTTCAGCTTTGAATTCTATAAGGTAGTAGAAGCCTGTGGTTTTCTTTTGAATAGGGTAGGCTAATTTTTTCAAACCCCAGTTGTTGGTATAAATTATCTCAGCACCGTTGTCTTTCAAAAGATCGTGGTACTTTTTTACCGTTTCCTTCATCTGTTCGTCAGACAAAACGGGAGTCATAATGAAAACGGTTTCGTATTGTTTTACCATAACTTGTTGTTGTTTTATTATTATACTTACTGAGTTTTTGGACTGCAAATGTACTATTTTTTTTTGTATTACAGATATTTTTTTCTCTTTTTATTGTTATTATTTTTGTAAATAATTAGTTATCAATATTTTACGATTGAAATATTTTTGCTTTAACTATTGCTATTTTCTGCTAAAATGTGTATTTTCTGCTATATCAGGAGCTTTTTTTGACTGTTTTTTTGTCGTTTTTTTCGTTGGTAAAAAAGTCTGGTAGCGATGTGGTTAGGATTAGAGGTTTTCCGTTGGCGGGATGTGGTATTTCCAATCGGTAGTTGAAAGTGTAGGGAAACGGATAGTCCACTTTGTATAGAGTGTTCTGTTTATCGCCCAAAACAGGATACCCACTGTGCGACAATTGCATACATAATTGATTTTCAAATATTTGTATCATTTCTATGTCGAGCAGGGTTATTTCTTTTTCGGCACGCGCCACAGTATATTTTATGTCGCATTGCACGGTATTTTCGTCGGGTTCGTCTTTCCATTGGCGCAGAAAGCCCTTGAAATTGAGCTGTGCCCACGATGTTAGTTCGCCGCTTGTATTTTCGAAAGTACCGCATACCCAAACTCGATAATGTTTTATGGCCTTTGCGCAGGTTTCCTGTAGTTTGCGTCGTAGTTCGTCGCGTTTGCAAAACACACATATTCCGTTTTCCTCGACGCGCAGGCTCATTACAGGGGTTACGGCCACGCTGCCTTTGTGTTGTCGCGACAGGTCGGCGTTGAGCGAATTATTGAGAGAGCGTATGCCGCCTGTGGTTTTTCCCGTGAGCGGTGTTCCCGAAGCTTTGAAAGAGGCTACTATGGTGCCGTCTTCGTAAAGTATAGGCACCGATGTGCGTTCGCGGTAAGTGCGTTTGGCCTCGTATTTGGTGTATTCTATGGTGTCGCCTTCCGAAAGTACGAACTCGGGATGTTTCACCACCGCGTTGTTGTGGCGCACACAGCCGCACTGTATTATTTTTTTTAGCTTTGTAGCCGAAGTCTCGGGAAAGTTTCTGTGCAACAGTTCCATTAGCGATATTTCGCAGGGGGCGGTTATCCTCATAGTGCCATGTTTTTTACGACAGCAGTTTTTTCACCGTTTCTGAAACGGTTTTGTTGTCGGCTTTGCCAGCGAATAGCTTGGTGGCTACGCCCATCACTTTGCCCATTTCTTTCATGCTTGCGGCTCCGGTTTGGGCAATTATTTCGCGCAGGGCTTTTTCTATCTCTTCGGCCGACATTTGTTCGGGGAGGTAGCGTTCTATCACGGCTGCCTGCTCCGTCTCGGAGGCATATAGGTCGTCGCGGTTCTGCTGTTTGTATATTTCGGCGGCTTCGCGGCGCTGTTTTATAAGGCGTTGTAGCATGGCTGTTTCGGCGGCCTCGTTGAGCTCGCCTCCGGCTTTGGAGGTTTTTTCCAAAAGTATTGCCGATTTTATGGCACGTAGCGACTCCAATGTGCCGCGGTCTTTGTTTAGCATTGCGGTCTTGATGTCGGCGTTGATTTTTTCTTCCAAATTCATTTTTATGGCTCCTTTCGGTTTAGTTTATACAAAACAAGCACACAATTGCTTGTATGCTTGTTTTTCGTTTTTTGTGGCATCGACTGGAATTGAACCAGTGACACAAGGATTTTCAGTCCTCTGCTCTACCAACTGAGCTACGACGCCAACTTTTTTGCGACTGCAAAGATACGACTTTTTTTTGTATTGAACAAATTTTTTTTGTTTTTTCGTCGTGTTTTCTTCGCAATCTATTGTTATTTAATAAATTGTGTTTCAAGCAAAGGTTATTCAGATGGTTTGTTTTTGCTCTTCTGCCGCCTTGTTTTCGTTTTGTTCCTTGCTTTTTTTGTTGTCTTTTGAAGAAAAAAGTTGGTCTATTATCAGCATAAAAATACCTATGGTGATGGCAGCATCGGCGAAATTGAAAATGGCATTGAAGAAAGTGAAGTGTTCACCGCCGAAAAACGGTACCCAGTCGGGCAGTGTGGTGCTTATGATGGGGAAATAGAACATGTCCACCACTTTGCCGAAAAGGAATGGCGCATAGCCGCCCTCTTCGGGGAAAAGCGTAGCCACCTGATAGGTGCTGTCGCCAAAGATGAGCCCGTAGAAACAACTGTCGATAATGTTGCCCGCCGCTCCCGCGAATATCAAGGACAGGCTTACAATCAAGAAATTGCGTGAGTTTTTCTTTATTAGATATATTATAAACCATGCTATTCCTGCCGATGCCACAAGGCGGAACACCGACAGCAGTATTTTGCCCACGCTACCGCCGAAATGCATACCAAAGGCCATACCCTCGTTTTCGATAAAAAGTATTTGGAACCACGAACCCAGTACGGGAATGCTTTCGCCTATGTGCATGTTGGTTTTGACAAGTATTTTTATTATTTGGTCGATAACTAGAACGGCAAGTATTATCGAGATTGAAAGCAAGAGTTGCTTTTTGTGGGTCTTTTTCATTTTAATTTAAGAATTTGGGTGTGATTTCGAAAAACGCACTTACTGCGAGGTAAACGCCGAATGCTGTGAGTATTACGCCCACCACTTTATTTATGATGTGTATCACTTTTGGCAAAAGCACAGTTTTCAGTTTGTATGCTATGGCGCATTTAAGTATGTCGCACGAAAGTACGGTGAGGAGCATAACGGCAAGGAACATCAGGCTACTCTGTTTTTGGGTAAGTATGGCTCCACCCAAAGCCACTTCGCCTATTGTGGCGGCAATGCCCACAGGCATAACCCAATAGAACCATACTCCGGGGTTGGCTATGTTGAACAAAAAGCCTTTGCCGATGAATTTTAGATAAGACATGCCGTTGGACGAAGTGTTGAGTTTCTGACCTTTCTGTTTCTGCGGCATTTTCTGGAAAAAAGTGAATATGCCGAACACAATCATCACAATGCCTCCGATTATGAAGATTGCCATTTTGTATTTATCGTTCTCGAACAGTGTGGAAACGCCCAGAGTTACCAACGACACCATCATTACGTCGCTCATGGAAATACCTATGGCAAAACGTGTTCCAGCTTTGAACCCCGACGTGAGGCTGGTTTGTATAAGCGCAAACATGGCAGGGCCCACAACACATGAGAGCCCTAATCCCATCAGTATCCCCTCCACTATTATTTTCAGAAATGCCATGCCTTTTTACTTCTGTTTTTGCACTATAATGGTTAAAACCAAAACGTTGGAGCAATCCAAAGTCTCGGAATGAAATCGCAAATATACGAAATAAAAAAATAATTTTGTCGAAGTAAGTAATTTTTATTATTTATTTAATAGTGTGTTGTATCTCTCGTAAAGCCAACGGTACATTTGTTGTGAAATTGAAGTCGCTGCCGTTGGTGGGAAAAGCGCCGATAGTGTGTATATTTGGGCAACATATCACGTAATTCGAATAATTTTTCGTATTTTTGCATTTCGAAATAAATTTAAATACAAGATATGCAAGATTTTGAAATAATACTTCCGAAAAAGGACTTTGGCATAACCGAAAAGGAATTTGATATGTGGGCTGATAAGGCCATGGATGCTCGGCGTACTTTGTTGCGTGGCGACGGCAAAGGCAATGATTTTCTCGGCTGGCTCGACCTGCCTGCGGCTACCGGAACGATAGAGTCCATGAAAACTGCCGCACAATGCATAAAGTCCAGCTCGCAACTACTTGTAGTTGTGGGTATTGGAGGGTCATATTTGGGGGCGAGAGCCGTTATAGAAGCCATGCAGTCGGAGTTGCAATGTCTTGACAATACGCGGGAAACACCGCTTGTGATATATGCCGGACACACACTTAGCGAGGATTACTATGTCCAATTGCTGAAAATCCTTGATATTTACGACTATTCGGTGGCGGTGATTTCCAAATCGGGGACTACCACCGAGCCGGCCATTGCTTTTAGACTGATAAAGAGTCATCTGGAGAAAAAATACGGCAAGTCCGAGGCGCGGGAACGCATTTTCGCCATAACCGATGCCAAAAAAGGTGCTTTGCACGATATTGCAGAAATGGAAGGTTATTGCAGCTATGTTATTCCCGACGATGTAGGCGGACGTTTTTCGGTGCTTACGCCCGTTGGCTTGCTACCTATTGCCGCCGCAGGTCTTGATATAGAACAACTTATGGCCGGTGCCGCCGCCATGCGCGATGTGTGTTTAAGCGATGGCAGTGTGGGCGAAAATCCTGCCCTCTTGTATGCCGCCATGCGAAATATGCTATATGCCTCGGGCAAAAAAATCGAGATGTTAGTGAATTTCCTGCCCAGCCTGCGTTATATAAGCGAATGGTGGAAACAACTTTTCGGCGAAAGCGAAGGCAAGGAAAACAAAGGTATTCTGCCGCACAGCCTCAGTTTTACAACCGACCTGCACTCTATGGGACAGTATGTGCAACAGGGCGAACGGCATATTTTCGAGACTCTTATAAGCGTTGGCAAAAGCCGCTCGCATGTGGAGATACCTGCCGACGACCGCGACCTTGACAAGCTTAATTATCTCATTTCCAAATCATTGACGCAAGTGAACCACTGTGCCGAACTTGGAACGGTAATTGCTCACAAAAACGGCGGCGTTCCCATTATAGAAATTAGGATACCCGAAATTTCGGAATACACCATAGGGCAACTTATTTATTTCTTCGAGTTTGCTTGTGGAGTTAGCGGTTATATGCTTGGTGTAAATCCTTTCGACCAGCCCGGGGTGGAAGCGTACAAGAAAAACATGTTCGCTCTGCTCGGAAAACCGGGTTTTGAGGATTTACGCGAAAATCTCATCAGCAAATGATTTCCGGTGCAAAAATAAAGCAGTTCGCAGGTTTCAGGCAACAAAAAAAATGTAAAGACGAAAATGTATTTGTTGTTGAAGGCGACAAGATAGCACGTGAGGCATTGCTTTCCGACATCGAAATAAAAGCTGTGTGTGCTACCGGTAGCTGGATTGACGCAAATCGTAGCCTGCTTGCACAACGACTGTCGCAATACGATATTTATGAGGTTTCGGAGGGGGAGCTGAAACGTATAGGCAACCTGCAAACGCCTAATAGTGTATGGCTTTTGGCCGAACAACCCAAGGAACAGTCCATAAAAATGGCTTTTGGCGGCCTGACTCTTGTCCTCGACCATATTCAAGACCCGGGCAACATGGGTACCATATTGCGTATTGCCGACTGGTTTGGCATACGTCATGTGGTGTGTAGCAACGAAACCGTCAATTATCTGAACCCAAAGGCTATACAAGCCTCTATGGGTAGCATTTTCCGCACTCAGGTGCATTACACCGACTTGAATGACTTTTTGCGTATGTGTCAAGATAAGGGCATAACGGTTTATGGAGCCACTCTTGACGGCGGTGATGTTTACCAGACTCAGTTGCAGAGGGATGCAGTGCTTGTTATCGGCAATGAGTCGAGGGGTATCGAAACCGAGCTCGAGGGTTTGATCACGCAAAAGATTGCCATACCTAATTTCGGCGGCACATGCGAGTCGCTCAACGCTTCGGTGGCAACGGGTATTTTGTGCTCCGAATTCCGTCGTCGTGACAAATCACTGTAAATAAAGGTGTGTTCTATAAATTACATATTCTCCTGCTCGCAGAAGTTCGCAAAATCTTTTCTGCCTATGGCAGAAAAAGAGAATAAATAGAAGTCCTTTAAATATTTTATACCAAGGTTTTTTCGTAGCTCCGCACTTGAGCGTAGTACCACGCAAGGTTTACTATGCTCATTATGGTGTTTACTGCAGAAAAAAGCATTATTGCCAATGCGAAATCGGCGAGCATTACACCGATTGTTAGGACAGAAATGCGCAAAACAAGGAGTATTACATTCAAAATAAAATCGATATGTTGTTTGGAGAAAAGATTTGGCAAAAACGACAGCGACGAAAGTATAAGATTCAGAAAAATCCATGGCAAAACAAAATGCAGATATGGCGCGCAGGCTCCCCATTCTTTTCCGAATATAAATTCCAACAGGTTTTCGGCAAAAACGCCTCCTAACATGAACATCGGTAGAAAAATGGCGGCGTTGGTCAGGACAAACCTGTTGATGTCGCTTTTTAACGACTTGCGGTTGCGGTATTTTTCCGAAAGGTTTTTATAAAGTACGCTATGGTATGCCGATGAAAAAAAACTTATAGGCCGGAAAGTACATGCCATAGCCAGCGAGAACAGTCCTAAATAAGATTTGTCGAAATAGTAGGCCAAAAACAGGAACGGCAGGTTGAAGGAAAAACTGTCGATGAAGTTTCTGGGCATGGTGAACATGGGAAATTTGCGGTGTTTGGAGGCTATGGCTTTTTCCTCTGTCCACGAGGTTGCGGGCAGGTGTAGTTTGTGTAGCTGTATGCGGTAGTTTATATTGCCAACTATTTGTCCTACAAGACTTCCGGCCTGCAAAGTCCCGTTGGTGAGGTGGGCGACCCCTGCCGTTAGTTTGGCTGCTACTGTGGCTACACTGTTGGTTATATTGGAAAGTGCCATCTGCCCGAAAGCCTTTACATAATTGAAAAGTGCCTTATACACACGGGTGGTGCCGCAGAAAAAAATCATTGGCGGAATAAGGAAAACGGTGAACCCCACATTCCCGCAAAGGAAAATAACCAACACCACCACAACGGAAAGCAACGAAAACACTGTATTTATACGCATTGCTAACCGTGTTGTGGCTACGGCTTCCGATTTGTCTTTGCCAAGCATTATGGAATCCTCGTATTTGCCTGTGGATAAAATTGCAAGTACATCCACAATACTAAGCCAAGTGGCGTAGGCTCCCAAATCGCTTTGACTGAAAAGTCGTGTTATAAAAGGATATATTAGCAACACCAAAGCCTGACTTGCAAAACTGCCCGAAACAAGGGTGAATGAGTTTTTGATGAACTCGATGGGTAATGGTTTCTTTTTGAAAGGATTCATAGTGGACAGTGGTTTTCAGATTTCGTTTTTATAGCGGCGCGCAATCCATTCGGTGCCCAAAAGCACGACAATTATAACAAAAAACCACGGCCAATTGATTAGTTCCATGTTCTTGTAACGGCTGAACATGATATTTCGTATGTCGCTACGTTGGTCGAGCAGTTGCGGTAACGAGTCCATATCCTGAGGCGGTAGCATGTAGCCTCCGGTTTTGCCGGCTATGGTGTTGAGCAGTGAATGGTCGGCGGTGAGGCTTATTTGTTCCAAACAAAGTTTTTCCACAACAAAAGAGCCGTTTTTGGTGTGTTTTTTTCCTCCGGCTTTTGCCGATGCTGTATAGGTGTAGCTACCTTGCGGCAATGTCCCTGCCGATGTATAGTAGTGATTGCCACGTGGTTCGGAGGCAAAGGTGCTTGTTTTGCCGTCGGGCATATTTACCGATATAATCACGTTGCCGTCCGTTACAGGCTCAAAATTGTCGTTGTAAAGTTCCGACTCAAAGGTTACAGCCTCGTTTTCGGCGAAAGCCACCTTTGCATTTACCCTAAATTTCTCCTTGTCGAGCCGCAGTGAGAGGTAGGCGGCGGTTTTTTCCATAAGTGTGCCTATGTTCTCGTGTGTGGAGTTCTGCCGGAAATCGTCCATAAACCATTTCCAAAGTCCGTCGCCGACTACAAATCCGTATCTTGTGCCGTTTTTTTGTGAAAAAGCCACCATCGGCATTTCCGACACCACGTTTCCTGTTTTGGCGAAGATAAGGGTTTGCACATTTTCGCTTTTACGATATTTGCCGAAAGGCACGCTCAGCGGTGGAAATCCTTCTATTTTTCGGATGGTGTTTTCGTCCATAGCGAAATGCGGAAAAGCCGAGTTGAAAGCCGCCGTAGCCTCATCGCAACGGTTTGAGCGAAGATTTACCGCAAGTCCCGTTTGAAGGCGGTCGAAACGGTCGAAAGCAGTTTGCTGTCCGAGTACGAAAAGTACCGGTGTCTGCGATTTCATGACTTTCTCAACTAAAGAGTTATGCGTCATTTTGTCCGACGGCAGCTGGTGCAGAATGATAAGGTTGTACAGCGACGGCTGTTTGTCGAAATCGTCGGCTGAAAAGTTCTCCACTTCGTATGTCTCCACGCTTTCGAAACAGCGTTTTATGGCACCTACGTCGGGGTGCGGCGATTGGGCTATGAGAGCTATTTTGCGGCGGCTGTCGATAACTTCAACGGTAAATGTACGCACGTTGTTGGTCGTTGATACCTCGCCTTCGCAGGCTTCGATTTTCACGGTGTACTGCCTTACACCCGGCTTGTCGGCGTCGAGCATTACGTTTTCCGTTGTAAAAAAATCGTCGGAAGAATAGGGTAGGTTTTTCTGAAACAGGGTTTTGCCTCCATTCTCCACTGTCATACGGCGAGTTTTGCCCGACAATTTGTTTGCTTTTATCGATATTTCTACCGGAAAACGGCTGTTCAGGTAAGTTATACGATTGTATTTTATGTTGCTGATAGCGGCATCCTTTCGCACGGAAGTATCGCCCAAAGCGATGGTGTATATTGGGAAAGTACAGTCCGTAAGGTTGGTGGGCTGTGTGCCTGCGTTGAAAATACCGTCCGAAGCAAGTACTATGGCACCCACGTTACGGCCTTTGTAAATATCATGTATTTCGCTCAAAGCCAATGAAATATCGCTCGACTGCCGGTCGAAAGAGCCATCGAAACCATTTTGTAGTGAGCCGCCGAACGAGAAAACCTCCACATCATATTTCTCCGAAAGGGATTTTTTCAAATCGTTGAACTTTTGCAGGTAACCATTGCTGTAAAATGTCGAGTCTTTGGTCATTACTATCGACTGTGAGTTGTCCTGCAAAATCACCACCACCGGTTTTTCGGTTTCCACGGAGGATATTTTTACAAGCGGCGAAAGCAGTAGAAACCCTATCATAAACACCGACAGGCAACGCAAAACCGAGAATATCCACCGTGCTTTTGGCGACAGCTGTGATTTTTTGTCGGAAATGTAAAGTATTATGGCATAAAGCATTCCAAGAACGGCACATGCCAAGACTCCAAGCCACGAATAGTCGGTTAAAATATTCATTATTGCGTTTTTTTGCAACTGCAAAAGTACAATTTTTTTACAAAATGCGAGTAATAAAAAAGGTGTCCGTAATTTTGGGACACCTTAATGAAAAAGACATTAGTTTCTGTATTAGAACGGCAAGTCGTCGTCCACACCCATTTGTGTGTCGGCTGCCGGTTGTTGTGGAGCCGAGGCAAAATCGGGAGCCTGTTGTACGGGCTGTTGCTGTGCTGCCATAGGTATAGGCTGTGGAGTTGCTTGCTGGAAGTTGCCGGCGGCAGGTTGGGCTTGTACAAAGGTGTCTATCCTGAAACAACGAAGGTCGGTGTACCAACGTCCCTGAAACTCGCGTGATTCGGGCGAGAAATGCACATTGATTTGTGTGCCTACCGGTATTCCTTCTATCATGGCAGTCCTGTCTTCGCCGAACATGGTGAAAGCCACCATTTTAGGAAATTGTTCCTGTGTTTCTATAACAAATCCTCCTCTAACCCATGTGCCTCTTGCGCTTTCGCCACTTTGTTTGGGCAAAATCTGCATCAGTTTTCCTATTATCTCCATATTACTCTAAATATTATGTTTTTAGTTATTTACAATTAAATGCCACTTTTCAAAATTTTCCACAAAGATACAATATTTTTTCGAAACAAAATGGGGCAAAGTATCTTTTTAATGAAAAAAATCCCAAGTTCTGATTTTTAACGATTTATTTCAGAAGATAGGTGAGACGCATGTTGATACTTGCGCGTTTGGCTTTGGAGCTTGTGTTGAAAGTTCCGCCCCAGCTGTATTCTTCGTCGGAGGAGTTGGGTGCGGTAATTTGGAACACGCCCATATTGGCCGATTGCAGACTTTTTATTTTGCCACCGGCGTTTTTAACTATAGTTTCGGCACGGGTTTTGGCATCTTCGGAGGCTTCGGCCAACATTTCTATTTTAAGGTCGGCAAGTTTGGTGTAATAGTAGTCGGGGCTGTCGGCATCAACGTCCACGCCTTTGTCCAAAAGGTCGGAGATTTCGAGGTAAGCCTCTTCCACTTTCTCCACGTCGCGCGATTCGATACGAACGCGTTGGGTTATTTTGTAGCCCACAAATTTGGAGAAAGAGCGTTGTGCCTCCTTGTCGTAGTAATAGTCGAAAACTTTTTCGGAATTCAGGGCTTTGAAAAGGCTTTCGCCGGTGGTTATGCCTTTTTCGGCGAGGAACTCTTTGACAATTTTTGTTTGGGACTTGATATCGGCGTAAGCTGTTTTTTGGTTATAGTCCTGTGCGTTGAACGAAAGGTCCCACACAATGAGGTCGGAAACAAAGTCCTTTTCGGCCAAGCCGATGACAGACACTGTTTTGGCAGGCTTTTTCGAAGCGTAGATGTAGTGGCCTACAAATACAAATGCTAATGTGAAACACACACCGATGATGGCAGCGATGATGATGTTGCTTTTTTTCATGATGATAATTTTTTAATGTTATTGATTATGATTTATGAAATTCGGTTTAATATTCGAAACTGCTGTTGCCCAAAAATTCTCTCATTATGGAAGTTGGAGGAATGTTTTTCTCGTTAATTGGTTCGAAAAGGGCAAGGAACTTGCTTAGGCGCTTAGCTTCAGCGTATTCTGGTGTGTCCTGCGGTACGCGTTCGAGCAGAGGTTCGGCATATACTTTCAGCACGCCGAGTTCGTAAAGCAATGCCGAGTTGAAAAATATGTCGGCGTTTTCCTGATAGGGGAATATATGGTTGCGTTCGCCGTCGCGCACGCTGTCCCAGCGTTTGAGAGTGGCGTAGGCCGAGTAGCCACGGAAGTTAAAATCGCGTACTATGCGGCGTATCAGACGGTTGTCGGAGGTGTGTATCAGGTTTTGGTTGTCGATGGATATTTGTGTAAATGGCGATATGGCTACTTTGAACTTGTATTCGTCGGGGACTTGTTCCGTGAGTTTTGGGTTAAGTGCATGTATGCCTTCCATAATGAGAATGCTGTCCTTGGTCAGTTTCATGGTTTTGCCCAAGAATTCGCTCTTGCCTTGTATAAAGTTGTAGGTAGGTGTCTGCACTTCCTCGCCTTTCGCCATTCGCACAAGATGTTCGTTTAGCAGGTCGATGTTCAGGGCTTCGAAGGCTTCGAAATCGTAGTCTCCGTTGGGTTGGCGGGGTGTTTTTTCGCGGTCGATGAAATAGTCGTCGAGCGACAGCTGGTGCACATCGTATCCCAATACCGACAGTTGCACCCCCAAACGTCGGCACGAGGTTGTTTTTCCCGATGACGATGGACCAGCTATAAGTACAATCCTAACCTTGTCCTTGCGTTGGTAAATGGCGTCGGCTATGGTGGCGAATTTCTTCTCGTGCAGGGCTTCGGCCACATGTATCACGTGATTGGCTTTCCCTTCGCGCACAGCTTTGTTGAGGTCGTTCACGAAAGAAACGTGCAGAAGTTTGCGCCAGTCGTGATGTTCTTTAAATATCTTGAACATTCGCGGAGTCTCTTTGTAGAGGCTGAGTAGCGAGGGGTTGTAGAAATTCGGGAACTGCAGCAGGTATCCTTCGCTGAAAATGCGGAAGTCCCACAACTTGAGGTAAGATGTGGAAGGTACAAGCTGGCAGTTTATCTTGTGCGGAGTGTCGCCAATGTGTTGTATGGAGGTGTATAGTTGTCCGAGGCTGGACATCAGATTCTCGGTTTCCTTGTTGCCTGTGGCGGATATAATCTCCAGCGCTTTTGACATTGGAGTAAGGGTGCTTGTAAAAGGCAGGTCTTCTTCTACAAGTTCAATCATGCGTTTTCGCACGTTGGCGGCAATATCTATCTGGTTGTCATCAACGCCGGTTATGGTGCAATAATAGCCATTGGTAAGGGAGTTTATAATGTCAAGCTGTGCTTGCGGATATATGTCGCGCACGGCTTTGTAGAGCATAAATGCTAATGAGTGTATGTAAGTACGGTAGCCGGCATTCTTGTCGGACAGGTCGAAAAATTGTATGGTAAGGGGAGTGTATATGCAGTAGTTGAGGTCGGCAATTTCGTTGTTCACAAATGCCCCGATGATGGGGTAGTGTGCTATATGTTGGTAATTTTTGGCTATTTCCAAAAGTTTTGTTCCGCAAGGAATGGAAATAGTCTCTTCGGTGTTTTTGATAATGACTTCTACTGTCTGCATGGCGTTGGTAAAATTTTAAGTTATAACTTGTTTAGAAATGTTTTATTTTATTGTTCTGTGTTTTTTTATATTTTTGATAAACTGCTTACAATCAGCAATTTGTTGTTGGGTAATTTTCACAAAGCTGTCCTCTTCGCAGTTGCCGAGGCAGGCTGCCATTTCGTTGCTGTTGCGATAAGTACTTTGGCAGAAAGGATTATCGAAATCCTTTTTCCGTGTAAGCAAAACCTGACGCTCGATGGTTTCCAAAATTCCTATGAACCTGTCAAGCGATTTCCGCCAATGCTCCTCAGTAAGAGATGATGTATTGTTCAGCAGACAAAGTACCGAGTACGCATGTCTTTGTTTCTGAAGAGGATACATCTCCCACAGTCGGTCGTACCGTTGGTGGATACTATTCCAAGAGTTGAGTTTTCCCGAAACAATGTCGTTACACAAGTCTTCGAAATCGCTGTTTGCAATGAGTTGTCCGCCAAGGTTTTCCCAATGTTCTTCCCTTTTAGGAGAATACAGTTTTTCGCAAACCGACTCCCACGACACTTCAGGATTTATTTTCAGATAGTCTATGATGTTGCCGACAGCGTAGTATTCAAGCATTTCGGCGTATGCCTTATATGCCTTTGCCGCTTTCAGAATCCTCACCGTACGTTTGCTGTTTTCAAGACCTTCGGCGGTAATGAAAAGTTTTTCCGTTTCTTCGGGGGGGGTGGTAAGTAGCTTATATCCAATTGTTTGCTTATCAATGTCGTTTGCCGACAAGTTTTGGCTTTTTGCCCAAGCTGTTGCCGTCCATTGTTCGAGTAGTCGCATGGCGGTGATAATTTCTTCCGCCGTATCGGGGGCAAGTGTCTGATATTCGATGTTTTGACGTTTTACCGCACGTTTGTCGCGATGTTGGAATTTATGGTTGTTTCGTTCGAGAGCGTACATATTGTACATCCACCAGTAGGCTGGCATTACTTCCAGTTCGTTGGTGTGTAAGTTATTGTTTATCAGAGAAAAAGGCAGGGGAATGTTTAGTTCGTACTGATAGTCGCCTTTTGCCACAAGTGCGAACGAGGCAAATTTGCTCGAATGTTTGAAACTGCAACATAATCCCGGCCAAAAACCGCGTCCGGCAACTATTTCGCCGCTGTTGGAACGGCTGTTGTGATTGGAACCGACTGTAGCCCCAGCAGCTATATTGCTCTGTCCCAACAGTGTTGAGGCAATAAGAAAAGAGTTGTTGTGGTGCTGCTCGTGCGAGGGGAATATCATGCTGTTCTGTACTTCGCAACAAGCTATGGTGGAATTGTCCGATACAGCTGTGTTTATTACTCGTGCCCCATGTTCTATGGTTACATTGGAACCAAGTATGGTTTTTTGTACAAGGCTGTTTTCCAGAACTTTGCAGGCGTAACCGACAATAGTATCCTCAACAATGGTTCCATCGCCTATTTTCGAAGGCTCTTGGGCAGAGGATTTTACAGCAGTGTTGCACATTTTAGTGGTTCCTACAACGGTGCAGAAATCTCCTATATTTGTGTTTTCTATTGTGTTAGCGTTGCGTATCGAGCAACCTTGTCCAATTGTTCCGTAGGTTGGTAAAGGCAGGCATTCAGCACGGGTTATTTGGTGCAAAGACGTTCGTAACTCTTTGTTGTATAAATATTTACACCAAAGATAAGCATCGGCTGGAAGTATGTTTGTAAAAGCCGCAAAGCCGCGTTGTCCGCCTTCGTTCATAGCTTTGATGTAATCTGCTGTGCCATCGGATTTTAACCCACATCCGAAAGTAGCCTGTTCGGTAACTGCAATTTCACGGGTGTTTGCAATTATACAATTGTCGCCAATAATGTACCGTTCAACGCGTCCCACGTTATGTATTGCCACATTTTTGCCTAAATCGCAGTTAAAAATTGTGCAGTCGGTTATACCTGTTGCATAATTTAAACCATTGTTTTGCAGCATTTTCTGTTCTAAATCGGCAATGCGTACCAAACCATAAAAATAAGAGTTGCGAATCAACGAGGGGTTGAAAGTGTCGGTTACCAATATGTTGTTCCAATCTTCGGCGTAATTGCCATTTGTGCGGAGATTTTCAATTTGCTCCGGAGAGAGGTGTTGCCACGCGTACTGCGCCATTGTTCTGGACAACGAGTTGCGTTGTGCAAAGACCATATCGGAATCGTTGTGCAAAGAGATTGTCGAGGTGTTCATTCGCAGTGGGTTTATATTTCAATTGAAAATGCAAAGGTACAAAAAAAAAATGAACTGTGACTTGTGTTGTATGTTAAAGTGTCGCCCACAAGTATGCACCCCATCCCGCCTTTATATCTCCGTTGCGGATTTTATGGCAAAAACCGCAATACAAATGCTGATATTCTGTAGAAATATGCAGTACGACTGCGTATTTGCCATAAAAAAACACATCATTTTCTCCCAAATCCACTTTTTTAATATAGATTCGGTAAAGTATCCGTGCATTTTCGGGTAAAAAAGGCATTTTTTTCTACCAAATCTCATATTTTTTATGGATTTGGTAAGGCTTCGAAAACGCCTTTTCATGTTTGTAACAAACCCTTATACTTTGTTACGCCTTTCGTACCCAGATTTCTGTCGGACGGCCGTCGATAATCTCGACCTCCTGTTTTTGGGGCGAAGATATTTCGGCCGCCAAATTCAGTTGTGCTGTAAGAGTTTCGGAGCAGATATAGTCCATATACAGTTTCACGGCGGTGTCCCATTCGGGGTCGCTGAGCAGATCCACGAGAATTTTGTCGGTAACGGCGAAATCGCTGTCCTTGCGTATGTTCTGTATGCGGTTCACCAATTCGCGAGCTATGCCCTCGTTTTTCAGTTCCTGGGAGATGGTTATGTCGAGTGCTACGGTAAGACTTCCCTCGTTGGCCACCACCCAGCCGGGGATGTCCTGTGTGGCAATCTCCACATCGCTTATAAGCAGTTCCACAGGCTGACCCTCAACGGTCATGTTGTAACGGCCTTCCGTCTCGATTTTGGTAATCTGCTCTTGCGAGAAAGCAGTTACTACAGCGGCTATGGCTTTCATTATCTTGCCGTAACGTGGTCCCAAAGTCTTGAAATTGGGTTTGGCACTTTTTACAAGGATGTTATTTGATGCGTCGAGATACTCTATATCTTTGACATTCACCTCGGAACATATCAAGTTAGCCACTTTTTCGATTTGTTGACGCTGATGTTCGCCGGCTACTGGAATCATTATTTTGGCCAACGGCTGACGTACACGCAGGTTGTTGCGTTTACGCAACGAAAGCACCATGGACGAAATCTTCTGTGCCGTTTGCATGCGTTCTTCCAACTCCTTGTCGATAAGAGAGTTATCGGCTTCGGGGAAACAGGCATGATGTACCGATTCTACTTTTATTTTTCCGGTAACGGTGTTAAGGTCGCGGAAGAGGCGTTCGCTGAAGAAAGGAGCTATAGGCGCCATCAGGCGCGACAGTGTCTCCAAGCAGGTGTAAAGAGTCTGGTAGGCCGAAATTTTGTCGTCGGTGTACTCGCCTTTCCAGAAACGGCGTCGGCACAGACGCACATACCAGTTGCTGAGGTACCAGTCCACAAACTCCTGAATGGCACGACCGGCTTTCATAGGCTCATAATCAGCAAAATAGGCATCCACAGTTTTTATAAGAGTGTTGAGTTCAGAAAGTATCCAACGGTCTATTTCGGGACGTTTGGCTATGTCGATGTCGGGCTCGGCGTAAGTGAAGCCGTCGATATTAGCGTAAAGCGCAAAGAAGCCGTAGGTGTTGTATAGCGTTCCAAAGAACTTGCGTCGTACCTCGTCCACGCCCTCGGGGTCGAATTTTAGGGCGTCCCACGGCTGTGAGTTGGTAATCATGTACCAACGTGTGGCATCGGGACCGTATTTCTGAATGGTTTCGAAAGGATCAACAGCATTGCCCAAGCGTTTGGACATTTTCTGCCCTTTGCTGTCGAGTACTAAACCATTGGAAACCACATTCTTGTACGCTACAGTGTCGAACACCATAGTAGCTATGGCGTGCAGTGTGAAAAACCATCCGCGTGTTTGGTCCACGCCTTCGGCAATGAAATCTGCGGGGAAGTTGGTTGCGTTAAGCTGACCTTCATTGCCCATGTAGTGTAGTTGTGCGTAGGGCATGGCACCGCTGTCGAACCACACGTCGATAAGGTCGGGTTCGCGGAACATTTTTTCGCCTTTCGAGGAAACAAGGATAACGCTGTCGATATATGGACGGTGCAGGTCGAAATCGTTGTAATTATCAGATTTATAGGGATTTTCGACCATAAAACCAGCTTTAACCGATTTTTCTATCTCCTCGCGGAGCTGAGCCACACTTCCAATGCAAATCTCCTCGCTGCCGTCCTCGGTACGCCATATCGGGAGCGGTGTGCCCCAATAGCGAGAACGCGACAGGTTCCAGTCCACGAGGTTTTCGAGCCAGTTGCCGAAACGTCCGCTGCCGGTGGCCTCGGGTTTCCAGTTGATGGTCTTGTTAAGTTCTATCATCCTGTTTTTCAGAGCAGTGGTTTTTATAAACCAACTGTCGAGAGGGTAGTATAGCACGGGCTTGTCGGTACGCCAGCAGTGGGGGTAGCTGTGGGTGTGCTTTTCGCTGCGGAAGAGTTTGTTTTCGGCTTTAAGCATAACCACGATGTCCACGTCAATGGTCGTGTCCTTTTCGGTTTTCTGTGGGTCGTAGGCATTTTTGACAAATTTGCCTTCGAAAGGACGATAAAGCTCGGCGTTTACGTTGTTTTTAACAAAATCGGGGTCGAGGTCCTGAAGCAGGAAGAATTTTCCTGTGCGGTCCACCATAGGCTGCTGTTTGCCATCTTTGTCGAACATAACAAGTGGCGGCACTCCGGCTTGCTTGGCTACGCGGTCGTCGTCGGCACCGAAAGTGGGCGCGATATGCACTATGCCGGTACCGTCCTCGGTGGTAACGTAGTCGCCAAGTATGATACGGAAAGCTCTTTCGCCTGGATTTACCCAAGGTATAAGTTGCTCGTAAGCCAAGTCTTTGAGTTCCTTGCCTTTAACGGCGTTGCCCACCACGCGGAAAGGCACTTTTTTGTCGCCTTTTTTATAATCTTCGAAGTGAAGTTCGGCGTTTTCGGCAGGGAAAAGGCTGTTGAGCAGCGGTTTGGCCACGATAACAGTGGCAGGTTCACCGCTGTAAGGGTTGAAAGTCTCCACCAAAACATATTCTATGGTAGGTCCTACGCAAAGTGCCGTGTTTGAAGGCAGTGTCCACGGGGTGGTGGTCCATGCCAGCACCTGTACGTCCTCCGACATGGTGCCGGTGCCGAAAGGCAGTGTCTGTCCGGGTTTCAAACGGAACATCGCCACGCAGGTGGTGTCCTTAACATCGCGGTAGCAGCCGGGCATATTGAGCTCGTGTGAGCTAAGGCCGGTGCCGGCGGCAGGACTGAACGGCTGTATGGTATAGCCCTTGTACAGCAGTCCTTTTTTGTAAAGCACCGAAAGCAGATACCATAGAGTTTCTATGTATTCGTTTGTAAATGTGATATATGGGTCGTTGAGATCTACCCAATAGCCCATCTTTCGGGTAAGGTCGTCCCAGAGGTCTTTGTATTTCATCACCTCTTCGCGGCAGGCGCGGTTGTAGTCGTCCACGGAGATTTTTTTGCCGATGTCCTCTTTGGTAATGCCGAGTTTGGTCTCCACACCAAGTTCTACGGGCAGACCGTGAGTGTCCCAACCAGCCTTGCGGCGAACGTAAAAACCTTTCTGCGTTTTATAACGACAGAATATGTCCTTGATACTGCGAGCCATAACGTGGTGTATGCCCGGTTTGCCGTTGGCCGACGGAGGGCCTTCGAAAAACACAAAGGGCGGGTTGCCCTCGGAAAGTTCCAAGCTTTTGCGGAAAGTGTCGTTTTCTTCCCAGTAGTGTCGTATTTCTTCTCCTATTTGAGTGAGGTCAAGTTGTTTGTACTCGTTGTATTTTTTTTGCATAGCATTTATATTACTGATTTTCAACCACGTGTGTCGCAGTTTTTTACTTGTGTTCGAACTTGCAAATATACATTTTTTTTATTGGTGTCCGATAAAACTTTTTAGAGCATCTGAAAAAAAACAGGGCTGACACATTCAAATGTCAGCCCTTTGGTTTATCTTTGCAAAATCAAACCAAACAAAGAAAACCAATGAGCAAAGATACGCATTTTA